>NZ_LNQV01000028.1 GCF_001515305.1 Aquitalea pelogenes
TCGCTGGCCAGCAGAATGCAGTTATCCGGCAGGTCGGACAGGGTGGTGGCTTGCAGGCTGGGGTCGATCTTGCCCAGCACGCGGCGGCCCACGTCACGCAGGTCGGCAGCGCGGGCGGCCAGCAGCTGGTTGCCCAGCGCAGCCAGACGGTCGGCCAGTCGCTCCACTGCCTGATGCCAGGACCAGGCCACGCCGTGGCCTTCCACCATCAACTGGCAGGACAGGGTGATCAGGTCGGTATCGCTCAGCAGTTCGGCCTGGGCCTTGAAAATGGCGGCTTCGGCATTGCCCAGGCGCTGGGCGGTGTCTTCGGCCAGCTTGGCCAGTTCGGCGCGGGTATCTGCCAGCGCGGCATGCAGTTTGTCACCGGCTTCGGCCAGGGCCAGCGGGTGGTCGGGAATGGCGGGCAGGCCGTGGGTCAGCACATGCACCTGACCGATGGCCAGGCCGGGGCTGGCGCTGATGCCGGCCACTTCCAGCGGGTGGCCCGGCGGCTGCCAGTTGTTTTCGCTACGCTGGGCCTGCGCTTTTTGTGCGGCCAGTGCGGCGTCGGTCTGTTCCTGCGCGGTCAGGCGGGTCATCACCCCTTGCAGCGCTTGCAGCAGGGCGGCAGCATCGCTGCCTTCGGCGGACACCACCAGGCGGTCGCCGCGTTGCAGGCCCAGTTGCAGCAGGGAAATCATGTTCTTGGCGTCAGCCACATGGTGGCCGTGACGCGCTTGCACCTGTGCCGCGTACTGGCGGGCGGTTTCACCCACGCGGTGGCCGGGCGGGCATGCAGGCCATTGGGGTAGTCCACCTGCCATTCAAACTGTTCGGCCAGATCACCAGCGGCTTGCTGCGGCGCAGCCGGTGCGGCAGCGGTATCGGACAGGGCGGCAATCAGGTCTTGCGGGTTGCTGGTGGCAAACAGCTGCTGCAGGCGGGGTTCGTCTTGCAGCAAGCGGGTAAGCCTGCGCAGCAGCTGGATGTGTTCGTCCGACTGGGCAGCAATGGCAAACAGCAGGTGGGTGGTTTGTCCCGGATTCCACTCCAGGCCCTGCGGAATCTGCAGGATGGCAATGCCGGTGCGCTTGATCAGGTGGCGGTCTTCCACCATGCCATGCGGAATGGAGACGCCATGACCCAGAAAGGTATTGGCCACGGCTTCACGTGCCAGCAGGCTGTCGATATAGGCGGCGTCGATACAGCCAGCGTTGGCCAGCAACTGGCCGGCCTGGCGGATGGCCTCTTCCTTGCTGGCCGGAGCGGTGGCAAGGCAAATCAGTTCCGGATGGATCAGATCGTGCGACATCGGGAGTGGTCTCCTGGTACTGTTATTTTGCTGCATTGCACCCAAAAAGGGGCTGTGCTGGCTATTGTCTGGCGTTGCGTTGATGGCATTGAAAACGATTACATAATTGCTGTCAATATTGATTGTTGACTATCTGGATCAAATTTTGCTCAAGTCAACAAGATGCATTGAAACCAAAGGCTTGCAATGGTTTTGGACTTGATGCACGATCACGACAATCTGACTGAAAACGATTGCAAAATGACGGTAGGCATCAAGGATGTAGCCCGCGCCGCAGGGGTATCGGTGGCAACGGTATCGCGTGCATTGGGCGGTGGCCCGGTCAGCGAGGAGCTGCGCAAGAAAGTGGAAGCAGCGGTGGCTGCCACCGGCTATCTGCCCAATCTGTCGGCGCGACGCTTGCGCTCGCAGCACAGCCACACCATCGGGCTGATTGTGTCCGATATCCGCAACCCCTTTTTCACGGCGGTCAGCCGCGCGGTAGAGGACGCCGCCTATGCGGTGGGGATGCGGGTGATTCTGTGCAATACCGACGAAAACCCGCAAAAAGAAGCCATGTACCTGCGGCTGATGCAGGAAGAACGGGTGACCGGGGTCATTTTTGCCCCCACCCGTGCCACCGCGCAAAAGCTGGACCCGCACCAGCTGGGCTTCCCGGTGGTACTGATAGACCGCGCGGCCCCGCCCGGCCAGACCGATGCCGTGGTGCTGGACAATGCCGAAGCCGCCAGCCTGCTGGTGGAACATTTGCTGGCGCAGGGCTATCGCCGTATCGGCGGTCTGTTCGGTAACACCAGTACCACCGGCGCCGAGCGCCACGCTGGCGTGGTGGCCGCCATGCAGCAGCATGGTTTGCAGGCGGAGGCGCGCTTTATTGCCCCCACGCCGGAGGCCGCAGAGCAGGCCGTGCGTGACTGGCTGCGCGAACCGGTTCAACCGGAAGCACTGATTGCCAGTAATGGCCTGGTATTGCTGGGCATGTTGCGCGGCGCGCGTGCGGCGGGCGTCAGCATTCCGGCGCAGCTGGCACTGGCCGGTTTTGACAATGACAACTGGACCGAGCTGGCCGGTCCCGGCCTGACGGTGATTGAACAGCCGGTGTACGACATTGGCCGCACCGCCA
The DNA here is from genome assembly GCF_001515305.1 of Aquitalea pelogenes. GTDB lineage: Bacteria > Pseudomonadota > Gammaproteobacteria > Burkholderiales > Chromobacteriaceae > Aquitalea > Aquitalea pelogenes. Next base: position 2,418 of record NZ_LNQV01000028.1, read on the forward strand.
TGAAGATGCTGCTGGAGCGACTGGAAGACCCGGCCCGCAGCGCACGCAAGGTGGTGCTGTCCGGACGCTTGATTGCCCGTGGTTCCACTGCGCAACCCATCGCGGCACATGCCGGGCAGCAGGGTGCCGAACCGCGCTGATCACAGGCCGTATCTGTCGCTACAAAGGACGTCAGCTGACGTCCTTTTTTCTTGCCGTCAGCGGCTGCCGGTGTGAACTGCTTGTCGTTCTGTCGCGGCAAAATGCCGTTCCAGTCCATCCAGCAGCAGCCGGGTCTTGGTGGGGTGCAAGCTGCGATTGGGCACCAGCGCATAAGTTTTCAACGGCGGCAGGGTCCAGTCGCCAAGTATGCTTTGCAACTGTCCGGCCGCCAGCGCCGCAGCGGCAAAATTGCGCGACACCAGGCATACACCGCGCCCGGCAATGGCCGCTTGCAAGCGCAGCCCGGCATTGGCTGTTTGCAGGTGCAAGCCCTGTTGCAGTGTGAATTCAGTGCCATCCGCATGCAGCAAGCGCCAGGGCAGGGCGCTGGCTGCACCCAGCAGCGGCCAACCTTGCAGTTCAGAAGGATGTTGTGGCCGGCCACGTGAGGCCAGCAAGGACGGTGCGGCAAACAGGCCCTGTTGCAAGGTGTACAGGCGCTTGCCCAGCAGGCTGGAATCCGGCAGCGGGTGGCTGGTCATGACGAAACTCAGGTCATGCCCGCTGCTGAGCGGGTCTGTCTGATTGCTGATGACATCCACCTCGATGTGCAAGTCAGGATGTGCCTGCATGATGTCGCACAGCACCGGGCTCAGGTGCAGGCTGGCGAACTCGTAAGGCGCGGCAATGCGCAAGGTGCCGCTGAGTGGTGCCTCGGCCAGGCCTTGCAGGTGGTCGGCCACATCTTCCAGCCGGGCAAACAGCGGGCTGATTTCCTCCAGTAAATGAAAGCCGGCCTCGGTGAGTCGCAGGCGACGGGTGCTGCGTTCCAGCAAGCGTGATCCCAGTTTCTGTTCCAGTCGAGTCAAGGCGGTGCTGACTGTTGATTTGGGCAGTTGCAGTCGTTCTGCCGCCCGACTGAAACTGCCCAGCTGCGCGACACAACTGAATAGATACCAGTCATTCCAATCATTTGTACGTGGCATTGAATAATGATTTCAATTTTGACGGTTTATTCAAAATAGCATGGTCTTTATAGTCAGCGCGATCCATCCCAGTCCAAAGCCTCCAGTCGAATGAATGCCTATCCCGTGCTGTTGCAAGCCCACCCCGAATGCGCCCCTGGCAGGTAAGACTGTTTGGCCTGACGCTGGGTCTGGTGACCGGGGCGGACTTTGTCGCCGTCAGCATGATGGGGGTGGCGGGAGGAGCCATTCAGGGTGGTGTGGCAGCGGCACCGCAAGAATACTTGTGGGCGCTTACCAGCTTTGCCGTGGGCGCGGTGCTGGTCAATCTGTTGCTGGGCCGCTTTGCCACCCTGATCAGTTACCGGCGTTATACCGAGTGGGCCTTGCTGCTGTTCATGGCGGGCAGTGTGGGCTGTGCGCTGGCGGAAGGAATCACCAGCCTGGCGGTGGCGCGCCTGTTTCAGGGCCTGGGTGGTGGCGGGCTGTTTACGGCCTCGCGCATCCTGCTGCAACTGGTGGCACAGCCCAGGGAGCGCAAGCCGCTGATGTATGGCTTCTTGCTTGGCTTGTTCAGCTTGTCCGGAATCTCCCCGTGGCTCTCGGCCCTGCTGGTGGAGGATTGGGGCTGGCAGGCCATTTTCTGGTTGCAGGCCGGTTTTGTCCCGCTGTTATTGCTACTGGTACAAATCAGCTATCCCCGGCATGCCGGTGCGCCCACCCGTGCCCAGGCCGGGGAACTGGACTGGTTGGCCGTGGCGGCGCTGGGGCTGGGGGCCTTGCTGGTATTGCATACGCTGGAAGATCTGCGCTTTTTGCGCTTTAGCGCCCGTCCCGGCATGTGGCTGGCCTTGCTGGCTGGTGTAGCCTTGCTGTTGCTGGCCTGGCGACGCCTCCATACCCACCCGGACCCCTGGTTGCAACTGCATGCCGTATTGCGACGGCGTTATCTGATGGGGCTGGCTTTTTATGCGCTTTATTACCTGTGCAACGGGATTTGGTCTTACCTGTTGTCAGCCATGCTGCAACACGGGCTGGGTTTCGACTTTGTCACCACCGGCTGGGCCATGAGCATGGGCAGCCTGGTGACGGTGGTGATGGCCTTGTCCTATTTGTATGCCAGTCGCTGGCTGACACGGCGTGACCATGTGCTGGCGCTGGGTTTTGGCCTGCTATTGCTCTGCTGTATGTGGCTGTCACACGTAGCCATGCCGGGCGCAGCGCTGGCCAGCGTACTGCCGGCCATTCTGTTGCACGGCCTGGTACCGGTGCTGTCAGTATTGCAGATTGCAGCCATGACCTATGCCGAGGTGCAGGCAGAGGATTTTGCCCATGCCTATCAGCTGAAAAACATCCTGCGTGAACTGGCCATGGCCATGGGAACCGGTTTGGCTGCCTTGCAGTTGCAAGCGGGAGAGGCAGTGGCCCGCATGAGCCTGCTGGACCGTCTGGACGCCCTCAGCCTGAGGCAATGGGGAATGGGGCTGGACCTGTCTGATCTTGCGCGTTTGTCAGCTCAGGTGACGCAGCAGGCGGTACTGATTGCCTGCGACCATGCCTTGCTGAGTTTGGCCATGTTGGCAGGACTGGCCATGGTGATGGCGCTGTGGCAAAGGGATTTGCGCTGATGCAGGGCAGTAAATGCAAACACCCCGCCAAGGCGGGGTGTTTGCGTGGAGATCAGGGGCGAATCGGCCCGGTCAGGCGGGTAAGGGTGTCGTCCTTGACAAAGCGGTGGTGCCAGACTGCCGCTGCAGCATGGAAAATGGCCAGCCACAGCAAGAGGTTGCCCAGCGCTTCGTGAATTTCTTTCAGGTTGTGCGCGGTTTCCTTGCCCAGTGAGAAGAACACCGGCAGCGTGCTACCCAGGAAAACCACGTCCTTGCCATTGCCCTGCACAATGGCAATGCCCAGTATCGGCAGGGCCAGCATCAGTGCATACAGCAACCAGTGTGCCGCGTGAGCCAGCAGCATGGCGGCCGGCTGCGGTGCCGGGGTGATGTCAGGTACGCGGTTGGCCAGTCGCCACAGCAGGCGCGGCAGGAACAGCAACAGCACGATGATGCCAGCCTGGAAATGGCCGGACTTCAGGAAGTCACGCAGCGGGCTGCCCTTGGGTGCAATATCCTTGAATTCGATGAAAACCAGTGCGGCAATCACTGCCAGTGCACTCAGCCAGTGCAGGGCACGTGCCAGACGGCCATAACTGTGTTGTGAATTTTTCAGCATGATGCTTCCTTTGTTCTGTGGGCATGCCCGAATCAATCAGTTTGCATGTTACGCCGTATTTATTAAATCAGACTTAATCATCGTCAGCAGTAGGGTGATGTAATGACTGGGCCTGGCGGATCACCGCGCATTTGTCTGCGGCTTGCCAGCCTTCGGGTTTCAGAATCTTGCCATCGGCACGACGCACCACCTTGCCATCAATCTGTTTGCGCAGATTGGCCTGATGAATGGCCTCGGTCATGGCTTCCAGCGGCATGCCCTGCGACAGCAGCAGCCCGGTCAGCACATTCAGCACGTCCACGCCTTCTGCAGTCAGCTCTGCCATGCGGCGTACTTGTTCCTGCTGGTCGCAGCCGGCCAGCTGTTTGAATTCCTGCAAGGCGTGCAGGAATTCAGCCATTTCTTCGTGCAGCATGGTTTCCCACATGGCCAGGGTGTTTGCTTGCAGTCCGGGTTGATCTGCGGCGGGAAGGTCGAAACGCTGCATGAATTCACGGCGGATGGCGTAGAGGTTGGTCATCTTGTTGTGTCTGTAATTTTAAAAATATCTATATATTGTGTTTTTTGTCCGGATTTGGCAATGAAAAAGCCCGCAAGGCGGGCGTCAGATTGTTGGCAAACTCGCTCTCGCTTTCTGAAAAGAAAGCGAGGCTCCCATCTTCAATTGGCAAGGCAAGGGCGGGGGGATTGGGAATAGATGGGAAGGCTGAGAAATCAATAACTTAGTCTGAAGGCCCGGCTTTGCCGGGTCCTGTGCAATCGAACCAGATTACTTTGTCAGCAGCCTGACGCCCGCAAAGCGGGCGTTAGCATTGTGGCGAGTCCCATGCGGCCTGCAGCAAGTGAAGCCGGTGCCGGGAGGATGAATTAGCCGTGCAGGGTAGCCAGCACCTCGAAATAGTCCGGGAAGGTTTTGGCAACGCATTTGGGGTCGTTGATGACGACCGGCACACCCAGCAGGGAAACCAGCGAGAAGCACATGGCCATGCGGTGATCGTCGTAAGTGTCGATCTCGGCGTCGGCCAGCAGCTGTGCAGGCGGGGTGATGCGGATGTAATCCTGACCTTCTTCAACGGTGGCTCCCAGCTTGCGCAGCTCGGTGGCCATGGCCGACAGCCGGTCGGTTTCCTTCACGCGCCAGCTTTCGATATTGCGCAAGGTGGTGGTGCCATCGGCAGCCAGTGCGGCCACGGCAATGGTCATCGCGGCGTCCGGAATGTGGTTCAGGTCGGCATCAATGGCCTTGAGCTTGCCAGTGGCTTTTGCCTCGATCCAGTTATCGCCCATGGTAATGGCCACGCCCATCTGGCGCAGGGTATCGGCAAACTTCACATCGCCCTGGATGCTCTGATTACCCACGCCTTCCACCCGTACCGGGCCACCCGCCAGCGCACCCGCAGCAAGGAAGTAGGACGCGCTGGAGGCATCACCTTCTACATGCACTTCACCCGGAGAAATATAGTGCTGGCCGCCCGGAATGACAAAACGCTGCCAGCCCTGGCGTTCCACCTGCACGCCAAAGCGTGCCATCAGGTTGAGGGTGATCTCGATATAGGGTTTGGAAATCAGCTCGCCTACCACCTCGATGGTGGTGGTTTCACCGGTCAGCGGCAGCGCCATCAAGAGGGCGGTCAGAAACTGGCTGGAGACATTGCCCTTCACCGGAATGACTTCCCCGGCGCGCAGGCTGGCCGGACGAATGGTCAGCGGCGGATAGCCCGGCTGCCCTGGTAGCTGATATCGGCACCGGCAATGCGCAGTGCATCCACCAGGTCGCCAATCGGGCGTTCGTGCATGCGGGCCACGCCGGACAGCTGATAATGGCCTTGCATCAGTGCCAGTGCTGCGGTCAGCGGCCGAAAAGCCGTGCCGGCATTGCCCAGGAACAGGTCGGCACTCTTGACCGGAAACTCGCCGCCCACGCCTTGCACGCGGAAGTCACGGCTGTCGCCGATCTGTTCCACCTGCACGCCCAGCAAGCCCAGGGCTGCCAGCATGTGGCGGATGTCATCCGAATCCAGCAGGTCGCGCACCAGCGTGCTGCCACTGGACAGTGCGGCCAGCAGCAAGGTGCGGTTGGAGATGCTTTTGGAGCCGGGGAGCTTGATGGTGCCGGCAAGGTGCGGTGTCGGAGTGAGGCGGAGCTGTTCCATGGCGGTGCGTCGTGTCTCTGTAGTGTCTGGGTAAGTTGTCCGGGTCTTGTCATCACGCACCCTGCCTGCAGGCAGTAGTGTGCGTTGCAGCCCACCACTCTAAAGGGCAGCGGGGTAACGTGCAAACTACAATCATGGCCGTTGGCGGCATTTTTTATCTATTCCGGCTAGAAAATCCGCCCGAAACCGTTCCTGAGTCGGGGGGGCTGCGGTAAAATCAGCATTTTGGCCATGCGCGCCTGTCGCGGCCTGCCTTGCGGATGCAAACCAAACCCATGTCTGTTCCTGTCATTACCATTGACGGCCCCTCTGCTTCCGGCAAGGGAACTGTCGCCGCCATCGTCGCCCAACGCCTGGGTTTCCACTATCTTGATTCCGGTTCCCTGTACCGCCTGCTTGCCCTGCATGCGCGCAAGCTGGGAGTGAACTGGGACGATGAAACCGCGCTGGCCCGCCTGGCTGCCGGTTTGCCTGCCGCATTCGAGCAAGGCGTGGTGTTGCTGGATGGCAACGATGTCAGTGCGGAAATTCGTGCCGAGGAAATAGGCATTGGCGCTTCCAAGGTGGCTGCGCTGCCGGCAGTACGTGCCGCCCTGTTGCAGCGCCAGCGTGATTTTGGCGTGGCGCCGGGCCTGGTGACGGACGGTCGCGACATGGGTTCGGTGGTGTTCCCGCAAGCCGCCGTCAAGATTTTCCTGACCGCCAGCGCGGACGAACGTGCAAGGCGCCGCTATAAGCAGTTGATCGGCAAGGGAGAATCTGCTAACCTCCCGCAGATTAAGCAGGACATTATCGATCGGGACACGCGTGACGCGGCCCGGCCGGTAGCGCCGCTGCGACAAGAGCCGGACGCCTTTCTGCTCGACACCACGGAGCTCACCATCGACCAGGCGGTTGATACAGTGCTTCGCCACTTCGGGCAGTACCAGGCCTCCGGCATATGATTTTTTAAAGGGGCAATTCCTGCTGCATTGCAAGATGCGCCCTGTGTTCAACCCTAACCCCGCACGCCGCAAGGTGTGCACCGAGAGTAAGCTTGATGACTACCCTCTCCATGGAAAACTTTGCCCAGCTGTTCGAAGAAAGCCTGACCCTTCACGACATGCGCGTGGGCGAGGTGATCACTGCCGAAGTCGTTGCAGTTGATTCCAACTTCGTAACTGTAAATGCCGGCCTGAAGTCCGAATCCCTGATTCCGGCCGAAGAATTCAAGAACGACGAAGGCGTTGTTGAAGTTGCTGTTGGCGACTTCGTGACTGTTGCCATCGACGCACTGGAAAACGGTTTTGGCGAAACCAAGCTGTCCCGTGAAAAAGCCAAGCGTCTGGCTGCATGGGTTGAGCTGGAAGAAGCGCTGGAAACCGGCAAGATCCTGTCCGGCCTGATCTCTGGCAAGGTCAAGGGTGGCCTGACCGTTATGGTCAACGGCATCCGCGCCTTCCTGCCGGGTTCCCTGGTTGACGTACGTCCGGTGAAAGACACCACCCCGTACGAAAACAAGAACATCGAATTCAAGGTTATCAAGCTGGATCGCAAGCGCAACAACGTGGTTGTTTCGCGTCGTTCCGTTCTGGAAGAAACCCTGGGCGAAGAGCGCAAGGCTCTGCTGGAAACCCTGAAAGAGGGCGCCGTTATCAAGGGTATCGTCAAGAACATCACCGACTACGGTGCGTTTGTTGACCTGGGCGGCATCGACGGCCTGCTGCACATCACCGACCTGGCATGGCGTCGTGTGAAGCACCCGTCCGAAGTTCTGGCTGTTGGCGACGAAGTAGAAGCCAAGGTCCTGAAGTTCGACCAGGAGAAGAACCGTGTATCCCTGGGTCTGAAGCAACTGGGCGAAGATCCGTGGGTTGGTCTGTCCCGTCGCTACCCGGCCAGCACCCGTCTGTTCGGCAAGGTAACCAACCTGACCGACTACGGCGCGTTCGTTGAAATCGAACAAGGCATCGAAGGCCTGGTACACGTGTCCGAAATGGACTGGACCAACAAGAACGTACACCCGTCCAAGGTAGTTCAGGTTGGTGACGAAGTTGAAGTCATGATCCTGGAAATCGACGAAGACCGTCGTCGTATCTCCCTGGGCATGAAGCAGTGCCTGGCCAACCCGTGGAACGAGTTTGCCGACAACTTCCACAAGGGCGACAAGCTGAAGGGCGCGATCAAGTCCATCACCGACTTCGGTGTGTTCGTTGGTCTGCCGGGCGGCATCGACGGCCTGGTTCACCTGTCCGACCTGTCCTGGAACGAAGCTGGCGAAGAAGCCGTACGCAAGTTCAAGAAGGGTGACGAAGTTGAAGCCGTTGTTCTGTCCATCGACGTGGAAAAAGAACGCATCTCCCTGGGCATCAAGCAACTGGAAGGTGATCCGTTCAACAACTACGTTGCCATGAACGACAAGGGCGCCATCGTCAAGGGTACCGTGAAGACTGTTGATGCCAAGGGCGCTGTTGTGGCTCTGGACATGGACGTTGAAGGTTACCTGCGCGCTTCCGAGCTGTCCCGTGACCGCGTGGAAGATGCCCGTACCCTGCTGAAGGATGGCGACGAAGTGGAAGCCGTGATCATTGCCGTGGATCGCAAGTCCCGCAATATCAGCCTGTCCATCAAGGCCAAGGATGCTCAGGAAGACAGCACCGCCATGAAGAACCTGTCGGTTGACAGCGCTTCTGCCGGTACGACCAACCTGGGTGCTCTGCTGAAGGCCAAGCTGTCCGGCTCCAACGAGTAATTGCATCATGACCAAGTCTGAGCTGATCGCACGGCTGGCAGAACGTCTTGCCGAGCGCAATTCTCAGTTGGTCTACAAAGATGCTGAGCTGGCCGTCAAAACCATTCTGGATGCGATGGCCAGCAACCTGGCACAGGGTAGCCGTATTGAAATCCGTGGCTTTGGTAGCTTCGACCTGAACTACCGTCCGCCCCGCGTAGGGCGGAACCCGAAATCAGGTAGCAGTGTCTCGGTTCCTGAGAAATATGTGCCGCATTTCAAGGCCGGCAAGGAATTGCGCGAACGGGTAGATCTGTCCCTCCTGGAGCAGACCCAGGCCTGAACGCCATGACCGCTGGTCTCGCAAGCCGAAACAAAGCGCCGCTTCTGCGGCGCTTTTTCTTTGTTTGACCATCCTCTTGCTTGGGTTGCAGCACACTATCGTTTAAACTTGCACTCCGGTCACCCCTTCCGAGTAAAAAGCATGCGCTACATCGTGCGTATCATCGAATTGGCCCTGCTGGTTTTTCTGATTGCCGTCACCGTGCAGAACAGCCACATGGTCGAATTCAAGCTGTTTTTCGGCCAATCCTGGTCGGCACCGCTTATCGTGTTCCTGCTGGTGTTCTTTATTGCCGGTGCAGCTGTCGGTTTGCTGGCTACTTTTTCCTACTATCTGCGCATGCGCAAAGAGCTTTCCCTGCTCAAGAAAGAGCTGCGCAGTCGCCCCCCTTCCAGCAAGGTTGCAGTTGATCCCAGCGATGCGCTGGCTGATTGATTAGGCCTGCCTCTACTGACGCCGCGGTGCGCATGGCACGCGGCGCAGAATCTTACCCCTGTTGAAGGAAGCTTTCTTTGGAACTGGATCTGTGGTGGCTGTTGCTGCTCCCGGCATTTTTCGGGCTGGGCTGGCTGGCAGCACGGGTGGATATGCGCACCGTATTGAAACAGGCAAAGTCGGTCCCTACCGGCTTTTTCCGTGGTCTGGATGCCCTGGTGGATGACAAGACCGATATTGCAGCACAGTCTTTGGCCGAGGTGTCCCGGCAGCAGGGCTCTGCACCGGAATTACAGCTGACCCTGGGCAAGTTGTACCGCAAGCGTGGTGAAAACGACCGTGCCATCCGCTTGCACCAGCGCATGCTGGAGTCGTCTGATTTGCCCGCCGAACAGCGCGACATCGTGCGTAACGAACTGGCGCAGGATTTTCGCAAGGCCGGCCTTGTGGACCGGGCCGAAGAAATCTTGCTGAAATTGTTGAACGGCAATATGACCCTGGCGGCGCGCCGTCAACTGCTGGATATCTACCAGCAGGACAGGGACTGGTACAAGGCGATTGAAACCGCCAGGGAACTACGCAGCGATGCGCATTCCTTCCAGCATGAAGTGGCGCAGTTTTATTGTGAGTTGGCACAGGGCGAGTTGTACCGCTCCAATTACCTTGCCGCCCGTGAACTGGTGGCCGAGGCCATGCAGGTCAATCGCAAATGTGTGCGTGCCAGCCTGATTCTGGGCGATATCGAGTTTGCCGAAGGCAAAATCGAGGCTGCGATTGCGGCATGGCAACATATTGAAAAACAGAATGCGGAATACTTGTCGATGGCAGCAGAGCGTCTGTTTGATGCTTATGAAAAGCTGGACAAGCCGCAGGAAGGCATAGCGCTGTTGCAGGGTTACCAGAAAACCTTCCCGCAGCTGGAAATGACCGACTTGCTGTACCAGAAACTGTCGGCCTACGAAGGTGAAGAGCGCGCGCTGGAAGTGGCACGCCAGGCCGTGCATGCCCGCCCCAGCCTGATGGGTGTCTATCGCTTGATCGAAGCACAGATGGACGAGCTGTCACCAGAGGGGCGCATGGACGCCGAAGTGGCGCGCGCCCTGATTCAGAAGCATGCAGCGCGGCTGACCGTACACCGCTGCAAATGTTGCAATTTCCGTTCGCGGGCCTTCTTCTGGCATTGCCCCGCCTGCGGCGAGTGGGAAAGCTTCACGCCCAACCGCTCGGAAACCCATTGAGAAAATATTCAGGAGAAAGAATGAATCCGCTAATTGCCGCCGGTATGGATCTGGAACCGGCATCTCCTGTGGTAGTGGCGCTGGATTTTGCCGATGCGCCGTCGGCCCTTGAATTTGCAGCCCGTCTGGACCCGCAGCAATGCAGGCTCAAAGTAGGCAAGGAGCTGTTTACCGCTTCGGGCCGCAATCTGGTGGAAAGCCTGGCTGCCCGTGGTTTCCAGGTATTTCTTGATTTGAAATTCCACGACATTCCCAATACCGTGGCGCACGCTTGCAAGGTAGCGGCGGATGCCGGTGTCTGGATGGTGAATGTGCATGCTTCCGGCGGTCGCCGCATGATGGAAGCTGCCCGTGAAGAGCTGGCCCATTACAGCCAGCGTCCGCTGCTGATTGCCGTGACGGTGCTGACCAGCATGGAAGCAGCCGATCTGGTGGATATCGGCATCACCGCTTCGCCGCAGGAGCACGTATTGCGCCTGGCTACGCTGACCCGTGATTGTGGTCTGGATGGCGTGGTGTGCTCGGCACAGGAAGCGCCCATGCTCAAGTCGGCACTGGGACAGGAATTCAAGCTGATCACCCCGGGCATCCGCCTGGCCGACAGCGCCGCTGATGACCAGCGCCGGGTGATGACGCCGGTAGCCGCCTTGCAGGCCGGGGCTGATTATCTGGTGATCGGCCGCCCGATCACCCGTGCGGATGCGCCGCTGGAAGTACTGCGCAAGATCAATGCCGATATCGCTAACTACCGGGCTACGCTGTCATGAAAATTACCGTTGTTGGTTCCGGCTACGTTGGCCTGGTCACCGGGACTTGCCTCGCTGAAATGGGCAACCATGTTTTGTGCCTGGACGTTGACCCGGTCAAGATTGCCACCTTGCAACAAGGTGGCATTCCCATCTACGAGCCCGGCCTGGAAGACATGGTCAAGCGCAATGCGGCAGCCGGTCGCTTGTCCTTTACCACCGATGTAGCCGAGTCGGTTGCGTTTGGCGAGATCCAGTTCATTGCTGTGGGTACTCCTCCTGACGAAGATGGTTCAGCCGACTTGCAATATGTGCTGGCCGCTGCACGCAATATTGCTCTGCACATGTCCGAACCCAAGGTGGTGGTGGACAAATCCACCGTGCCAGTGGGTACCGCTGACAAGGTAAAGGCACAGATGGCTGCTACTTTGGCTGAGCGTGGGGTCGACATTGCATTCAGCGTGGTTTCCAACCCGGAATTCCTCAAGGAAGGTGCGGCCATTGATGACTTCATGCGGCCGGATCGCATTGTGCTGGGGGTTGAGGATGAGCGTGCGATCGAACTGATGCGCCGTCTGTATGCACCGTTTCACCGCAATCATGATCGTATTCTGGTAATGGATGTCCGTTCGGCCGAACTGACCAAATACGCGGCCAATGCCATGCTGGCAACCCGTATTTCTTTCATGAACGAACTGGCAAATCTGGCGGAATCGTTGGGTGCGGATATCGAACAAGTTCGTCTGGGCATGGGTTCAGATCCGCGTATCGGCTACCACTTCCTGTACCCCGGTGCCGGCTATGGCGGCTCTTGTTTTCCCAAGGATGTCAAAGCCCTGGTGGCCAGTGGTCGCGAACAAGGCCATGCCATGCGTGTGCTCAATGCTGTGGAAGAAGCCAATGAAGCGCAAAAACGCCGCTTGGTTGACAAGCTGGTCAAGCGCTTTGGCGAAGACCTGGGCGGGCGGCATTTTGCCCTGTGGGGCCTGGCATTCAAGCCAAATACCGATGATATGCGCGAAGCTTCCAGCCGGGTGATCGTTGCTGAACTCACGCGACGTGGTGCCACCGTGGCTGCCTTCGACCCGGTAGCGGCCGTTGAGGCACAACGCGTGATGGGCGACAACCCGTCATTGAGCTTTGCTCCTGACATGATTTCTGCGCTGCACGGTGCTGATGCCTTGTTGATCGTGACCGAATGGAAGATGTTCCGTACACCGGATTTTGACGCCATCAAGGCCAGCCTCAAGCAGCCGGTGATTCTGGATGGCCGGAATATGTATGACCCCGCCTGGCTGCGCGAGCTGGGCTTCGACTATCAGGCGATAGGACGCTGAAGAGCATGAATCTGTTGCAACAACTTGGACTGGATAGCAGCAAGCTGGCTGCTGACCTTGCTGGTGCCCGCGTATTGGTGGTGGGGGACGTGATGCTGGACCGTTACTGGTTTGGCGATGTGTCACGCATTTCACCGGAAGCGCCGGTGCCGGTGGCGCGTATCGGCCGCATGGAAGAGCGTGCCGGTGGCGCTGCCAATGTGGCGCGTAATATCGCAAGCCTGGGTGGCAAGGCTTCCATTTTGTCCGTGGTGGGCGATGACGAGGCGGCCACTGCACTGGAACGGCTGATGAAGGACGATGGCATCACCACGCTGTTCAAACGGGATGCGGCCATCTCCACCACCATCAAGCTACGGGTGGTGGCGCGCCAGCAGCAGTTGATCCGGCTGGATTTTGAAGATGCACCCAGCCATGAAATCCTGGCTGACAAGCTGGAGCAATACCAGTCGGTACTGGCCAGCCACGACGTGGTCATCCTGTCCGATTACGGCAAGGGTGGCCTCACCCATGTGGCGCGCATGATCGAACTGGCACGTGCTGCCGGCAAACCGGTGCTGATCGACCCCAAGGGCGATGACTATGCCAAGTATGCCGGTGCTACCTTGCTGACCCCCAATCGCAGCGAGTTCAAGGAAGTGGCAGGCAGCTGGCAGAACGAAGAGCAGCTGATTGCCAAGGCGCAGGCACTACGCAGCCAGTTGCAGCTGGATGCACTGCTGGTGACCCGCAGCGAAGAAGGCATGACTTTGTTCCGCGCTGATGGCGCCTTGCACCAGCCTACTTTCGCCCGCGAAGTATTCGATGTCTCCGGTGCCGGCGATACGGTCATCGGCACCCTCGGCCTGGCCATGGCCGCCGGTCTGTCCCTGCCGACCGCCATGAGCCTGGCCAATGCTGCTGCCGGCATCGTGGTGGGCAAGCTGGGTACCGCTGTTTGTACCCAGCAGGAGCTGTTTGCCAGCTGATTGGCACGACACCGCATCATGCAGCCGGATGACAGGAGTGATCCCTGCCGGCTGCGAACAGAAAAAGGATGAATCATGACTATCGTGGTGACCGGCGCAGCCGGCTTTATTGGTTCCAATATCGTCAAGGCGCTCAATGAGCGTGGCATTACCGACATCATTGCGGTAGACAATCTCACCTCGGGTGACAAGTTCCGCAATCTGGTGGACTGCGAAATCTCCCATTACCTGGACAAGCATGATTTCCTGAATCTGCTGCTGGAAGGCGAGTACGAGGGCGAGATCAGCGCCATCCTGCATCAGGGGGCCTGTTCCGACACCATGAATCACGACGGCAAGTACATGATGGACAACAACTATCAGTACACGCTGGCCCTGTTCGATTACTGTCAGCACGAGGAAATCCAGTTCCTGTTTGCCTCCAGTGCGGCCACTTATGGCAAGGGCACCATCTTCAAGGAAGAACGCCAGTACGAAGGCCCGCTCAATGTCTACGGCTATTCCAAGTTCCTGTTCGACCAGGTGCTGCGCCAGCGCATGAAAGAAGGCCTGTCGGCCCAGGCGGTGGGATTCCGCTATTTCAATGTCTACGGCCCACAAGAGCAGCACAAGGGACGCATGGCCTCGGTAGCCTTCCACAACTTCAACCAGTACCGCGAACACGGCAAGGTCAAGCTGTTCGGCAGCAATGACGGCTGGGGCAATGGCATGCAAAGCCGGGACTTTGTTTCGGTGGAAGATGTGGTCAAGGTCAACCTGTATTTCCTGGACAATCCGGGCAAGAGTGGCATCTTCAACCTGGGTTCCGGTCGCGCCCAACCGTTCAATGATGTTGCGGTGTCCACCGTCAATGCCTGCCGCCGCCACGAAGGCAAGCCAGCCCTGAGCCTGGACGAACTGGTAGCCCAGGGCATCATCGAGTACATCGACTTCCCGGAAGCACTGAAGGGTAAATACCAGAGCTTTACCCAGGCCGATATCGGCAAGCTGCGCGATGCCGGTTACAGCGCGCCCATGCTGACGGTAGAGCAGGGCGTTGATCGTTACGTAGACTGGCTGATCAGCCGCTAAGGCTTGTTCACCCGGCCAAAACCGCCATGCCATGCGCTGGCGGTTTTTTCATGCCCGCTGCGAGCAGGCTGGAAATGGTTATTTGATTAGAAATAACGGTTCGACTGGAAGGTGGCTGCAGGCCGTATAATGGCGCTCTCGCAAGGAGACCCACTGTGTACAAGTATCTGGAAGATTTCGTCGGTCACACTCCGCTGGTACGGCTCAAGCGCATGCCGGGTGACAGCAGCAATATCGTGTTGCTCAAGCTGGAAGGCAACAACCCGGCCGGATCGGTCAAGGACAGGCCTGCACTGTCGATGATCCGTCGGGCCGAGGCGCGCGGCGATATCAAACCGGGTGACACCCTGATCGAGCCGACCAGTGGCAACACCGGTATTGCACTTGCCATGGCAGCGGCGATGATGGGCTACAAGATGATCCTGCTGATGCCCGAGGGTTCCAGTGCCGAGCGGGTGCAAACCATGCGCGCCTATGGTGCCGAAGTCATCCTGACGCCCAAGGAAGCCTCCATGCCCGGTGCCATTGACGAGGCGCACCGCATGCAGCGCGCCGGGCTGGGCGTCATCCTCGACCAGTTTGCCAATCCGGATAACCCGCTGGCACATTACGAGAGCACCGGTCCGGAAATCTGGGCCGATACTCAGGGGCAGGTCACGCACTTTGTCTCCAGCATGGGCACCACCGGTACCATCATGGGTAACAGCCGCTTTCTCAAGGAAAAGAATCCGGCCATCCAGATCATCGGCGTGCAGCCGGAAACCGGCAGCCAGATTCCCGGCATCCGCAAATGGGAAGATGAATACCTGCCCAGGATCTGCGATTTCAGCCGTATCGATCAGCTGATTCATGTGTCGCAGCAAGAGGCAGAAGACACCGCGCGGCGACTGGCTCGCGAAGAAGGCATTCTGGCCGGCCCGTCCTCTGGCGGGGCGCTGGCAGTAGCGCTGCGGCTGAACCAGCAACTGGAAAATGCAGTCATCGTTTCCATCGTCTGCGATCGGGGCGATCGCTACCTGTCAACCGGGCTGTTTCCGCTGTAAGGCGAACATCTCCACAAAAAAAGCCGTTTCCATCGGGAAACGGCTTTTTTTCTGCGTGGTGGTTTAGCGATGAATATCGTGGGTCACGCAGGGGTTGGCGGCATCCGGCATGTCCAGCCAGCCAGGGCGCTGCAAGCTGTTGCGGATGTCCTGATAGCCGCTGTGCCAGTGCTGGCGCATGGTTTGCATGCCAAACTGGTAGTCCTTGTAGTGATCGTCGTAAACCTTGTCCTGATAGATCAGATGGATGATATTCAGCCGCTGGCTACCGGCGGCCCGCCGCGCAGCCTGGAATATTTCCTTGTCGTGATGCTCGGCCGGAACCAGCTTCATCAGCTCGGACAGCATTTCGCGAACGTGCAGTTCATGGCGCAGCACATCGGTCGTCATCCGGGTGCGACTGGAGTACTGAATGTCTTTCTGCCGCATGGCCACTTCCTTCATGTTGCAGGGCAGACCGCCACGCGCGCTCCACAGGTCCACCTGGAATGCCAGGATATTGCTGTGCTCGTCGGCATCAATCAGCTGCCCCAGCGGGGTATTGGATACCACGCCGCCATCCCAGTAGAACTCGCCGTCGATTTCCACCGCGGGAAATCCTGGCGGTAGCGCACCCGAGGCCATGAAGTGTTCTGCGCGCAGCGTGTGCCGCGTATTGTCGAAACACACAAAGTTGCCGGAACGTACATTGACCGCGCCTACTGACACCCGCATCTGTCGGCTGTCATTCAGCCGGTCAAAATCCACCAGTTGCTCCAGCGTTTGCTTGAGCGGGCTGGTGTCGTAAAAGCTGACCTCTGCCGGACTGCAATTCGGGTGAAAACGCCAGGGCAGGCGCGGACGATAAAAACCGTTCTGACCTTCCAGCAGCGAGCGCCAGGCTTCCCAGCCGGCCAGCATGTGTTGCATCGGGTCTGGCCATTGGCTGGTATCCAGATGACTCAGTGGCGTTGAGGGCAGCAATGGTGGCTGGCAGATGGTTTCCCAGAAGCGCCGGAGCTGATCCACCCGTTTGTCTGGCGGATTGCCGGCAATGATGGCGGCGTTAAGTGCGCCAATGGAGATGCCCGCAACCCAGTTGGGATGCAGGTCGGCCTCTGCCAGGCCCTGGTAAACCCCGGGCTGATAAGAACCAAGAGCGCCGCCCCCTTGCAGCAGCAGGGCCACTACCTGGTATTGATGACCTCGGGGCAGGCTGTGACTGCGATAAAGCGGAAGATGTGCTTGGCGGGAAACACCCATGCCATGACTCCTGTGTCGATTTGCGTACGGTTCCGGGGCGGTGGTGCTGCAATGCAAGACCAGCCTGCACCGGATGGTGCAGGCTGGCGATGTGACCCAGCGCTTGTTGCTGCTGGGGCCGGACTTACTGCATGTACCAGCCGTGGCTCACCACAAAGGACTGGCCGGTCAGTGCCGCGCTGGGGAAGGCCGCCAGGTACAGCGCGGTTTGCGCGATATCGTCCACCGTGGTGAACACCCCATCGACAGTGTCACCCAGCATCACGTGCTTGATGACTTCCTCTTCGGAGATGCCCAGGGTCCTGGCTTGTTCCGGAATCTGCTTTTCCACCAGCGGGGTACGGACAAAGCCGGGGCAGATGACGTGCGAGCGCACATTGTATTCCGCCCCTTCCTTGGCCAGCACCTTGCTCAGGCCCAGCAGCGCATGTTTGGCGGCGACATAGGCCGACTTGAGTTTGGAGCCTTCGTGCGAGTGCACCGAGCCCATGTAAATGACAGTGCCGCCGCGCTTGTCCTTGTACATGTGGGAGAGGGCGGCCTTGGTGGTGAGGAAGGCACCGTCCACATGAATGGCTTGCAGGCGTTTCCAGTCGGCAAAGCTGAAGTCCACCAGCGGGCTGATGATCTGGATGCCGGCGTTGGAAATGAGAATGTCCAGCTGGCCAAAGGCATCCACTACCGCCTGGGTGCCTGCATTGACGGCCTCTTCATTGGTGACATCCATCGCCACGCCCATGGCCTTGCCGCCTGCGGCTTCAATTTCCTTTGCCGTGGCCTGTGCCGCTGCCAGATTGATGTCGGCAATGGCAACCGCAGCCCCTTCACGGGCGAAGGTTTCGGCGATGGCACGGCCAATACCGCTGGCGGCACCGGTAATCAGGGCAACTTTTCCTTGCAGCTTCATGAGACTTCTCCTGTTTCAGGCCAGATAATCAAATTCGACTTTACCAAGACCCAGTGTCAGGTCGGCAACGTAATGCTTGGCACCCAGTATCTCCAGTACCGGCAAATCATGCACCGGGGCCAGGGCATGGGGGAAGAGTGACAGTGCGGCAGGGCCAGTCCAGGCACCGTATACTTGCACATCCAGCATGGGGAAGCTGACCAGCTCGCAAATGCGCGCGCTGCCGTCAACATGCGGGATGATTTTCAGCAAATAGTTGGGTGTGGTGCGCAGGCTTTCGGCAATGGCTTCCCCATCCAGTTCCCGGTGTTTGTAACCCATGCTGCCGGTGGCGATGCGTACCGGGCCGTAATCCAGCTCGCCTACCAGGGTGTCGGTATGCACTTTCAGGCGGGGATGGGCCATTTTCTTGGGAAAGCCCCACAGCTCACGTCCACCGGCCGTAGGTGGGTGATCATTCAGATACATGGCATGGGTGTAGTTGCCGCGCTGGCCCTGGTACAGGACCGGAATCACCTGCCCGCTTTCGGTGTAGTCACCAAAACCGGTGGAATCCGGCATGCGGATGAACTCGAAATTGACCACTGGTTCGGCCATTTGCAGCGGGGCCGGAATCACTGCACGCAGCTTGTCCGGGTCGGTGCGGTAACTGATGATGAAGAATTCCCGCTGGTAAAAGCGATAAGGGCCAGGAGGGAAGGCCGGGCTGCTGATGGGCATGGCAAACGCCTGCTGGCGAATCTGTTCGATTTCCATTGAGGTCCCCATAGTGGTTGTGGGCGGATGAGGGCATGGTTCGCAGCTGAACCGTTGGCAAGAATGGGGTGGATGCGCAGTGTCTGCCAGATGACAGAGCTGGTAGAAGGTATGGGATTCTTAGCGGAACTGATGCCGGCAGGCGTTGGCCATGCGCATGAGCGGATTGCTGTGGAATCGGGTTATCATGCTGGCTTCACTGTCAGATGGCCGGCACGCCGCATGGTCATCCAGCGTGGGCTGCTGCCTGCGCCATAACGCCAAGAACACAAGCACACACTATGTCTCAGCACACCTTTTCTCCCGATGGAACGGCGCTGACCAGCCCCAAGGCCTGGTATCAGGCTGCCAGTGAGAAGCCCGGTTTCATTCACGATGCCGCCCAGGCTGCCGCGATCGAACAGCTGGATGCATTGTGGCATCAACTGTTGGAATTCAAGGACAAGCGCAACCGCTTTCTCGGACGCAGCCTGCGCAGCCCGGATGTGCCGCGCGGCCTGTATTTCTGGGGTGGGGTGGGGCGCGGCAAGAGCTTTCTGATGGATGCCTTCTATGCCTGCGTGCCTTACCGTCGCAAGCGTCGTATCCATTTTCACAATTTCATGGCTGAGGTGCATCGCGAGCTGCGCCAGCTGGCCGGTAGCAAAGACCCTTTGCTGGCCTATGCCGACAAGATTGCCCGCGAGACCCGTCTGCTGTGTTTTGACGAATTCCATGTCAGCGACATTGCCGATGCGATGATGCTGGGCCGCCTGCTCAGTGCCTTGTTCGAGCGTGGCGTGGTGCTGGTCACCACCTCCAACTATCCGCCGGACGGCTTGTATCCCAATGGCCTGCAACGGCAGAACTTCCTGCCAACCATCGAACTGATCAAGCGCGAGCTGGATGTGCTGAACGTGGATGGTGGCAATGATTACCGCCTGCGCGAGCTGACACGTGAGCCCTTGTTCATGGTGCCGGACGACGCGGCTGCCGAGGCGCGCATGGAAGGCATGTTCACCCGCTTGAGTAGTGAAGAATTGATTGCCAAGCAGGAAATCGAAGTGCTGGGGCGGCAGATTCCGGTGAAAAAACTGGCACCGGGCATTATCTGGTTCGACTTTCTGGCCATTTGCGACGTCCGCGTGCGCAGACCGACTATCTGGAAATCGCCACCGAATTCCACACCGTGTTCATCAGCGGCATTCCCAAACTGGCGGCCAAGGATGCCTCCATTGCCCGCCGCTTTACCTGGCTGGTGGATGTGTTCTACGACAACCGGGTGAAGCTGATTGCCTCGGCTGCGGTGCCAATCGACGATATTTACACCGACGGCGTGCAGGCCAGCGAGTTTTTCCGCACGGCCAGCCGACTGACCGAGATGCAGTCCAAGAGTTATCTGGAACTGCCGCACCAGAGTGCCGGCCAGACCCACGACCAGCCGCCGCCGGGCGTGGTGATCTGACGCTTGTTTCGCTGTGTAACGGCCAGACGTTGTCTGGCCGTTTTGCTGTCAGGCTTGGGGAATATCGTCGATCAGGGCAATCAGGTCGGTGACACCGACGTCCTCGCCCAGCTGGGACAGCAAGGTGGTGGCCTGGCCACGGTGGTGAGTCTGGTGGTTGAAGAAGTGCAGCAGCAGGGCATTAAAATTCTTGCGCTGTGCGATGCCACGGGTGTTGTGATAGGCTAGGGGCTGATCAAGATCGCTGTCCTCAAGCTCGCTGCATAGCCGGATGATGACTTCGTCCAGCAGCTGTCGTCGCGCCGCCAGTGCTGGCAACTGGTCAAACAGCAGGCCGTTCAGGGAGGTGGGTGCCGCGATAGCCTGTAGTGGCTGCAAGGCGGCAAAACCGGCCGGATGCTGGCCAAAGCGTTGCAGCCACAAGGTGTCGGCCACCACGATGTGATTGAGGGTGCCGAACAGCGAGCCAAAAAACGCGCCGTTGTCCTGCTGCAAGACCGCTGCGGGCAAGCGGGCTGCTGTCTGGTAAAGCCTGTCATTCATCCACTGGTTGTAGCGCGCTTGCAGGGCAAGCTGTTCGAGTCGGTTCATGGTCCCCTCCTGAAAACAGCACGATAACGCAGCATTTGCCGGAATGACAGGCAAAACAAAAGCGGCCATCTGGCCGCTTTTTGCACAGCATTCAAACAGGCGATCAGGCGCGCTTTTTGAATTCGCCGGTGCGGGTGTCGATTTCGATCTTTTCGCCAGTGTTGACGAAGGCCGGAACCTGAACTTCGAAGGTGGTGCCTACCAGCTTGGCCGGCTTCAGAACCTTGCCCGAAGTGTCGCCGCGTACGGCCGGTTCGGTGTATTCCACTTCGCGGATCACGGTGGTCGGCAGTTCCACGGAGATGGCCTTGCCATCGTAGAAGGTTACCTGGCAAACATCTTCCATGCCGTCAACGATGTAGTTGATGGTGTCGCCCAGGTTGTCGGCTTCTACTTCGTACTGGTTGAATTCGCTGTCCATGAATACATACATCGGGTCAGCAAAGTAGGAGTAGGTGCAATCCTTGCGGTCCAGAACCACGACGTCGAACTTGTCGTCAGCGCGGTAAACGGCTTCAGAGCCGGCGCCGGTCAGCAGGTTCTTCATCTTCATCTTCACGACGGAAGCGTTACGGCCGGATTTGCTGAATTCGGCTTTTTGCACGACCATCGGGTCGTTGCCTACCATGAATACGTTGCCAGCGCGGAGTTCTTGTGCGGTTTTCATTACGTGTAAAGTCCCAAACTCTTGATTGAACTCGGAAAACGGTTTCCGAAAAACGGGCTATTTTAGCCGGTTTTGTATGAATTGCACCAGCCGCATCCCCAAGTCGCCGTGTTGCAGCAGTTTGTCGGGCCAGTGGCGACTGTGCCGGTGCCATTGCGGCAGCTGTTTTTCCAGTTGTTGCCAGGCGGCCACCATGCCCTGGCCGTGGTTCCAGGCATGGCTGACGGCACGCAGGCCGTGGCGGTCTCTGCATCCAGCGTGGCGCAATAGTGTGACAAAAAGGCATCAAGCTTCACCATGTGCGCAGCGTCGTCTTGCGGGTAGATGTGCCAGATGAAAGGCCGTCCGGCCCATTGCG
The DNA here is from genome assembly GCF_001515305.1 of Aquitalea pelogenes. GTDB lineage: Bacteria > Pseudomonadota > Gammaproteobacteria > Burkholderiales > Chromobacteriaceae > Aquitalea > Aquitalea pelogenes. Next base: position 23,762 of record NZ_LNQV01000028.1, read on the forward strand.
CCCGCACGAAGCTGTCTTCGCCGCGCACGAAGTTGACATCACAAGACCACAAGCTCAGGTCGTAACTGTCCTGATCGGTCATCGGCAGCACATGCACGGTGAGTGAACCTTGGCTGACATGCTGGCCCGCCTTTAACGGCTGGCCCATCACGGCTTCCACGTCAGCCAGCACCTTGCCTTCCGGCACCATGCAGTGCACCGGCAGCGTGCTGTGCGTCCAGTAGTCCAGCAATTCGCGGGCCGCCGGGTTTTCGTAGGCAAACAGGCTGACGCGCCATTCTTCCGGCTGTTTTTCCGGGATATCGAACATCTGCCAGAAGGCGCGCTGTGCCAGACTGTCCTGTTGCCACTGCTGGCGGGTTTCGATCAGACCGTCCTCGCACAGCAGGCCGCCGGTGCGATCGGTAAAGCCCGGAAAGAAGAAATGCTTGGTCAGCGGCAGACGCGGGTGGGGCGAGGCCATGCCATGGCAGCCTTCCACCCAGTCTTCGGCCGACAGGTATTCCAGATTAATCCAGACCGGTTTGACGTCAGCCCGTGCCATGGCTTGTTCCACGGCGTCGGGCAGCCGGCAGCCAAATGCTTCTATCACCACCTGTGCCGGTTGGTAGTCGACAAATGCGTCATCCGCGCGCCACTGGCATACGCGGATGCCGTCCAGCTCCTGGCAGGCCAGGCCTGGTTCCAGCAGCGGGGCAATGCGGCCGAAGCTGGCCAGGTCGTCCACCCACAGCCGTACCTCGTAGCCAAAGTCGTGCGACAGTCGGCGTGCCAGCCGCCAGGCGACGCCGATGTCGCCGTAGTTGTCGATGACGGTACAGAAAATGTCCCAGCTGAGGGTGGAGGAGTCGGGCATGGTGCAGGCATCCGGGAAAAAGCTGGCGCAGCATAGCACGGCAAGGTGACAGTGTGAGGAAGATGCCGGGCTCTCTGCGGTACATGCTTGCTAACAACATGTAACTAACACTGTTTGATAAAACAGTTAAAATGAAAGTTGCTGTCAAAAAGAAGAATGTCATGAGCGCTACTGATCAGAGTACTGGGAAATCTCCTTCATCCCGCCAGCCGCGACGCTGGCGGCGCTGGCTGGCCGGCATTGTCGCCGTGCTGCTGTTGCTGTGGGGGTTTCTGGCGGGTATTGTGCCGGGCATCGTCCAGAGTCAGGCGGCCAAATGGACGGCAGGAATCGGCCGCAAACTGAGCCTAGGGGAGGTTTCGATCAATCCCTGGCGCATGGCAGTGGAAATCCGCCAGCTCAAGTTGGCCGAGGGCAAGGGCAGCCCCTTGTTTGCCGCAGACCGGGTGTATGTGAATCTGGACCCGACTGCCTTGCTGCTGGGGCGCTGGCAGTTGTCGGAATTCAGCGTCGATGCTCCGCAGGTATGGGTGCAGCGTGACACCCAGGGCCAGTGGAACTGGGCGCGCTTCATCAGTGATGCCAGTGGCCCGGCCCAGCCCAAAAAAGACGATGGCTCACCGACCAAATTCCTGCTGCAGGCGCTGAACATCCGCAATGGCCAGCTCATGTTCCAGGACCAGCTGGCCGGTACTGACAGCTTCAAGGTGTCACCGCTGAATCTGGCGCTGACCGATCTTTCCACCTTGCCCGAAGCCGGTGGCTATCGCCTGCATGCCGCGTTGGGCGACGGCACCCAGCTGGACTGGAAAGGCAGCCTGCAATTGCAGCCCTTGCAATCCAGTGGTGAGGCCAGCATCCGCGGTTTTACCCTGGCCAGCATCTGGGAATACGTCAAACCGCATTTCAATATTGCCAGGCCGCAAGGCACGCTATCGGTACAGGCCAGCTATCAGTTTGATCTGAAAGGCAAGACGCCACAGTTGCAGATCAGCCCCTTCAACGCCGAACTCAAGGGCTTGCAGATGCAGGCTCCGGGTACGCAGCATCGTTTTGTCCTGCCTTTGTTGCAGCTCAAAGGGGGGCGTTTTGACCTGCAACATAGCCAGTTGAGCCTGCAACAGATTGCGCTGGATGGTGGCAGCCTGGAAGCACAGCGCATGGCGGATGGCAGCCTGGACTGGCTGGCAGCCCTGCCGGCCAGCCCGGCTGCGGGTTCCACATCCACCGCAAGCAGCAAAGCAGCCCCTTCGCCGTGGCAGGTGAAGGTGGAAGACATCAAGCTGGCCAACTGGCAATACCGCTTTGGCGATGCCGGTTTTGCCACTCCGCTGCAAGTGGCAGCCCGCCTGCCGCTATTGCACGCCCGCTTTGAACTCGACCCTAAACGCGGTTTTGCGGTGGACAAGCTGGCGGGTGAACTGGCCGACATCACACTGGGTAATGCCGCGCAGCCCGCACAGATTGCCCTGGCCAGGCTGGTGTTGCAGCCTTCCCGCATTGTGCAGCAGGGGCAGTTGATTGAACCGGGTAGCGTGGATGTTCAGGGCCTGCGCGTGGCGGTGGAGCGCAACAAGCAGGGGCAGCTGAACCTGGCGAAGCTGTTTGCGCCGGGCAAGGAGAGCAAGGCCGCCAGGGAAGTCAAGACAGCAGGCAAGGCCGATGCGGACAAAAAACAGCCCGGCTGGCAGCTGCACTATCCCTTGCTGAATCTGAATGACGGCCAGATCAGCTGGACCGACCAGACCCTGGCGCGGCCGGTCAGTGCCACGCTGCGCGATGTCACGGCCAGGCTGGAGGCAAAAGAGGCGCAGCAATTGGCGCTGGACGTGGGTGGCAAGCTGGAATCCGGCCAGTTTACTGCCGCATTGCAGCTGGACCCTGCCACCACCGCCATCAAGGGCCGGGTGAATGCCCAGTCGCTGCCGCTGGCTCCGTTTGCACCCTATGGCCTGACCGGTACACCCTTGCGCATGAGCGGTGGTCAGCTTAATGCCGAGCTGAATGTCGAGTCTGCCAGTCAGGGCTGGAAAGTGGCGGGTACCGCGGGCATCAGCAAGCTGGCCATCATGGAACCAGGCGAGAAACTGCCGCTGCTGGCTGGAACAATCTCAAGGTTAATGGCATCAAGGCGCAAGGCAATGCCAGCCTGCCGCTGAGTGTGGCGGTGCAGGACATCCAGCTGGAAGCCTTGTCGGCCCGGCTGATTCTGGATGCCAAGCGCCAGCTCAACTGGCAGCGCATTTTTGCCGCCAAGTCTGCCGCTAATCCGCCATCGGCCACGCCAGTCACGCCAGCGAAGGCTGGTGCGATTCCGCCAGTGGATATTCGCAGCATCCACCTGAACCGCAGCAAGGTGCAGTTTGCCGACCAGAGCATGAACCCGAACTTTGCCACCCAGATGCACCATCTGCGCGGTTCGATTCAGGGCCTGTCCACCCGTCCGGGCCGTACTGGCACCATTACCCTGGATGGTGATGTCGATCAGTACGGTGATGTGCGGGTGCGTGGCGCGCTGGCCCCGATGGCGGTAACCGACAATACCGATGTCACGCTGTCTTTCCGCAATATTCCGCTCAACAACCTCAACCCCTATGCCACCACCTTTGCCGGCTGGCGCATCAATGACGGCCGCCTGACGGTGGATCTGCATTATCTGCTGGACCACCGCCAGATGAAGGGCCAGAACCGGGTGGTGATCAACACCATCCAGCTGGGCGATGAGGTGCCGGACTACAAGGGCACGCACCTGCCGCTGCGGCTGGCCGTGGCCTTGCTGGAGGATAGCGACGGCAAGATCGATCTGGACCTGCCGGTATCCGGCAGCCTGGACGACCCCCAGTTCAGCTATGGCCAGATTGTGTGGAAGGCACTGGTGAATGTGGTGACCAAGGTGGTCACCGCCCCGTTCCGCGCGCTGGGTGCACTGCTGGGGGGCGATGGCTTTGACAATGTGTTCTTCATTCCGGGCGAAGCCAATGTCGCCCCGCCGGAGCGGGAAAAACTGGAGAAGTAGCGGGCTTGATGAGCAAGCGTCCCAAGATGCATTGCAGCTTGCCGGCAGCTACGATCCCGAGCTGGACAGCAAGGAACTGGCGCGGGCACGCGTGGACAGCGCCATCCTGCAAGCCGCCGGACGCAGCCTGTTGCCGGGCGAACCGCTGCCGGTGCCGGACATGGCCGACCCGGCCATGCTGGACGCCATCAAGACGGTCTACGCGCGCGAACTGGGGCGTCTGAAGCTGATGTCGCGTACTTTGAATCCGGGTGGGCCATCCGGAGCTGCGTTGGCCAAACTGTTGCGTGGCGAACTGATGGCTGCGCAAAAAGTGGATGTCGCTGCCTTGCAGGCACTGGCACGTCAGCGGGCGGAAAATGCCCGCAAGGTAATGATGCGCAATGACAACACTCTGGCCGATCGCATCACGCTTGGCGACCCGGCCAAAACCCGCGCCGAACGGGACGGTGTGCCGCTGGGGATCAAGTTGTCCAGCAAGTAGCGCATAAAACGGCTTGATGTCCATCAATAAACGGCGTAACTACATATGGTGTAGTACGCCGTTTTCTTTTGCCAGATGTTGTGAGTTTCTCGCAGCATCCACCATCGGCAGGATATCGGCAAGCGGGTGTGCAATGCCAGCCGAACAGGCGTAAAGTCATGGATTGCCAAAGTGGCAAGGCTGCAGAAGTCAGGAAAATTCTCAAAAATTTCAGGAAATCGAGGGGCCGGAATGAAGCGTGAAAACAGTGCCGTCATGCTGGAGCAGGATATCTCGCGCGAGGTATTGCTGGAAAAGTATGCCAAGGGTGATGAACAGAGCGTCAGCGAGGTCAGACTGCGGGTAGCCCGTGCCCTGGCGGCGCTGGAGCAGGACCCGGCCCGCTTCGAGCCGCTGTTTTTCCAGGCACTGGACAATGGCTTCATTCCCGGTGGCCGCATCAATTCCGCTGCCGGTACCGAGCTGCGCGCCACGCTGATCAACTGCTTTGTGCAGCCGGTGGGCGATTCGGTCTCCGAACCTTCCAATGGCAAGGCCGGTATTTACGAAGCCTTGCTGCAGGCCGCCGAAACCATGCGTCGTGGCGGTGGTGTGGGCTACAACTTCTCACGCATCCGGCCCAAGGGGGCACGGGTAAAAGGCACCAATAGCCGCGCCTCCGGGCCGGTATCGTACATGCGGGTGTTTGACCGCAGCTGCGAGACGGTGGAATCCGCCGGTGCCCGTCGCGGTGCGCAAATGGGTGTGCTCGATGTCAGCCATCCGGACGTGGAAGACTTCATCCACGCCAAGGACAAGGGCGACCTGCGCAACTTCAATATTTCGGTTGGTGTATCCGACGATTTCATGCGCGCGGTGGAAGCCGACGCCGAGTGGGAGCTGACTCACAGCGTGGAACCGGCCACCGACGCCTTCCCCGGCCACTACCAGCGTGCCGACGGCCTATGGGTGTACCGCAAGGTGTCTGCCCGTGCGCTGTGGCAGCAGATCATGGAATCCACCTATGACCACGCCGAGCCGGGCGTGCTGTTCATGTCCAAGATCAATCAGGACAACAACCTGTCCTATTGCGAGGTGATTGAATCCACCAACCCCTGCGGCGAACAACCGTTGCCGGATTACGGCTGCTGCGACCTGGGTTCGGTCAATCTCACCAAATACGTGCGTCAACCGTTTGGAGCCAAGCCCAGCTTTGATTTCAAGGCCTTCGAGAACGTGGTGCGCATGTCCATCCGCATGCTGGACAATGTGCTGGACCTGACCGTATGGCCGTTGAAAGAGCAGGAGCGCGAAGCGCAGTCCAAACGCCGCGTCGGTCTGGGTTTTACCGGCCTGGGCGATGCGCTGATCATGCTGAAAATCCGCTACGACAGCGAAGAGGGCCGCCGCTTTGCCGCCCGTATTTCCGAGGCCATGCGCGATGCCGCTTATGATGCCTCGGTGGATCTGGCCATCGAAAAGGGCGCCTTCCCGCTGTTCGATGCCGACAAATACCTGGCCGAACCGCACTGCGCCAGCCGCCTGCCGGACAGCATCAAGGCCCGTATCCGCAAGCATGGCATCCGCAATTCGCACCTGCTGTCGATTGCCCCTACCGGCACCATTTCGCTGGCGTTTGCCGATAACGCCAGCAATGGCATCGAACCGCCGTTCTCCTGGTTCTACACCCGTAAAAAGCGCATGGCCGATGGCACGACCCAGGAATACCTGGTGGAAGACCATGCTTATCGCGTGTACCGCATGCAGGGTGGCGACACCCAGGCGCTGCCGGACTACTTTGTCTCGGCACTGGAAATGAGTGCGCTGGACCATATGCGCATGGTGGCTGCCGTGGCCCCGTTTATCGACACCGCCATCTCCAAGACGGTGAACGTGCCGGCGGATTATCCGTTTGCCGATTTCGAAAGCCTGTATCTGGAAGCCTGGCGCAATGGCCTGAAGGGCATTACCACTTACCGGCCCAACAGCGTGCTCGGTTCAGTACTGTCGGTGGAACCGGCCAAGGAAAGCGCCAAGGAAGCCCCGCAGGACCTGTCCGCCAGCCAGGATGGCGACCCGGACCGCCGCATCACCCTGAACACCGCGCCCAGCCCGGCGCTGGCCAGTCTGAAATGGCCGAACCGGCCCAAGCTGAAAGAGGGCAACCCGTCCTGGACCTATATGGTGGAAGGCCCGGCCGGTGACTTTGCCGTGGTGGTGGGGCATGTGGAAAATGGCCGCATCACGCCGTTTGAGTGCTGGGTGAATGCCACCGAAGAACAGCGTGGCCTGGGCGCGATTGCCAAGACCCTTTCGATGGACATGCGCTGCCGCGACCACGCCTGGCTGTCGGCCAAGCTGGAAGCCTTGTCGCATACCAATGGCGACAAGCGCTATGTGTTCGAGCTGGGCGAACGCACCGTCTATGCCACTTCCGCTGCCGCCGCGCTGGGGCAGGTGGTACGTCATCGCGTGGAACAGCTGGGCGCACTGACTGCTGACCAGCACGAACCCACCCCGGTGATGGATGCGCTGTTTGCCCGCAAGGAACCGAAATCCGGCACCGATGGCACCATGAGCTGGTCGGTGGATGTGGCCAACCCGCAAACCGGTGACGATTTCGTGCTCTTCCTGAAAGAACTGGTATTGCCCAATGGCCAGCGCCGCCCGTACTCGGTGTGGCTGGCCGGTAATTACCCGCGTGAACTGGATGGCCTGTGCAAGATGCTGTCGCTGGACATGCGGGTGATCGATCCGGCCTGGATCGGCATGAAGCTGCGTAAGCTGTTGAGCTATGCCGAGCCGCAAGGTGACTTCTTTGCCCGCATTCCGGGGCAGGAAAAATCGCAAAGCTGGCCGTCCACCGTGGCCTATATGGCGCAGCTGATGATTCACCGCTACGCCATGTTGGGGGTACTGACCCAGGATGGGGTGCCACTGGAGGAAATGGGGGTGATGGTGCCGGAGCAGAGCGATCTGTTCAGCCCGGAAACTGCCGCCCAGCCTGCACTCAAACCCTTGTCCGGCAAGCCCTGCCCGGAATGCGGCAATCATGCGCTGATCAAGAAGGATGGTTGTGAATTCTGCACCGCCTGCGGCCATGTGGGGGCTTGTGGTTAAGGCGTAGTGCTTGCGGGTGGGTCGGTCTGTAAGCTGACCTGCCTGCTGGCTTGAGCCTCAGCCATCGTCCTGGTAGCGGTTTTCCGGCAGTCCGCAGTGACCAGTGCGAATGGCCAGTACCGCACCATCCTGTGGGCCGGGCTGGCTCAGGCCGAAGCGGGCGGAAGTAATCAGCAGGGTATCCAGCTGTTTGCCACCATCGGCATTGCCGAAGGTACAACTGGTCGGGTTGCGTACCGGCAGCGGGATGATGCGGTCGGTTTTGCCTGTCGGTGTGGTACGCACGATGCAGCCTCCGCCAAAGCGGGCCGTCCACAGACAGCCATCCTCATCCATGGCCGAGCCATCGGGAATGCCCGGCCCGCCTTGTTGCAACACCCGGCGCTGGCTGATGTCGCCGGATGCCGCGTCGTAGTCCCACACCCAGATGGCATTGCGCTGGCTGTCGCCAGCATAAAAGCAGCGCTGGTCGGGCGACCAGGCCATGGTATTGGGACAGCCGAATTCGGCTGCGCTCAAGGCGATGGCTTGCTCCCCGCTGGTACGCCACAGGCGACCGGCAAAGCGGGAGATGGCGCGTGGCTGGCCATTGTCGTCCAGATTGTTTTCCATGCTGGCCACCCAGAAGCGTCCGGCCGGATCGCACTTGCCTTCATTCAGCCGCAGCTCTGGGTCCGTTTCCGGCCGGGTGAGCCAGTGCAACAGCCCTTGCGTGGGCGTCCACAGCGCGGTGCCGCTGGCGAAGGCCACCACCGCCATGTCACCCTGCCGGTTCAGCGCCAGTGCGGCAGGCAGTTCGGCAGTGGGAAAGCTGTCGGTGCGGCCATCCGGCGAGCGGCGGCGTATGGCCTGTGCCGTCATGTCCACCGACCACAAGCAGCCGTGTACCGCATCCCAGAACGGGCTTTCGCCTACCTGGTCGCGTTGTCTGCCCCAGATGGCAATCTTCATGGTTTTGGCTCGGAAAAATAGTGCGGAAACAGGGCTTGCGCCTGCTCCAGAAAAGAGAATATCCGCCGCAGATGCAACTGCAGGCAGGCTTCCGCTGCCATGCCATCGCTGCCGGTAATGCTGTCGCGTATGGCCTGGTGCTGGGCAATCACCATGGCCAGATCCTCCACCGAGGCCACTGTCAGTTGCCGGAAACGGTCCATATGCACCTTGACGCGGGCAATCTCCTCGATCACCGGGCCGCAGCCGGCAAACAGGGCGATATGGCGGTGAAAATCCTCGTCCGACTGATAAAAGCGTTCCAGATCGCCCACTTGCAGATAAGTACGTTGCAGAGTGATTTCCTTGTCCAGCTGCATCAGCAGGACGTGGCGATCCGCAATGGCCATGACTTTGCGCAACATGGCAGTTTCCAGTGCTTCGCGCATGAATTGCGACTTTTCCAGATCGCTGCGGCGTAGCGTTAGTACACGGCTGCCCCGCTGCGGCATGACTTCCAGCAGACCCTGTTCCGCCAGCCTGGCCATCGCCTCCCGCACCGGGGTGCGGCTGACGCCCAGAGTGGCGGAAAGCGAGGCTTCGGAAATCAGCTGGCCCGGTTCCAGTTCAAAGCGACAAATCCGCTCCAGCAGCAACTGGTATAGCTGGCGCGCCAGCGGCTGGCGCGGATCCGGCACAAAGGGTTTGGGCGTAGCCAAGGCTGCAGGCTTGCTCATTACACTCGCAGACCTTGCATGAACTGACGGCGCAGCAGCACAAACAGCAATAAGGTGGGCAGCGAGGCCAGCACGGCGGCGGTCAGCATGATATTGGGCCCGCTTTGCGCATAACTGCCCTGGAATACCAGCAAGGCATTCATGATGGAACGGGTGTCCGGGCTATTGCCCAGCACCGAGGAAAACAGCATGTCGTTCCAGATCCAGGTGAATTGCAACAGGAACACCGCCGACATCGGGCCGCGCAGATTGGGCAGGATGATGCGCCAGAACAGTGTGAATTCCGACGCGCCATCCAGCCGTGCCGCCTGGTCGATTTCCAGGCTGAGGTTCTGCATGTAATTGCGCAATACCAGCACCGGGAAGGGAATGCAGATAGCGGTATACAGCAGGCACATGCCCAGATGCGTATCCAGCAGCTCAGCCCACTGGAAGCCGAAGAACAGTGGAATCAGGTACATCTGGAAGGGAAACACCGTGCCGGCAAACAGCAGCAGGAACCACAGATTACGATGCCGGAATTGCATGCGTGCCAGCGGATAAGCGGCCATGGCGGCCAGCAGCACCGCCAGCGAGGCACCCACCGCGGCATACAAGCTGGAGTTGAGCATGGCCTGCGCCATATCGCCCTGTTCCCAGGCCATGCGGATATTCTCCAGCAAGGGGGACACACCCTCGGGCAGGGACAACGGAGGCGAGGCGGCATACTCGGCGGTGGATTTGAAGATGGCCAGCAAGACATAGCTGAAGGGCAGCAGCCACAGCAAGGCGATGGCTAATCCGCACAGGGCCTTGCCCCAGCGTGGCGGAGATGCCGGAGGCGGCAGGGCCAGCCAATTGGCTTGTTGCGATGTCAGGTTTTGCATCAGCGGACCATCCTGTCTACACGGGCTTGCAATAAGGTCTGGAGCCAGGTGACGGCCAGCACCACGCCACCAATCACCACGGCGGTGGCGGCAGCAAAGGCCCAGCTGTTTTTCTGGAAGGCTTCGAAGTACATGAACACCGCCAGCGACAGGGTGCGCTGCTGCGGATAGTTCGCTCCCATCACCCACAGCAGGTCAAACACGGTAAAGCCGGCCAGTACTGACAGAATCACCACCATCAGCAAGGTGGGGGCGAGCAAGGGCAGGGTGATGTGGCGGAACACCTGCCAGGGCCGGGCACCATCCATGCGGGCAGCATCCAGCGGATCGCGCGGTAGCGCCGCCAGCCCCAGCAACAGCAAGACCATCACCAACCCGCAGCTTTGCCAGACAAAGGTCAGGATGATGGCTGGCGTGACTAGCTGTTCTTCAAACAGCCAGCCGGTTTCCACCGGCATGCTGGTGAACTGTCCCAGCATCTGGTTGAGCATACCTTGTGGTGCGTACACGTAGTACCACATCACACCCACCGCCGTCGGGGCCAGAATGCGCGGCAGAAAAATAATGGATTTGAACCATTCCTGACCGGGCATCTGGCGGAACAGCAGCGCCAGTCCCAATCCTGCCGTGAGGGGAAACAGCACCGACGCGACCACCCACAGCGCGGTATTGCCCAGCGCATCGTCAAAGTAGGGGCTGGACCACAACTGGTGATAGTTTTCCCAGCCGGCAAACTCGTCCCGGCCCTCAAACAATTGCCATTGGGTAAAACTGAGCCAGATGTTGTACAGCACCGGCAGTAACAGCAGGGCTGTCACCAGCAGCAGGGCAGGTGCCATGAAGCGCAGTGCCAGGCGGAACTGACGCCCTTGTCGGGCGCGTTCGCGTGCCTTGATTTGTGCCAGTCCGATGCGGGCCAGCAGTTGTTGATCGTGCTGCAAGAGCGGGTTCATGCCGGTCTCCGTTCAAGTGCGGGTGGCTGGTCTGTGGCCAGGCGATGGATCAGGACTTCTTGCGCTTGCTCCAATAAGCCGCATTCAGGCTTTGCATGCGCTGCATGACGTTCTGGGTGGTGTTCATGTCCGGTTTGAGCATGAAACGGTTGAATTCCGCTACCATCTCGCCTTGCAATGCGGTGGGCACGCCTTCCCACCAGCGCAGAAACATGGCATGCCGCGTTTGGGCCAGTTGGGCATTCACCTGGCTGACAATGGCATTGGGGGCAGCAATCTTGTTGTTGCCGATATAGTTGCCAGATGCCTTGCCCCAGGTTTGCGCACCCTGGTTGGAAACCCAGAAGCGCAGCGTCTTCATTACATCGGGATTGGCTGCTCCCTTACGGGAAACCACAATCGGTGCGCCTTCCACAATAATGGCCGGCTGCTGCACACCAGGCGCATTGGGCAGGATGAATACGCCCAGCTCCTTGAGTGGGAAGCCCGCCTTGCCCAGCAGGCCGACTGCCCAATCGCCGAACAAATACATCACCCCCTTGCCCCGGACAAAGTCGTTGATTTCTTCATTGGAACGCGGGTCGGAAAACCAGCCTTTGGCATACATGTCGGCCCATATGCTGAATACCTTGCGCACCGCCGGGCTGTCATAGGCCACGCTGCCATTGTTCAGGCCGACATAGGCCTTGGGGTCGGTGCGCAGCAGCAGTTCCTGAAACCAGATGAAGCCGCGCCAGCCATCCTGGGTGGTGGCCAGAAACGGCGTTTGGCCGGCAGCTTTAATACGAGCAGCCACGGTTTGCAGTTCGGCCCAGTTGCTGGGCGGTTTCAAGCCCAGACGGGCAAATACGCGCTTGTCGTACAACACCACCCAGCGCGACAGCTGCAAAGGAACGGCATAGGGCTGCCCCCCCACGCTGAACAGCTCCTTGACGCCAGGCTGAAAGCGGCCATCGGCTTCCATCTCTTTCCACAGTGCGTCCAGTGGTGCCAGCTGACCGGTGGCTGCCAGCGTATTCAGCGATGCGCCGGTCCACCAGGTAAACAGCTCCGGTGTGCGGCCAGAGGCGACCGAGGCCTGAATGAAGGTCTTGTATTGCTCCGCATTGGCATAAGGTGAAATTTTCAGGCTGATGCCATCGGTGCGCGCGGCATTGGCCACGGCCTGCAATGGTGCACTCCAGAAGCCCTTGTCATTGAACAGTTGTACTTCTTTGGCCTGGATGGCAGTGCTGAACAGGCAGCCAGCTAGCAGGGCAAAACGGAGCAGGGCTGGGCGTATCATGGTGTATTGGTCTCCTGACGCTGCGGCTGATCAGCACGTAGCGATATGCCGCTATCGGCATCGAACAGGTGCAGGTTTTCAGTACGGACGGTAAAGCGCAGGGTCTGGCCATCGGCAACCGGACGTGGGGGCAGTTGGCGGGCAATCAGCGGCCCGCTGGCAGATTCGGCAAACAGCAGGGTTTCATTGCCCAGCATTTCCGACAGCGTGATGGTGGCGGCAAAGGTTTCTGCCGCTGGTGGTGTTTCATCCGGCCAATGCGGCAGGATGTCTTCCGGACGCAAGCCGGCACAGACGCGCTGTCCATGCGTCAATGCCGTGCCAAAGCGTGTCCGGTCCAGTGGTATGCGCAGCGCCGGCGAGGCAAAGAAGAAGTGTTCCCCCTCCTGCTGCAGTGTGCCGTGGAAGAAGTTCATTTGCGGTGTACCGATGAAGCTGGCAACAAAGTGATTGGCCGGATTCCGGAATACATCCAGCGGGCTGCCTTGCTGCACGATGGCTCCGTCTTTCATCACCACCATGATGTCGGCCAGGGTCATGGCTTCTACCTGATCGTGGGTCACATAAACGGTGGTGACCTTGAGCCGATGTTGCAGACGCTTGATTTCCACCCGCATCTGGTTGCGCAGCTTGGCATCCAGATTGGATAGCGGTTCATCAAACAGAAACACCTTGGGCTCGCGCACGATGGCCCGTCCCATGGCCACCCGCTGGCGCTGGCCACCGGATAGTTCGGCCGGCTTGCGGTTCAGGTAAGGTGCCAGCTCCAGTGTTTTTACCGCGGCATCAATCCGGTCTTGCCGCTCGGCGGCAGAGATGCCCGCCAGCTTCAGCGAAAAAGCCAGGTTTTCCTGCACCGTCATGTGCGGATAAAGCGCATAGGACTGGAACACCATTGCCACGCTACGTTCCTGGGGCGGCAGTTCATTAGCCAGTTTGCCGTCAATCAGCAACTGGCCATGGCTGATGCTTTCCAGTCCGGCAATCATGCGTAGGGTAGTGGACTTGCCGCAACCGGAAGGGCCGACCAGCACCACGAAGGCTCCATCGGGTATATCGAGATTGATGCCGCGCACCACCACCTGCTGTTCGTATACCTTGACCAGGTCGCGCAGGCAGACTTCAGCCATGGTGCACCCCCACCTGCTTTTGGTGCGGGTCGGCCCAGCGCCGCTCCGGCAAAATGCCATACCAGCCAGGTCGGCCGGGGTCGCGGTCATAGGCATAGCCACCCACGCTGCGGTAGTACTCGGCATACTGTGCCAGCTTGTCACGGCACACTTCGACCCCCAGACCCGGCCCGGACGGCAAGGTAATGGCTCCGTTCTGATAGCTGAATTTGCCGCCCACCAGAATATCGTCGCTCAGGTGATGGTAATGGGCATCGGCCGCGAAATTGAGATTGGGCAAGGCAGCGCCCAGATGCAGCATGGAAGCCAGCTGGATGCCCAGTTCGCCGGAAGAGTGAATGGCGGCGGAGTGCTGGAAGGTTTCCAGCACGGTGCCAGCCTTGTAAGCCTGACGCAGTCCGCCCCAGAAGGTGGTATCCAGCAGGATGACATCCACCAGGCTGTGGCGCATGCATTGCGCCAGCTGTTCAAAATTGACCACCACCATATTGGTGGCGGTGGGAATGGGCTGGCGTTCGCGCACGCGGCGCATGCCTTCCAGCCCCCAGGTGGGGTCTTCCAGATAATCATTCGGCAGATGCGCGATGGCGCGACCGACGCGCAGGCTTTCTTCCACCGACCAGGTGGCGTTAGGGTCCAGTCGCAGCCGGTCGCCGGGCAGGGCGGCGGCCAGCGCTTCCATGACCGCGATATCATGGTCGGGGGCAAAGTGTCCGCCCTTGAGCTTGTGAACCCGGAAGCCATGGCGCTGCTTCAGCTCCAGCGCATGGCGAACCATGTCCTCGGGCATGGTTTCACCACCGTGGCCATCATGTTCGTAGCGGTAGAACAGGTAAGCGGCAAAATCGACCTGCTCGCGCAGCGCACCGCCAAGGAAATCACAAGCACGCACGCCCAGCTGCTTTCCAGCCAGATCCATACAGGCCATTTCGATGGCGGCATGCAGTTGCAGACGGTTGTTGTACAGGCTGGCCGTGGGATTCATGATTTTCCAGCGCAGTTGTTCAAACTGCAGCGGATCATGACCCTTCAGGTAAGGCAGCAAGGCCTTGACGGCCGCTTCGGCACTTTCGCCGCCACCGCCCAGTTCGCCCCAGCCGGACAAACCGTTATCGTCGACCACCTCCACCACGGTGCGGACAAAGCGCTGCCAGTGCACGCCGGCGGAATGTCTGAGCGGAGCTTCCAGAGGAACGGCAACCGTTGTTGCCTTGATATCTACAATGGCCATATTTCAGTCCTGTAAGGGTGAGCCGCCAATACGGGCAAGCAGACCACCATCAATGCGGATGACTTCTCCGGTAATGAAGGCGGCACGCTCAGACAGCAAAAAGGCCACCAGCTCGGCAACTTCGCTGGCATGGCCTGCGCGGCCCAGGGGGTGCATGCTGTCGATTTCTGTACGCAGGGCGGCAGGGGATGGGGAGCTGGCGATGGCATCGCGCAGCATGGGGGTGTCGATGGAGCCCGGGGCGATGGCATTGGAGCGCACGCCCTGGCTGGCAAAATCCACGGCAATGGATTTGCTCAGGCCGATCAGCCCATGCTTGGATGCCGTATAGGCAGCCACATTGCGCTGCGAGGCCAGGCCTTGCACCGATGCCATGAACACCAGGGCACCACGGCTGGCGATCAGCTGGGGCAACAAGGCCTGGGCCAGCAGGAAGGCTGCGCCCAGATTGGTCGCCATGACTTCATCCCAGCATTGCTGCGAGGTGTCCAGTGCCGAGCCATAACGTTGGATACCCGCGTTATGGGACAAGCCATGGGCACCGCCAAGTTCTTGCGCCGCTACCGCCGCCGCATTGGCTGTTGCTCGGTCGGCAACCGAACCGATGACCAGTCGATGGGGAAGGTTGCGCGGCAAGGCCTCGGCCATGCGCGCCAGCCCTTTGGCGTCGATATCCACCAATACCAGTGGCTGACCATCTGCCGCCAGTCGCATCGCGACCGCTTGCCCAATGCCGTTGGCAGCCCCACTGACCACTACGCTCATTACCATCTCCCGCTTGGATTTGAGCGCTACCATACTAGTGGCCGAAAAGCTGGGTAACCGGTCAAAGGGTCAGCAGTGGCTTGGGTTCTTGATGGTCTTGGCCAGAAATGACAAACCAGCCAGGGTGCATGGTTGTTTACTGATGTCCCATTGGCGCTAGGACGGAAGGGATGCAGCCATGGCGAGCCATACCCTGCACCAGGCATGGTCTGACACTTGGGCCAGGGAGGCACTTCCCGACGAGCGTCTACAGTTTCACAGCGATCTGCGGACGAGTCGAATCAAAGAAAGGGGTGAAAGGGGCGGTGGAAAAGTCCGACAGCTTTAAGACAGAGGCGAGCATCAGTCGCCTCCGGGCTCAAACCAGTTTGTTGTTACGGGCAAAGTCAGTCAGGTCCACCACGTTCGAAATACCCAGTTTTTCGAAAATGTTCACCTTATATGTGCTGACCGTCTTGTTGCTGATGAACAGCCGGTCGGCAATGTCCTTGTTCGACAAACCCTGGGCAAGGTGTTGCAGGACGGCAAGTTCACGGTCAGACAGTTTTTCGATACGACTGTCGATCTGGTTTTCGTCATTAAGCTTGGCGCCGGACACCACGTCGCGGGGAAAGAAACTGTAACCGGCCATGATGGCATCCGACGCCGACAGGATGGCGTTGAGGTCTTTGCTTTTGCTGACAAAACCGTCTGCACCGGCCTGCATCGATCTTGAGGCATACACCATTTCATCCTGCGCCGACAAGACCAGCAACTTGATGGCGGGATGTTGATTCTTGATGCGCTTGATCAGTTCCAGTCCGCTGATGCGGGGAATGTTCAAGTCGATGATGATGAGATCGGCTTTATGTTCTCTGACCAATTCGATGACAGACTGGCCATTGTCGGTTTCCCCGATGACCGCATACCGGCCGGATTTTTCCAGAACGGAACGGACAGCCAGGCAAATGGCCGGATGATCATCGACAATGATGACGCTTTTCATGATTAATCTCCGGAAATGATCAGGATTGGAAGTTTTTATTCGTTATGGGACTGTTGGAGAGTAAATGGGTTTGTTGAAAAATTTCATAAGATAAATCTAGTATTCAATCAGAAATTTCCCATCATCAATCAGTGCTGAGGCAAAGATAATATAAAACTTATAAAAGCAATGTAGCACATTTCAGGTGAATTTCATGTCAGGGTTATTCAATGCCGGACGTCATCGTCCGCTGCAGATTCTTGTAGCCGAGGACCATCCGGCGCAGCGTCAGGTCATCGTTTCCATGCTGGATAAGCATGGTGCATGCTTGGTGGATGAGGTGGGGGATGGCCTGCAGGCACTTTCATTGCTGAAAGCCAATAAGTACGACCTGATGATCTGCGACCTTGGCATGCCTGGGCTGGATGGCATTCAGTTGATGCGTCACCTCAGCCAGCTGGATGATCTGCCGCAGTTGATTTTTTGCAGTTCTCATACCGAGGACATCCTGCAAAGCGTGCAGCGGTTTGGCGTTCACTACCATCTCCCAGTACTGGCTTGTCTGGAAAAGCCGTTTTCGGCGAGCGAACTATCCACCCTGTTACAGCAATGTGTACGGCAACTGTCGGATGACACGGCTTCGAAGGCGATGGAAAGCATGGTGTTTTCCCGTCAGGAACTGGAAGATGCGATGCAGGCTGGCCAGATCAAACCCTGGTATCAGCCCAAGATCGATCCGCAAACGCTTGAGGTGCTTTCAGTTGAAGCACTTGCCCGCTGGGAGCATCCGGTACATGGCGTGCTGACGCCCGATGTGTTCCTGCAGCAGGTGGATGTGTTGAATCTGAGCGAGAAACTGCTTTGCACCATTTTGCGCCAGGCTGCACGGGATTGCTGTGCCTGGGATATCAAGTTTCCGCAGAAAAGGCTGGGTGTGGCAGTCAATATCAATGTCCGCGAATTTGATAAACCCGATATGCCTGAAAAATTGAATTCCATCATTCAATCCATGCATTTGTCACCAGGTCGCATTACCCTTGAATTGACAGAAACCCAGCCGCTGAATAACTTGAGTTTGTCATTGGAAAATGCCATTCGCTTGCGGGTGATGGGTTTTAATCTGGCACTGGATGATTTTGGCGCCGGATATTCCGGCTTTCATCATTTGCGTGAAATTCCGGCCAATTCGGTCAAGATTGACCGCTTGCTGGTGCATCAGGCAGCAGGAGACCCGGCAGCAGAAAAGCTGCTGGGTTTTGCCGTGCGCATGTTGCAAAGCCAGAATGTGTCGGTGGTGGTGGAGGGCGTCAGCCGACCTCAGGATTTCGAGCTGGTGAAACAATTGCAAGTGGATCTGGTGCAGGGGTTCCTGCTGGCGGAGCCGATGTCGCGAAGTCGCTTGGACTCCTTCATGATGACACCGGCTGGCACGGCCAACTAGACGCGGCGTAGCGACCACAGCGCCAGTCCAATCAGGCTGATACTGCAGCGCTGTCAGTTGTCCTGTGCATGCTGGTACACCTGCCAGCCAAGCCCAGCTGCTGGCTGTTGCCGGTAATTCATACAGCGGTGGCCACCAGTCGGTGACTATTACTCCGACTGCACATGGCCACTAGGCAGAGGTAAAAGAACTGATGCCCGGTTTTTGCCTGGCAATGGTGGGCAGTCCGGCATACGACAGCGATCCGCCAATGCACATCATCACACCACCCAGAAAAGCATCAGGCAGAAATAATGTTGACAATATCAACAACTAACCATATTGTTGATATTGTCAATCAAATAATCATGCGCTTGTTTGTCCGGACAAGACATGCCTGCAAGGAGTTGCCCTTGGCTGAATCAATCCCATCACGCGAACGCGGCCTGCTGTGGTTGCTGGCGCTAACCCAGTTCACCATCATCATGGACTTCATGGTGATGATGCCGCTTGGGCCGCAGATCATGCACGCCTTTGCCATCAGCCCGGCGGCATTTGCCACTGCGGTCTCGGCTTACTCATGGTGTTCCGGCCTGTCCGGCCTGTTTGCCGCCACCTATATCGACCGCTTTGACCGCCGCCGCCTGCTGTTGGTGATATACGGCCTGTTTGCCGTTTCCAACCTGGTGTGTGCGATGGCAGGTAATTTCCACATGCTGCTGGTGGCCCGTGCGTTTGCCGGTTTGAGTGGTGGTGTGCTCGGCTCCATCATCATGGCCATTGTCAGTGACATCATTCCGGTTTCCCGCCGTGGCGCAGCCACCGGTACCATCATGACGGCCTTTTCGCTGGCCGCGATTGCCGGGGTGCCGGCCGGCATCGTGCTGGGTGCTCATCTGGGTTGGTCTTCGCCGTTTTACCTGCTCGCGGTATTGTCGGTGCTGATCTGGCTGGCCGCGCTGGCGCTGGTGCCTTCCCTTCGGCAGTTCTTGCCAAGTACGCCGCCGTCTTTGCGGCAGGTGTTGCCTGATTTGTGGCATTTGCTAAGCAATCCACAGCACTTGCGGGCCTTTGGTCTGACCTTTGTGATCCTGGTATCGAACATGATGATCGTACCGTTTGTTTCACCGGTTCTGGTGGCGAATCATGGTATTGCGCCGGAGCAGATCGCCTGGATTTACATGGCAGGCGGGGCGGCCACTTTCTTCACATCCCGCCGTATCGGCAAGCTGGCCGACCGCTATGGCAAGCACCGGCTTTTTCGTATCTTTGCGTTGCTTTACATCGTGCCGGTGCTGTTTCTTACCCACCTGCCTGCTATTCCGCTGATTGCGATTGTGATTGTTTTTTCCGTGTTCATGGTGGTGTCTTCCGGACGTATGATTCCCATGCAGGCCTTGTTGACCACGGTGCCACCAGCAGGCCATCGTGGAGCATTTCTCAGTGCCAATAGTGCCATTCAGTCTTTTGGTAATGGCTGCGGAGCATGGTTGGGTGGAATGTTGTTAAGTCATGGTGCCGGTGGCCAGATTCTGGGTTATGGCCTGAATGGCTGGTGTTCTGTGGCACTGGTGGGCGTGGCCTTGTGGTGGGTGGGGCGCGTCCAGGGGCAAGTGACGCCCGAGCTGGCGAAGGCGCACTCCTGAAGGCAAGGGGGCGTGGCCAGGTAATGCGATATGACTGGTGGATGAGAAAATGTAATGGTGTTGTGCTGGTTGAAGTTTTGCTGCCGACGTTAGAATGACGACCTGATCTGATACGCAGCCATCAGCCGATTGAGGAAACGGCGTGGCATACAAGGCGTTGCGGATGTGATGGTTTGAATTCGGGGCATAATCATAACAAGCATGCAAAACAAGAATGGCAGGGCACCATTGGCACGACCATGGTTAAGCGGCAGCAGCAACTTGCTGCTTGGGGCAGGGCTGGGTGCGTTGTGCTTGCCACTGTGGGCAGCGGAAGTCAGCAATGGTATTACCACCATCAAACCGCAGCTGGGTGAGGCCACGTCGCAGGATGTCGGCGCTGCCAACCTGTCCGTGCGCGGCTGGCTGGGCCTTGGTACGGTAATCCGCGCGGCCAACCCGGACCCGGTACTGGTCAAGGGGGCGTCCATGAATACCCTGAACGATGGTGATCAGAACTATCGTGCCGGGGATGCCGTTTCCACTGCGATCGAAAGCTATGTACAGGCCGACCTGCAATACCAAGGCCTGGGGCTGCGGCTGGCCGGCAAGGCCTGGTATGACTACACCCAGGCACAGCAATCGGTGCTGCATGGCAATGTAAGCAACCATTACCAGTCTGGCGCTCCGCTGAGTGATGAGGGCTTCGTGCCTTTGGGCCGATTTGGCAATGTGGTGCTGGATGATGCCTATGTATATGGCACCACTGCGCTTGCCGGCTATCCCCTGCAGTTGCGTGCCGGGCGGCAAACCATTCCCTGGGGGAGTCCCACTGCCGGGGGCATGCTGTCCCAGGTCAATGCCACCGATTACGCAGCACTCAGTCGCGCCAGTTCGGTGGCGGCCGAGACGGGTATTCCGGACTGGGCCGTCTACGGCAAGCTGAACCTCAGCGAGCGGCTGACCCTGGATGCCTTTTACCAGTTTGCTTTTGCTCCCAATGTCTATCCCGGTTGCGGTACCTTTTATTCTACTGGCGATTATGTGCAGCCAGGGTGCAATCAGCTCACCCTGAACGGTGCCTTGTTGTCTGCCATTGCCCACCGCAGCATCAGCACCAGCGATGCGCAGTCCCTGACGAATGCGCTGGACTATTTCAGCCGCGCTCCAGACCGCCTTCCATCCGGTGGGCAATATGGTGCCGGCCTGCAATATCTGCTCAATGGCGTGGGCAGGTTTGGTTTTTATGCGGCCAATATCGACAGCAAGGTGGGTTATACCGGTGTGCAACACAATACTGCGGGCGTGCTGACCCCCTTGCTGGCCAATACTGGCCAGGCGCAGGCTACCGGACTGAGCAGCCAGTATTACCGCAGCTATCCGGCTAATCTGCATTTGTTTGTGCTGAACTTTGCCAGCCGTCTGCCGGACCAGACCGGACTGTATGCCGAGCTTGGCTATATACCGGACCAGCCACTGGCCTGGAACGGCGCTGATTTTCTCAACGGCCTGTTGCTGGGGCGTGGCCCGCTGGCGCGCTTGTACAAACTGCCGGCAGGTGCCAGCGCGGACGGCTATGACCGCTATCAGGTGATGAACCTCAGCCTCGGCGCGGAGCGTCTGCTGGGCAAATGGGCTGGTGGTGATTTCAAGCTGGCGGCTGAACTTGGTTTCAAACATGTATTCTCCCTGCCGGACCCGGCCGTGATGCGCTATGGCCGTGCGGGCTGGGGCATGGCTGCCAGTCAGGCTTATGCCACTTGCAGTGGCGATGCCACCACCTGCCGGCTGGACGGCTTCATCACCAGCAATGCCTGGGCCGCCCGGCTGCGGCTGGAGGCCCGCTATGCCACCGGCTGGCCGGATATCACGCTCACCCCCGCACTGACCCTGGGGCAGGATGTGCGTGGCTATTCCTATGATGGCCAATATTCTCAGGGGCGGTTTACCACCATGTTCAGCCTGGCGCTGAATGTGCGGCGAGACTACCAGCTGGACCTGAGCTATCTGAAAACCGGCGGTGGTGATTACAATCTGCTGCGTGACCGCAGCCTGGTTTCCCTGGGGCTGGGCATGCGCTTGTAAGCCGCACGTCCTGTTTGCCAGTACCGGGGCAGCCCCTTACACTGGCGGCGCAGTTTTCCCCGCCCACCCATGCCAATACCCCAGTCGACATGAACCAACAACTCGCGCTCAACAAGATCAATCAGGCCATGCAGCATCTGCAACAGGGAAAGGCTGCCATGGCGCGTGACAGTTTGAGTCGCGTCCTGAAGGCCTTCCCCGACAGCCCGGAAGTGCATTTCCTGCTGGGTCTTGCCCTGGTGCAACTGGTGCAGCCCAAGGGAGCACTCGCCCATTTCAACAGTGCCATCGCGCTGGCACCGGACCTGGCCGAAGCCTATGTCAATCGTGGCATCCTGTTGAAAAACCAGCAGCAGTTGACCAAGGCCTTGCAGGATCTGGACCGTGCCATTGCTTTGCGTCCTGGCATGGCGGAGGCCTACAGCAACCGTGGCAATGTGCGGGTATTGCTGGACCAGCCCGAGCAGGCTGGCGCGGACTTTGCCATGGCGATACGGCTGGACCCGCACAATGCCGATGCGCTGGTGAATATGGCGGCATTGCTTGCAAGTAGCGGCGATTACATGCAGGCACTTCCTTTGCTGGAGCGTGCTGTTGCCATCAACCCGCAATTGACAGAGGCACAGATCAATCTTGCTAATGTGGAATATCGTCTGGGGAAGGAGCAGCAAGCCATGCAGCGGCTCAATGCCGTGTTGCAAAGCCAGCCGTCCAATGTTCGTGCCTTGGGTGCCAAATCGCATCTGCTGGCAGAAGTCGGGGATGTCGCGGGTGCCCGTGCCTTGCTGGACAAAGCCTTGTCACACGCCCCGGCAGATGCGCTGGCCCGCTATGACAGATCGCTGCTCCTGCTGCTGCAAGGCGACTATGCCCATGGCTGGCAGGACTACGAAGCGCGCAAGCTGGACAAGCAGCTAAGCCAGCGTGCCGGTTTACAGCGCTTTTCCCAGCCGGAATGGCAAGGCGAGGACCTCTCGGGCAAGACGCTGCTTTTGCATCAGGAACAGGGCCTGGGCGATGCCATCCAGATGCTGCGTTACCTGCCGCAGTTGCGGGCGCAAGGCGCTCGGGTGCTGATCCTGCTTAATGCTGCGCTGGTACCGCTGGCCAGCCAGCTGTTGCCGTCCGGTCAGGTGTTTACCCAAGGTGAGGCACTGCCGCACTTTGACTTGCACTGCCCGGTGATGTCGCTGCCCTTGCGCATGGCCACCACGCTGGACAAAATTCCGGCGGCGCAGGGCTATCTGGCGGTGGATGAAGCTTGCCAGCAGCATTGGGCGGGCTTGCTGGGAGAGAAGAAACGCTTGCGGGTCGGGCTGGCATGGTCCGGTTCGGCCAAGCATCTGAATGACCGCAAGCGCAGCCTGACGCTGGCTGCGCTATCCGGTCTGCTGCAACAGGCTGTCGAGTGGCACAGCCTGCAACGCGAATACCGCGAAGATGCAGACGAGCGGGCTGCCTCCGGCATCATCGACCATGCGGCGCAACTGCTCACCATGCAGGACACCGCCGGGCTGATCAGCCAGCAGGACCTGGTCATCAGCGTGGATACCTCGGTGGCGCACCTAGCCGCAGCTTTGGGCAAACCGTGCTGGCTGCTGCTGCCGTTCAACCCGGATTTCCGCTGGGGGCTGGGCCGTAGCGATAGCCCGTGGTATACCAGCATGCGCTTGTTCCGTCAGCCGCAGCCCGGTGACTGGGCCAGTGTGCTGGATGAAGTTGCCGGCTTGTTGGCACAGCAGGTGGCTGACTGAAGTCTGTCAGTCGTCGCGGGTGAGCACTTCCAGCACTTCGATTTCAAACAGCAAATTGGAGTGCGGCGGAATGCGCGTGCCGATCTGCCGCTCGCCATAAGCCAGCGCCGCCGGAACCCACAGCTTGCGCTTGCCGCCCACTTTCATGCCCATCAGGCCGATATCCCAGCCCTTGATCACCCGGCCGGTGCCGATCACGCACTGGAAGGGGCGTCCCTTGTCATGCGAGGAGTCAAACTTGCTGCCATCTTCCAGCCAGCCGGTGTAGTGGGTGGTA
Organism: Aquitalea pelogenes; assembly: GCF_001515305.1. Classification (GTDB taxonomy): domain Bacteria; phylum Pseudomonadota; class Gammaproteobacteria; order Burkholderiales; family Chromobacteriaceae; genus Aquitalea; species Aquitalea pelogenes. The sequence continues at coordinate 47,239 of NZ_LNQV01000028.1, forward strand.
ATCAGTGCGCCGCGCACCACTTCCTTGCCGTCACCAATGTGCAAGTCTTCGATTTTCAGTTGCTGGTCCATCTGTTCCGTTACCGCTTCAGTTGCATGTCAGGCGGCATTTTAGCCGCCCTGTGGCAGCGGGAGAAGCAAGATGCACTAGCCGGGCTGGCCATCGCTACGCGCTTGCAGATACAGCCGGACAAAACGCAGGCTCCAACCCAGCAGCAACAGCAGGCAGGCGCAGGCGCTCAATACATACAGGCGGGCTGACCAAGTAGCGGGCAGGCAGTCGGTGGCCACGCGCAGCAAGGCCATGCCGTGCACCGCCAGATACAGCCGCCACAGCCAGGCAGGTGCTTGCAGCGGCTGACCGGCATGGCCCAGCGACACGCGGGACACAAAGGCAATCACCATGCTGATGAAAAATCCGGTGGTGATGGCATGCAGCGGTGCCAGCCCCAGCGACACCGGCAGCAGCCCGGCCAGGCTATACAGCAAGAAAGCCAGCGGCAGCCAGGCAAATGCAAGATGCAGCATGCACAGCAGACGATTCTGCCCGGTACGCCAGCCCTGCCAGCGCCGACAGATATAAACCAGCAACAGGCAGAAGGGCAGGTCAGCCGGCACGGTCGTCAGCCCTGCAATCGACAGCAGGCCGTGCAGCCAGCTGCCGCTCAGCATGGCCCACAGCAGCCAGTCCGGCTTCCAGGCCGGAATGTTTGGCATGGCGCTGAGGGTGAAAAACGGCAGCATGCGGTGGCAGACGGTAAGGAACACCGGCAGCAGAAAGCCCCACAAGGCCAGGTCACGCATCAGCAGCCAGCCGCTGGCATTGCCGCTGCACAGCCAGTACAAGCCAGCCAGCAAACCGGCAAAACCCAGTACAAAGCCGCACAGCACCATCCATGCATGCAGCCGGTTTGCCTGCTGGCTACGCCATATCAATTGGCCAAACGTCAGTGTCAACCCGGCAAAACCGGCGCTATACAGCAGCTGCCCGGCCAGCAAGCAAGCACGGCCCAGACCAAGGCCGACCAGCCACAACAGCAATCCGCCGGCCAGCAAGGCCGGTACGCCCAGGTAACGGGGGCGGGATGGCGCAGGCACGCCCAGCCAACGCGGCCCGGCGGTAAAAATGAAGCCGGTCATGAATAGCGGAAAAATGCCATACAGCATCAGGAAGGCATGGGCCATCACCGCCGGGACAGCAGGCAGGATGGGGTGGCTGCCCAGGCGCGAGGCCAGCTCGGCAAACCAGGCAGCAAACAGCAACAGCGCCAGCAGCATGCCAAACAGAAAGGCAATGCGGTGCGGTGCGCGCAGCAAAGGGTGGGGGAGTGGCTGGGTGTTCATGGCGGGCTCGATGCAGGTGGTGATGGCCGAGTATCGCCAGCAGGCGGGCAGGATGGGAATGATTCGCGTCAAGACAATCGGCCTTGCCTGTCAGGCCGACAGGCATGTTGCACTGGCCGGTGGTGGCCAACCGCTGCCTTGCACCCTCGGGCAAGCAGGCGCAAGGCAGCAGTTTCCTGTTGTCAGCCCTTATTGCTTGAACAACACGGCGATCAGGTCTGACTGGGTAATCATGCCGCACAACTGGCCGGCGGCATCGATCACCGGCATGTGGTGCATGCCGCCATCGGAAAAGGCCAGTGCCAGTTCGCTGATGGGCTGGGTGGCCTGCAGGCTGCGCACCGGTTGGCTCATGATGTCGGCCACCTTGCCATCCAGCCGCGCTGCCTGCGGGATGGCACTGGCTTGATGGTGGGGCAGGAAGAAGTCATGCAGTGACACCATGCCTTGCAGCTGCCCGGCGGCATCGGTCACTGGCAGGGCTTTTACCTTGTGATGGGCCAGCTTGTCCCAGGCTTGCTGCAAGCTGGCATCGGCCGGATGGACACTACATCGCGCGACATGATGTCGGCACAGCGGATGGCACCAAAGCGGCGCTTTTGTGCCTGTTGTTCTGCTGCGGTGAAAATGGCGGCCAGGTCGTCCTCGCTCACATCCAGCACTTCGCCAAAATCGGCCAGAGCCTGGTGCAGGTCCTGCTGGTTGAAGGCACGGCGTTCGCTGGGCAGCGGGTCCTGCGTGTGGTGCGGATTGGCGTTGTCTGCCGGCAGATGCGGATAACGGCGCTGCACGGCATTGTTGAACAGCAAGGCCACGCCCAGGAGCAGCAGGGAATTGGCCAGAACCGGCCACAGCACAAACTGGAAGCCCATGGCCTGGATGGCCGGGCCGCCCAGTACGGCGGTAATGGCGACGGCACCGCCGGGCGGGTGCAGGCAGCGCAGCTGGAACATGGCGGCAATGGCCAGGGCACCGGCCATGCTGGCTGCAAGTCCGGGGTCGGCAATGGTGTGGGCGCAGGCTACGCCGATGACGGCGGAAACCAGATTGCCCAGCAACATGGACCAGGGCTGGGCCAGCGGACTGGAAGGAACTGCAAACAACAGCACGGCGGAAGCGCCCATCGGGGCGATGAACCAGGGGCTGGAGCCACCCAGCGCGGCACGGCTGATCAACTCGGTCAGCAGCAGGCCAATACCGGCACCGACACAGCCATAAAGCCGTTCACGGCGGCCCGCCAGTAACTGGGCAGGCAGAAAGCCACGCAGCCAGTGCCGCGTGCGTGGGGTTTGGGGTGAAGAAGTCATGACAGATACAGAGGTGGGGTGGGAGGATATTATATCGCGTAGCGATATTTTCATGCGCAGAACCGCCGGTGCGGGCTGTCTTGCTCAGGCTTGCAGCTTTTGCTGTACGTTCAGCAGCAAGTCCAGCGACTGGGCACCGCCCAGGTCTTTCAGCAGCAGCAGCTCCTCGCGGTGCAGGGCGGCCAGCTTGGCCACCAGCTCCTGCCCCTTGGGCAACAGGCTGATTTCTACCTGGCGGCCATCCTGGCGGCCCGGGGTTTTCTTTACCAGGTCCTGCTCCTCGCAGCGTTTGATCAGCCCCACCACGCTGTGATGATGCGATTGCAGCCGCTCGGCCAGTTCCGCCACCGTGGCCCAGTCGCGGCCCGGGTAGCCCTGCACCTGCAATAACAGCAGGTATTGCAAGGGCGTGATGCCGTGCTCTTGCGCCAGTTCTTCACTGAAACGCAAAAACTGGCGCAGGCGGTAACGAAAGTCGGCCAGGCGTTCGAAATCCTGTTTGCTGAGTAGCGGAGCGGTCATGGTGGGCAACAGCGGGGAGAAAACACAAGTCTGCTCACCATATCACAACAGCCCGCCACTGCCGAATTGCGCGGCAAAGCAAACCGGGGACGCATAGGCAAGCGGCATCTCCTCTTGCTGCTGCAGGAATAATTGCAAGGCACGGGCAGCGCTGAGCGTGGCATCGGCTTCGGCATGCAGCAGGATGATGTGTTGCCGTCTGGCCATGTGTGCCAGCCATTCCCAGCGCTGCGGATTATTGTGCAGCACGGCCCAGTAGATTTCGCAAAACTGGCTCCAGCGTTCTTCGCGCCAGTGCATCCAGTCGCTCAGGCCCGGTGCGGGCGACAATGCCGGCACATGACGCAAGCGGCGCACAACATCGGCTGGCAGGCCGGCAGCCGGTTCGCTGCCGATCAGGAAGGCCGGTGTGGAGTCAGGCTGGTAGCTTTGCAGGGATTGCAGGGTGATATGCATGATGACTGGCTCCGTTTACAACAAGGGCAGCAGCAAGAGTGCCACTACAAACAGCCATACCAGCGCACCGATGGCGAAGATGGTATAGGCCAGCGACAGGGTATGCACCGAGTCATCGTGCTCGAACCAGGCATCCAGGCCGTGGTATAGCAGGCCTGCCGATGCCGCCAGCCCCAGCAGTGCGCACAGCACATTCAGCGCCGGGTAGGGCAGCAGCAAGGACACGGCAGACAGCCAGATGGGCAGCGGCACCAGCGCTGCCAGCCGGTAGCAGTCGGCAAAGGCCGGGCGGCTGCTGGCATGTACCGACTGGCGGATGACCCAGGCCATCAGGCTGACGGCCAGCCAGCTGGTCAGCAGCAGGATCAGGCTGGCTTGCTGCCAGTTTTGCAGCGGCACGCCGGGAGCATAGCTGTCGGCATGATAAGTGGCGGTGTACAGCACCATGCCGCCGGCAAACAGGGATGCAGGCAGCACGATCTTCACAAAGCTGTTCAGCACGGATGGATGACGCTGGCCTAGCTGGTCCCAGCCATGGCGTGATGAGTAAATCATCTGGAGCGGGTGTTGCAGGTTCATGGCGATCTCCTTGGCAGCGACAGGCTGCCATCCAAATATATATCGCAATACGATATAAATCCACAGCAAAATGCACACATGGCGGAGCATGCTGGAGTGGGGAGTGGGGAGTGGGGCTCGCCCTGGCTCAGGCGGCGGGCTGTGCCGGCGGCTGTCCTGGTCGCAGGCAGATGGCCAGCACTTGCCGGTAGCGCAGCCACAGCCTGAGTGCATGCCAGGCTGCCATTACAGCCAGCAGCAGGCTGAGCATGGCCAGTGCGCTCTGCCAATGGGCTGGCCAAGTACACCAGGCCAATGCTGTCAGCAGCCACAGCGCATGCAGGCCGGTCAGCCACCGCACGGCTTGTTCGGAGAGGAAACCATGCGTGGCGGGCAGTACGCCGCGCGGGGGCTGCATGCGTTGCAGATGCAGCCAGGCCAGAAACGGGACAATTTTACCCAGCATGCCCAGCACGCAAGCCAGCCCCAGGCCACCCAGCCACAGCACGCCACAGTACAGCGGCAGGCTGGTGTTGGCAGGCCAGCAAGGGGCGGCGAGGGCGCATGAAAGTCCTGACAGCAAAGCCAGCATGGCCAGCAGCCAGCTCAGCCACAGGGGGTCTTGCCGACGGCGACAGCGGCGCAGCTGCTGCAGGGTGAGGCTGGCAAATGCGGCGGCGGGAAGAGCTGCCAGTGTCAGCCAGTTGTTTATTTTGTCCTGCTGCCACAGCAGCAACAGGCTGAGTGCCAGCAGCAGCACCGACTGGCCGGGCAGCAGCCAGCGGCTGGCGGCAGGGTAGGGCGGAGACACCAGAAACATGGGGATTACGGTCTGGCTGACGGCCAACAACAAGGCCAGCAACCAGCCAAGGCTTGCCCACAGCACATGGCTGTGCAGCAATGGCAGGAAAGGCAGCTGGAGTTGGCCACCCAGTGTCAGTACCAGTAACAGGCCCAGGCTCAGCGCCACGCCCAGCCCGCCCAGGGCCAGACGCAACCCCTGGCTGGTGGCATCACGCGCCGGGCTGCGCCACAGGCCGGGCAGCGTATGCAGCAGCAGTGCCAGTCCGGCGCTGTAAGCCAGTAGCGCGCCGGCAGTCAGCCATGTCGCGGCAAAGCCATGACTGAAGCCCCAGCACAGACAGGCGACACCGGCCTGCCACGCGGGGAAGATACGCCACCACAAGGCACGCGGGCTAGGTGTACCTACCCCGGCGGCCACCGCCAGCAGTTGTAATACGGCACCGAACATGGTGTTGCCCAGCACGCCCAGCGCCAGCAAGTGGGTGAGGGTGACAATCAGCGGATCGAAGCGGTTGGCAAGGACAGCGTTGCCCAGCAGCAGGGTGAGCCCGGTGATCAGCAGCCAGGAGAGGCTGGCAGTAAAAAAGCTGCCCGGCAACCAGGGCGGCGGGGCAGCTTCGTAAGACAGCCAGGCCTGGCTCATGGCCGGCTCAGGATCAGGATGACGCCGCCGTCACCGGACAGTTCGAAACGGAAGTCCAGCCCCTGTTGCTGTAACAGCGGCAGCAGCGGGCTGGGATGGTGCGGCAGGATGTAGGCCGCTTGCTGGCCCGGTGCCAGCCCGTCCGCTTCGTCCAGGATGATTTCCATCGGCAGTGGCGGCGGCAGCTGGCGCAGGTCGCGCGGGCTCATGCGGCGGCTCCGGCGGCAACCAGATCGGCAAAGCCGGTAATGTGCTGGCTGCACATGGGGTAAAGAATGTTTTCTTCTTTCATGTTGTGCTGCTGCATCAGGATAAGCAGCGTGTCGGCACAGCCCAGATAGTCGCCAGCCTGTTCGGATGACAACAGCTGCGCCATGTCCAGCATCAGTGCGCGCATCTGGCTGTGTTCGTTACGCATCACCATCGTGGGGCCCATCTGGCTGCCGGTAGCGGCTTCGAAGGCGGGAAACAGGCTGTCTTCTTCCAGCGCAAAATGTTGCAGCATGCCGTTGTGGAAGGCTTGAAACACGGCCCGGGCCCTGGGCCAGTCGCCCTGGCGTACCGCTGTTTCGGCGATGGCGAAGTCGGTATCGCACAGGCGATGTTGTTCGGTCAGTTGCTGGATGGCATTCATGGTGCTTTGCCTTGGCTGAGGTTGATGGTGAGCAGTATTGCCTGTTTGCGGCTGCGGCCTGAATGACCCGTATCAAGAAATCACTGCTTGCTGGCGCAAGGCCTGCAACTGTTGATGCAGGGTGACCACGCTACCGATGATGAGCAGTGCCGGGCTGGCAATCTGCTGGTCGGCAATCAGCTGCGCCAGCGTAGCCAGCTGGCCGCACACACAGCGCTGGGCGGTGCTGCAGGCCCTTTCCACGATGGCCACCGGCGTGGCCGGGTCGCGGCCATGGGCCAGCAGCTGGCTGGCGATATGGGCCGCCTCGCCCAGCCCCATATACACCACCAGGGTCTGCTCCGGCGTGCTGTGCTGTGTCCAGTCCAGTGCGCTTTCCCCCTGACGGCGGTGGCCGTGACCAGGCTGCAACCCTG
>NZ_LNQV01000029.1 GCF_001515305.1 Aquitalea pelogenes
AGCGGTATCGAGTGGTACTGAGGCAGGGCGCTGCAACACCTGCGGCGGCGTTGCGACGTCGGCTGAAGGGCAGGTGAGATGTGGATCAACAAGGGCTGCCATGGCAGCCCTTGTTGCATGGTGGCGGCAGAATCAGGCCAGGCCCAGTTCCGCGGCATGGTCGCGGCATAATGCCTGTCCGGCCGCATAGCCTGCCTGATACATCTGTGACAGGTTGGAGTAGGACCAGTCCAGTTCCTGCTCGCGCTGTTCCGGACGGATGAACTTGTCATAGGCCACGCGCAGCAACTTGGTGCGCGGCTTGCCCTCGGCATCCTTGTTATGCAGGGCCTCGAACAGCTTCAGGTCATCGCGGGCGATTTCAGTCAGCGGGGTGATGATGGACTGCACCCAGGCGTCGTACAGATCGCGCGGCGGATGCAGGATCTCTTCGCTGCCCAGTACATCGAATACCACGGTGGTATCGATATAAGGGTGATCCTGGAACAGGCGCTTGAAGTTGAGGGTGTCAATGGCAGCGCCTTCGATGTAGTAATCACCATCCAGCAGGTAAGGCGGATAGATCAGCGGGAAGGACAGCGCAGCCAGAAAATGTTCGTGGTTGATCTGCTGCTTGTTCCAGCAATCCATGCGCTTTTTGCTGAGGTTGTAGGCATTCAGATAAAACTGCGGCTTGATGTCGGCCAGTCTGGCAAAGTCCACTACCTGGTCGATAAACGGTACATGTGCGCACAGGCCCTGGCTTTTGGCGTTCAGATCGCTGGGGCAGAGCGTGGCCATCAGCCAGCTGCTCCAGTCAGCCGCCAGCCGTTGCAAGGGGCCCTGGTCTGCCTGGGCCTGGATGGCTTGCAGTACCGGATTGGCCTGCTGCCACTGGCGCCACAGGTCGGCCAGCGGGCCGGGTTTGTTGAATACCTTGAAGTTGACCGGGAAGACAGAGTACAGCGCATCGGCAACCCCCATGTCGGCCAGTTTTTCCAGCGCTGCTTTCGGGTCCTGCCCTTTGGCGGCGGTATAGAGCAAGCCGACAATGGCACCCGCACCCGAGGTAGAAATGATGTCGAACTCCACACCCGCTTCGATGAAAGCGACCAGCGAACCTGCCATCAAGGTGGCGTTAGGGGCGCCGCCGCCCAGTACCAGCGCCAGCGATTTCTTCTTGCTGCTCATGTCTGCCACTCCTGCATGGGAAATAATCAGAATTATGCTTTATGAATTGTGAATTTTCTTTGATTTGTTAAGAAAATTCTTAGCAAGAGCTGTCTGTTTGGCCACGTGGTTTTACCATGTACCTTGCAATACACAATAGCTGGAACTAGAATCCGGTCTGACCTTGCGTTGGGCACGTCAAACTATCGTGCAATGCAAGGTAGGGGTGAAACATGAAAACACAGTTGAAGAAGGGCACGCTGGACATGTGTGTGCTGGCTGCACTGGCGGCGGGGGACAGTTACGCCTACGAATTGGTGAGCATCCTGTCGCGCAGCATGGAGGTGAGTGAGGGAACCATGTATCCCCTGATGCGCCGCCTGCAGGCCGAGGCCTGGGTATCGACTTATCTGGTGGAGTCGGCCAGCGGGCCATCGCGCAAGTACTACACCTTGACGGCAGAAGGCCGACGCCAGCTGTCACTGATGCAGCAGGAATGGCAGGAGTTTGTCGGCGACGTAAACAGTGTGTTGCAACTGGCCGCAGGCCGGGCCACGGGAGAAACAGCATGAACCAACAGGAATTCATCCGTCAGTTGCAGGACGCACTGGCACGACTGCCGCAGCAAGAGAGACAGGAAATCATTGCCGATTATCAGGAATATTTCCGCGATGGACTGGCTGCAGGCCGAACTGAGGCGGACATTGCCGCAGGCCTGGGTGACCCGCAGCAACTGGCGCGAGAACTGATGGCGCGTCACCACATTGCCCGCTGGGAGGATCGCAAGACGCTCGGCAACCTGTTTGCCGTGGTGGGCGCCATTGCCGGCATGGGCCTGCTCAACTTCCTGTTGGCCGTTCCCTTCCTGTTTTATCTGTGGATGCTGACCATGGCGGCACTGGCGTCCACCGGCATCCTGATTGGCGGTCTGGTTCTGTTTGGCACCCTGGCGTGCAATGAGCTGTTCGGCTGGCCGGCCATCCACGAATCGCGTGATGTCCGGGCCATATGGTCCGATTTTGCCCAGGGCGGCCCGGCGGGCAACATTCATATCCGTGGCCGTAATGGCGAAACGGTTGATGTGGTGCGCGAGGCGTCGTCCGGCCGGGCCAGCATTCATATCCAGTCCAGTGATGGCACGGTAAGCCTGGAGCGCAATGCCAGCGAGGCACTTGGCCGGCTACAGATCAAGGATGAAACCGGGCAGGTGGATATCGGTGGTCTGGACTGGGGCCTCAGCCGCCATGGCATGCTGCTGACCGGCTTGCTGCTGATGGCGCTGGGTGCTGGCGGCTTGTTTCTATGCTACTTGCTGGCGCGCTGGACCTGGCGTGGCTTGCTGGCCTATGGCCGTTACCAGCTGGGTCTGCTGGACAAGGCCAGGGGGAGGGATGTTTGACTAGTCTGGAGTGACAAGCAAAAACGACCGCGGGTCCGTTTTGCATGGTGATGACGCTGAGAGCCTCAATGGCCGTCGTAGGAGCAGACGGTGAAGACATCCAGTCCGCTATCGCGGATCAGCTTGCCACCGCCCAGTTCCGGCAGCTCGATGATGGCGGCGGCTTCCAGTACATCCGCCCCCAGTTTTTTCAGCAGGTTGTAACCGGCCATCATGGTGCCGCCGGTGGCAACCAGATCGTCGATCAGCACTACCCGGTCACCCGCCTTGCAGGCATCGGTGTGGATTTCCACCGTGGCATTGCCGTATTCCAGCTCGTATTCTTCTGCCACCGTGGTGAATGGCAGCTTGCCTTTCTTGCGGATGGGTACGAAGCCGACATTCAGTTCGTAAGCCAGTACCGAGCCGATGATGAAGCCACGTGCGTCCAGCCCGGCAATCAGATCCACCTTTTCCAGCATGTAGCGATGCACATAGATATCGATCAGCATGCGGAAGGTTTTCGGGTTCTGCAGCAGCGGGGTGATGTCGCGGAACATCACGCCCTGGCTGGGCCAGTTGGGCACGGTGCGGATCCAGCCTTTCAGATAGCTGGAATAGTCGAGATTGCTGAGATTTTCCATGGCGCTATTGTACTTTCAAATGAAGCGACCGTGTTTGCTGTCGCACAAAGCAAAAAGGCCCGCCGCACCACGCAGCAGGCCTTGAGTGACCGGATCAGGATTAGGCAAAGAATGCCAGCTTGAAGATCCACAGTGCGGCAATCACCACGACTGCCGGTTTCAGGTCGGCAAAGCGGCCAGCCAGAATCTTGATCACAGCATAGCTGATGAAGCCAAAAGCGATACCGTCGGCAATCGAGAAGGTAAACGGCATGGCCAGTGCAGTCATCACCGCAGGGGCGGACTCGGTCAGGTCGCTCCAGTCGATTTCCGCCAGACCGCGTGCCATCAGCACGGCAACATAGCACAGGGCCGGTGCGGTGGCGTAGGCCGGTACGGTTTTGGCCAGCGGCGAAATCCACAGGCAGGCCAGGAACAGGATGGCCACCACGGTGGCGGTCAGGCCGGTACGACCACCCACGGCGGTGCCAGCGGCGGATTCGATATAGGCGGTGGTGGAGGAGGTGCCCATGATGGCACCGGCAGTGATGGCCACCGAGTCAGCCAGCAAGGCGCGCTTCAGGCGCGGCAGCTTGCCGTCCTTGTCCAGCAGTCCGGCGCGGTGCGACACACCCACCAGCGTGCCGGTGGTGTCAAACAGGTCGACAAAGAAGAACACGAAGATCACGCCCACCAGACCGGCGCTCATGGCACCGTGCAGATCCATCTTCATGAAGGTGGGTTCCATGCTCGGTACCGGAGCGAAGATGCCTTCAAACTTGGACAGGCCCAGCGCGATGGACAGTGCGGTCACCACCAGGATGCCGATGATGATGGAGCCCGGCACCTTGCGGTATTCCAGCGCCACGATCAGGAAGAAGCCCAGAATGGCCAGCAGGGTGGTCGGATTGTGGATGTTGCCCAGCGTCAGGTAAGTGGCCGGATGCGCAGCAATCACGCCGGCATCTTTCAGCGCGATGATGGCAAGGAACATGCCGACACCGGCAGAAATGGCAAACTTGAGCGAACGCGGAATGGCGTTGACGATGGCTTCACGCACCTTGAACAGGCTGACAGCCAGGAACACGATGCCGGAAATGAATACCGCACCCAGAGCCGCCTGCCAGGGGATCCCCATGCCCTTGACCACGCTGAAGGTGAAGTAAGCATTCAGGCCCATGCCCGGTGCCAGTGCCATCGGATAATTGGCTACCAGACCCATGATGGCGGTGCCAAGTGCAGCGGCCAGGCAGGTCGCCACGAAGACTGCGTTCAGGTCCATGCCGGTGGCCGACAGGATCAGCGGATTGACCAGGATGATGTACGCCATGGTCAGGAAAGTGGTGAAGCCGGCAATGACTTCGGTCTTGACCGAAGTGCCGTGTTCCCTCAGCTTGAAAAAGCTTTCCAGTATTTGCATGTCAGAGATGCTCCGAGCCTTGTTATGGTTTGGTGAAGACGCGCGATTTTACTTCGGTGTGAAGACAAATACCTAAATCTTGACATGAAGATACTTTTACACTTAACCGGAAAAGCAGTCTGTGGTATTCTGAAAAATTACCCTTTCTTTGGCAGGAAGCGCGTTTGATGACCAAAGCAGTCGGGAACATCTATATCGTAGTGGCCCCGTCCGGTGCCGGCAAAACCTCTTTGGTGTCTGCCCTGTTGCAGGCCGAACCCGCGGTGGAGTTGTCCATCTCCTACACCACGCGTGCGGCCCGCACCGGTGAAGTGGATGGTCAGCATTATCATTTTGTCGATCATGCGACTTTCCAGTCCATGATTGCCGCCGGTGACTTTCTGGAATATGCCGAAGTGTATGGCAATTTCTACGGCACCAGCGTGCGCTGGCTGCAAAGCCGCCTGGAAGAGGGACGCGACATCCTGCTGGAAATCGACTGGCAAGGGGCAGAGCAGGTGCGCAAGGTTTTTCCCGAGGCACTTGGCATTTTCATTCTGCCGCCGTCCATCGAAGAGCTGGAACGCCGCCTGCGCGGTCGTGGCACGGACACCGAAGAAGTCATTCTGCGTCGTCTGGCCTCTGCCCGCTCGGAAATCGACAAGGTCGCAGAATACGACTACATCGTGGTCAACGATGACTTCGAACGCGCCCGGCTGGACCTGATCAGCATTTTCCGTGCACGCCGCCTGCGTGCTGCCGTGCAAGTGGCACGGCTGGCTCCGGCACTGGCGCGCATGGGCGTGCAGCACAGCTAGCACGCATTGGTTGCCCCGGCAAAACTCGATATAGTTAAACGCATTGCGTTTCATTCATGAAAGAAATCACATGGCACGTATTACCGTAGATGACTGCCTGGATCGTATCCAGAACCGTTTTGACCTGACCCTGGCTGCAGCTTACCGCGCCCGTCAGGTAGCCTCCGGTGCCACCGCCTTTGTGGATGCCGGCCGTCACAAGCCTACCGTGGTTGCGCTGCGTGAAATCGCGGCTGGTCATGTTGGTCGTGAAGTCCTGACTCGCAACAAGGGCTGATCTGGGTGGTGGCGGAGCGAAGCATGGAGACCGGAGTTCAGAGCGTCATCGACTACAACGCACTGATCGAGCGCGAAGCCGCGGCCTTTTTCGAGGCGGCGGCGCGCTACCTGAAGCCGGAAGACGTGCAACTGCTGCGCCAGGCATTCGAAGTCAGTCGTGAAGCGCACGAAGGCCAGACGCGCAAGAGCGGCGAACCTTACATCACCCACCCGCTGGCCGTAGCCACCATGCTGACCGATTGGCGGCTGGATGTGCAGGGCCTGGCGGCGGCGTTGCTGCATGATGTGCTGGAAGACACCGGGGTGACCAAACCCACCCTGGTGGAGAAGTTCGGCAAGGTGGTGGCCGACCTGGTGGACGGCCTCTCCAAGCTGGAAAGGCTGGAGTACCAGACCAAGGAAACCGCCCAAGCGGAAAACTTCCGCAAGATGGTGCTGGCCATGGCGCGCGACATCCGCGTCATCATCGTCAAGCTGGCTGACCGGCTGCACAATATGCGCACGCTGGACTCCATGCGCGAGGACAAGCGCAGCGCATTGCGCTGGAAACGCTGGAAATCTACGCGCCGATTGCCAACCGCATCGGTCAGAACAAGGTGTACCGCGAGTTGCAGGATCTGGCCTTCAAGCACCTGCATCCGCATCGCTACAGCGTACTGTCCAAGGCAGTGCGTGCCGCACGCGGCAATCGCCGCGAAGTGGTCAACAAGATCCTGAAAACCGTCAGCCAGCGGCTGGTGGAAAGCAATATCGAAGCCACCATCAAGGGGCGCGAGAAAAACCTGTACAGCATCTACAAGAAAATGCAGGAAAAACACCTGTCGTTTTCCGAGGTGCTGGATATTTACGGTTTCCGCGTGGTGGTGAACGACATTCCCAGTTGCTACCTGGCGCTGGGTGCCCTGCACAGTCTGTACAAACCCATTCCGGGCAAGTTCAAGGATTACATCGCCATTCCCAAGGGCAATGGCTACCAGAGCCTGCACACCACCTTGTTCGGCCCGTACGGCACGCCGGTGGAGATGCAGATCCGCACCCGTGAAATGAACGGTGTGGCTGAAGCCGGTGTGGCTTCGCACTGGATGTACAAGAGCGGCGATGCCGGCATCAATACTGCCCAGCAGCGCACGCACCAGTGGCTGCAAAGCCTGCTGGACATGCAGGAGGAGAGCGACGACGCCGTCGAATTCCTCGAGCACATCAAGATCGACCTGTTCCCGGACGAAGTGTACGTGTTCACCCCCAAGGGCAAGATCATGGTGCTGCCGCAAGGCTCCACCCCGGTCGACTTTGCCTATGCCGTACATACCGACGTAGGTCATCGCTGTATTGCCGCGCGCGTCAATCATGTGCTGATGCCCCTGCGCACCGTGCTGCGCAATGGCGATACGGTGGAAGTCATCACCTCCACCCAGGCCAAGCCCAACCCGTCCTGGCTCACCTTCGTGCAGAGTGGCCGTGCGCGCTCCGGCATTCGCAATTATCTGAAGAGCCTGCAGCGCGAAGAAGCTTCCACGCTGGGTGAAAAACTGCTCAAGCAGGCGATTGGTGCCCTGGCGGTGTCACCGCTGCTGCTGGACGATGCACTCAAGGCCGAGTACATGGCGGTGCATGGCGACAAGCTGCAAGGCTTTGCCGAAGTGCTGGCCGAAATCGGCGCCGGCAAGCTGCTGCCCATTGCCGTGGCGCGCCGTCTGGTAGAGCTGGCGGGTGAGCGTCTTGGTGAGGATGTCAAGGTTGGGCCTGTCACCATTCGTGGCAATGAAGGTGGAACGGTACAGCTGTCCAGTTGTTGCAACCCGCTGCCGGGTGATGAAATCCTCGGTGTCATCACCAAAGGGCAGGGCCTGGTGATTCACCGGGTGGCTTGTCCGAATGTGCAGCGTGTCGATCATGACAAGCTGTTGAATGTGAACTGGGAAACCCAGCGCGACCGCATGTTCGGTGTCAGCGTCAGCGTGCTGGCGCGCAACGAGCGCGGTGCCCTGGCGGATATTGCCGCTGCCATTTCCCAGGCTTCGGCCAATATCGAAAGCGTGGACACGCAGGACACCCATGTGGGCGATGGCTTCATCCACATTCATTTCCGTTTGCAGGTGGAGAGTGTGGATCACCTCTCCCGCGTACTGAATGCCGTGCAAAGCCTGGTGGTGGTGCAGCGGACGGAGCGGAGATAACACATGCAATTGCGCATCAATGGTGAAATGAAAGAATTCGCCCGGCTGGCCACGGTGGCCGAGCTGGTGCAGGCGCTGGAGATTGGAGGCAAGCGCATTGCCGTCGAGCTGAACGGAGAAATCGTGCCGCGCAGCCAGCATGCCGTGATGGCGCTGGCCGACGGGGATGAGCTGGAAATCGTCGTTGCCGTTGGCGGCGGCTGACAACACCGTAGCAAGGAGTAGACAGTGCAGGATCAACTGGTCATCGCAGGCAAGGCATACAATTCCCGTTTGCTGGTTGGCACCGGCAAATACCGCGATTTCGAACAAACCGCCCAGGCGCTGGATGCCTCCGGTTGCGATATCGTTACCGTCGCCATCCGGCGCGTGAATCTGGGCCAAAACGCAGGTGAACCCAATCTGCTCGATTTTTTGCCGCGAAACCGTTACACTCTGCTCCCCAATACGGCGGGGTGTTATTCCGCCGAGGATGCGATCCGTACCTTGCGCCTTGCGCGCGAGCTGCTGGATGATCACCGGCTGGTGAAGCTGGAAGTGCTGGGTGACTCCGGCAATCTCTTCCCCAACGTCAAGGAAACCCTGAAAGCTGCCGAAGTGCTGGTAGCCGAAGGCTTTGATGTCATGGTGTATACCTCCGATGACCCGATCATTGCGCGTGAGCTGGAACAGATAGGCTGTTGCGCAATCATGCCGCTGGCCAGCCTGATTGGCTCCGGCATGGGCATTCTGAATCCGTGGAACCTGAAACTGATCATCGAGCAATCCAGTGTGCCGGTGCTGGTGGATGCCGGGGTGGGTACCGCCTCCGATGCGGCCATCGCCATGGAACTGGGTTGTGATGGTGTGCTGATGAATACCGCAATTGCCGCTGCCGGCAATCCGGTATTGATGGCGCATGCCATGAAACTGGCTGTCGAGGCTGGCCGTGCTGCCTACTGTGCAGAGCGGATGCCGAAACGTTTTTATAGCGCTGTACCAAGTTCTCCTAGTGAGGGGGTGATTTCTTCTCGCAAGCCGTGATGCACAAAAGCGCCACAAAAAGCTTGCCGGGAATGCTTCAGACTTTTACAAACTGCGTATTGTTGTTAAAATGCTGTTTTTTATAGGTTGCCCTATGGGCGCAGCCTAGAAATCTAAGGATACTTGAGTCAATGCCGAATATTCGCGTTAAAGAAAACGAGCCGTTCGAAGTCGCCATGCGTCGCTTCAAGCGCGCTGTAGAAAAAACCGGTCTGCTGACCGAACTGCGTGCTCGCGAGTTCTACGAAAAGCCGACCACCGAACGCAAGCGTAAGCACGCTGCTGCCGTTAAGCGCCACTACAAGCGCATTCGCAGCCAGATGCTGCCGCCGAAACTCTACTAAGAGTTGCATCGGTCATAAAGCGGGACCGCAGGCCATGCCTGCGGTTTTGCCATTTGTACTCCAGAATTCTCGCCATGTCTTGACATGGCCCTCCCGTGAGCACGACATGAGCCTCAAAGTCCGTATCAGCGATGATATGAAGTCCGCCATGAAGGCGAAGGAAACCGAGCGTCTGGCCGCAATTCGCCTGTTGATGGCAGCCATCAAGCAGAAGGAAGTGGACGAACGCATCGAGCTGGATGATGCCGCCATCGTGGCGGTGATCGACAAGATGCTCAAGCAGCGCCGTGATTCCATTTCCCAGTACGAAGCAGCTCAGCGCCAGGACCTGGCCGACAAGGAAAAAGCCGAAATGACCGTGCTGATGGCCTATATGCCGCAGCAACTGTCCGAGGCTGAAATCGACGAGCTGGTTGCCAAGGCCGTGGTCGATAGCGGTGCGGCTTCCATGCAGGACATGGGCAAGGTCATGGGCCTGTTGCGTCCCCAGCTGGCTGGTCGAGCCGACATGGCATTGGTTTCGACGCGTATCAAGGCCAGGCTCTCTGCCTGATCTCCGGCCGGTTGCCGCATGGCTCCGGTAATGTTTTTTCCGTGTAAGGCAGGTGTTCGGCGTTGATTCCACAGGACTTTGTTGATCAGTTGCTGTCCCGTGTCGATCTGGTCGACGTGGTGGATCGCTATGTCCCGCTGAAAAAGGCTGGCCAGAACTATCTGGCCTGCTGCCCGTTCCACAAGGAAAAATCCCCCTCTTTCACGGTAAGCCCCAGCAAGCAGTTCTATCACTGCTTTGGCTGTGGTGCGCATGGCTCAGCCATCGGCTTTGTCATGGAGTATCAGGGGCTGGGCTTTGTCGACGCTGTCAAGCTGCTCGCCGAAAGTATCGGCATGCAGGTGCCACAGGTGCGTACCGCCAACCCGGAAGCAAGCCGGGTGGCGCGCGAACGCCAGATGTCGCTGGAAGAAGCCATGCAATTGGCTGCCGGTTATTACAAGCAGCAGTTGAAGACGGCCCCGGTTGCCATCAGTTACCTGAAAGGGCGCGGTGTCAGCGGCGAAGTGGCAGGTCGTTTCGGTCTGGGCTATGCCCCGGGTGAGTGGCAGAACCTGCAAGCTGTTTTTCCGCAGTATCAGGATGACAAGCTGGTGGATGCCGGCCTTGTCATTTTCAACGAGGAAAGCGGCAAGCGTTACGACCGTTTCCGTGAGCGGGTGATGTTTCCCATCCGCAACCAGCGTGGTGCCATCATCGGTTTTGGTGGTCGCGTGCTGGGCAAAGGGGAGCCGAAGTATCTGAACTCGCCGGAAACGGTGCTGTTTGAAAAAGGCCGTGAGCTGTACGGCCTGTACGAAGCCCGCCAGGCTATCCGCGAGAAGAACCGCGTGCTGGTGGTTGAAGGTTATATGGATGTGGTGGCGCTGGCCCAGTACGGCATCAGCTATGCGGTTGCCACACTGGGAACGGCGACTACCGGTGAGCATGTGCGCAAGCTGATGCGCCATGCAGACCAGGTTTATTTCTGTTTTGACGGTGACAAGGCTGGCCAGAAGGCAGCCTGGCGTGCGCTGGAAAACAGCCTGCCGCAATTGCAGGATGGCAAGGCGCTGAATTTCCTGTTCTTGCCGTCAGAACACGACCCGGACAGTTATGTACGGGAGTTCGGTGCCGAGGCATTCGAACAACAGTTGGCAGAGCACAGCCTGCCACTGTCGGTTTACTTTACCCGCGAGCTGACAGGCCGCGTGGACATGAATACGCCGGAAGGGCGTGCCGACCTGATCAAACAGGCCAGCCCGCTTCTGGCACAGATTGCAGCACCGGCGCTTGGCTTCATGATCAGAAAGCGGCTGGCAGAACTTGCCGGCATGGACGTCGACGATTTCGACATGCTGACCACAGGCAAGAAGGCGCCGGAGCGCAAGGGCAAGCGGGAATACCGTTTGCCGGAGGAATCATATCGCCAGATCAACACGCCCATTGTTCACAAGCAGATCAAATGGCTGCTGATGAACCCGGCGTGGGCCAGCGATGTGAGTTTGCCGGACAGCCTGCCGCTGTCCGACGAGCTGGCCTGCTTTGCGATGTTGGCCGAAAGCGTGCAACAACACGAACAGCCGCCCAATACGGCGCAATTGATAGAGGGCTTGCGTGGCACCCCCTACGAAGGGCTGATCGACAGTGTATTGCACCAGGCCATGCAGGATCCGGACGAGTTTGCCGATCCCGGAGAGGATGACCGCATCCAGTTTCAGCATGGCAACGCCAGGCTGTTGAAAATGTTGCGTGAAGCCCAGGTGGAAAGGCTAAAACTGAAAGACCGTAATGAAGGTCTAAGTCCGGAAGAAAAAGCATTATTCAGGGAACTGCTCCGAGACCTGCTCGGCTCACCACCGTGAGCCCGGGCGGAAGTGACGTAGTTGTGTTATAATCAACTGTTTTTTTCGGCTTTTTTAAAGCAGGAAGCAAAATGGCGGCCTCTCCCGAAAATCAAAAAGATGTGCAGGACAACGAAGAACAGGTCATGAGCCTGGAAGAGCAGCGTAAACGGCTGCGCCAGCTGATTGCCCTGGGCAAGGAACGTGGTTATCTCACCTACGCCGAGATCAACGACCACCTTCCGGAAGATGTGTCCGATGCCGAACAGATTGAAAACATCGTCACGATGATTTCCGGTCTGGGCATCCAGGTTTATGACGAAGCACCGGACGCAGAAACCCTGCTGATGTCCGATGCCACGCCGGCCGTGGCCGACGAAGATGCGGTGGAAGAAGCCGAGGCGGCCCTGTCGTCGGTGGATTCCGAGTTTGGCCGTACCACCGACCCGGTACGCATGTACATGCGTGAAATGGGTTCGGTCGAGCTGTTGACCCGCGAAGGCGAAATCGAAATTGCCAAGCGTATCGAAGACGGCCTCAAGCACATGATTCTGGCGATCTCGGCCTGTCCGGGTACGGTTGCCGAAGTGCTGGAGCTGGTCGAGCGCATTGGCAAGGAAGAAATCCGCGTTGATGAAGTGGTGGATGGTTTCATCGACCCCAATGCCGAAGCTGCTGAAGCTGCGCTCCCGTTTGCCGAGCCGGAAGTCGAAGAAGACGCCCTGCTGGAAGATGAGGAAGAAGAGGCCGAGGACGACGAAGCCAGCGCTGAAGCGGCCAATCTGGCCAATCTGGAAGAACTCAAGCAGCAGACACTGGAGCACTTTGCCGGTGTGCGCATGATGTTCGACAAGATGGTCAAGGTGCTGGAAAAGGAAGGCTCCAAGTCCAAGGCTTATCTGGAACTGCAAGACGCCATCACCACCGAATTCATGATGGTGCGCTTCTCCACCCGCCAGATTGAATCGCTGTGTGAATCGTTGCGCCGTCGCGTCAACGAAATCCGTACCTTCGAACGCGATATCCAGGATATCTGCGTGACGCGCGTGCGCATGGACCGTACTCACTTCATCAAGGTATTCCCCGGCAACGAAATCAACACCGCCTGGGTGGAAACCGAAATCGATTCCGGCAAGGCCTGGAGCGAGGCGCTGACCCGCTTCAAGTACGCCATCATCGAGAAGCAGACCAAGCTGTCCGAGCTGCAGGATCGCGCCATGCTGCCGATCAAGGAGCTCAAGGAAATCAACCGCCAGATGTCGGCGGGTGAGTCCAAGGCGCGCCGTGCCAAGAAGGAAATGATCGAGGCCAACCTGCGTCTGGTGATTTCCATCGCCAAGAAGTATACCAACCGTGGCTTGCAGTTCCTCGACCTGATCCAGGAAGGCAATATCGGCCTGATGAAGGCGGTGGACAAGTTCGAATACCGTCGTGGTTACAAGTTCTCGACCTATGCCACCTGGTGGATTCGTCAGGCCATCACCCGCTCGATCGCGGACCAGGCCCGCACCATCCGTATTCCGGTGCACATGATCGAAACCATCAACAAGATGAACCGCATTTCGCGTCAGATCCTGCAGGAAACCGGCCGTGAGCCGGACCCGGCCGAACTGGCGGAAAAAATGGAAATGCCGGAAGAGAAGATTCGCAAGATCATGAAGATTTCCAAGGAGCCCATCTCCATGGAAACCCCGATCGGCGATGACGACGATTCCCATCTGGGTGATTTCATCGAAGACCAGAACAACCTGGCACCGTCCGATGCTGCGATGTACTCCAGCCTGAAGGACGCCACCAAGGAAGTGCTGGATACCCTGACCCCGCGTGAGGCCAAGGTATTGCGCATGCGTTTTGGTATCGATATGAATACCGACCACACGCTGGAAGAAGTGGGCAAGCAGTTTGACGTGACGCGTGAGCGTATCCGTCAGATTGAAGCCAAGGCCTTGCGCAAGCTGCGTCACCCGACCCGTTCGGAACGCCTGCGCAGCTTCCTGGACAACGAGCCGGGCGGTCAGTAATACAGCCTGTCTTTCAAGACGGCATCCCCAAGCTGCTTGCATCAGGGCTTGGGGATTTTTATTTCATTCTGTTATACTGCGCAGCTTCGGGCCTCTAGCTCATGCTTGGTTAGAGCAGCGGACTTAACAAGTGAACTCCTACGACTCGCAAGAGTACGGAGCTAACTGATTGGGTTGCCTTGGAGCAAGTTGACTCTGCTCCCTGGTAGAACTGCTCAAATTCGGGGAAACCTCTGCTGCCGTGGCGGCGTGGCAATCCCGAGCGAAGCTCTCGCAAGAGAGAACGTGTAGAGACTGTACGGGCAGGTCGTAAAGACAAGAGACAGTCCAGACCACAAACCCGAAAGGGGCGGCGAAAGCCGTAGCGGGTAAGCATAATCCGTTGGTGCCGGGTTCGACTCCCGGGGGGCCCACCAAATCAAAAGCCGCTGTGATTCATTCACAGCGGCTTTTTCATGCCTGCAAGAAATGTGGCGACTGCTTGGGCATGTCCGGCACGACCGCTTGACTACCCTGACGGGGCCGGCAGGAAACAGCAGCGATGAACGGACAATAGCGCAGCCGGATGATGCTGCAGTGCGGAAACTTTTCTCCGGATAGCAGGTCACAAGAACCCCTTCGCGGCATCCACTACTACCATTCCGGTCGGTTTTCCAAACGCAGTTTTCAGCTTCCATTCGGATTTCCGAATCAATGCTATTGTATTTTTATTTTTATTCATAAAAATCAGATATTTACGTGCTAAAAATGTGAATTTTTCTTGGCACGCTTTCTGCTGTATAGAGCGTACTCAACACCGGCCATAAAGCCGGGTTACTCTGGAGAAACGCTCGTGAAAACCAACAAGATTACCCTGTGGGTCTTGATCGCCCTGGTGCTGGGCATCGCAGTCGGCTACGGCTGTCACACCTCGATTACCGATCCGAAACAACTGAAAGATGTTGCCGGTTACTTCTCCATCCTGACCGACGTGTTCATGCGTCTGATCAAGATGATCATTGCGCCGCTGGTGATGTCCACCCTGGTGCATGGCATTGGCAGCAGTGATTCCCGCTCTGTGGGTCGTGTTGGTCTGAAGGCCATGTGCTGGTTCATGGGTGCCTCGCTGGTTTCCCTGTTCCTGGGCCTGATTTTCGCCAACAGCCTGCAACCTGGCGTGGGTTACACCCTGCCGGTGGCTGATGCTGCTGCACCGGGCCTGAAGACCAGTGCGCTGAACCTGAAGGACTTCATCACCCACATGTTCCCCACCAGCTTCTTTGACGCCATGGCGAAAAACGAAGTGCTGCAAGTGGTGGTGTTCTCGGTGTTCTTCGGTTTTGCCATTGCTTCTTACAAGGGCCCGAAACCGGACATCCTGATGAAGGGTCTGGAACAACTGGCCAACATCATGCTGCGCGTCACCAATATCGTGATGATGTTTGCCCCGGTTGGTGTATTCGGTGCCGTTGCTTCCACCATTACCGCTGATGGCCTGGGTGTGCTGTCCATGTACGCCAAGTTCATGGGTAGCTTCTACCTGGCCCTGGCTTGCCTGTGGATGCTGATGATTGCTGCTGCTTATGGCTTTATCGGCAAGAAGATCTTCGCCCTGCTCAAAACCATCCGCATGCCGCTGATGCTGGGTTTTGCCACTGCCAGTAGCGAAGCTGCTTACCCGACCCTGCTGGAGCAGCTGGAACGCTTTGGCATCAAGGAACGTGTTTCCGGTTTTGTCCTGCCGCTGGGTTATTCGTTTAACCTGGACGGTTCCATCATGTACACCTCGTTTGCCGCCCTGTTCATCTCCCAGGTTGCCAACATCAACCTGACTCTGGGCCAGCAAATCACCATGCTGCTGATCCTGCTGATCACCAGCAAGGGTATTGCCGGTGTACCGCGTGCTTCGCTGGTGGTGGTGGCTGCCGTGCTGCCGATGTTCAACCTGCCTGAAGCCGGCATTCTGCTGATTCTGGGTATCGACCACTTCCTGGACATGGGCCGTACCGCCACCAACGTGCTGGGTAATGCCATTGCCACTACCGTGGTGGCTGCTTCGGAAGGCGATATCGATGCCGAAGCTGCACATGCCAACCCGGCCCTGGCCGAAGATCAGGCCTGAGCCCCGGCGTCCCTGCCACGCATAAAAAAATAAGAAATCAGGCGAGACTCCCCGCCCAGCCAAAGCTGCCGATACAGGCGGACAAGCTGGTGACGGGGGGATCGCTGCAGTGAGTTGCTCCCCGGCAACGTCATCTCCCACTTGTCTTTCTACAAAGGAAGAGACATGAAAAAAACCTTCAAAATGTTGTTGTCCAGCGCAGCTGTCATGGCTGCATTGTGTGGTCAGTCCGCCCAGGCGGCTGATGCGGCCAAGCCGCACGTGGTGATTCTGGCAACCGGTGGCACCATCGCCGGTACTGGCGCTACCAGCACCACCACCATTGGTTACACCGCAGCCAAGCTGGGCGTGGACAAGATGATTGCCGCCGTGCCCGAGCTGTCCAAGGTGGCTGATGTACGTGGCGAACAGGTTGCCCAGATCGCCAGCGAAAGCATGACCAATGAAGTGTGGTTGAAGCTGGCCAAGCGTGTGAACGAACTGCTGGCCCAGAAGGATGTGGACGGCGTGGTGATTACCCACGGTACCGACACCATCGAAGAAACCGCTTACTTCCTGGACCTGGTGGTGAAGAGCAAGAAGCCGGTGGTTGTGGTGGGCTCCATGCGTCCGTCCACCGCCATCAGTGCAGATGGTCCGATCAACCTGTATAACGCGGTGATTCTGGCTGGCAGCAAGGATGCGGTTGGCAAGGGTGTGCTGGTTGCGCTGAACGACCAGATCAACGCCGCCCGCGAAGTCACCAAGACCAACACTTCCACTACCGACACCTTCAAGACGCCGGAACTGGGTTATCTGGGTTACATGCAGGACAACAAGCCGCACTTCTACCGCATGTCCACCCGCAAGAACACTGCGGATACCGAATTTGACATCTCCAAGCTGAACAGCCTGCCGCGCGTCGACATCGTTTACGGTTACGCCAACATGGACCGCGTGGCCATGGATGCCGACATTGCTGCCGGTGCCCAGGGCATCGTGCAAGCCGGTGTGGGCGATGGCAGTATTGCCGCCCAGATGATGCCTGCCATCCGTGACGCCCGTAAGAAGGGTGTGATCGTGGTACGCAGCTCGCGCGTGGGTAGCGGTATCGTGGCGCGTAATGGTGAAGCCAATGACGACCAGGAAGATCTGGTGGTGAGCGACACGCTGAATGCGCAAAAAGCCCGCATCCTGCTGATGCTGGGTCTGACCAAGACCCACGACACCAAAGAACTGCAACGCATGTTCTACACCTATTGAGCTGGCTGACAGGCGCTGCACCGGCCTGTCTGTCGACTGCGACACCCTTGGTGTGATCCCCCCGCAGCGACAGCATGGTGTGGCGACTGATCAAGCAGCCTTTGGCAAGCGGCCCCGGTGGCCGCTTTTTTTATGCCTGCAGCCCGGTGCCGACCGGGACTGCGGGCATGCCATCAGCCCGGCCATCAGCCTGGCCATCAACCCGCTTGGTTCAGGCCGTATTTTTTCAGTTTGTCGAACAGGGTGGTCTTGGCCACTTTCAGCGCTTCGCTGGTGCGGCTCAGGCTGTAACCGTGGCGACGGAATTCCTCGGCAATCAGTGCCCGTTCGAACGCTTCCACGGTTTCGGCCAGCGGCAGGCTCTGGCTTGGCTCGCCGGATTCCGACAGCGGGGTGCGAATGCCCAGCACATAGCGTTCGGCCACATTGCGCAATTCGCGCACATTGCCCGGCCAGTCGTAGGCCAGCAGCTCGGCCTGTTCATGCGCTTCCAGTTGCGGGGTGGGGCGGTCGAAACGGCTGGCCGATTGCAGCAGGAAATACTCGAACAGTAGCGGAATATCCTCGCGGCGTTCGCGCAGCGGCGGCAGTTGCAGCGTGACCACGTTCAGCCGGTAGTAGAGGTCGCTACGGAAGCTGCCGTTATTGCCCATGGCTTTCAGGTCGGCCTTGGTGGCCGATATCACGCGACAGTCCACCGGAATGGGGGTGTTGGAACCCAGCCGCTCCAGCGTGCGTTCCTGCAGCACGCGCAGCATCTTGATTTGCAGCGGTAGCGGCATGCTCTCGATTTCATCGAGGAACAGCGTGCCGTTATTGGCATATTCGATGCGGCCGATGCGGCGTTTGGCGGCCCCGGTGAAAGCATGGGCCTCGTGGCCGAAAATCTCGCTCTCGAACAGGTTTTCTGCCAGACCGCCACAATTGACGGCGACAAAGTTGTGCTTCTGGCGACGGCTGATTTCATGCAGGCAACGCGCCACCAGCTCCTTGCCGGTGCCGGTTTCGCCCAGGATCAGCACATTGGCCGAGGTATCGGCCAGGTCGGCAATCATGCGGCGCACTTTTTCCATGGCCGGCGAGCGGCCGATCAGGCGCGATTCCAGGCTTTGCTTGTCCTGCAGCTGACGGCGCAGGCTTTCCACTTCCAGGCTCAGGCGGCGCTGCTCCATGGCACGGCACACCACATCGTGCAGGCGCTCCGGGGAGAAGGGCTTTTCGATGAAGTCGTAAGCGCCGTCTTTCATGGCCTGTACCGCCAGGCTGACATCGCCATGACCGGTGATCAGGATCACCGGCAGGCTGGCATCACGGGCCAGCAAGTTGCGCATCAGCGCCATGCCATCCTGTCCTTGCAGGTGGATGTCGCTGACCACGACGCCGGGAAAGCCGGGGGTGAGCAAGGCCAGTGCCTGCTCGGCGCTGGCCACGCCGCGGGCATCCAGGCCTTCCAGCATCAGCGCTTGCTCGCAGCCCAGCCGCACGTCCGGATCATCTTCGACGATCAACACTTTCATCCCATCAAACATGACGGTTTTCCTTTGTGGCAAGCGGCAGGGTGATGGTGAACACGGCACCGCCCTGCGGGTGATTGTCGGCACTCAGGCTGCCACCGGCTTCGGCAATGATGCCGGCGCTCAGGGTCAGCCCCAGGCCCAGGCCGATACCGGCGGGCTTGGTGGTGACAAAGGGTTCGAACAGCTGGGCGCGCACCGACTCGTGCAGGCCGGGGCCGTTATCGCGGATTTGCAGCACCAGCTGGGTGGGTGTGCGATGACCGCTGATTTCAATCTGCCCTTCCGGGCGTTGTTGCAGCTCGTCCAGTGCATTGGCCAGCAGATTCACCAGCACCTGTTCAAAGCGGTTGGGGTCGCAACGCGCCTGCCAGGGTTCCGGCGCATTGGGACGCAGAATCTGGATGCTGCTTCCCTCCAGCCGGTTGCGCAGCAGTAACAGGGCGCTGTCGATGGCCATGCTGATGTCTACCGTACCCAGGCTGTTGGTGGACTTGCGCGAGTAGCTTTTCAGCGCACTGGTGATTTCGCCCATCTTGTCCACCAGCTGGCAGATGGTTTGCAAATTGGTGCGCACCGTGTCGGTTTGCGCGCGCTCCAGAAACTTGATGGCATTGCCGGACAAGGTGCGCAGTGCCGCCAGCGGCTGGTTCAGTTCGTGCGCCACACCGGTAGCCAGCTGGCCCAGTACTGCCAGCTTGCCTGCCTGCACCAGATTGTCCTGCGTCTGGCGCAAATGCTGTTCGGTCCGGATACGTTCGCTGACTTCTTCTTGCAGTCGCTGATTGGTCAGCGACAGGTCGGCGGTACGTTCTTCCACCTTGCGTTCCAGCTCCCGGTAGGCTTGCTGCAGCGCTTCGCGCGCGGCCAGCTTGTCGCGCAGGCGGCGACGGCGCTCGTTCAGCCACAGAATGCCGGTCAGGCTCAGCAGTGTCAGCACTGCGGCCAGCGCGGCCCGGTTGTAGGCCAGCTGGTAGACCGGGTCCAGGCTGGACAGCACGGTGAGCCGCCAACTGGACAGCGGCAGCTGCAAGGACTGGCCCAGCATGTCCCGCGGGTAGGCCAGGCGGCTGAGCGGCTTGCGTCCTCCCTGTTCCAGCCGGTAGATGTGGCTGCCATTGCCCAGGCTGCGCCGCTCTTCCAGCCCCAGTGGCGGCAGGCGTTTGCGGTTGTACTGCAAATTGCGGTCAAACGCGTCCTGCAAGGCCTTGCTGAAGGGTTTGAGCGTATTGAATTTCCAGCCCGGTTCGGTGGCCAGAATCACCACGCCGTTCTGGTCCGATACCATCACCGTGGTCTTGTTTTCTCGCCACAGCTTTTCCAGGTATTCCATATTCACCTTCACCACTGCCACCCCGATGATGCGGCCGTGGCTGCTCAGCGGTTCGGACAGATAGTAACCGGCTTCGCTACGGGTGGTGCCTACACCAAAAAAGCGGCCGGGCTGGCCGTTCATGGCATCGGTGAAGTAGGCGCGGAATGCGTCGTTCTCGCCCAGATAACTGTCCGGCTGCCGCCAGTTGCTGGTGGCCTTGACCACGCCCTTGTCATCCATGATGTAAATGGCGCTGGCACCGGTGCGTTGGCTCAGGCGTTCCAGATAATCATTGGCGGCCTGCTGGCGCTGGACATCGTCCGGGGCATGCAGCAAACGGTCTACATAGGGGGACAGGCCCAGCAGGCTTGGCAGGCGGGCGTAATGCCCGATTTCACTTTCCAGGCTGTTGGCGTACAGCTCCAGTCGCTGGGTATTGGCCGCACGCAGTTCTTCCAGCGAGCCGTCCACGCTGCGCGAAAGGCACTGACGGCAGCAATGTCCATCAACACCAATAGCAGCGCAATTCGTAGCACGGTACGCAGTTTCAAGCGAAATCCAATCCTGAGGTCGAAAGTTGCCCGGCTGGCGGTCTGCTGGCCGTAAAACACAGCAAGGCGGCCCAGGGCCGCCTTGTTCAGATTAGTGATGCCCCAGTTGACGGGGCAGGGCTATTGTAGCAAAAGCATGGCGCTTCGCGTGGATGCTGACCGGCTCACAGATGACGCTCGAAGTGGCTGACCAGTCGCTTCAGATCATGCGCGGTGGTGTGCAATTGCTGGGCCACTTCACGCGTGGTGGCAATGCTGTGGCTGTTCTGCTCGGTCAGCACGCTCATGGTTTCCATGTTCTGCGCCACTTCGGTGGAGGCGGAGGACTGCTGTTGCAGCATCTCGGCCACATTGGCGGCTGAAGCCGACACGCCCTGATTGGCCTCGCGGATGGCTTCCAGGCTTTCACTGGCGGTGCTGATGGCGCTTTCCACGCCTTCCACCTTGTTCAGTGCCTGCTGGACGTTTTGCAATACCTGGCGGGTGCGTTCGTGCAGCACATTGATGGACTGTTCGATTTCCAGGGTATTGCCGGCAGTGCGCTCCGCCAGTTTGCGTACCTCATCGGCAACCACGGCAAAGCCGCGCCCTTGTTCTCCGGCCCGGGCTGCTTCGATGGCGGCATTCAGCGCCAGCAGATTGGTCTGGTTGGCAATCTCCTTGATCACCGAGGTGACCGAGCCGATTTCTTCCGCCGACTTTTCCAGCACCAGAATGGCATCGCGGGTATGTTCGAACTCGCCCATCACCTGACGGGTGGCCTGGCTGGTTTCCCGCATTTTGTCCTCGCCCTGATCCGCCAGCCTGGTGGCGGCACTGGCGTGGCCTGCTCCTGTCTTGGTGGTGAGGGAAATCTCATTCACCGATACCGATAGCTGTTCCAGCGCGGCGGCAACGCGGGTGATGCCTTCCAGCGCGTGTTCACCGCGTTTTTCCAGATGGGTAGCTTCGGTATGGGTGGCGGTTGCCGCCTGGCTGATGTCATGCGCGCCGGTCACCACATCGGCCAGCACAGCACGGGTATTGATGCGCATGGTTTCCAGCATTTCCATCATCTGGCGCATGTCCTGGCAGCCGGACTGCGCTATCGGCTCCTTGAAATTGCCTTCCGCCAGCCTGCCCAGTCCTTGTTTGGCCTGTGCCAATGGTGCGGCGATGCCCTGGTAAATGAAGAAGGCTGCGCCAATCAGCCAGAGGATGCTGCCTGCATTGAGAATGCCGTGGACGATGCTGTCCGGCAGGATGAATTGGGCCAGCAAGGCCAGAATCGGCGGAAGAATGGCCAGCAACAGCAGGCGCTGCATGGAGAGCCCCTTGTGCTGGCGGGTGACCGGGAAGGGGCTGCGCTTGGCGCGGATTTCGGCATACAACTGCTCGGCCTGCTGGCATTGCTGCTTGTCCGGTGCGCTGCGCACCGACATGTAACCCACCGTGTTGCCGTTCTCCCGGATCGGCGTCACATAGGCATCCACCCAGTAATAGTCACCTTGCTTGCTGCGGTTCTTCACCAGGCCGCGCCATGGGTGGCCGGCTTCCACCGTCCGCCACAAGTCCTCGAATGCCTCGGCTGGCATGTCCGGATGCCGCACCACATTGTGAGGTTGGCCAATCAGCTCTTCTTCAGTAAAGCCGCTGATTTCGATGAAGGCACGATTGGCGTAAGTAATCAGCCCCTTGATGTCGGTCTTGGTGACGATGGGCCGTTTGGGATGCAAAAACAGCTCATGCTGGGTGACAGGCTGATTGTTACGCATGATTGATCTCTGAAAAATGACGGAGCATCCGGTGCCCGGCTGGCTATTACACAAGCTTGCTCAGCAGCCGGTCTCACTCCCAAAAAAAACGGAGCACTGATTGCGGTATAGCTGAAAAACTTAATGCCATAATCATTTTTTTGCAAAGACTATTTGATATCTGTATTTGAAAGTATTTGCAAATCAATAAATTTCCGGGTGATGACTGGCCAGAACTGCGCTCAGCTCGTCAGCAAAATGCTCAACCAGTGCCGACGCAGGACGGTGCAGCGGGCGAATCAGATTGACCCGGAACGGCAGCGAAACGGCCAGCGGGCGAATGCAGATACCTTGCCCGGCATATTCCTGCGCGGTGAGTGGATTGACCACTGCCATGCCAATGCCCTGGCGCACCATGCAGCACACTGATGCCGCGCTGTGGGTCTCCAGTACCAGTTGCCGTGTGACCCCAGCATTGGCAAACAGCATGTCCAGTTGCTGACGATAGATATCGCTGGCGGACAGGCTGATGAACGCCTGCCCGGCAAAATCGCTGAGCTCCAGTACCGACTTGCTGCATAGCGGATGGGTGTCGGGCAGTACTGCCACTTCGTCAGCGCAAAACAGCTGTTGCTGGCTGGTGCCCGGTGGCTGGATATGGCTTTCGCTCAGGCCCAGATCATGGCGCTGAGCGGCCAGCCATTCTTCCAGCAGGGGGGATTCCTGCGGGGTGATATTCAGCTTGACCTTGGGATAACGGGCCAGAAAGCGTTGGCATGCCGCAGGCAACACCGCCTGGGAAAACATGGGCAGGCAGGCAATGGATAGCTGGCCGGTGTCGAAGTGGCGCAAGGCCTGGGCGGTGCTGACAATCCGCTCCAGGCCCAGATAGGAACGCTGCACTTCTTCAAACAACTGCAAGGCTTGCAAGGTAGGGCGCAAGCGTCCGCGTACCCGTTCGAACAGCACCAGACCGCTGAGCTGTTCCAGCCGGGCCAGTTCCCGGCTGATGGTGGGCTGGGAGGTATGCAGCAAGGTGGCCGCTTCGGTCACACTGCCGCTGGTCATGATGGCGTGGAAAATTTCCACATGGCGCAGGTTGAAGGACATGGCAGCTTGTTCAGGCAGGGAATGGTCATATCATAAATGAAAGACATGGTGATGAATTGATATTTTATTTTTGTCCATGCAGGCCTCACACTGCTGGAAAACCATGAATGGATTGCCATGAAAACCTTTGCCACCTCCCGCCTGGCCGCGCTGGCCGAACAGTTTTCCGCTCCGCTGTGGGTGTATGACGCACAAGTCATCCGTGAACGCATTGCCCAGCTCAAGCAGTTTGATGTCATCCGTTATGCGCAAAAGGCCAACTCCAATACCCATATCCTGCGCCTGATGCGCGAGCAGGGCGTGATGGTGGATGCCGTGTCGCTGGGGGAAATCGAAAGGGCGCGCCTGGCCGGTTACGACCTGAGCTCGGTGGAACCTTCCGAGGTGGTGTTCACCGCCGACGTGCTGGATCGTCCCACGCTGGACAAGGTGGTGGCCGAGCGCATCGTGGTGAATGCAGGCAGCATCGACATGCTGCGCCAACTGGGCGAACGCTCGCCCGGCCATCGGGTATGGCTGCGCATCAACCCCGGTTTTGGCCATGGCCACAGCCACAAGACCAATACCGGCGGTGAAAACAGCAAGCATGGCATCTGGCATGCCGACCTGCCGCAGGCACTGCAAGTGATTGCTGCCAGTGGTCTCAAGCTGGTGGGCATCCACATGCATATCGGTTCCGGGGTGGATTATGGCCATCTGCAACAGGTGTGCGGTGCCATGGTGGAGCTGGTGCGCAGCCTGGGACAGGATATCGAAGCCATTTCCGCCGGTGGTGGCCTGTCCATTCCCTATCGCGACGGTGACAGCCGCATTGATACCGAACACTATTTCCAGCTGTGGGACAGCGCGCGCAAGGAAGTGGAACAGCTGCTGGGTCACGCGGTGCGGCTGGAGATCGAGCCGGGCCGCTTCCTGGTGGCCGAGTCCGGCGCGCTGGTGGCCGAGGTACGTGCGGTCAAGGATATGGGCAGCCGCCACTTTGTACTGGTGGATGCCGGCTTCAACGACCTGATGCGTCCGTCCCTGTACGGCAGCTACCACGCCATTTCGGTGCTGGAGCGCAATGGCACCGAAAAGTCCGGTGCCGTGCCGACGGTAGTGGCCGGCCCGCTGTGCGAGTCCGGGGACGTGTTCACCCAGCAGGAAGGCGGGGTGGTGGAAAGCCGCCAGCTGCCTGCAGCCGGGGTAGGCGACTGGCTGGTGTTCCATGATGCCGGTGCCTACGGTGCCACCATGTCTTCCAATTACAACAGCCGCCCGCTGTTGCCGGAGGTGCTGCTGGATGGCGATGAGGCCAGGCTGATCCGTCGCCGTCAAACCATGGCCGAGCTGCTGGCGCTGGAGACGGTGTAAATCCGGCTTTGCGGTGGGGGGATCTGCGCATTCCACCCAATGCGCAAAGGGCAGGTATCCGTTCACGCGGATGATGGTTTGCATGCCGCTTCCGCGTGGCGGACGGGAAAGGGATCCTTGCCTGGCCAAAGATCCCTTTCATCCCTTGCACAATGCTACTGCGCGGGTTTGCTTAAAAATCGGTCCGCATCATCATCCAGGCGGTGCTGGCGCTGGATTTGCTCCAGGCCAGCGCGCTTTGTCCCCCGGCATTCTGCCGTACCGCGCCGTAACCTGCTTGCAGCAGACTGTGCTTGCTCAGGGTGTATTCCACGCCGGCAGCCCACTGATTGGCCGACCAGTTCAGATGCTGGCCATCCATGTAAACCCGGCCTCGGTGTGAGTACTGCAGCATGGGTTTGAACGCCCCCAGCTGATAGCCGGCACTCAGCGCCACCACCTGGCTGCTCAGCTTGTTATTCCCGGTCTGGGCAATATTGCTTTGCTGCAGGATGCCGGGAATCTCGAAATCATTACTGCCATCCTTGTTTTGATGAGCATTGCCATACAGGCGGATTTTCTGCACGGTGGCCGCCAGTTGCAGCGCTGCACCGCGATAACCCATCTCCACACGGTGAATGGCGCTGTTATTGGTACCGACCGTGTTCAGACGTGTCATCCAGGCATAGTTGATGAAATAACCGGCATCGGCATATCCCAGCCGCAAGCCCCAGGTTTCGCCGGCTTTGCGACTGGCGCGCTGACTTTCTCCTGTGCCATATTGCAGTGAGGCCTCCATGCCCTTCCAGCGCGGGCTGTCGTAACGCAGGCTGTTCTTGGCGCGGCTGTCGCCGTAATTGTTGCTGCCGAAAATATCGCGGGCTTCATACAGCGGGTAGGCAATGCCGCTGTTGGCCTCGCGGCGTGGGCTGGCAAAGATGTCGGTCGCCTGGGTGCTGGTCAGCACATCATCCAGATAGCCGGCACGCAGCCTGCCCCAGCTGTCCTGCACGCCGATAAAGCTCATGCGGTTGGCCAGGGTGCCGCTGCCGGTGCCGCCGGTAGGCATGCCGTCCATGGCCAGTCCGGTTTCCACCTGCCAGATGGCTTGCAGCTGACCATCCAGCTGTTCACTGCCCTTGAAACCGATGCGACTGCTGAAGTCGTCAATGCCGGTGGTGCGCTTGAAGCGGGTATCTACACTTTGCATGCTGTCGATACCAACGCGCAGGCTGCCGTACAAAGTGGTCTCAGCCATGGCCATGGCTGGAAGCAAGCTGAGCAGGGTGAAGGAGAGGATGCGGCTGGACATGATGTTTCCTGAGAGGTGACGGGACAAAAAAACCTTCCGCTGAACAAGGGGAAGGTCGGTGCGGTGCAGAGTGTGCAAATCCGGCATGTCTGGCGTCAATGGCTCAGGGATTGGTGGGCTGTTAGCGTGTTTTTACGATAATTTGCCTGTTTTCAGCGGTATTTTCGTTTAATTACCGTTCAATTTCGGCGACACTGCTGGCCACGGTGCTGCTGTGGGCCGGCAAGGACTGTACGGAGTGCCTGGAAAGTGGGTAGTCGCCAGGAAAATTCAGCATGTTGATTGGCAAGTTGATGGCCGTAATGCTGCCAATCAGACTACTGCTGCAGAAATTTCAGGCGCAGCCGGCCACAATGCAAACGCCCCCGGCAGGCGGGGGCGTGCGGCAAGCGGGTGCAGCCTGACGCTTACATATTCATGTTGTTGATGACAAATTTGACGCCGGGTACTTTTTCGGCAATCACGCCGGCTTTGTACATTTGCTGGTCGTCGGTCATCTTGCCGTCGATGGTGACTTCCTGCTTCTTGCTGACTACATGCAGATTCAGGGCCTTCAGTTCCGGGTCGCTGTCCAGCGCGTTCTTGACGTTGCTTGCCAGTTGTTCATCGCTGACCGGGGCGTCCTCGGCGTGGGCGATGACAGCGTGCGAACCCATGAACAGGGCCAGGCTAGCCAACAGGGCGGAACGGGCGAAAAGGCGTTTCATCGGATATCTCCTTGCTTCAAGCTGAGTGATGGCCTGGCCAAGCTTGTAGTAGCGCGCCAGTGAATGATGTTGTGCACGCCATGTTAGCCAGCTTTGTTTGCATTTTTGTTGCAGCTCGATGAAATGCGCAGACGGCAGAACCGGCAAGCACGCTGACGGTCCCAAGGCCTTGTCCGTGCAGCTTGTTCCGCTGCGCGGTAACATGGGCGACCGGTGCTGGCTGCCGGTTTTTCTTACCTATCTTCTCGATGTTGCAAATCATGTTCAGACGCTTGCTGTTACTGCTGCCGCTTATCTGGCTGGCCGCCTGCTCCACCACGTCAACCCCACCGTCGTCTGTCGGCAGTGGCCCGCTCAGCCCGTCAGCCTTGCCCTACTGGCAACAGCAGCGCACCGGCGATACCCTGCAAGCCTTGTTGCAAAGCTGCAAGGTATTGGCGCGCAAGTCCGCCTGGCAGCCAGTGTGTAGCGATGCCTCCCGTGTTGCCGAACAAGACGAGGGACAGGTCCGCCAGTTTTTCGAACAGCGCTTCAATGCCTGGGCGGTACAGGATGCGGGCAATGGCAATGGTTTGATAACCGGGTATTACGAACCCTTGCTCAATGGCAGCCGCACGCGCAGCGCGCGCACGCCATGGCCGGTATATGGTGTGCCCGCCGACTTGCTGGTGCTGGATTTCCCGCCGGCAGCGCGTGGCAACAGTGTGCTGGTGGCACGCAAGGTGGCGCATAACCGTTTGCAATGGCTGCCGGGCAAGACCCAGGCCGGTAGCGGAGAAATCGAAATCCACCCGGCAGATTTCCCGGCTGATAACCGCAGCGGCAAGCTCAAGGGCCGTCTGGCAGGTAACCGCTTGCTGCCGTATTACACCCGCGCAGAAATCGCCCAGGGCAAGGGGGTGGCCAGCGCCCCGGTACTGGCCTGGGTGGAAGACCCGGTGGAACTGTTCTTCCTGCAGGTACAGGGGTCGGGCCGCATTCAGCTGGAAGATGGCAGTTTCCTTCACCTGGGTTATGCCGAACAAAATGGCTACAACTACCAGTCCATCGGCAAATGGCTGGTGGATAAAGGGGAAATGACGCTGGCCAATGCCTCGATGCAGGGCATCCAGGCCTGGATCAAGGCCAACCCGGGGCGTCAGCAGGCGCTGTTCGACGTCAATCCCAGCTATGTGTTTTTCAAGACCCTGCCCGGTGGCGACAGCGGCCCGGCTGGTGCGCTGGGGGTTCCGCTGACCGGTGGTTACAGCATTGCGGTGGATCCGCGTTATATCCCGCTGGGAACCCCCGTTTTCCTGTCCACCAGCTGGCCGGGTAGTGCACAGCCGCTGGCGCGGCTGGTACATGCCCAGGACACCGGCAATGCCATTCGCGGAGCGGCGCGGGCCGATTTGTTCTGGGGCTTTGGCAGTGAGGCCGGCATGTATGCCGGCAGGATGAAACAGAACGGCAAGCTGTGGATGTTGCTGCCCAAAGGCATGACGCCTTCCATGGCGGCACTGCAGTGAGCAATGCCGGTACAACAATAAAAAGTGGAAGCTTGAAACAATGAAGTCAGCCAGCTTGGGGTGGTGCGTTTTGCTGATGATGTTGACCGCTTGCCATGGTGCGCAGGACGGGGGCGCGGCGGACAAGCCAGCCTCTGCCGCTGCTGCACAGACCATGGCGCGGACATTGTCGCGGGCCGATGTGGTGGTGGCACGGCCCGGTGTGCTGCGTGACACCTTGCCGTTCACCGGGACACTGACGGCGTTGAAAAGCAGCAGCATCGCTGCCGAAGTGGAAGCCCGGGTGGAACAGGTGCTGGTACGGGAAGGGGAGATGGTAAAACCCGGCCAGGTGCTGGCCCGGCTGGATTCCGAATCGCTGGATCAGTCGGTGACCGAGCAACAGGCCCAGCTGGCGGCCAATCAGTCGCGACTGAAACTGGCGCGTATCAAGCTGGATAAACAGCACGAACTGCTGCAAAAGGGCTTTATCTCCCAGCTGGCTTATGACGAGGCGGAAAGCGAATACACCGTGCGCCAGGGCGAATTGCAGGCGCAATCCAGCCAGTTAGCGCGTGCCCGCCGCCAGCAGGCGGACAGTGTGGTCCGTGCGCCGATTGCGGGCGTGGTGTACGAACGCAAGATCAATCCCGGTGAAATAGCGGCCCGCAATGCCCGGCTGTTTTCCATTGCCGATTTGTCAGTGCTGGAGCTTAGCGCCAGCGTGCCATCGCAGTGGATAGGTCAAATCAAGGCGGGGCAGCAGGCACGTTTCAGTGTGGAAGGCCTGCCGGATGAAGTGCTGGGGGACGTGGTGCGGGTCAATCCGGTGGCGCAAAGCGGCACCCGCAGCTTCCTGATTTACATCCGGGTGAATAATGCGGATGGCCGCCTCAAGGCCGGCCAGTTTGCCAAGGGCGGCCTGGTATTGCATGAAGAGCGCGGGCAGGTGGTGCTGCCGCAGGATGCGGTACAGGATTTGTCCGGTCATCCCTGGGTGATGCTGGTGGAGAAGGGGCGCTTGCAGCGCCAGCCGGTGCGTGTGTTGTTATGGTCGCAGACCGAACACAAGGTTGCCGTGGCTGGCCTGGCAGCTGGCAAGGTGCTGTTGGCGGCGCCCTTGCTGGGTGTGAGCAGCGGCGATGCCGTGATCCTGCCGACCGATCTCAAATAAGGGGAATGGCATGTGGTTGACCCGCGTCAGCGTGCGCAATCCCTATTTCGCTACCGTCCTGATGCTGTCCCTGCTGGTGCTGGGACTGTTTGCCTGGACGCGACTGCCGGTGGAAGAGCTGCCGGACATCCGTTTCCCGGTGGCGGTGGTCAGCACCGGGTATGGCGGTGCCTCGCCCGAAGTGGTGGAAAGCGAAGTGACTCGCCCGCTGGAAGAGGCCATCAATACCATCAACGGCATCAAGCACATCCGTTCCTATTCGTTTGAAGGCAATTCCACCATCGTGGTGGAGTTTGCGCTGACGGTGGACCCGGCAGTGGCGGTACAGGATGTGCGCGACCGGGTGGGCGGGGTGCAGGGCCGTTTCCGCCGCGAAATCGGCACGCCGTCGGTGTCGCAGTTCAATCCTAACGATCAGCCCTTGTTGTCCATCACCTTCAGTTCGGACCAGGTGTCGCAACGCAGCTTGACCACCTGGCTGGAAAACACGCTGAAAAAACGCCTGCAGATGGTGTCCGGCGTGGGCGAAGCCAAGGTGGTGGGCGGGCTAAGGCGGCAAATCCGCATTGATGTCGACCCTTACCGGCTGGAGTCCAGCGGCCTGTCCTTGCAGGAAGTGGCCGATGCCATCCGCGCCGGTAACCGCGACTTCCCGGCCGGGGCGGTCAGTAGTGCCAGCAACGAGCTGAATGTGCGGGTCAGTGGCAAGCTCAAGTCGCCGGAAGACTTTGCCAGCCTGGTCACCGGTTACCGCAATGGCAGCCCCATCCGGCTGTCGGATGTCGCCAGTGTCAGCGACGCGGAAGCCGAAGCCAGCAGCACGGCCTTGATTGATGGCAAACCCGGGGTGGGTATCGATATCCGGGCGGCGCGCGGGGCCAATGTGGTGGAAGTGGCCAATGGCGTGAAGCAGGTGATCGATGCCATGCAGGGCCGCATGCCGGCCGGCACCCAGGTGCACTTCACCTACGACAAGTCCGCCGAGGTGAAAAAGTCGCTGGCCAATGTGGAAGCCACCTTGCTGGAAGGCGCGGCGCTGACGGTGCTGATCGTATTCCTGTTTCTGGGCAGCTGGCGCAGTACGGTGATTACCGGCCTCACCTTGCCGGTGGCGCTGGTGGGCACTCTGTTTGCCCTGCAGGCGCTGGGCTTCACCCTCAACCTGATGACGCTGATGGCCCTGTCCCTGTCCATCGGCCTGTTGATTGACGACGCCATCGTGGTGCGGGAAAACATCGTGCGTCATCGCCAGTTGGGCAAGAACCATGTACAGGCGGCGCTGGATGGCACTAATGAAATCGGCCTGGCAGTGCTGGCCACCACCCTTACCGTGGTGGCGGTGTTTCTGCCGGTAGGCTTCATGAGCGGCATCATCGGCAAGTTCTTTCACCAGTTCGGCCTCACCGTAACGGTCGCCGTGCTGATTTCCATGCTGGTCAGCTTCACGCTGGACCCGATGCTGTCTTCCATCTGGCCGGACCCGCACCAGCATGGCGACCGGCACCGTGGCCCGCTGGGGCGCATGCTGGACTGGTTCGAG
The DNA here is from genome assembly GCF_001515305.1 of Aquitalea pelogenes. Lineage (GTDB taxonomy): Bacteria > Pseudomonadota > Gammaproteobacteria > Burkholderiales > Chromobacteriaceae > Aquitalea > Aquitalea pelogenes. The sequence continues at coordinate 30,706 of NZ_LNQV01000029.1, forward strand.
GCTTCGCTCGACCGGCTGGCACAGCGCTATGTGGGCGTCATCGGCTGGTCGCTGGCGCATCGCAAGACGGTACTGTCGCTGGCTGTCCTGCTATTGCTGGGCAGCTTCATGCTGTTGCCGCATATCGGCGGCGAATTCATGCCGCGTCAGGACAAGGGCAAATTCTCGCTGTCCTTCAAGACGGCTCCCGGCTCCTCGCTGGATTACACCGTGGCCAAGGGTCGCGAGCTGGAAGCCTTGCTGCGTCAGCTGCCTGATGTGCGTTCCATCCAGCTGACTGCCGGCAGCAGCAGCTTTGGCGCCAGCAAGAGTGACGGCCGACTGGTGGTGGACCTGGGGGACAAGAACAGCCGCCGGCACAGCCTGTTTTCGCTGATGCAGCAGGCCCGCGCCAAGGCGGGCCGGGTGGCTGGCGTGGAGGTGGAGTCCATCGAGGAAATGGGCAAGGAAGGCCCTGGTGGCAAGCCCATCAGCATCGGCTTGCGCGGCAGTAATCTTGCCGAGCTGGATGCCGCTGCCAGCCAGCTGATGAGCCGCCTGGCAAGGGTAAGAGGGGTGGGCGATCTGCAAAGCAGCCTGTCCGATGCCGACCGCCATCAAGCTGGAAGTACGCCGCGATGCCGCCGCCAGCCTGGGGGTGGACCTCAACAAGGTGGGCAGCACGCTGTCGCAGCTGCTGGCCGGGGATGTGGTCAGCACCTGGGAAGCGCCGGACGGGGAAAACTACGATGTGCTGCTGCAAGTGCCGCGTGCCGAGCGCAGCAATGCCTTGCTGGACATCATTACCGTGGCAGGACGGGCCGATGCCAATGGCGCGGCCAGCATGGTGCCGCTGTCCACGGTGACCCGGCTCAGTCCGGGGCTCAGCCCGCGCCAGATCGACCGGGTCGACCTGCTGCGCCAGGTGACGGTCACCGGCAATATCGCCGGGCGCGATGCCGGTTCGGCCTTTGCCGATATCAGCAAGATCACCGCCAGTCTCAAGCTGCCCGCCGGGGTCAGCCTGGCCGAGGAGGGCGAGCGGCGCGACATGGAAGAGTCGCTGGGCTATGCCTTGCAGGCGCTGGCCATGGGGGTGATCTTCATCTACATGATCCTCGCCGCCCAGTTCCGCAGCTTCACCATGCCGCTGGCCATCATGGTGGCGCTGCCGCTGGCCTTTGTCGGCGTGTTCGTGGCGCTGTGGCTGTCCGGTTCCACGCTCAATATGTTCTCCGTCATCGGCATCATCATGCTGATGGGCTTGTGCGCCAAGAACGGCATCCTGCTGGTGGATTTCATCAACCAGTCGCGCCGGGAGGGCATGGCCCGTACCGAGGCCATCATTGCCGCCGGCCAGGTGAGGCTGCGGCCCATCATGATGACCAGCCTGGCCATGATCTTCGGCATGCTTCCCATGGCCGTCGGCAGCGGGGAAGGGGTGGAAACACGTGCCCCGATGGCCTTTGCCATCATCGGCGGCATGGTGAGTTCCACCGTGCTGACCCTGCTGGTGTTGCCGGTGGTGTACAGCTATCTGGATGGCGTGCGCCAGTTCTTGCGGCGCAGGCTGGCAGCCGGCAGTCAGCAGCCGGCCGGGGAAGATGGTGCAAGGAAGGACTGATCCAAAGGTCAGCTAGACAACAGCTTCGTTTTCTATAATCGGATTCTTGATTCTGTCTGAAGCATCCGGTTTTCCGACCCGCAGCCGAACGGTTGCGGAAGGCCTGGGGAGAACGTCATGTACCGCTGTTTTGCCTGCTGTTTGCTTGCTGTGCTGTTGTCACTGTCCGTACTGGCTGCGGTGCCGCCTGTCCCGCTGCGTTATGCGCTGGTGTCCGGGCTGGAAGACCCGCACCTGCCCTACATGCTTTCTCTGTTGCAACTGGCCTGTGACGAGGCGGAGCTGCGCTGCCAGCTGCAAGCCGCTGCCGCCATGAACCAGTCGCGGGCCATGGTGCAGATGGGCAAGCGGGATGGTGGCATTGACCTGTTCTGGGGCATGACCAGCCGCGAGCGCGAGCAACAGGCCATTCCCATCCGCATACCGCTGGACAAAGGCTTGCTGGGCTGGCGGGTGGCGCTGGTCAATGCCAGCCAGCCAGACGTGCTGGCCGGTGTCCGTGATGTGAAGCAGCTGTCCCGGCTGGTGGCCGGGCAGGTGGCGGACTGGCCGGATACCGCCATCCTGCGCAATGCCGGCTTGCAGGTGCTGACCAGCCAGGATTACGGCAATCTGTTTCCCATGCTGCAACGCAAGCGCTTTGACTACTTTCCGCGCAGCGTGATCGAAGTCCAGCGCGAAGCCGCCTTGCCAGTGGCCAAGGGCTTGCTGATCGACCGCAACCTGGTGCTGCACTATCCCACGGCCATGTATTTTTTTGTCAGCCCGCTCAAACCGGAACTGGCCGCGCAACTGGAGCAGGGCCTGCGCAAGGCATTGAAGGATGGTCGTTTCAACCAGCTGTTCCAGCGTTATAACGGCCAGTTGCTGTCGCAGCTGGCACTGGACAAACGGCAGGAAATTGCATTGCCCAATCCGCAGTTGCCAGCGGCCACGCCCTTGCAGGACCGCGCCCTGTGGTACCGGCCTTGATGCCGGTACTGGCATATCAGTGTTGTTGCCCTTCTTCTTCCAGCCACTGGCAAAAGGCGGTGACCAGTTCATCACCCACCAGTGATTGCGGTACGGCCCAGGAATAACCCCGTACCGCAATTTCCGGCCCCGCCAGTGGTGCTACCAGTTTGCCGCTGGCCAGCTCGCTTTCTATCACCGGCAGCGCGCCCAGCGTCACGCCCAGCCCGTCCACCGCAGCCTGCAAGGCCAAGTAGTAATGATCGAAATGCTGGTCGGCGGCGGACTGCAAGCCAGGCACCCCGGCAGCAGCCAGCCAGCGTGCCCAGGCAACCGGCCTGGTTTCCGAATGCAGCAAGGTGTGCCGGGCCAGGTCGGCAGGCTGCCGGATGGGCAGGCGCGCCAGCAAGGCCGGGCTGCATACCGGGATTTCCCGCTCGGTAAGAAAGGCATGCGAGACAAAGCCATGCCAGTGGTCCTTGCCGCGACGGATGGCAATATCGAAGTCGGCATTCTGGTTGTTGATGCTGGCATCCGATGTCGCCAGGCGCAATTCCACCCCGGGGTAACGCAGCTGGAAGCGGGTGAGCCTGGGCAGCAGCCAGTGCATGGCCAGCGTGGGGGTGACGTTGATGTTCAGCCGCTTCCCCTGCTGGCGCGCTTGCAGCTTTTCGGTGGCGCTGGCAATGCCGTCCAGCGCGGTCTGGATGGCGGGCAGATAAGCCTGACCGGCGGCCGATAGCCGCACCCGGCGGCCATGACGCTCGAACAGGCTGACACCCAGCCAGTCCTCCAGCTGTTGGATCTGGCGGCTGATGGCACCGTGGGTCACATACAGGGCTTCGGCTGCAGCGGTGAAACTACCTTGTCGTGCAGCAGATTCAAAGGCCTTGAGTGCATTGAGTGGAGGTAGGCGGCGATTCATGCTGGTGAGTTTAGCTCACAAAGAATGCCATAAAAACTCGTTTGTTCTGGCGGCGTTGGCGGGCTAGCCTTGCACTATGAATCCATCACTTGTCATTCCTACGCGCCGCCAGTTGTTTCTGGGTTTCTTCAGCATCGGCCTGAGCGGCTTTGGCGGCGTGCTGCCTCTGGCGCACCGCATGCTGGTGCAGCAACGCCGCTGGCTGAACGAGGAAGAGTTCACCGAACTGTTGGGGCTGGGGCAGATTCTGCCCGGGCCCAATATCGTCAATATGTCCATCGCCATCGGCTCGCGCTTTCATGGTGTGGCCGGTGCCTGGCTGGCTGTGGCCGGGCTGATGCTGGCGCCGCTCATCATCGTGCTGGCCATGGCCATGTTGTACGACCATTACCAGAGCCTGCCGGACGTACAAGGCACCTTGCACGGGCTGGCCTCGGCGGCGGCAGGCCTGTTGCTGGCCATGGTGTTGCGCATGGGCCAGAAACTGGAAGTGCACTGGCAGGCGGTGCTGTTGGCCATGCTCACCTTTGTGGCGGTCGGCGTGTTGCGCTGGCCCTTGCTGCCGGTGTTGCTGGCTTTGGGGCCGCTGTCGGTATGGCTGGCCCGGCGTCGCCAGCGCTCTGGAGATGAGCCATGTTGATCCTGCTGTCCTTGCTGGCCAGTTTTTCCCTGTTTTCGCTGATGGCGGTAGGCGGCGCAGTGACGCTGATTCCGGCCATGCACAGCTATGTGGTGGAAAGCCATCACTGGATGAGCGGCCAGGAGTTTGCCGCCCTGTTTGCCATCGCCCAGGCGGCACCGGGACCGAATGTGCTGGTGGTCAGCCTGATCGGCTGGAAAGTGGCTGGCCTGGCCGGTGCGCTGGTGGCCACCGTGGGCATGTGCGGCCCGTCCTCGCTGCTGTGTTACTACGTCACCCGCTTGTGGCAACGCTTTCATGGTTCGCCGTGGCGCAGGGCCATCGAGCGCGGGCTGGCCCCGCTGACCATCGGCCTGGTGGCGGGCAGTGCCATGCTGATGAGCGAGGCGGCCAATGCGCGCTGGACCGGCTGGCTGCTGTGCGGCGTAGTCGCTGTCATCGCCTGGCGCAGCCGCATCAATCCGCTGTGGCTGCTCGCTGGCGGGGCCTTGCTTGGCTGGCTGGGGTGGATCTGAAGCTTTGCCCGGCGCGTCATCAGTGTTTCACGCAGTGTGGGCAGACTGGATGGCTTGCACGCTGACGGAGAAACCATGCGCCTGTGGTCGTTGACACCTGCCCGGCAAAACCTGTTGCTGACCCTGCTTGCCTTGCGCCTGTGCCTGGTGGAGCTGGTGGCTGTTCCGGTGGCGGTGCTGTGCCTGCATCCGGCCTGCGGCCTGATGCTGTTGCTGACCTTGCTGCTGATTCCGCTGCGCTGGCAATTACTGCATGAGGCGGCACATGGCCACTTGTTGCCATCCGCCCGCCATAACCGGCTGGCAGGCAGGCTGATGGGTATCACGCTGGGCCTGCCATTCGATGTGTGGCGGCAGGCGCATCAGCTGCACCACCGTTACAGCCGCAGCCGCTGGCATCAGGTTGAAGTGTACGACCCCGCCCGTGAACGCTACTGGATGCGCCAGTTGCTGCTGATCCTGCGCATGTGCGGCGGTGCCTACCTGCTGGCCTGGTGTGGCAGCCTGTTGCTGTTGTTCGTGCCCGGCTCGGCGCGCTGGCCGTTTTTGTGTCACCACTTTGCCTTGTGGCCGCGCCTGCATGTGCGCATGCAGCGTTGTGGCCGTCTGTCCACTGCGCGCACCGATGCCGCGTTGGCACTGCTGTTGCCGCTGCTGTCCTTGCTGGTGTACGGCCAGCATGACTGGATGCTGTGGCTGGCACTGCTGTTGCGCGCGCTCTTGATTTCCCTGACCGACCACGTCTGCTTTGCCGCCCAGGCGCTGGGTTGCCCGCGTCGGGCGGCCAATCTGTTCTTGCCGCGCTGGCTGGGCTACGGCCTGCTCAACAGCCATCTGCGCGGCGTGCACCAGCGCTGGCCGCATTTGCCCTGGCAAGCATTGCCGCAGCAGTTTGCCAGCACCAGTCAGGGCTGGGACGGGGATTATCTGGAGCGGCTATGGGGCGAGCAATGGCAGCTTCAGGCCAGAGACCATCTGCCGGTAATACCCCTGTAGATGTCAGGGATGGGTATAATGCCGCTGAATTCATTACGCCAGGCTAGCAAGCCCACACCGACATGACCCAGCTCAAGAATGACACTTTCCTGCGTGCGCTCCTGAAGGAGCCGGTTGAATACACCCCCATCTGGATGATGCGCCAGGCTGGCCGTTACCTGCCGGAATACCGCGCCACCCGCGCGCGCGCGGGCAGCTTCATGGGCTTGTGCACCAGCCGGACTACGCCACCGAAGTGACCCTGCAACCGCTGGACCGCTTCCCGCTGGATGCCGCCATTCTGTTCTCCGACATTCTCACCGTGCCGGATGCCATGGGCCTGGGCCTGTACTTTGCCGAGGGCGAAGGCCCCAAGTTCGAACGCCCGCTGCGCGACGAGCAAGCCATCCGCGCACTGCAGGTGCCGGTACTGGACAAGCTGCAATACGTGTTCGACGCCGTGTCCAGCATCCGCAAGGCGCTGGATGGTCGCGTGCCGCTGATCGGCTTCTCCGGCAGCCCCTTCACCCTGGCCTGCTACATGATTGAAGGCGGTGGTTCGGATGACTTCCGCCACGTGAAAGCCATGCTGTACAGCCGTCCCGAACTGCTGCACCACATTCTGGCGGTCAATGCCCAGACCGTGACCGACTACCTGAATGCCCAGATCGACGCCGGTGCCCAGGCGGTGCAGATCTTCGATACCTGGGGCGGTGCGCTCAGTCATGCAGCCTACAAGGAATTCTCGCTGGCCTACATGCAGCGCATCGTGTCCGGCCTGAAGCGCGAAGCCGACGGCCGCCGCGTGCCGGTGATCGTCTTCACCAAGAATGGCGGTCAATGGCTGGAAGACATCGCCGCCATCGGTGCGGACTGTGTCGGCCTGGACTGGACCACCGACATTGGCCTGGCCCGTGCGCGTGTGGGTGACAAGGTGGCACTGCAAGGCAATTTCGACCCGAACGCCCTGTTTGGCTCGCCCGCGGCCATTGAGGCGGAAGCCGGCCGCATTCTGGCAGCCTATGGCCAGGGCTCCGGCCATGTGTTCAACCTGGGGCATGGCATTTCCCAGCATGCCGACCCGGCTCATGCCGCGGCACTGGTTGAAGCGGTACATCGTCTGTCGCGTCCTTACCATCAGTAAGTCTTGCCGGCAGGTTGGGGCATGCTGCCCCGGCCTGCCCATTTGCAAGAATCCAAGCTTTATTTCCTGCCTGATTTCCAATTGTTTTTCGATTTTCCGCACTTGCTGTATCTTTTCTCCTGGCTGCGGGGGAGGGGGTATATCCTGCCTTGCCTTGCGGTTTTGGCGGAGTGTGGCAACAAATGAAGCGTCTGCCAGACAGGGGAGTTGACAGTTGCACCGACTGTTGTTCTCCGAGTTATGCACATTGGAATGGCCCTTGGAAGCAAATTGTCAAGTCCGATGGGCAAAATTAGTGCAATGTATGTAAGTAGTTGAAATTAAAAGAAATATTATTCTGATTAATTTTTGTGCAATCTAATGGAAATGCTGATTTAATGGCCTTTCCATGCCAGGATGCAGAGTTGTTCACAAAGATATCCACAGCTTCTGTGCATAGATGGCGCAAAGCCTTGTCGGTGCTGGGTTTGCTGTAAAGGGAAAATTTACCGTGGGTTCTCAGAGAGTTCAGGTGGTGGTTGATCTGCCCCTGTTTGGCGCATTTACCTACCTGTCTCATTTTGATGTCATACCCGGTCAACGGGTGACGGTTCCCTTTGGCAAAAGACAGCTGTGCGGCGTAGCCGTCACTGGCATACCCCCAGAGGGTTTGTCCGACAGCCAGCTCAAAACCATCGATCAGGTGTTTGACGGTTTGCCGCCACTACCGGCGGATTTCCTGGCCCTTACCGAATTTGCCGCTGCCTATTACCACTATCCCCTTGGGCCGACGCTGTTTACCGCCTTGCCCACCGGCCTGCGTGAAGCGCGTGATATCACCCCGGTCGATGAACGTCCGTTTGGCCTGAGCGAGCTGGGGCAGGCAAGCCAGCCTCCTGCACGGCAGCGGGCGCGCCTGGCCTTGTGGCAGGCATTGTGCGATGGCCCGCTTACGCAGGCACAAGCCCGGCTGGTCACGCCGCAGGCAGGCAAGATTCTGGCGGACTGGCTGGCCGAGGGGCTGGTGCTGCGTGTGACGGCAGAAAAGCCTGCCTTGCAGCTGGGCAGTGCGCCACAACTGAATGCAGACCAGCAGGCCGCACTGGATGCCTTGCTGGCGCAGCCCGGCGGCTTCCAGCCCTGGCTGTTACATGGCATCACCGGCAGTGGCAAGACCGAAGTGTATTTGCAGCGCATTGCCCACAGCCTGGCTGCCGGGCAGCAAGTGCTGGTACTGGTGCCGGAAATCAACCTTACCCCCCAGTTGGTGGAGCGCTTCATCCAGCGTTTTCCCGCCACCCGCATTGCGGTACAGCACAGCCAGCTGGCGGAAGGCGAGCGCCTGCGCAACTGGCTGGACGCCTGGCAAGGACGTGCCGATATCGTGATCGGCACCCGCTTGTCGGTATTCACCCCCATGCCGCGCCTGGGGCTGATCGTGGTGGATGAAGAGCATGATGGCTCGTTCAAGCAGCAGGACGGCTTGCGCTACCATGCACGTGATCTGGCCATCTGGCGCGCGCACCGGGCCGGCTTGCCCATTATTCTGGGCAGCGCCACGCCCAGTCTGGAAACCGTGGCCAATGTCGAAGCCGGACGCTACCGCCAGCTCAAGCTCAGCCAGCGGGCCCATGGTGCCGCCAGGCTGCCGCAGGTACGGCTGGTGGATACCCGGCGTGCCAAGCTGACCGAAGGGTTGTCCGATCCGGTAATCAAGGCCCTGGCTGCCCGGCTGGAACGGCGCGAGATGAGCCTGGTGTTCATCAACCGGCGCGGTTTTGCCCCGGTGCTGGCCTGTAGTGATTGCGGCTGGACCAGCGGCTGCCCGCGCTGCTCCACCCGGCTGGTGCTGCATTTGCTGGAGCGCAAGCTGCGCTGCCACCATTGCGGCTGGGAAGAGGCAGTACCCCATGCCTGCCCGGAGTGCGGTGCGCCGGACATCAAGCCGCTGGGCGAGGGCACGCAGCGGCTGGAATCCGCACTGGGGCGCCTGTTCCCTACTGCGCGCATCCTGCGCATAGACCGCGACACCACCCAGCGCAAACAAGCCTGGGAAGAGATTTACCGCCAGGTGCATGCCGGTGAGGTGGACATGTTGGTCGGCACCCAGATGCTGGCCAAGGGCCACGATTTTGGCACCCTGTCGCTGGTGACCGTGCTGAATGCCGATGGCGGTTTGTATTCGGCTGACTATCGCGCTTCCGAACGCCTGTTCGCCCAGCTCACCCAGGTGGCCGGCCGCGCAGGCCGGGCCGATGCCCCCGGTGAAGTGCTGGTGCAGACACAATGGCCGGATCACCCGCTTTATCAGGCACTGGTGGCGCACGATTTTGATGGCTTTGCCGCCAGCCTGCTGCAAGAGCGCCGTCAGGCAGCCTTTCCGCCGTCGGTACATCAGGCCCTGCTGCGTGCCGATGCCACCGAACTGGCGCAGGCTACGGCCTTTCTTACCCAGATACGCAGTCAGGTACAAAACCTTGCCGCTGGCGTGCTGATTTCCGGCCCGGCCCCGGCGCTGATGGTGCGGCTGGCCAACCGCGAACGCGCCCAGCTGGTGCTGGAGTGTGCCAACCGTCAGCAGCTGCACCAGTTTCTCGATCAATTACCCCCGCTGCTGGATCAACTGGCACGCCAGTATGGCCGCGGTTTGCGCTGGTCGCTGGATGTCGACCCGCAGGAGATGTAAATGAAGGTGTTTTTCCCCGTTGTGGCACTGGCGCTGTCCTGCCACATTGCCACTGCCGCCGCGCTTGACCTGCACGGACTCAAACCCGATGAACTGGCGGTCTGGGCCGCTCCGGTAGAAGGCGGCCCGGAGCTGGCCAGCCTGCGTGCAGATGTGCCGGTCAACCCGGCTTCCACCATGAAATTGCTCACCAGCTGGAGTGCGCTCAACCGGCTGGGCCCCGGCTACCGCTGGACTACGCGCCTGGTCTCGGCCGCACCGGTACAGGACGGTGTGCTCAAGGGTGACCTGGTATGGGTAGGGGCGGGCGATCCACGCTTTGGCATGGCCAATCTGCGCAGCCTGCTGCACGACCTGCGCCTGCGAGGCATACGCCAGATTGATGGCCGATTGCTGCTGGACAAGAGCGCCTTCAGCAGCATAGGTACGGCCGAAAATTTTGGCGGGGACGAAGGCAAATCCTTCACCGTCGAGCCAGACGCCCACCTCGTCGCATTGAAAGTGGCCTGGTTGCGTTTTTTCAATGACAGCAACGGCACACGCGTAGTGCTGGATCCGCCACTGGCCGGTGTCAGCCTGCAGGCGCGGCTGAGCAATGGCGGTGACACCGCAGCCACTTGCCCGGATGTGCGCCAGTGGGTGCACATCAGAGAGCAGGGCAGCCAGCTTGAAGTCAGTGGCAAGCTGCCCGCCGCCTGTGATGGCAGCCAGGCCTATGTCAACGTGCTGGATCACAACGACTTTGCCGCACAGAGTTTCACCGCCTTGTGGCAAGAGCTGGGCGGCAGCGGCCCGCAGGGCATGGCACTGGGCCGCGCACCGGCCAATGCGCGCACGCTGGCGCAATTCCAGTCCGAGCCACTCACCACGGCGCTTAACGACATCAACAAGTACAGCAACAACACCATGGCGCGCACGGTATACCTGACGCTGGGGCGCGAGGCGGCAACAAGCGGCGATACCCCGGCCGATGCCCAGGCTGTGGTGCGCAGCCTGCTGGCCGAGCAACATATCGCGGCAGATGCGCTGGTGCTGGAGAACGGTTGCGGCTTGTCGCGCCGCGAACGGGTATCGGCCCGCCTGCTAGGCCAGGTATTGCTCAACGCCGCCCGCGGGCCATATGGCAACGAATTGATGACCAGCCTGCCGCTGGCAAGTGAAGACGGCACGCTCAAGCGCCGCTTTGCCAGCATCGGCCCGCGTCTGCGCATGAAAACCGGCACGCTGAAAGACGTGAAGGCCCTGGCCGGCTACTGGCAGGCGGCAGATGGCCGCCGACTTGCCATGGTGGCCATCGTCAACAGTCCGCGAGCGCCAGCCATGGCCGGCGCACTGGATGCCGTGGTGGCCGACCTGATTCACCGCTTCGACCGCAGCGCGTCCGCCCCGGCTGACGCTATAATGCAACCCTGAACCCACCACGCATCAACAGGTTTTTCATGAAACACGTCACCATGTACACCACGGCGGTTTGCCCGTTCTGCATTCGTGCCAAGCAATTGCTGGCCAGCAAGGGCGTGACCGGCATTGAAGAAATCCGCATCGACCTGGACCCGGAAGCCCGCGACCGCATGATGAGCAGTACCGGCCGCCGCACCGTGCCCCAGATTTATATCGGCGACACCCATGTGGGTGGCTGCGACGATCTGGTGGCCCTGAACCAGGCCGGCAAGCTGGACATCCTGCTGGCGGATTGACCGCCATCAAGCCCACATCAGGCAGCGGACAAACACAGCAGGGATAGCACGGGCACCCTCTGGTGGCCTGCCGTGCTTTCATGCGATGATGCGAGCTTGATTTTCTGACCAACCGGCCGCTGCGTGCGGCCCTGAGCGAGACAAGACATGAGCGAACAACAAGAGCTGCAACCGGTTTTCTCCATCGAAAAGATCTACGTCAAGGACCTGTCCCTGGAAGTGCCGAATGCACCGCAGGTATACCTGGAAGCCGCCCAGCCGGAAATCGACATGCAACTGGCCAGCGAAGGCAAGCAGATTGACGATGGCTTCTTCGAAGTTGCCCTCACCGTGACCGTAACGGCCAAACTGCCGGAAAAAACCATGTTCCTGTGCGAAGTGACCGAAGCCGGCATCTTCCGCATCGAAAACGTACCGGCCGAAGACATCGAACCGATTCTTGGCGTGGCCTGCCCGAACATCCTGTTCCCGTATGCGCGCGAGACCGTGTCCAATCTGGTAAACCGTGCCGGCTTCCCGCCGGTGCTGCTGTCGCCGATCAACTTCGAAGCGCTGTACATGCAACAGCGTGCCCAGCAAGCCGAAGCCGGCAACGCCTGATGCTGCGCCGCCTCGTCACTGTCACCGCCATGCTGGCCGGGTTCATTGCCCTGCCAGCCCAGGCACTGGAGTTCCGTTCGGTCAAGGAAACCGGCGTGGCGCTGTACGAGGCGCCTGCGCTGAGTGCCAAAAAGCTGTTTGTGGTCAGCCGCTACTACCCGGTGGAGGTCCTGTCCAGCCAGAAGGAATGGTCACGTGTGCGTGATGCCACCGGCGGCATCGCCTGGATACCGCTGGCGGCACTGTCCTCGCAACGCTGGTTGCTGGTGACCGCCGACCAGGCCGTGGTGCGTGATGCACCGGCTGCCGATGCCAAACCCTTGTTTTCTGTCGCACGCGATGGCGTATTGCAATGGCAGGAAGCCCCCAGGGACGGCTGGGTGCGTATCAAGCACCGTGACGGCAGTGGCGGTTATGCCCGCATCAGCGATCTGTGGGGTTTGTAAATCATGAAACTGGCCATTCTGGGAAGCGGAGCCTGGGGCAGTGCCCTGGCCATGGCGTTTGCCCGTCATCATGATGTCAGCCTGTGGGGACGCGATGCCGCCCTGATGGCCGAACTGGCAGCCGAGCGCGTGAACCGTCGCTATCTGCCGGATTGCCGGTTTCCCGACTCGATTACCCTGACTGCCGAATTGCCGCGTGCCATCCAGCATGCCGAGCTGATCCTGATCGTCACCCCGATTGCCGGTTTGCGTCCCACGCTGCGGGCGCTGACTGCGCTGTCATCCGGTTTGCCGCCCATCCTGTGGGCCTGCAAGGGCTTTGAAGCGGGTTCCAGCCTGCTGCCGCATCAGGTGGTGGCCGAAGAGTTGCCGCCGGATCACCCCTGCGGTGTGTTGTCCGGCCCCAGCTTTGCCCGTGAAGTGGCCGAAGGCCTGCCCGCTGCCGTCACCATTGCGTCGGACGATGCCGAGTTTGCCCGTCGTATCGCCCGTGAACTGCACAGCCCGCTGCTGCGCCTGTATGCCAATGATGATCTGGTAGGGGTGGAAGTGGGTGGTGCGGTAAAGAATGTGATGGCCATTGCCACCGGTGTGGCGGATGGACTGGGTTTTGGCATGAATGCGCGTGCCGCGCTGATTACCCGCGGGCTGGCGGAAATCACCCGTCTGGCCAGTGCACTGGGTGCCAGCCAGCAAACCATGATGGGCCTTGCCGGCATGGGCGACCTGATCCTGACTTGCACCGGCGCGCTGTCGCGTAACCGGCAGGTGGGCCTGAAGCTGGCAGAGGGCAAGTCGCTGGACAGCATTCTGGCCGAACTGGGCCATGTGGCCGAAGGCGTGAGCACCGCGCGTGAGGTGCTGACCATGGCCGAACGGCTGGAAGTGGAAATGCCGATTACCGCTGCGGTATGCGGCTTGCTGTATCAGGGCAATGACCCGCACCGGGTGGTGGAGGGATTGCTCAGCCGAGCGCCCAAGTCTGAAGGTGGCGGTGCATTGCAATGATGCCCGCCTCCAAGCATGAAAAAAGCCTCCGTCGTGGAGGCTTTTTTCATGCTGGCAAGTGCCAGCAGCACGGCCTGATCGGGCTCAGTGAGTGCGCTGGTTTTCACGCAGGCTTTGCGCATCCCAGTAGGCATTGATTTTCTGGATGCGCTGCTGCTCGGCAGCCGGCAGCTTGTCAAATTGCGCCTTGATGGCTTGCTGTTCGGCTTGCCAGGCAGCCACGCTGTCCGGGGCCGGCGGGTTGTTGTTGGTGTCGTGGGCAAATGCTGCGCTGCTGGCAATCAGGGTAATCAGGGCGATGGCGGCGGTTTTCATACTGTGCTCCTTGCTAAGTGCGTTATCTGCTGTGTCTGACAGCTTGAGTACAGTATATTGACCATTTATTTTTCAATAAATACCATTTAATTTAATCATTTGTTTACTATTGGTGTTTAATTCGAGGAAACTTACGGGCCGGCAGTTTGTCACTGCGGCCCGTAGTAGCAGCGTGTTGCAGTCTGCTTCACCGGGGTGTGGCGGAGCCCGGCTCCGGTTCAGCTGCCAGCAGGGCGGCAATGGCATGCTGGTTGAAACGGTCGGTGGTGTGGTGCAGGCGTTCGGCGTAGTGGATCAGGTTATCACCATCGGCAATCAGGATGGCTGGTGCCGTATAGCCGCTCAAGGGATAGCCCATTGCCAGTACGCCGTACTGCTTGTGGAAGTCGCGCCCGCGCAGGGTGGATAGCAGGCTCACGCCGGGCAGGCCATGCGCCTGACGGCAGCGCAGCAGCGAGGAGGGCGAATCCACCGTGATGACGATAATGGCCAGTTCCGGCCAGCTTTCCAGAAAGCGCCGGGTGTCCTGCAATAGCGCCAGTCCGGCGTGCTCGTCTTCATCCACCGATAGCAGGGTGATGATGACCTTGGGCTGACCGGCAAAGTTCTCCAGCGCCAGGTCGCGTTTCTGGTCATCCACCAGCATGAAGCTGGGCAGAAACTGTCCTGCCTGCGGGAAGTCTCCGGCGACAGGGATGTCTTCGTCACCGTATTGCAGAATGAAATCGCTCATGCTTGTCTCCTTGTCCGTATCCTCATGGTGGACAGCATGGCGCCAAAAACAAGGTCGATTACTGGTTTTGTTGACCAATGACGTAAAAAAAGCGGCCAGGGCCGCTTTTTTGCTGGGCGCAGAATCAGGGATAGAACCAGTACAGGCTGTAACCCATGGCGCGTACCTTGCCGATGTCCAGCCGCATGGTGATCTTCACCTCACTGTTGGCATTGAAGCGTTGCAGCTTGAGGTCGTCCGCCTTCAGGTATTCCTTGGGTGCAAACACCTTGCGGATCAGCACCTGGTCGTCCGCATCCTTCAGCGACACTTCCAGCATCGGGTAATTCTGGGCAAACGCCGCGTGGTTTTTCAGTGTGGCGGACAGCTGGACCAGATTGGGATGTTCCGGCACGAAAGCCAGTTCCGACCATTCGGTACGGATCTGCGCAATGTCGCTGGGCCAGGGCACCTTGCAACCGGCCAGCGAGCAGAATGCTTCCAGCGCCGGGCGGGCTTCCGGAACTTCAGCTGCAATGCGGGTGCGGTTGAAATACACCAGTTGGCCTGCCAGCAGCAGGGTGGCGACGGTCGCCAGCAAGACCATCAACACGGTCAGCAGCGGATTGCGGGCCTTGCCGACTGCGGCTTCATCAGCATGTTCGCTGTCGTGGGCTGCATTGGCGTCCTGATGCGGCAGTTCCATGCCGGCGCTGGCCGGTACTTCGGGCTCGGTGCTGTCCGGTGTGGCGGCAGGGGGGATGTTTTCATCGTTGCCACGGCGTGATTTGCCAAAGACATCGGGCAAGCCCTTGTCCTCTTCGGCATCGACCGGGCTTGCAGCGTAGGCAGCAGTGGCAGCGGGAGCGCGTCGGGTATTGAGGGCTTCGGCCAGTGCGCGCTGGAATTCTTCCGCTTCGCTGCGCTGTTGCTCGGTGTCGGCCGCAGCCACGTCGCCTTCTGGCGCGATGTCCAGATTGAAGTCATCGCTGACCGGTGTTTCGGCGGCAGTCTGTGGGTCGAAGTCGGGCAATTCCAGCTCGAAATCGTCCATCGGGTCGTGCGCCTGCGGCGCTGACGGCGGTGGCACCAGTGGGCTGGGTGCTGCAGGAGACGGGGCAGGTGCCGGGCCAGGCACCTCT
Source organism: Aquitalea pelogenes (assembly GCF_001515305.1). Lineage (GTDB taxonomy): Bacteria > Pseudomonadota > Gammaproteobacteria > Burkholderiales > Chromobacteriaceae > Aquitalea > Aquitalea pelogenes. Next base: position 46,044 of record NZ_LNQV01000029.1, read on the forward strand.
GGCTGGGTCAGAACCGGCGGGGTCGCCGGTTCGGTACTGACAAAATGCTCGGTAGCGTTGAATACATGCGCACAGCGCCCGCAGCGAACCAGGCCTTTGGCGGCGGCTAGCTGCGTATCGTTAACCTTGAAACGGGTCTGGCAACTCGGGCACTGTGTGGTGTAGCTCATACGCTTGGGCGTCGGGTTCCTGTCAGTCGGGTCCAGCCTTCATCGAACACCGGAGTGTCCATGGTGAACCACTGCGCATAAATCGCAGACAGTTCGTCGGCTTGCTCGGCAAGAATGCCGGAAAGCACGATTTTACCACCGGTTTTCACATGACTGGCCAGCAGCTGACCCAGCATGCGCAGCGGATTGGCCAGAATGTTGGCCAGCACCACATCGTACTGGGCAGCCGGATTGGCATCCGGCAGGCAGAAGGTGGCGGTCACATTGTTCTGGTCCGCATTGTCGCGGCTGGAGCGCACGGCCTGGGCGTCGATGTCCACACCCACGGCACTGCCAGCACCCAGCTTGAGCGCAGCAATGGCCAGGATGCCGGAGCCGCAGCCGTAGTCCAGTACGCTTTCACCGCCGGCAACATGTGCATCCAGCCACTGCAGGCACAGCCGCGTGGTGGGATGACTGCCAGTACCGAAGGCGAGGCCCGGGTCCAGTTGCAGGTTCACCGCATCCGGTGCCGGGGCGTCGTGCCAGGTGGGGGTGATCCACAAGCGATCCGAGATGCGGATAGGCTCGAACTGGGACTGGGTCAGGCGTACCCAGTCCTGCTCTTCCACGCGCTCGGTCTTGTAAACCGGCATGCCCAGCTTGCAGGCGTTGCAGGCAGCGGCAATCAGCAGGGCCACGTCGGCATCTTCGGCAAACAGGGTGATGATGCGGCTGTGGTTCCACAGCTTGTCCACCGGCATGCCGGGTTCGCCAAAGATGGGCTGTTCCTGGTCGGTACCGGCCAAGGCGTCTTCAATGGCGGTCGACAGCGCACCCGCATCCATCAGCGCATCGGCCAGGCGTTCGGCCACCGCCGAATCGGTATCGATGGTGGCTTGCAGCCAGGCCATTATGCGTCTCCCTTTTTCATTTGCGACAGGCGCTCTTCCAGATAGTGGATGCTGGTGCTGCCACGCTGGAAGGCGGCATCCATGAACAATTCCTGGTGCAGCGGGATATTGGTCTTGATACCGGAGATGGAGATTTCCGACAGCGCAACGCGCATGCGGGCCATGGCCTGATCGCGGGTGTCACCGTAGGAAATCAGCTTGCCCACCATGGAGTCGTAATGCGACGGCACGGTATAGCCCTGATAGATGTGCGAGTCGATACGGATGCCGGGGCCACCAGCCGGGTGATAGCTTTCGATCTTGCCGGGCGACGGTACGAAGGTGAAGGGGTCTTCGGCGTTGATACGGCATTCCATGGCATGGCCGCGCAGCACGATGTCGCTTTGCTTGTAGCGCAGCTTTTCGCCGGCAGCAATGCGGATCTGCTCCTGCACGATGTCCACACCGGTGATCATTTCCGTTACCGGGTGTTCCACCTGTACGCGGGTGTTCATCTCGATGAAGTAGAACTCGCCGTTTTCGAACAGGAACTCGAAAGTACCGGCCCCACGGTAGCCAATGCGGCTGCACGCTTCGGCGCAGGCGGTGCCAATACGCTGACGCTGCTCGTCGGTAATGCCCGGAGCCGGTGCTTCTTCGATGATTTTCTGGTGACGACGCTGCATGGAGCAGTCGCGCTCGCCCAGGTAGATGGCATTGCCGTATTCGTCGGCCAGAATCTGGATTTCGATATGGCGCGGCTGCTGCAGGTATTTCTCCATGTAGACAGTCGGGTTGCCGAATGCCGCACCGGCTTCGGTACGGGTCATCTGTACCGAGTTGATCAGTGCGCCTTCGGTATGCACCACGCGCATGCCGCGACCACCACCACCACCGGCGGCCTTGATGATCACCGGGAAACCGATTTTCTTGGCAATCTTGACGATCTCGGCCGGATCATCCGGCAGGGCACCGTCGGAACCCGGCACGCAGGGCACGCCAGCGGCAATCATGGCGTCCTTGGCGGATACCTTGTCGCCCATCAGGCGGATGGTTTCCGGGCGCGGGCCAATGAAGACGAAGCCGGATTGTTCCACGCGTTCGGCAAAGTCGGCGTTTTCCGACAAAAAGCCATAACCCGGGTGGATGGCCTGGGCGTCGGTCACTTCGGCGGCAGCAATCAGCGCCGGTACGTTCAGGTAGCTTTTGGTCGACGGAGCAGGGCCGATGCAGACCGATTCATCGGCCAGCTTGACGTATTTGGCTTCACGGTCGGCTTCGGAATGCACGACCACGGTCTTGATGCCCATTTCGCGGCAGGCGCGCTGGATGCGCAGGGCGATTTCGCCGCGGTTTGCAATCAGGATTTTTTCAAACATGGTATGGACGTCCGTTGGGTGGCGCGTCAAACAACAGGGGCACTGACGCGGTGTCGTGCCCCTGTCATCTCTGGCGTCTATTAGCGAGGCAGAGAGGATTACTCGATGATGAACAGCGGCTCGCCGTATTCAACCGGCTGGCCGTCTTCGGCCAGTACGGCCTTCACCACGCCGGAACGGTCGGCTTCGATTTCGTTCATCAGCTTCATGGCTTCGATGATGCACAGGGTGTCACCGGCATTCACGCTCTGGCCAACTTCCACGAAGGGCTTGGAGCCCGGGCTGGCGGAGCGGTAGAAGGTGCCTACCATCGGCGACTTCAGTGCATTGGCATTGTTGGCGGCAGCCGGGGCTTCGGCAGCGGCGGCCGGTGCGGCAGCAGCCGGAGCGGCAACTTGCTGTTGCATCGGCATTTGCATCATCGGCTGGGCGTAGGCAATTTGCTGTGCATTGGCCGATACGCGGGTGATGCGGACTTTTTCTTCCCCTTCGGTCACTTCGAGTTCGGCAATGCCGGATTCTTCGACGAGATCGATCAGTTTCTTCAGTTTACGCAGATCCATGGTAATCCTTCGGATGGGATGTACTTTATTATGTTCAGGCTTGCGCAGACAGACGCCGGATGGCGTGCGCAAGTGCCAGTTCATAGCCCTGGGCGCCCAGGCCGCAAATCACGCCGACTGCCAGATCCGAAAAATACGAATGATGGCGGAAGGGTTCGCGGGCATGGACGTTGGACAGGTGAACTTCTATGAATGGCACCTTCACCCCGGAAATGGCGTCACGCAGGGCAACGCTGGTGTGGGTGAAGGCCGCTGGATTGATGATGATGAACGACGTTCCGTCTGTCATGCAGGCATGAACGCGTTCGATCAATAGGTGTTCGGCGTTGCTTTGCAGCGCCTCAAGCTCGAAACCGGCGGCTTCGGCCTGTTCGGTCAGCCGCTGGTTGATGGAGGCAAGCGTATCCCGGCCATAGTGCTGTGGTTCCCGTGTTCCAAGCAGATTGAGATTGGGGCCGTGCAGCACAAGGATTTTTCCGGTCAAAGCTTTGCTCCTGAGTTCAACATGGGCGCGAGTTTGCCGCAAATGGCGACACGATGTCTAGCTTTTCCAGTATTTCAAACGGTTGTTTGATGTGTGAAACTAACTGCCGGTTTCCCCGGAAAGCCCGCCATTTCGAGCGAAAGCACTACAGTGAACCGCATTTTAAACGGTGGCAAATTTTTTACAGTTTCTTGCCACATACCCTTGATCAAGCTCAAATTCCACCCCGGGCCGAACAAGTCCGTGCCGGGGCAGGCGGTCGCAGGTATAATTTGCCGGTTTTGATTCGAGCTTCACACCATGCTGCTGTCTGATTTTGATTACCACCTGCCTGATCACCTGATTGCCCAGCACCCGCCTGCGGTGCGTGGTGCCAGCCGTTTGCTGCACGTTGCCGGCTCTACCCTCAGCGACGGCCAGTTTGCCGATTTTGCCAGCCTGCTTAGGCCGGGCGACGTGATGGTGTTCAACGACACCCGTGTCATCAAGGCGCGACTGTTCGGCGAAAAAGCCAGTGGCGGCAAGGTTGAAGCACTGATCGAGCGGGTACTGGACGAGCACACTGCACTGGCGCATGTCCGTTCTTCCAAATCGCCCAAGCCCGGCACCCGGCTGATTTTTGCCGAACGCTGGGAAGCCGAAATGCTGGGCCGTGAAGGCGAGCTGTTCAAGCTGCGCTTTCTGGCCGAGGACAATCTGTTCGACATTCTGGACGCCTCCGGCAAGCTGCCGCTGCCTCCCTATATAGAGAGAACGGCAGAGGGCGAGGACGACGAGCGCTACCAGACCGTGTATGCGCGGGAAAAAGGCGCAGTAGCGGCACCGACTGCGGCCTGCACTTTACCGAGGAAATGCTGGCCGCCCTGCAAGCCAAGGGCGTGGAGCTGGCCTATGTCACCCTGCATGTGGGCGCAGGCACTTTCCAGCCGGTACGGGTGGAAAACATTGCCGACCACAAGATGCACAGCGAAATCTACGATGTGCCGCAACGCACTTACGATCTGATCCAGGCCGCCCATGCCCGTGGCAGCAAGGTGCTGGCTGTTGGAACCACCAGCATGCGTGCGCTGGAATCCGCCGCCCGTAGTGGCGAACTGGTGGCTGGCCGTGGCGAAACCGACATCTTCATCACCCCCGGTTACCGCTTCCGCGTGGTGGACCGGCTGCTCACCAATTTCCACCTGCCCAAATCCACCCTGCTGATGCTGGTGTCGGCCTTTGCCGGTTATGCGGAAATGCGTGCGGCCTACGCCCATGCAGTGCAGCAGGAATACCGTTTCTTCAGCTATGGCGACGCCATGCTGCTGGAGCGCAAGGACGAACAGGGCTGAACCCCTTACCCCACAGATGAGGCAGACATGGCAGGATTGACTCCCGATAGCCCGCAAGTGCAGGAAATCACCTTGCATGCAGTGTCCCGCACGCTGGAAATCAGTTACGAGGATGGTGCCCGTTTCCAGCTACCGGCTGAATATTTGCGCGTGTATTCGCCTTCGGCCGAAGTGCGCGGACACGGCGCGGGGCAGGAAGTATTGCAAACCGGCAAGCGCCATGTCGGCATCACCGCGCTGGAGCCGGTTGGTCATTACGCGCTGAAGATCACCTTTGATGACGGCCACGACAGCGGCCTCTATAGCTGGTCTTACCTTTACGAGCTGGGCACGCAGCAGACCGCGTACTGGCAGGATTATTTGAATCGCCTCGCCGCCGCTGGCGCGAGCAGGGAGTGAATATGGATCAAGAAACGCATTTTGGCTTCAAGACGGTGGCCGAGAGTGAAAAGGCCGGCAAGGTAGCCGAGGTTTTCCACTCTGTCGCCAAGAAGTACGACGTGATGAACGACCTGATGTCCGGTGGCCTGCATCGCGTGTGGAAGCATTTCACCCTCACCACCTCCGGCGTGAAACCCGGTGACAAGGTGCTGGACATCGCCGGCGGCACCGGCGACCTGGCGCGCGGCTGGAGCAAGCGCGTGGGCAAGAAGGGCGAAGTGTGGCTGACCGACATCAACAGCTCCATGCTGACCGTGGGGCGTGACCGTCTGCTGGACGAAGGCCTGATTCTGCCGGTATCGCTGGCCGATGCGGAAAAACTGCCGTTCCCGGACAATTATTTCGATGCGGTGTCGGTGGCCTTCGGCCTGCGCAACATGACGCACAAGGACGCCGCGCTGAAGGAAATGTGCCGCGTGCTCAAGCCGGGTGGCAAGCTGATGGTGCTGGAGTTTTCCAAGGTATGGAAGCCGCTGTCGCCCTTCTATGACTTTTATTCCTTCAAGGCGCTGCCGGTGATGGGCAAGATGGTGGCCGGCGATGCCGACAGCTACCAGTACCTGGCCGAATCCATCCGCATGCATCCGGATCAGGAAACCCTGAAGGCCATGATGCTGGAAGCCGGTTTCGGCAAGGTGGATTACCACAACATGACTGGCGGCGTGGTGGCGCTGCATAAGGGCTACAAACTGTAAGGACGCACGCCATGGATGGCATCACCAATCTGTGGGCCTTCATGGCGGCAGGTCTGTTGCTTAACCTGACGCCCGGCCCGGACACCTTCTACATTCTGGGTCGCAGTACGGCACAGGGCAGCAAGGTGGGGCTGTTGTCGGCGCTGGGCATAGGCCTTGGCAGTCTGGGTCATACCCTGCTGGCGGCCTTTGGCCTGTCGGCGCTGCTGGCGACATCTGCCATGGCCTTTCTGGCGGTGAAGCTGCTGGGAGCGGGCTATTTGCTGTGGCTGGGGGTGAAGATGCTGCGCCGCCCTGGTAGCAGTGTCGCTGGCGATGCAGCCCGGCTGGAAGCTGCGCGTCCGGGCAAGATCCTGCGTGAAGCGTTCTTCACCAATCTGTTCAACCCCAAGGTGGCGCTGTTTTTCCTCGCCTTCCTGCCGCAGTTCGTCAAGCCGGGTGCACCGCGCTGTCTTTTGTCATTCTGGGGCTGACCTTTGTCGCCACCGGCCTCGCCTGGTGCACCTTGCTGGCCTTGCTGTCGGCGCGGCTGGGTGACTGGCTGCGACGCAAGGGCGTGGCACAGCGGCTGGACCAGCTGTGCGGTGGCCTGTTCATCCTGCTGGGTATCAATCTCTTGTTTGCCCGCTTGAAGCACTGAGCCAGCATTCTTCCGGAGAAGACGCGATGCGCATTCAGATTGCAGTATTCAATCATCTGCTCAACCAGCAGCCCGCCGTGCGTGCCGAACTGGCAGCCCATGCCGGGCGGCGACTGGGTGTGGTGCTGGCACCGATGACAGTGCGCGGGGTGGTGACCGAAGAGGGCTGGCTGGCCGCCTGCGAGGGCGAGCCGGAAG
>NZ_LNQV01000003.1 GCF_001515305.1 Aquitalea pelogenes
TCTGAAGTAAGCGGCGGCTGACAAAATCCCTGCTGCTGCGTTGCGCCTCCTTCGCCGTACCCTTGTACTGTCTGCGTCGGCGCGCCTTCGCCCCAGGGGTGCTGCGCCATTGTCAGCAGCAGGTGCAGACCTGCCCGAATGGCCGTAGCCGGTGGCATGGTGTAGCCTGACAGCCTTGTTTTCACCGGGTCTGCCCATGTCTGCCACACCACCTGCCCGTCCGCTATTGCAACGCATCAGCCCCTTGCTGGGGCTGCTGCCCTTTCTGCGTCCCTACCGCCATCGCGCCTGGCTGGCCCTGCTGGCGCTCACCGTGGCCGCCGTTTCCACGCTGGTGTTGCCGATGGCCTTCCGCGTGCTGATCGACCAGGGTTTTTCCAGCCGCAATGCCGGTCACATCAACCAGTATTTCCTGATGCTGTTTGGCGTGGCGGTGGTGCTGGCGCTGGCCACCGCCGGGCGTTTTTACCTGGTGTCCTGGCTGGGCGAGCGGGTGACGGCGGACGTGCGCAGCGCGGTGTACCGCCACGTCATCAGCATGAGCCCGCAGTATTTCGAAACCACCCAGACCGGCGAAGTGCTGTCGCGCCTCACCACCGACACCACGCTGGTGCAGACGGTAATCGGCACCAGCCTGTCCATGGGCCTGCGCAATGTGCTGCTGATGCTGGGCGGGCTGGTGATGCTGGCCATGACCAGCCCCAGCCTCACCGGCTACATTCTGGTGACGCTGTTGCTGGTGGTGCTGCCCATCGTGCTGTTTGGCCGCCGCGTGCGGGCGCTGTCCAAGTCCAGTCAGGACCGCATTGCCGATTCCAGCGCCATGGCTGGCGAGGTGCTGAACGCCATTCCCACCGTGCAGGCCTTCAACCAGCAGGCGGCGGAAGCCAGCCGCTTTGTCGGCTCGGTGGAGCTGAGCTTTGCCACCGCGCTGGCGCGCATCCGCGCCCGTTCGCTGCTGACGGTGGCGGTGATCATGCTGATCTTCGGTGCCATCGTGTTCGTGCTGTGGCTGGGTGCGCAGCAAGTGCTGGCCGGGCAGATGAGCGGCGGCCTGCTGGCGCAGTTCATCCTGTACGCGGTGGTGACGGCCGGGGCAATTGGCGCGGTGGCCGAGGTATGGGGCGATGTGCAACGCGCCGCCGGGGCTACCGAGCGGCTGATGGAGCTGCTGCAACTGGCCTCGCCGGTAACCGAGCCACAGCACCCGCACGCCTTGCCGACGGCAGGGCGGCTGCGTTTGCAGCAGGTCAGCTTTGCCTACCCCTCACGGCCGGAGCAGCCCTCGCTCAGCCAGATTGATCTGGAACTGGCTCCCGGCGAGCACGTGGCGCTGGTAGGGCCGTCCGGTGCGGGCAAGTCCACGCTGTTCCAGCTCTTGCTGCGTTTTTACGACCCGCAACAGGGGCAGATTTCCCTGGGCGGCATCGACATCCGCCAACTGGCGCTGGCCGATTTGCGCCAGCACATTGGTGTGGTGCTGCAGGATTCGGTGATTTTTGGCAGCAGCGCGCTGGAGAACATCCGCTACGGCAGGCCGGATGCCACGGATGAAGAAGTCTACGCTGCCGCCCGCGCGGCGGCGGCGCACGACTTCATCCAGGCCCTGCCGCAAGGCTATGCCACTTATCTGGGCGAGCGCGGCGTGCGCCTGTCCGGTGGCCAGCGCCAGCGCATTGCCATTGCCCGCGCCATCCTGAAAAACCCGCCCATCCTGCTGCTGGACGAAGCCACCAGCGCGCTGGATGCCGAATCCGAACAGCTGGTGCAAGGCGCGCTGGAGCGTGCCGCTGCCAACCGCACCACGCTGGTGATTGCCCACCGGCTGGCCACGGTGAAAGAGGCCGACCGCATCGTGGTGCTGGAAGGCGGGCGCATCGTGGCGCAGGGGCGGCATGAGGAACTGCTGCACAGCTCGCCCTTGTATGCGCGGCTGGCGGCCCTGCAGTTTGCTGCCGCTTCAGCCGGCGAGTGACAGGCCGCGCTGGCGGAAGCGCTGGTGTTCCTCTGGCGGAACCAGCGCGCCGCCAGTGGTCCACACCACATGATGGGCATCCGCCAGCTGCTGTTGCAGGCCGTGCGCTGCCAGATAAGCCTGCCCGGCCGTGCTATTGCATAGCCAGTCGGGGCCACGCACCGCCGCTGCAGCGGATGGCTCCAGCGCCAGCTGGCAGTTGTCCTCCACCTGCAAGCGCAGGCGGAACAGATCGTCATCACCAACGGTAAACACCCCGCTCAATTCGGCCCGCATCAGGGGTGCCACCAAGGGCGAAGCCAGGCCTACCGCCAGCCCATCGGCCTCGGTGCGGTTATCCAGGCCGATGTCGTACACCGAAAGCGGCGCATCGCCACCACTGGCCAGCTGCACCAGCATGCAGGGCGAGGCCACCGGTTCGGCAAAAAAACAATGTACATGCGGGCCGAACAACAGCTTCAGGCCATGGGCGATGCCGCCCGGCGCGCCACCCACCCCGCAAGGCAGGTAGACAAACAGGGGGTGGGCCGCATCCACCACTACGCCCTGCGCCGCCAGCTGTGCGGCCAGTGGAGCCGCCGCGGCGGCATAACCCAGCAGCAGCGGCAGCGAGTGTTCGTCATCAACAAAATAACTGTTGGGGTCGCCTCGGCAGTGGCACGGCCCGCCGCCACGGCGGCGGCATAGTCACCGGCATGTTCCACCACCGTCACGCCGCGCTGGCGCAGCCGCGCCTTTTTCCACTCCTTGGCCTCCACCGACATATGCACCACGGCCTGAAAGCCCAGCACCGCTGCCATGATGCCGATGCTCAGGCCCAGATTGCCGGTGCTGCCCACCACCACCCGGTGGCTGGCAAACAAGCTGCGTGCCGCCGCACCTGCCAGCAGGCGGCGGTCGTCCTCCGGCTGTATTACGCCGTGCTGCAAGGCCAGCGCCTCGGCATGGGCCAGCACCTCGTGAAAACCGCCACGCGCCTTGATGGAACCGGCCACCGGCAGCGCATGGTCACCCTTCAGCCAGCACCGCCCCTGCACGCCGCGGTATTCCGGCAGGGCGTACAGCGCGCTGGCATCGTGCAAGGCGGATTCGATCTTCCCCTGCGTGGCGGCCAGCTCGGGAAACAGCATGGCCAGCAGACCGGCACAGCGCTGCAACCGCGCCGCCGCCGCGCCCACCTGTTCCGCCGTGGGGGCGTTGGCAGGCAGGGTGCTGCCCAAGCGGGGGTTCAGCCACAGCAGGGCTTGCTTTGACTGTAGGACAGCTAATAGGCTGGCAGGCAGGGTGGCGGGCATGGCGTGTCTTCCGGGTGAATGTATAGCAGGCATTCTAGAGCGCCACTGCTGCCAAAAAACAGCGATACTTGCTGCTGAATCCATTAGTGGAGCTTATGCCAATGCTGGATGCTTCCATCCTGGCCCACCTGCGTTGTTTTGACGTGGCTGCGCGCCTGCTCAGCTTCACCGCCGCTGCCGGTCAGCTGCACCTGACCCAGAGCGCGGTCAGCCAGCAAATCCGCCAGCTGGAACAACGGCTGGGCTACCCGCTGTTCGTGCGTCAGCACCGCCGCCTGCAACTCACCGCCCAGGGCCAGACGCTCCACCGCACGGTCAGCACTGCCTTGCAAGACATCGACACCACTTTGCAGCAGCTGGCCCAGCAGGACAGCGTAGTGCAAATCAGCTGTGCACCGTCCTTTGCGCTGGACTGGCTGATGCCACGCCTGAGCGCCTTCCAGCAGCAATACCCGGCCATCCAGGTTAGGCTGCGTGCCGAATTCCAGCGCATGAGCCGGCAGGACATGCTGGCTGGCGGAGTGGATATCAGCATCCGCTACGACCCGGACGAGATGGCCGATCTGCCCGGTATTCCCCTGCTGGATGAAGTGCTGCTGCCGGTGGCCAGCCCGGACTGGCTCTCTGCCCATCCCGACCCGGCCCACACCGGCAGCTCACTGACGCGCCTGCATGACAGCGCCGCCTGGGACGGTGCACCGCCATTTGCCGAGTGGGACTGCTGGCAGCAAGGCGCGGCAGAGGAATTCCGCTTTGCCCCCGCGCCATGGCAGGAGCGGGAATACAATCTGGCCAGCCTGTCGCTGGCGGCAGCCTGTCAGGGGCAGGGCGTGGCCATGGCGCGTGCTGCCCAGGTGCTGGAACTGCTGCAGCAAGGGCGCTTGCAACAGGTGTTTCCTGCCACGGTGGCCGCACCCGCCCGTTATGTGTTGCGCTGCCTGCACCCGGAAGACCGCCGGGTACAGCTGTTCAGCCAGTGGCTGCAGCAGGCCTGCCAGCAGTTTGTGCGCCAGCGCCAGCGGCTGCTGGGGGTGTGAACGGGGAGACGGGCAGGGTAAAACTGGCCCGTCATCGTGCTTTGCACTACATTGATTTTTCCTGTTTTCACCGCCCGCCATCATGAAGCAGCCATCAACACCGGACAGCCAGGGTTTTCTGCCCGCCACCCATCAGGTGGTGCTGCGCTATCACCTGGCGTGGAAGCAGCGGCAGCTGGAGGACATCCTGGCGCTGTACCACCCCGACATTGCCTATCACGACTTCCTGCAAAACCGGGTATTCCACCACGGCCAGCTGCGCGATTACGTGCTGTCCTCCCTGCCGCAGGGCGAGGCGGAGCGGCTGGAACACATCGACCGCATCCGGGTGGATGGCGATACCGCCTTCATCCAGTACCAGCTGGTATTGCAAGGCGGCAAGGGGCTGGTGTGCTTTCACAGCAGCGAGGCCATCACCGTGCGCGACGGGCTGATCTGGCAGGTACGCGAATACGCCACCCTGCAACAAGGGCCGCAGGGACAAGGCCGCCCGGCCAGCCAGCAGCCCTTGCAAAAGCTGGGCCTGTCGGCACGGCAACTGGGACGCATGGCGGATGAACTGCACGGCTATTTCCGGCAGGCCCGGCCCTATCTGCAGGCCGACTGCAATCTGGCCGCCGTGGCGGCGGCCACCGGTTACAGCCGCAACCAGCTGTCCTACCTGCTCAACCAGGTGCTGGGGCAAAGCTTTTACGGCTATGTGAACCAGGCGCGGCTACAGCATGTGCTGGACCACCTGCCCGCCAGCGGCAAGATACGCATGGACGAACTGGCCTTTGCCGCCGGTTTCAACTCGCTGTCGGTGTTCTACCGCTGCTTCCGCCAGCATACCGGCCTGTCTCCCGCGGCCTGGCTGCGCCGTTTTCCGCGCGGGCACGCAGCGACGACAGGGGCCGACCCAGCTGCATAAGCTTGGGGCCATCAATAACGGGAGAACCGACGATGGCCGCCAGCCCCCCTATCAGCCTGTGGATGGAACAACTGGGTGACAGCCTGTCACCGCGCCCGCCGCTTGCTGGCGATATCGAAGCCGATGTGGCCATTGTCGGGGCCGGTTATACCGGGCTGTGGACCGCCTATTACCTGAAGCAGCAACTGCCGGCGCTGCGCGTGGTGGTGCTGGAAGCCGAGATTGCCGGCTTTGGCGCCTCCGGCCGCAATGGTGGCTGGGTGATTGGCGAAGTGCTGGGCGAGGACCGCTTGCTGGCCGGGCTGAACCCGGAAGCACGCGCCCACAGCCGTGCCCTGCTGCACGACATTCCGGATGAAGTGGGCCGGGTGATCGCCCGCGAAGGCATTGATTGCCACTACCGCAAGGGCGGCGTGCTGTATTGCGCCGCGCGCTACCCGGAGCAGGAAGCCCGGCTGCGCCAGCAACTGGCAGACTGGCGCGCCCACGGCCATGGCGAGGACGATTACCGCTGGCTGGATGTCGCCCAACTGAACCAGCAACTGCGGCTGGCCACCCCGTATGGTGCTGTGTATTCGCCGCATGTGGCCACCATTCAGCCCGCCCGGCTGGTACGCGGCCTGGCGGACTGTGTCGCGCGGCTGGGCGTGCAGATTTACGAGCAATCCCGCGTCAACCACTGGCAGCCCGGCGTGCTGCACACCGCGCAAGGCCGGGTGCAGGCGCGCTGGCTGGTACCGGCGGTGGAAGGCTATGCCGCCACCCTGCCACCTTTCGGCCAATACCAGCTGCCGGTACAAAGCCTGATCATCGCCACCGAACCCTTGTCCGACGCGCTGTGGGAGGAAATTGGCCTGCGTCACGGCGAAGCCTTTAGCGAAAACAGCCGCCAGGTCAGCTATGGCCAGCGCACCCGCGACAACCGGCTGGTATTCGGTGCCCGTGGTGGTTACCGCTTTGGTGGCAAGCTGCGCCAGGACTTTACCCTGACTGCAGACGAAATCGCCCTGCGCCGCCAGCTGATGGTGGAGCTGTTCCCCATGCTGGACAAGGTGGGCATCAGCCATGGCTGGGGTGGCAATCTGGGCGTGGCGCGGCGCTTTCAGCCGCATATGGTGTGCGATGCCAGCCAGGGCCTGGCCTGGGCCGGTGGCTATGGTGGCGAGGGCGTGGGGGCAGCAATCTGGCGGGCCGCACCCTGGCCGACCTGATGCTGGGGCGCGACAGCCTGCTCACCCGCCAGCCCTGGGTGCGCCAGCCCGGCAGCCTTAGCCGCTGGGAGCCGGAACCACTGCGCTGGCTGGGCTACAACGCCATCATCAACAGCTTTGTGCGTGAAGACCGCACGCTGAACAATCCGTCCAGTGCACCGTGGCGACGCCGCCTGGCCATGCGCGTGGCCAGCTGTATGGAAGGGCTGATGCAGTAAGCGCCGCAGGGACGCCAGGCTATTTTGTCAGCCGCGCTAAGCCTGTTTTATCGATTTCCCTATCCATCACCGGAGCACACCATGTCGATCACCCATTTGCCGGACAGCCAGCACACCATTTTATCCACCCCCACCCCGGTGGCCGTACCGCTGGGCGAGCCGCTGTCCACCGTGGCGGTGCATGCCGTGGAACGGCCGGACGGGGTGGAAACAGGGGTGTGGGAGTGCACGCCGGGGCGCTGGCGGCGGCAGATCATGCAGGCCGAGTTCTGCCATTTTGTGCAGGGGCGCTGCCGCTTCATTCCGGATGAGGGCAGCCCGATTGACATTGCCGCTGGCGATGCCCTGTACTTCCCGGCCAATAGCAGCGGGGTGTGGGAAGTCAGCGAAACGGTGCGCAAAACCTATGTACTGTTACCGGACTGACGGCTAGGGCTGCGCACCTTTCAGCCGTCATGACGACTGCCTAGACGGGGCAGGAGGCTTGTCCTAAACTGGGTGCTGTCTTTTGCTGGCTGCCGCCTGGCAGCACAAGTTGCCGCCATGAGTGTCGTTGCCAACCTGCTTGCCGCCATGCGCATCCGCTGGCGGGTGCGTATTCCCGCCGCCCTGTGGCCGGAGTTCGAGCATTACATCCAGCGTCAGCACCGCCCCTTTTTGCTGCTGACCAATATTGTTGCGGCCTTCGCTTTCTTTTCCTATGTGCTGGCCGATGCGCTGCTGATTCCGGACATGGCGTCCGCGTCCCTGCTGGTGCGCAGCGTGCTGCTGCTGATTGCGCTGTTCAATATCTGGCTGGTGTTCGGCCGTAGCCGCAATGTGCTGCTGATGGACCAGCTGATGCCGGTGCACGACCTGATTGCCACCCTGGCCTGGTTCGAGCTGCTCAAGCGCAGCCACTCGCCGGATGTGCCCACCTTTCTGTATGCCTCGCTCATTTTCATCGTGTTTGCCAACCTGGGCGTACGGGTGTCGTTCAAGGGCGCGGTGGTCAGCTCGCTGGCCATTTCGCTGGCCATCATCAGTAATGTGGCGCTGATGAATCCACACAACAGCAAGCCGCTGCTGGTGTTCTCGCTGGTGTATCTGCCGGTGCTGCTGTTTTGCCTGTTCATGAGCTGGAACACCACCACCAGCGTGCGGCTGGCGTTTTATGCCGCGCAGGAACAGCGGCGGCGCAAGCACGAACTGTCCTTGCTCAACCAGCGCTTGCACACGCTGGCCTCCACCGATGCGCTCACCCGGGTGGGCAATCGCCGTGCCTTTGATGTGCAGCTGGAGGAGTTCTGGCTGCAAATGCGCCAGCATGGCCGCCCCTTTGCCCTGCTGCTGGTGGATATTGATTATTTCAAACCGTATAACGACCACTACGGCCACCAGGCGGGCGACCATATCCTGGCCGATGTCGCCAGCGCCATGGTCAGCTGCCTGCGTAGCGGTCAGGCCCGCGCCTTCCGCTATGGCGGCGAGGAGTTTGCCATCCTGCTGCAAAGCGGTAGCCAGGAAGAGCTACAGCACATTGCCCAGCGTCTGCTGCAACAGGTCGCGGCACTGGAAGTGACCCACCAGTACCGCCCGGATGGTATGCAGCATCTCACCATCAGCCTGGGCGCGGCCTTGTCCAGCATTGCCGGCTTGCAACAGGCGAGCGACCTGCTGGCCTGCTGCGACCGCATGCTGTACCGCGCCAAGCAGCTGGGGCGCAATCAGGCCCAACTGGCCGACACCTCCGTGGCCTGGCAGGCCGAATCAATCCCGGTTTGAACGCTGCAACACGGCGTGCAGCAGCACATTGGCCCCCTTGTTGACTGCTTCCGGGCTGACGTTTTCCGCTTCGTGATGGCTGATGCCCTGATGGCAGGGAATGAACAGCATGGCGCTGGGACATTGCGCAGCCAGATGAATGGCATCGTGACCGGCACCGCTCACCATGTCCTGCTGGCGGTAGCCCCACTGCCTGCCAGCCTCACGCAAGGCTGCCACACAGCTGTCATCAAAATGCACCGCCGGGCTGTACCAGCGCTGGCGCAGGGTAAGCCCGATACCGCGCGCCCGGGCAATGGCATGCAGGCTGTCGCTACAGCAGCTGCGCAGCGCATGCATGCTGTCTTCGTCCGGGTGACGCAGGTCGATGCTGAAGCTTAACTGGCCGGGTACGCTGTTGCGCGCCGCCCGCGCAATCTGCAATTGCCCCACCGTCACCATGCCGCCGGGTTGAAAGTCGGCCGCCAGCCGCTCCAGCTGGCACACCATGGACGCCGCGGCAAACAGGGCATCCTTGCGCAAGGCCATGGGGGTGGTGCCCGCGTGGGCGGCCTGCCCCTCCAGCGTGGCATCCAGCCAGCAAATGGCCTGGCTGCCGGTGACCACGCCAATGTCCAGCCCGGCTCGTTCCAGAATGGGCCCTTGCTCGATATGCAGTTCGAAATAGGCATCCAGCGCCCGCCCCAGCGGCAGGCTGCCACTGTGGCCGGACAGGGCGGTACCCAGGCTGACGCCGTACATGTCCTCCACCACCTGGGCGCTGGCCAGTGGCAGCAGACCGGCAAACACGGCGGAACCCAGCATGGCCGGTGCAAAGCGGCTGCCTTGCTGATTGGTCCACACCACAATCTCCAGCGGCCTGGCGGTGGTGATGCCGGCATCGTTCAGGCTGCGGACCACCTCCAGCGCGGCCAGTACGCCCACGCTGCCATCAAACCGCCCACCATCAGGCGGGCTGTCCAGATGGCTGCCCATCACCACCGATGCCGCCTGCGGATTCCGCCCCTCGCGGCGGGCAAACAGATTGCCGATGGCATCGCTATCCACGCTCATTCCCGCCTGATGACACCAGTCGGCAAGCTGGGCACGCGCGGCAAAGTCCTCTGCCGACAAGGCCAGCCGCTGCACACCGCCATTGGCAGTGGCACCTATCGTTGCCATGGTCATCAGGCTGTCCCATAAGCGCGGGCCGTTGACATGCAGCATGACGGATCTCCTGTGGAAAGCGGGCAAGGTTCTGTGCGCGTCTTGCCACTGCGGCCGTTGGCGTGCTGCCGATGGACAGCGGCTAACTAACTACAGCAACAGGCAGGACGCGCTTCAGGGTAGAGCCTGCTATCACAGCAGGGTGGCAGGGACAGTTCCATCACTGATGCTGGAATGTATTGCGGACTTGTCTGGTTATGCTGCCGGAAGCTTGCGGCGGACGCAGGCCTGCTGCGTGCTCGGCACTGGTTTGGCAAGGACATGCCGCCGGGCGGCAAAGATTGCCAGCAGGCGGAAAAAATGGGCGTAAAGAAATGTAAAGAACTGATTATAAAGAACAAATTTGCATAAATAGCGCTGGCATCAAAATTGCAAAGGCAGCAGCCATCGCCACCATTTACCGTTCATCAGGAGCACACCATGGCCATGCCGATTTCCCCGGTCAGCAATTACAACAGCTATGCCCCCAAAACCAATAGCACCAATCGCCAGACCCCGCCTGCCACTCCGGCCGCCACCAGCCCGGAAACCGACCCGCCGGTCAACCAGGGCGGCACCCTGGGTTCGATGATCAATACCAAGGCCTGACTCCCTGCGGTGCCAGGCCTGCGTCAGGCACCCTATACCTGATAACGCGCCAGGATATCCGCCTGCATGCGGGCCAGCTGGTCCAGCTGTGCCGCACTTTGCGCGGTGTTCTGCGCGGCGGCGCTGGCCTCTTCCGATGCCTGGGCTGTGCGCTCCACCATGGCGGCAATATTATTGCTGGCCTCGCCCTGCTGCTGAATGGCAGCGGCTACTGCATCGCTGCCCTGCACGGCGGACCCTGCCAGCTGGCCGATACGGCGCATCGCATCCGCTGCCTGGTCGGCACGGGTGACGCCCACCTTCACCAGCTCCTCTGCCTTTTGCATTTGCATGGTGGCATGGCTGGCATTACCCAGCATGGCTTCAATTGTCGAGGAAATTTCCTGGGTGGATTTGGTGGTGCGCTCCGCCAGCTTGCGCACTTCGTCGGCCACCACGGCAAAGCCACGCCCCTGTTCGCCAGCGCGTGCGGCCTCGATGGCGGCGTTGAGCGCCAGCAGATTGGTCTGGTCGGCGATGTCGCGAATCACGTTGATGACCGTGGCCACCTCGCCGCTATGGGTTTCCATTTCATGAATGCTGCCGGCGGACACCGTCACCACCTGCGAAATCTGGTGAATGTCGCGGATGGTCTGTTCGATGATGCCGCTGCTTTCCAATACCAGCGACTGGGCCGACTTGGCACCGTCGCTTTGCTCCACCGACTGCGCGGCAACGTGGTTGATGCTGACTGTCATCTGCTCGATGGTGGCGGCAATATTGGCCGATGCCTCGCTTTGCGCACCGGCAGCCATGGACACCTCACCCGCAGTTTGTGACAGCTCCTGCGCCGCATGCTTTACCTGGCGCGAACCATCACCCAGCTGGCGCATGGCCCCTTGCAGGCTTTCCAGCAGACGGTTGAAGGCACTGGCGGCACGGCCGATTTCATCCTGGCTGTCCGCCTTGGCGCGCAGGCGGAAATCCTGCTGGCGACTGACCTGCTCGATGGTGTTTTCAATATTGCTCAGCCCGTTGCGGATATTGCGGTACAGCAAGGTGGCCAGCACGCTGGTGAGCACCACGGCCAGCACCATCAGGGTGATGGCCACGGTCAGCACCTGATTGAAGGTGTGGTCGTTGTCCGCCGCCAGCTGGTCCGCCTGCTGGTAATTGAACCTGGAATGGGCTTGCACCGCTTCCATCAGCTGCACGGCGGTGCGGGAAAAATCACCGTTGATGAGGGCGGAAGCCTGCTCGGTCTGGTTGCTGCGCGACAGCGCCAGGATGCGGCTGCGCCCCTCGCGGTACTGCGTCATCATGGCTTTTTCCGCCTCCAGCAACTGGCGGTCTTCGGCGCTGGCCCTGTCATTGATGTGGTAATCGTCCATCTGCTTGTCAAAGCGCTGGTCGGCATCTGCCAGGTTCTTTTCCGCCGTTGCCTTCTGTTCGGCGTTATTGGCCAGCACATGGCGCAGGGTATTGGCCCGGATGTCGGCCACGGCACGCAAGGTGCTTTGCATCACGCGCAGATTGGGCAGCGTTTCGCTCTGTACATAGGCAAAGCGCTGCTGGGCGGCATGCAGTTCCTTGATGGCATAGCCCCCCACCAGCAACATGCAGGCCAGGGCAATGGCCAAGGTCAGCAACAATTTTTTGGTAATCGTCATGGTGAACCCCGAAAAGAATGATGTTTCACTGCCGCTTCAGATAGTGCACAGCTCGACACGCAATACTAAAAGGTTTTAGCGTCGTTACTTGTAGCCAGAAAATCTTACTTTATGCCATGTGCGTTGCAGATAAAATTAATGCAAGCAGCATGGCAGGCAGCTGTGGCATGCATGCCAAAGCGGTAGAACTGTCCGCCGTGACTATAACAGAACGCTTATTCTGCACAGCCGGTTTACTACTGCAATTGTTTAATATCAGGTTTATTAAATATTTACCTGCCGCAGCCGGTACGGCTACCACCTCATGTCTTGGGAAGGCCTGCTTGCTGCATGAACAGGATGTGCTGACGTGGAAGACAGCAAGCCACTGGCATCACCAGCCTATGCACGCTGCAACTGGCAGACAGCGCCAATGAACAAGCCCGCATCAAGCGGGCTTTTTTCACTACTACAGCAACAAGCGGCTTCAGTTGAAGGGCGTGGGGCGCGGCGTGTTATTGCTGGAAGCGGGCAGGATGGGTAGCACAAGCTGCGGCTGCTTGCCGGTCAGCGTATGCAGGAAGGCCACGATATCGCTGACTTCCTGCGGGCTGAACTGCCGCCCCAGTTGCAGCTGGCCCATGGTGGACACCGCCGCCTCCAGCGTGGGCGCACCGGCATCGTGGAAGTAAGGTGCGCGCAAGGCCACGTTACGCAGCGAGGGCACCTTGAACAGCATGCGGTCGGCATCCTTGCCGGTTACCCCGGCCCGGCCCTGCGCCGGGTTGCTGGTTTGGTACGGCGACACCAGGCCCATCTTCTGGAAGGAATTGCCGCCCACTGCCGGGCCGTTGTGGCAGGCCACGCAGCCAGCGGTCTTGAAGGTTTGATAGCCGCGCAGCTCCTGCGAGTTCAGCGCCTTCTTGTTGCCCTTCAGCCACTGGTCAAAGCGCGAATCCGGCGTCACCAGGGTTTCTTCAAATGCGGCAATCGCCTGCGTCACCTCCTGCATGGTGATTTGCTTGCGGCCAAACACCTGCTTGAACTCATTCACATAAGCCGGCATGGAACGCAGCACATCCAGCGCCAGCACATGGTTGGAGGCCATTTCCTTGGGGTTGGCAATCGGGCCGCTGGCCTGCTCCTGCAAGGACTTGGCGCGGCCATCCCAGAACTGCGCCACATTCATGCTGGAATTCAGCACCGAAGGGGAACGGATAGGCCCTTGCTGCCAATGGTCGCCAATCGACGAACTAAGATTGTCACTGCCGCCGGTGGACAGGTTGTGACAGGAATTACAAGAAATAAAACCAGACTTGGACAGGCGCGGTTCAAAAAACAGTTTCTTTCCCAATTCCACCATGGCCGGGTTTTTAATCACGGCTTTGGGAATGGCTTGAATCGGCTCGCTTTGAATTGCTGCAGCGGCATGAACTGCTGTGGCGGTGAATAGCGGCAGCAGCATGCTGAAATAACGGAGAGATTTCATGGTTTGCTCCATCTGCGTTAAAAATGCTTTTTTAATCAGCCCTGAATGGCGTTAAACCTGAATGCAAGCCAGCGCCACTGCGCAAAGCCTTTTCTGGCAAGGGATTTTTACTGAATAAAATGCCTGCGCAAAATAACAGGCAATATTTCCCCCTGGCTGCGTGGCCATAAAAATTCAATAAACAAAAGGTGGAATTAAAACCTTGTAATGAATAATGTTTTTAATGGCAGATACAATGCGGTAGATTGAAACCGGCAGATTTGTCGCAGATCAAACAGCGCAATTGAAAACCATGCTGAACGAATTGATATTTTAAATGCCCTTGATAGCCAAAAAATATCAGTAGGCGAATGGGAGATTAAGACGCAGGGAAAAAGACAATGCACAAACCGCAGCTGGCTTGCTGTGTAGCGTTGTCGCGGGCAGGTCTGGCGCTGGTGGAGGGCCAGCAGGGCGGATGCATGACGGAGTGTTTGAGGTGTGGCCCAGAGTGGCCGCGTGTGCAGGGCTGGTCAGCCTTTATTTCGCAAAGAAGATAAAACCCAGCGCCAGGCCAATCAGCAGGCACAAACCGCTGATGCAGCAGATTTTTTCGATGATGGCATCAAGGCAATGCAAGACGTACTGGCCAGCTTTTTTCAGCATGGTTTCCCCAACCATAGAACGTGGCAGTAATTTGGACATGGCACCTTGCCTGGAAAAATACATGGTTTGACAACTCTTGACATAAATTGCCAGCAGACAATAAATGTTAAATCCGGCCACTACAAGCTATTGAACGGGGGAATGGCTGTTAAATTATGAAAATAATCGTATGGCATCGTTGGTGAAGTCTGAATCGCTCAATTGAGATAGCTGCCGGGTCAAGGCCATTTGACCAAGCCATCCGCGGGCAGGTGCTCATGGCAGATTAAACCCGGCGGAAGTGTAGTGGCATGAGCCAGAAAACAGTGCAATGCGGCCAGGTGAGTCCGCGCAAGATGGCAAGTGCTTGCGCTAAAACAACGATCGCCCGGTATAAGTGGTAAACAACTCCAGCGCCTGCACCCCGGCCAGCGAGTTGCCGTTGGCATCCAGCCCCGGCGACCACACGCACAGCGCCAGCTCGCCCGGCAGCACCGCCACAATGCCGCCGCCCACCCCGCTTTTGGCGGGCAGGCCCACGCGGAAGACAAAATCCCCGGCGGCATCGTAAGTGCCGCAGGTCAGCATCAGCGCGGACAGCCGCTTGTTGGCGCTGACATCCAGAATGCGCTCGCCGGTCAGCGGGGCCACCCCGCCATTGGCCAGAAACAAGGCCGCCTGCGCCAGTTCCACACAGCTCATGGTGATGGCGCACTGGCGGCAATAGGCTTCCACCACCTGTTCCGGGTTCATCTGCATATTGCCGAAGCTGGCCATGAAATGGGCTATCGCCCGGTTGCGGTTGGCATGCGCCATTTCCGACTGCGCCACCCGCGAGTCGTAGTTGAGGTCCGCCTGGCCGATCAGCCGCCGGATAAACTCCAGCACCGCCGTGTCGGCCCGCACAAAACGCTGCGCCAGCACGTCGGTTACCACCAGCGCCCCGGCATTGATAAACGGGTTACGCGGCTTGCCCTGTTCGGTTTCCAGCTGCACCAGCGAATTGAACGCCGTGCCGGACGGCTCGCGCCCCACCCGTTGCCACAAATCATCGCCCAGCAGGCGAAACGCCATCACGCAGGCAAACAGCTTGGAAATGCTTTGAATGGAAAAGCGCTCCCCGGCGTCGCCCACGGTAAAGCAGCGGCCATCCACCGTCACCACCGCCATGCCGAACTTGTCCACCGGCACCCGCGCCAGCTCCGGAATATAGCCCGCCACCGTACCGCTCCCGCGCCAGGGGGTAATGTCGCGGTAAATATCATCCAGAACTGTTTGGTAATCCATCCGGCAGCATCCTGTGTGGGGTCAAAGCAGGGGCAGTTAATGTACTGGAAAGCCAGCTGTCAGCTCCAGTATTTTGAATGCTGCGCTGCGGCGGTGGGGAGGCAGAATGGCTGTGCGCGTACAGGCTGCCGTAGGCAAGGAAAAGGGCTGTGTGGCAGGCGGAATGGTGGACGACTACATAAACAAAGCCAGCCTTGGCGGCTGGCTTTTCATGCGGGGGTATATCAGCGCACTATGGGGATGCGTTCCCCAGAGCAGTGTTCACCCCCTGCAGCAGACAAATCAGAACGGCATATTGAGTTTGACAGATGCCGTCTGGCTGAAATAGGTACGACGTACTTCAGCATCATAACGACCGGTAATTTCCATGCCATTGCGCAGCTTGTAACTTACACCCAATGCGCCACGACCCAGCCATGGGCCTTGATTGATACCCTTGGTCACAAAAGAAGCCGAGGGTGCACCAGCAAAAGAGGAGTTAACCGCATCTTGCTTGTTCATTGCATCGTAACCGGCACCGATATTGGCAAACAGATTGACATGGTCGTTCAGTTGATATGCCACTTTCTGGTCCAGGCCAAATACGAGCGATTCAGCATTGTGGCGGTTCACATTCAGATTGAGCAGCCCGGCACCGGATTCGCTGTATCCGCTTTCACTGATACGGGTGTAGTCCACACGTGCAGACGGTGTCATGGTGATACGCTCACCCACATTGTAGCTGTGGCTAAAGCTGGTACCGAAATGGGCGGACCAGGAGTTGAAGCTGGAATCAGCCACGCTATTGGTTGTAATGATCTCGCGCGTGCCGGTGTTGTTGTTCAGGCCGGCATCAACCTGGAAATTGATGCTGTCCTTGGCATTCAGGTCGTAAGAGCCATATCCGATCAGCTGATAGGATTTGACATTCATGCCCTGCACACCACCACCGCTGATGTCGCTATGGACATTACTATTAGAGAAGGCGGTCGCAACACCCAGGGTCAATGCCGGGCTGATTTTTCTGTCCGCACCAATGGCCACGCCAGCAGTATTCACCTTGTAACCATTCACGCCATCGGAATCGGCCTGGTTGGCAATGGTGCCAAAAGGTTTCATCCAGAACTCATTGCTTACCTGGAAATCGTCACCGGAAGAACCACCATGGTTGGCATACTGGCGGGAGTCGACAATATTGTTCACCGAGGTCAGTACGGTTTTTGCCGTATTGGTAGTGGACCCCGTGAGCAGCGGCAGTGTTTGGCTTGCCGCATTGGAGCGCTGCTGATCAGTGGTCAGACCGGAAAACAGATTGGACAGCGCGCTGTTGTTATCAATGACTTTGGCGGCAGACAATGCCGGGCTATTGCGTTCACCATAGGCAGAGTCATAAATATTGCCAGAATTGAACAGGCTGGCGCTCAGTGTCACGGTGCTGGACAGAATGACTGAGTTGGTAGGTTGCCAAGTAGAAGTCGGGTTTGCAATCGGAAGATAAGTAAAGGTATAGGTGCCGGTAGTCAGGCCGGTAAAAGTTGCACCTTGCCAGTAGCGAATGGTGGTATTCGGCGTTCCGACAAGCGACGTGCCGTTGGAGTAGAAGTTGTTGGTGCCATCTACCAGGCCGGTGGGACGGGTGCTCACCAGCAGGTTGAAGGCGGAAGTCGTTGTGGTCGAATTCGAGCTCACGACTTGCATGCTGCCTTCGGTGTAGTTAACACCGCTATGATATGTACCAAACCAGAAGGTAACAGAGCCATTACCGGTATTGGTAAAACCGATGGACGAGGTATGGGCCAATGCCGGGGTGGCGAGTGCAGCCAGGACAAAGGCGGCAATTGGTGCCAACAACGGTTTTACCGATTTGTTTGCAATCGATTTCATGACGGAAACTCCCTGAAGTTTTTGTAAATTCTTGTTTGTTTTGATGGTGTTGCCATTACATTTCATGACAGATGCTAACACCTGCATAGCTCAAAATCATTAATTTCGGGTAAGGAAAGCAAATAAATTACAACTATTTTAAATCATCTTTTAATAAAGAATTTACTTAACAATGCAACGTAAAGATTTGGTTTAAAAAAAATTACAAATTGCAAACATTAATTTACTAACAAAAATTCCATATGGTTATGAACCACTTCTTGCAACACGTATCTGCACTATTGCGCCTTCTCTGCGTTAGCTCGCTGCTGGTCGCGTGCACAAATATTCCGTCTTTTAATACGCGCGTAGAGAGTGCAAACGCATTGGCCGGCACCCATGGCTGGGTACCTACCGTGTTGGAAACAAAGACATTTACTTTAGCCTCGTTTTCCTCTTCAGTGAAGCAGCCTACGGAAGTCATCACTATCTATCTGGAAGGTGATGGTATGGCCTGGATCGGCCCTGATACTCCTTCTTTTGATCCAACCCCATTGAATGCAGTAGGACTGAAACTGGCGCTGGCACAACCGGAAGGCACCGCTATTTATTTGGCCAGACCATGTCAGTTCATTAATACGGAAATAAACCGGTGTGACAATCGCTACTGGTTAAATCAAAGATTCTCATTGCCAGTGATAAATGCAATGAATAATGCAATTGACCAGATCAAAAAAATGCATGGGGCCACCCATATTCAGTTAGTGGGATATTCTGGTGGTGGCGCACTCGCGATGTTGCTTGCGGTAAAACGCAACGACGTTAAAAAGATAGCCACCGTTGCCGGTAATGTAGACCCGGATGCCTGGACCAAGCTGCATGGCTACTCTGCGCTGGAAGAGTCATTGAACCCAATTGAATACATCAAGGAATTGGCTGGCCTGAAAATAATATTATTTGCCGGAGAAAAAGACAGAAATATCCCTCCGGAAATTAGCCGTCATTTCATTTCCTACTTTCCCGGGGAGAAAGCGCCGATACTGCACGTCATACCAGACCTCGATCATAGCTGTTGCTGGGATAAGTTATGGCCGTCGCTTTGGAAGCAGTTTGCCGCATATTGAATGGTTAACCAGATTTGTCCGTTAAACCAGCAGGTGGATCATGTAGCGTGCCACTCACAATGTTCACCGTGGACAGGCACATGGCAGCATTGAGAGGCCACACTTCCGTACCTGAGATGGAGGAGAATCACCTGCCATGCCAGCCGTCAAATTTCACTCTGCTCAGGAAGTGCTTGCACGCACTCCCTGCAAGCCAAAAGACAGCATACTGGCTAGCGCTACATGGCGATTGGCAGCGACACCGGGCTGAGTCCTACGCTGATGTAGCATAAGGCCTGACCATGGGCAGAATGCACCTGGCCGGCCGCTTTACCCTCAGCCCGTGGTCCTTGTTTGATAAAACACCTTGTATTGCCACAATGGCGTGATAGTCTTCAAAGGATGCATTTCGGGTATTAATGCGGGTGGCAAGGCTCTGACATGTATTTACACATGTTATTGCCGCGTATGCCGTTTGGGGCGGCATGTATTGATATCTGTCAGGCATTCAATTTACAGAAAATGCCAAAATAAATTTTCTGTCATAAACAACCATAAAAATAATCCGGGACAGCCGCAGCATGCATCACCAGTTGATGGACTGCCGCCTGCACCTGGCATTGATTCCACCGTTTGGAGGCACCATGTCAATTTCTCAGCGTATATCGCTTCTGCTGGCTGTATTGTTCGCGGCCATTGTTTCTCTCAGTTTTGTTGGCATTTATGGCTTGAATGGTGCGCAAGACCGCTTTGAGTACTATCAGGACAACACCGCACCCAGCGTAAAGGCGCTGAGTGAGGTCAATATCCTGACCCAGAAAATCCGCGTGCAGGCACGTGACTACCTGATTTTCACCACCCCGGAAGGCCGGGCGCAGGCAGAAAGCAAGCTGAACGACGATGTGACACGGGTGACATCGCTGTTGAATGACTACGAAAAAAACGACATTTCCGACGACACCGACCTGGCCATGGTGAAGCAGGACCGGCAAATGTTTGAGACCTACATCAGCAGCACCCGCAAGCTGCTGAGCGCTGCCGCCGCCGGCAATAACGCCGCCGTACAAGCCAGCTTTGCCGATGGCGGCGATTTCCGCCAAAGCGCTACCACGCTGGAAAACCAGTTGCTAAAGCATCTGGACTACAACTGGAAGCTGGGCGATGGGCTGCGTGAAAAAAACAAGCAAGCCTACCAGAGCCTGCTGATCGTCCTGATTGCCATCAGCGCGCTGGCCATTGTGTTCAGCCTGGTGTTTGGCAGCATCACCATCCGCAACCTGCGTAACCGTCTGAACCGGCTGGGCGACTTTATCGACCACGTCACTGGCAAGCTGGACTTCACCCCGCGCATCAAGGTCACCCGCGATGACGAGCTGGGCAAGGTGGCCGACGCCATGAACAAACTGCTGACCCGCCTGCAAGACAGCCTGAACGAAATCAACCGTGGCGCACTGTCCATTGCCAGCGTGTCCGACTCCCTGTCGCAAAACGCCAGCCAGGTAGCCAGCGCCGCCAGCCAGCAAAGCAGCGCCTCGGCCAATGTCGCTGCCACGGTAGAGCAGATGACCGTCAGCGTGAATCACGTGGCCGACCGCGCCTCCGAAGCCAACAGCATGACCGTGGAATCCGGCAAGCTGGCCAGCGACGGCGTTACCGTCATCAACGACGCCGCCACTGGCATCCGCAATATCGCCGCCAACATCCACAATGCCGAAACCCTGATCCACGACCTGGAAACCAGAACGCAAGACATCGAAAGCGTGATTCAGGTGATCAAGGACGTGGCCGACCAGACCAACCTGCTGGCGCTCAACGCCGCTATCGAAGCCGCCCGCGCCGGCGAACAAGGCCGCGGCTTTGCCGTGGTGGCCGACGAAGTACGCAAGCTGGCAGAACGCACCGCCAGCTCCACCCAGGAAATCACCTCCACCATCGTCAACATGCGGCAAAGCGCCGAATCCGCCGTGCGCGGCATGCAGGACGTAGTAGGCCTGGTGGAACACAGCGTCAGCAACACCACCACCGCCAACGACGCCATCAACCGCATCCAGCACAGCAGCCAGCAAGCCAGCCATGTGGTGGGCGAAATCACCAGCGCCATCCAGGAACAAAGCGTCGCCACCAACAATATTGCCCAGCAAGTGGAAAGCATTGCGCAAATGGCCGAGCGCAGCAGCATCTCCGCCACCGACACCGCCAAGCTGGCGCAAGACCTGGACCAGCTCTCCCGCGCGCTCAAGGGCATTGTCGATACCTACACCCTAAGCTCCGCCCACACCACGCTGATGTAAGGCAAGGGCAGCCAGGGCACCCCGCCTTGGCTGCCTGGGCGCTAGCGCATGTACAAATCGGTACTGGCGCGGCGCAGCTGCTGATGGGTGAGCGACAGAATGCGGTACATATCCTCGCGCGACAGGTCGTCGCCGCGCTCATCTCCCAGCATTTCCAGCAAGTACGTCAATGGCTTCAGGCTGCCGTTAAGGTCGGCTTCCACCTTGTCTAGCCGCGCCTGCAACTGCAGGCACACCCGCCACACCCGCTGCATGCAGGCATCGGCCAAGGGGTCCGGCTCTGGCCCCAGCGCCTGCTGCAAGCTTTCCAGACATGCATGCAAACGGCCCAGCGGCAGGCTGATCTGGCTCATGAAAGAAGCAAACTGCGGGTCGGACTGGGACGGGAAATCAGCAGGCAGGGACGACGGGAACGGCGGTGGTTGCGGAGTACGGCTCATGGCAAATCCTCCAAGGTGATGACCATCATCGCCACCTCCGACGCCAATCGGGGGTGGCAGGCACATGGCAGGATTGGCGTTACCGGTCACCTTGAACCCGGCGCTCGTAAGAGCTCCCACCAAGGCCTGCCATGGAAAAAGGCAAAGCAATGGTGCGAGGACTGGTACGTGTGCACGTAGCAGTCCGCCAAAGTGGGGTCGGGACGCCAATCCCGGTGCCGCTATTGAACGGCACCGGGCGATTATCAGCCGGGAAGGGGGCCAGAAGCAAGGCAGGCAGCCAGCCAGACGCGAACACCCGACCAGACGACACGGCGTGAATGAGCAAGGCGATGGATTCGCGGATTAATGCCCCGCGCAGTCTGGCAAGGCAGAGAAAGAATGTGACGTAAAAGCGGCTGACAAACCCATACCAGCCACCCAAGATGGCAAAGGCGTTACCAACAACAGGAAACCGGTGCCAAAGCGGCTCCCACCAAGGACTGCAAAAGTATGAACAAGCCCACCATGTGCAGACGTGGTGGGCTTTTTTGCGGTCGCTTACCGCTCGTAGGCTTTGATAATCAGCGCCTTGGCCAAATCAAATTCGGACTGATTGCTGATGCTCAGCTCGATGTCACCGGTTCCCCAGTGCCCCACTTGCGATACATCACGGCCATTGGCAGGCAGCACCTCGCTGGCTGGTGACAGGTGCAAATACAGCAACAGGCGGCTTTTCTGCAGTACCAGCGTGGCAAAGTTCTTCAGGCGACGGTAGGCGTAATACAGCTTCAGTTCCTTGCGCTGTACGTCATCACCCAAAGACAGGATGTAAGCCTCCACGGTTTCCAGTAGTGCCAGCATGGCTGGGTTCAGCTCGGCATAAATCTCCGCCACGCTTTTGTCGCCACTGCGGGTTTTACCGTTTTGCGGGCCAGGTGCCGCAGTAGAATTTGGCGAGGTGTTGGGTGTATTCGCCGCCTCCAATAACAGCAGTTCCTCGCCAAACAAGCGGTAGCGCACCAACTCGATTTGGCGGTTGATCTGCTGCACGGCATGCGCGTCGTACTTGGTGAAGTTGGCCGCAATGCAAATCAGCCGTGGGCCGCTCCAGTCGATGGCATCTGCCGTGGTTTTATCAAAGCGCTCCAGCACCAGTAGCTTGAACTCGGCTTGATGGTCCATCAGCCAATCCAGATAAAACAGCCCCTGATTGATGACGTTTTCCGACTGCGAACGCTTGTACTCGATGATGACCGGGCAGTGGTTTTCGTCCAGCCCCAGGGTATCGATACGCCCGCCGTGGGTTTTACCGGTGGTGTACTCCGACGCCACAAAACGGATGCCCAGCAGCGTGTCGAGATTCCGCTCAATCAGCGTTTGCAGCGGCTTTTCCAGGTCGGAAGCGGTGCCAGGTAGCTCGGTAGCTTGGGCGTACTGAAAAAGACGTAAATCGGCCATATTGAGATGCCTGTATCGATATGCCCATTAGCACGCAAGCGCGTGCTTAGGTTGTATCATTCCGGGATTGTGAGTAAACAGAGTCAGACCAATGATAATCAATGAACGCCAGATCGAAGACGATCTTATCGCGAAGCTGACCGACCTCAAGTATACCTGCCCTGACATTCGCGACCGCGCTGCGCTGGAAAAGAACTTTCGCGAGAAGTTCGAGGCCCTCAACCGGGTCAAGCTGACAGACACCGAATTTGCCAGGTTGTTGGATGAAATTGTCACCCCGGATGTCTTCGCCGCGGCCAAAACCTTACGCGGCATCAATGCCTTCACCCGCGACGACGGCACTCCGCTGAATTACACGCTGGTGAACATCAAGGACTGGTGCAAAAACGACTTCGAAGTCATTCGCCAGCTCAGTATCAACACCGACAACAGTCACCATCGCTACGACGTTATCCTGCTCATCAACGGTGTACCCGTGGTGCAGATCGAACTGAAAACCCTGGGCGTGAATCCACGCCGTGCCATGGAGCAGATCGTCGAGTACAAGGCCGACCCCGGCAACGGCTATGGCAAGACGCTGCTGTGCTTCATGCAGCTGTTCATTGTCAGCAACCGTGACCGGACTTATTACTTTGCCAACAACAACGCGCGCCACTTTGCATTTAATGCCGACGAGCGTTTTCTGCCCATTTATGAGTTTGCTGATGCAAACAACCGCAAAATCAGCCAACTCGATGAGTTTGCCGAGCACTTCCTGAAAAAATGCGACCTGGGCCGTACCATCAGCCGTTATATGGTGCTGCTGGCCAGCGAACAAAAACTGATGGTGATGCGACCGTATCAGGTGTATGCCGTGCAGAAAATCATCCAGTGCATTGATGAAAATAATGGCAATGGCTACATCTGGCACACCACGGGCAGTGGCAAGACACTCACCTCCTTCAAGGCTTCAACCCTGCTGAAGGAAAACGAGCATATCTATAAGTGTGTGTTCGTGGTGGACCGCAAAGACCTCGACCGCCAGACGCGGGAGGAATTCAACCGCTTCCAGGAAGGCTGCGTCGAAGAAAACACCAACACCGCAGCCCTGGTGCGTCGCCTGCTGTCAGACGACTATGCTGACAAGGTTATCGTTACCACCATCCAGAAGCTGGGCCTGGCACTGGATGAAAACAGCAAGCGCAACAAGCAGCGCAGCAAAAAAGGGCAGGCCACCTACAAGGAACAGCTAGAAGTACTGCAAGACAAACGTATCGTCTTCATCTTTGACGAATGCCACCGCTCACAGTTTGGTGATAACCACAAAGCCATTAAAACGTTTTTCCCCAAGGCGCAGCTGTTTGGCTTCACCGGCACGCCCATTTTCAAGGACAACGCGACAGTCCCCAGAATTAGCTCCAAAGATGGTATGCAGGATGCGGAAAAAACGCTGGTCACCACCGAGGACCTGTTTCAGAAAGAGCTGCACGCTTACACCATCACCCACGCTATTGAAGACGGTAATGTGCTGCGCTTTCACATCGATTACTACAAGCCCGAAGGCAAAAAGCCGCCCAAACCCGGCGAGCCCATTGCCAAGAAAGCTGTTGTCGATGCCATTCTGGCCAAACATGATGCCGCCACCGGCGGACGGCGCTTTAACGCCATCCTGGCTACCGCGTCCATCAACGACGCCATCGAATACCATGCGTTGTTCAAGACCATGCAGGCAGAAAAGCGCGAGGCCGACCCTGATTTTCAGCCACTAAACATTGCCTGTGTCTTTTCCCCGCCCGCTGAGGGCAACCCGGATGTGAAGCAGATTCAGGAAGACCTGCCGCAAGAACAGGCGGATAACGAAGAAGACCCGGAAGGCAAGAAAGCCGCGCTCAAGAGCATTCTGGAAGACTACAACGCGCGCTACGGCACCAACCACCGTTTGAGTGAGTTCGACCTTTACTATCAGGACGTGCAAAAGCGCATCAAAGACCAGCAGTGGCCAAATAGCGACTATCCGGCCAAGCAGAAGATAGACATCACCATTGTGGTGGACATGCTGCTGACAGGCTTTGATTCCAAATTCCTGAACACGCTATATGTGGACAAGAACCTTAAATATCACGGTTTGATTCAGGCTTTTTCGCGTACCAATCGGGTGTTGACCAGTATCCAAGCCGATGACAAAAAGCCCAATGGCAGCAAACCATTCGGCAATATCCTGGATTTCCGCCAGCAATTGGATTCCGTCAATGCTGCCATTGCGCTTTTCAGCGGCGAAAAAACCGCTGAGCAGGCGCGGGAAATCTGGCTGGTGGACAAGGCACCGGCAGTGATTCAGCGGCTGGAAACAGCAGTGCAAAAGCTGGACGATTTCATGAAAGCGCAAGGCTTGGCCTGCACACCTTCCGAGGTGGCCAACCTGAAAGGAGACACCGCCCGTGCCGCCTTCATCACTCACTTCAAGGAAGTACAGCGCCTCAAAACACAGCTGGACCAATACACCGACCTCACCGACGAGCACAAAGCGGCTATCGAGCAGCTGTTACCTAATGAGGCTCTGCGTGGCTTTAAAGGCCAGTACCTGGCAACTGCCAAGGAACTTAGAGAGAGACAAGGCAAGACCGGCAGCAAGAATGATACCGGCGCTGCCGACCAACTCGATTTCGAGTTCGTACTCTTCGCCTCTGCGGTGATCGACTACGACTACATCATGGGGCTACTCGCCAAGTATTCAGCCAGAGCACCGGGCAAGGCCACCATGAGCCGCGATGAACTGATCAGCCTGATCAGCGCCGATGCCAAGTTCATCAACGAGCGCGAAGACATTGCCGCTTACATCGCTACGCTCAAGGCCGGCGAAGGCTTGTCGGAGGATGCTATCCGTGAGGGCTATGTCCGCTTCAAGGCCGAGCAGAACGCCAAAGAGCTTTCTGCTATTGCCGCCAAGCACGGCCTGGCTACTGCTGCGCTGCAAGCCTTTGTCGACAACATTCTGGACCGCATGATTTTTGATGGCGAGCTGTTGGGCGACCTGATGGCCCCGCTGGAGCTGGGCTGGAAAGCCCGCACCCAAGCCGAACTGGCACTAATGGAAGACCTGTACCCTCTTCTCACCCAACGCGCCGCTGGCCGCGATATTTCAGGACTGAGTGCGTATGAGCAGTAAGAACAAAACCACCGCTACAACGGATGAAGCAAAGCATACGCTGGTGCCGAAGCTGCGGTTTCCGGAGTTTCGGGGGGGCGAGGGATGGGAATATGCGCCTCTTGGCAAACTACTGATGAAAAGCCCTGACTACGGCGTGAACGCTGCCGCAGTGCCCTTTACTGAACGGCTACCACAATACTTGCGAATCACCGACATCTCGGAAGATGGCACATATCTCAGCGCCAAAAAGGTTTCAGTTGATCTCGAACCGAAAGATGAAATCTATTTGGAAGAAGGGGATATCGTTCTGGCGCGCACAGGAGCAAGCGTCGGAAAGTCATACAGATACCGCAAAGCGGACGGTCGATTGGTCTTCGCGGGCTTTTTAATTCGAGTTAAGCCGAATCCAAAACGGTTGGTTTCCACGTACCTCGCCAACTTTTTGACGACAGAGCAGTATTGGAAATGGGTCGCTGCTACTTCTGCGCGAAGTGGGCAACCCGGCATCAATAGCGTCGAATACAGTGCGCTACCTATTCCTTTGCCAACCGAGTTCCCCGAACAACAAAAAATCGCCGACTGTCTGAGTTCAGTAGATGAGCTGATCGCCGTGCAAGCGCAGAAAGTGGACGCGCTTAAGACCCATAAGAAAGGGCTGATGCAGCAGCTTTTCCCCCGCGAAGGTGAGACCCAGCCTCGTCTCCGCTTCCCCGAATTTCAAAATGCCGGGAAGTGGGAAGAGCAGCATCTTGGCGATTATTTCGATCCTATTCGGAATGGCTTTGTCGGCACGGCAACACCCTATTACACAACGAGCGATGGTATTCGATACCTTCAGGGCCGAAACATTAAGCAAGGACGTATCGAAGCCGACAACCTAATTTTCATTACTAGTGAATTTCATAATAGGCAGCGCAAATCTCACCTCAAGACAGGTGACATTTTGATGGTCCAATCAGGGCATGTAGGAGAGTGTGCAGTTATTGGCCCCGATTTCGTTGGGGCCAATTGTCACGCGTTAGTCATTCTCACCCCAAAGCGGAAGCTCAGCTCTGACTTCTTTGCTCACTACTTCTATTCGCCAATCGGTAAACTTGCAATCTTCCAGATTACGACTGGCAATACAATCAAACACATTTTAGCTAGCGAGTTAAAGACGTTGCCGGTACTTGTTCCTGACTTGTCTGAACAACAACGCATAGCCTCGTGCCTGAGCAGTCTTGATACCCTGATCACCGCCGAGGACCAAAAGCTCGAAGCCCTCAAGACCCACAAAAAGGGCCTGATGCAGCAGTTATTCCCCTCAACAGACGAGGTGAGGGCATGAGCGACCAACCCACGATCAGGCACTATGCCAACTTGCAAACGATGGCGCGCAAACTGCGCTCAGACCTGCCCGACATTGATCTCATCCTGCTCTACGCCTACAACCGTACCGGAAAGACGCGGTTGTCGATGGCGTTCAAGGATGAGAAAAAGCGTAAGATCGGCGTCGCGGACACGCTTTATTTCAATGCCTACACCGAGGATTTGTTCACCTGGGATAATGATCTGGACGGTGATGAGGTCCGGCAATTGCAGCTTAATCAGCGCTCTACCTTCTTCAATGGGCTGAGAGACCTGGCGCTGGACGAAACCATTGCGGGCTATCTCAATCGCTACGCAGACTTTGATTTTGATATTGATTACACCAACTGGAAGATCAGTTTTTCCAAAGAAGTTTTTCGGCAAAGGCGGGGTGCAGAGCCTGAGCGAATCACCGAGACGAATATCAAGATTTCCCGTGGAGAGCAGAACATTTTCATCTGGTGCCTGTTTATGGCCATTTGCGAACGGATGCTAGACGGTCATGAATCTTATCAATGGGTGAAATATCTTTACATTGACGACCCTATCTCCTCACTGGACGATAACAACGCGATTGCTGTGGCCTGCGACCTGGCCAAGTTGTTGCGCAGGGCGGCCAGCCGCCAAGACGAGAATGGTGCACCGGCACCCATCAAGGTGGTGTTTTCTTCGCATCACTCCCTGTTCTTCAATGTGATGTGCAATGAGCTTGGCCGGACAAAAGAAGGCGAGCCGAAAGTCAGCCACAAGCGTTACTTTCTGCACCGCCCGAATGGCGATGGCAAATATACTTTGCGGGCCACTGAGGACACACCGTTTTTCCATCACGTCGCATCCCTCGCCGAACTGCAATTGGCGGCCGCTCCCGACACGGGCAAGCTCTATACCTTTCATTTCAACGCGCTGCGCAGCATCATGGAAAAAACCGCGTCTTTCTTCGGCCATGCAGATATTTCCTTCTGTCTCAAAGCGCTGAATCAGGAAGATGTGGCACTCTACAACCGTGCCTTGAACCTGCTCAGCCATGGCAAATACGCCATCCACGAACCCACTGAAATGGGCGAAGATAACCAAAACCTCTTCCGGCGTATTTTTAGAGACTTCACCACGCAGTTTCAGTTTGACCTGCCACAAATCTTGGCGGCAGAGCCGGCTGGGGCTGAGCGGAACCCAGCTGCATGAGCGACCTCATTCTTTACACCACCGAAGATGGCCGCAGCCAGATCAAGCTGCGGGCAAAAGACCAGACGGTCTGGCTGACGCAGCGTGAAATGGCTCAGCTGTTTGATGTGAGCACGGACAATGTGGGGCTGCATCTCAAGAACATCTTTGAGGATGGCGAGTTGCTGCGGGAGGCAACTACCGAGGAATCCTCGGTAGTTCAAACCGAAGGGGAGCGGGAAGTAAACCGTCCCGTCACACTGTACAAGCTCGATGCCATCCTGGCCGTCGGCTACCGCGTGCGCTCGCCGCGCGGCGTCCAGTTTCGCCGCTGGGCCTCCACCGTGCTGAAAGAGTACCTGGTCAAGGGCTTTGTCATGGATGACGAGCGGCTGAAAAACCCGGATGGTCGCCCGGATTACTTCGATGAGATGCTGGCACGCATCCGCGACATCCGGGCCTCGGAAAAGCGCTTTTATCAGAAGGTGCGCGACCTGTTTGCCCTCTGCAGCGACTACGACAAGACCGACAAGGCCACCCAGCTTTTCTTTGCCACGGTGCAGAACCTGTTGATCTATGCCGTGACGCAAAAGACCGCAGCCGAACTGATTACCGCCCGTGCCAACCCAGCCGACCTAAATTTCGGTCTACTGTCCTGGAAGGGAAATAAAGTGCGTAAGGCCGATATTTTGGTGGCCAAAAACTACCTGACTGAGGATGAGGTCGACACCCTGAACCGGCTGGTGGTGATCTTTCTGGAAACCGCCGAATTGCGGGCCAAGAGCAAGCAAGAAACGCGCATGGCTTTCTGGAAGCAGAATGTGGACCAGATCATCACTCTCAACGGTTTCCCGCTGCTGAGCCACGCTGGCAGCATCAGCCACGCGCAAATGGAAATGAACATGGGCGAGCTGTACGTGCAATTTGATCAGGACCGCAAACGACAGGAAGCCATAGCCGCTGACTTGCAGGATGAGGCCGAGTTGCAGGCGCTGGAGAACACCCTGAAACAGCGGGCAAAGAAATGAGCAAATCGTTTTATTGCCACACGGCAATCAATACCATCCGGGAATAGGTACGCAGCCAAGTTGCGCGCCTGTCCAACACACCCGACAGAAACACACCATGACCGAACAAAATCAAAAACAACTGGGTAATACCCTGTGGAGCATCGCCGACCAACTGCGTGGGGCGATGGATGCAGACGATTTCCGCGATTACATGCTGTCCTTCCTCTTCCTGCGCTATCTGTCTGACAACTACGAGACAGCAGCCAAAAAGGAACTGGGGCGTGACTACCCGGAAGTGGAAGCAGATGCACGCGAGGTGCCTCTCGCGCTTTGGTATGCTGCTAACGAGAGCGATGTGCCCGAGTTTGAGAAGCAGATGCGGCGCAAGGTGCATTACGTTATCAAGCCTGGACATTTGTGGAGCAGTATCGCCAATCAGGCCCGTACTCAGGACGCGTTTTTGTTGAGTACGCTGCAACTGGGTTTCAAATACATCGAGACTGAGTCATTCGAAAGTACTTTTCAGGGCCTGTTCTCCGAAATCGACCTGAGTTCTCCCAAGTTGGGCAAGAGCTATCCCGACCGCAACGCCAAGCTTTGCACCATCATCCAGAAAATTGCCGAAGGGCTGGCAGAGTTTTCCACCAGTATTGATGCGCTCGGGGATGCATATGAATACCTGATTGGCCAGTTTGCTGCTGGGTCTGGCAAGAAAGCGGGTGAGTTTTATACCCCGCAGCAGGTTTCCGACATCCTCTCCGCCATCGTCTCGCTGGACAGCCAAGAGCCGAAAACCGGCATCAAAAAGCGGCTGGAAAGTGTGATGGACTTTGCCTGTGGTTCTGGCTCGCTGCTGCTTAATGTGCGCAAGCAGGTGGCCAACGCAGGTGGAACCATTGGCAAAATTTACGGCCAGGAAAAAAACATCACCACCTATAACCTGGCGCGCATGAATATGCTGCTGCATGGGGTAAAAGATACTGAGTTCGAGATTTTCCACGGCGACACCCTGCTCAACGAATGGGACATGATGCGCGAGCAGAACCCGGCCAAGCGGCCTAGTTTTGATGCCATTGTGGCCAACCCGCCCTTTAGCTATCGCTGGGAGCCGACCGACGCGCTGGCCGACGATGTGCGATTCAAAAGTCATGGCCTTGCGCCAAAGTCTGCTGCCGACTTTGCCTTCCTGCTGCATGGCTTCCACTACCTCAAAGACGATGGCGTGATGGCCATCATCCTGCCGCACGGTGTGCTATTCCGTGGTGGCGCGGAAGAACGCATCCGTACCAAATTGCTGAAAGATGGGCACATCGACACGGTGATTGGCCTGCCTGCCAATCTGTTCTATTCCACCGGTATTCCCGTGTGCATTCTGGTGCTGAAAAAGTGTAAAAAGCCTGACGATGTATTGTTTATCAATGCAGCTGAGCATTTCGTGAAAGGAAAGCGACAAAACCAACTGTTGCATACCAAAGATATGCCCGGCGATGAAATCGGGCACATTGAAAAGATCATCGATACCTACCAGTATCGCAAGGAAGAGCCGCGCTACTCACGGCGCGTGAGTATGGCGGAGATTGAGAAGAATGATTTCAATCTGAACATCTCGCGCTATGTCAGTACGATAGTGGCTGAGGAGGAAATTGATATTGCCAAAGTACATGAGGATTTGATTGGTTTAGAAAAGAAAATCCAAGAAGCTAAAGACAAGCACAATGGTTTCCTGAAAGAGCTAGGCCTTCCACTACTACCTTGATAAGTAAGCGCAAGCCCCCGTTTTCGGGGGCTTGGCGTTTTGGACTAACGGCGGGCTGGACAATTCGCCTGCCGTTAGGCTTACGTATCGGTGTCGATGTCCTGCAAACTGGCCGCGTAGTCTTGCCCGCCGTAGAAAATGCCAATGATGGATACCGTGTCGGCGTCCACGGTGAAGGCAATGACAGTTCGTTTCTTGTAATGGGTAATGCGGAGTCCTGGCCGCACCTCGTCGCGGTTGGTCCCGCGCAGTGGAAAAGTGTGCAGGTTTTCGCAGTAGCTTACGATTGCCTCGGTGTATTGCGCTGCGGTATGTGGCGATGCTGCCTCTGCAATATAGCGGTAAAGCTCGGCAAGCTGCTCCATGGCTTCCGGGCTGAACACTACCTGATGGCTCATGCTTTCTTGGCGTGTTCGGCGGCCAGACGGGCGCGCACCTGGTCTATGGTGACGGCGCGGGACGGGTCGGCCTTCAGGGCATCATAGGCTGGGCCTACCTGATTGAGCAGCCAGCTTTCCACGGCACGGTCCCGTGCCATCAGTGCGCGTAGTCCATCTCGGATGACTTCGCTTTCACTGGCGTATTCTCCAGAGCGTACTTTTGCCTTCACCTCCTCTGCCATGTCATTGGGCAGGGTGATGCTCATTTGCTGGGTGGTCCGCATGGCAATCTCTTTTTAAATCAATAGGATTCAATCCTACTCACGACAATGCCCACTGTCCACCAAGCAATATGGCCGTGGTGAGCAGCGACAAGAAAAAAGCGACCAGAAAATCCGGTCGCTTTTTTTACCTTTGCGCATGCAGTTTTGCACGTGCTGCAGGAGCCTACCCCTTACACATCAATATTCCGCGCAATCAACGCATTGCCTTCGATAAAGGCGCGGCGGGGTTCCACTTCGTCGCCCATCAGGGTGGTGAACACGTCGTCCGCGCCCATCACGTCTTCAATGCGTACCTTCAGCAGGCGGCGCACATTGGGGTCCATGGTGGTTTCCCACAGCTGTTCCGGGTTCATCTCGCCCAGGCCTTTGTAGCGCTGGATGTTCATGCCCTTTTTCACTTCGGCCAGCAGCCAGTCCAGTGCCTGGCCGAATTCGCTGATCGGTTTCACCGTTTCGCCACGGCGTACGGTGGCGCCGTCACGCAGCAGGCCGCTCAGCAGGTCGCCGGTTTTGGCCAGTTCGGCGTAGTCGCCGCTTTCCAGGAAGTCCTGGTCCAGCACGGTAACCAGCACGTTGCCGTGCAGTTTGCGGGTGATCTTGATCAGGTGGCCGTCGTTCTTTTCGTCGTGCAGCAGGTCCAGCGTAATGGCTTCCGCTGGTACCAGTGCGCGCAGGCGGGCGATGGTGTCGTTGGAGGCGTGTTCGCTTTCCAGTGACAGGCGGCCGGATTTCAGCATGGCTTCCAGCACCAGCGGGTCGATGACGCGGCTTTCGCGTTCGATGACGGCGCGGGCCACCAGGAACTGGCGGGCCACTTCGGCCAGGGTGTCACCGGCCAGGGCCGGAGCGTCGGTGCCGGGGATGAGTTCGGCTTTTTCCAGTGCCAGTTGCAGCAGGTACTGGTTCAGCTCGTAGTCGTCCTTCAGGTAGCGCTCTTGCTTGCCGTGCTTGGCCTTGTACAGCGGCGGCTGGGCAATGTAGATGTGGCCGCGCTCTACCAGTTCGTGCATCTGGCGGTAGAAGAAGGTGAGCAGCAGGGTACGGATGTGCGCGCCGTCCACGTCGGCATCGGTCATGATGATGATGCGGTGGTAGCGCAGTTTGTCCGGGTTGTATTCGTCCTTGCCAATGCCGCAGCCCATGGCGGTAATCAGCGTGGCCACTTCCTGGCTTTGCAGCATCTTGTCGAAGCGGGCGCGTTCCACGTTGAGAATCTTGCCCTTCAAGGGCAGGATGGCCTGGAATTTGCGGTCGCGGCCTTGCTTGGCAGAGCCGCCGGCGGAGTCACCCTCGACCAGGTACAGTTCGCACAGCTTGGGGTCTTTTTCCTGGCAGTCGGCCAGTTTGCCGGGCAGGCCCAGGCCGTCCATCACGCCTTTGCGGCGGGTGATTTCGCGGGCCTTGCGCGCGGCTTCACGGGCGCGGGCGGCGTCGACAATCTTGCCGCAGATGGTTTTGGCGTCGTTGGGGTTTTCCAGCAAATAGCTTTTCAGCGCTTCGCTGATGACTTCGTTGACTACCGGGCCGATTTCGCTGGAGACCAGCTTGTCCTTGGTCTGGCTGGAGAACTTGGGGTCGGGCAGTTTGACGGACAGTACGCAGGTGAGGCCTTCGCGCATGTCGTCGCCGGTGGTGTCCACCTTGGCCTTTTTGGCGACTTCGTTTTCTTCGATGTACTGGTTGAGCGTGCGGGTCATCACCTGACGCAGGGCGGTCATGTGGGTGCCGCCGTCACGTTGCGGGATGTTGTTGGTGAAGCACTGGACGCTTTCCTGGTAGGAGTCGTTCCATTGCATGGCCACTTCCACGCTCATGCCGTCTTTTTCGCCAAAACCGTGGAACACCTTGGGGTGCAGCACGCTCTTGTTGCGGTTCATGTATTCCACGAAACCGGCCACGCCGCCGGAGAAGGCGAAGTTTTCTTCCTTGCCGGTGCGCTTGTCGATGAGGGTGATGCCCACGCCCTGGTTGAGGAAAGACAGTTCGCGGATGCGCTTGGCCAGGATGTCGAAGTGGTATTCCACCAGGCCGAAGGTTTCTTCGCTGGCGCGGAAGGTGACTTCGGTGCCGCGGTGGTTGCTGTGGCCGGTAACGGTGAGCGGGGCCACGGCGTCGCCACGGCGGAATTCCATTTCGTGCACCTTGCCGTCACGCCAGATTTTCAGCTTCAGCCAGTCGGACAGCGCATTCACCACGGAGACGCCCACGCCGTGCAGGCCGCCGGAAATCTTGTAGCTGTTGCTGTCGAATTTGCCGCCGGCGTGCAGGATGGTCATGATCACTTCGGCCGCCGAACGTCCTTCTTCCGGGTGGATGTCGGTGGGGATGCCCCGGCCGTTGTCCGATACGGTGATGGAGTTGTCAGGGTTGATGATGACCTTGATGGTGTCGGCATGGCCGGCCAGGGCTTCGTCAATGGCGTTGTCCAGCACTTCGAACACCATGTGGTGCAGACCGGTGCCGTCCGAGGTATCGCCAATGTACATGCCGGGGCGTTTGCGTACCGCATCCAGACCCTTGAGGACTTTAATGCTATCCGCGCCGTATTCCTGTTCGCTCATCCGCTTCTTTCCTGCGCTGGGGGAGGGGGCGGCGGGGAATATCCCGTCCGCTGTACCTCCCTTTGCTGCTCATGCTCAAAATCTCGAAAACTGCTGCCGGTGGCCGCAGTCACTGCCGACTGTGTTGCTGCTGTATCAGATGCGCATCGGCATCACGATGTACTTGAAGTTGCTGTAGTCCGGAATGGTGACCAGCGTGCTGCGGTTGGCATCGCCAAACGCCATTTGCAGGGTGTCGGCCGGCAGGTTGGTCAGCACGTCCAGCAGGTAGTTGATGTTGAAGCCGATTTCCAGCTCGCCGCCCTGGTAGGCGATTTCCAGTTCTTCTTCGGCTTCTTCCTGTTCGCTGTTGGTACACAGGATGGACATCTTGCCCGGTGCCAGTACCAGTCGCACGCCACGGAATTTTTCGTTGGCCAGAATGGCGGCACGTTGCAGCGCGTGCAGGAAGGACAGACGTTCGATCAGGAAGATCTTGTCGTTATCCAGCGGAATCACGCGGTTGTAGTCGGGGAACTTGCCGTCCACTACCTTGCTGATGATGACGGTGGAGCCAAAGCTGAAGCGCACCTGGTTGGCCAGCACTTCGATGTTGATCAGCTCGTCGCTGTCCTGCAGCAGCTTGTACAGTTCCAGGATGGTCTTGCGCGGCAGGATGACTTCGGCCTTGGGCAGGGTGGCTTCCACGTCGGCGCTGGCAAAGGCCAGGCGGTGGCCGTCGGTGGCAATCAGCTTTACCTGGTTGCCGTCGGTTTGCATCAGCAGGCCGTTGAGGTAGTAACGGATGTCCTGCACGGCCATGGCAAATTGCACCTGGGAGATCAGGCGCTTGAGTTCGCGCTGGCTCAGGCTGAAGCTGGATTCGCTGGCATTGCCAACCGACAGCAGCGGGAAGTCTTCCGCCGGCAGGGTTTGCAGGTTGAAGCGGCTTTTGCCGGCTTTCAGAGTGAGGCGGCCGTCCAGTTGTTCCAGCGTGACGGTGGTTTTGTCCGGGATGGCACGCAGGATGTCCTGCAGCTTCTTGGCCGATGTGGTCAGGCGGAAGTCTTCGCCCGGCAGTTCGTCGGCGCTGGCGGTGGTGATCTGGATTTCCAGATCAGTCGCCAGGAAGCCTACCTGTCCGCCTTTCTTTTCAATCAGTACATTGGAAAGAATCGGCAGGGTGTGGCGGCGTTCGACAATACCGGTCACGGCCAGCAGGGGCTTGAGAAGGGCATCGCGTTCGGCTTGCAGGATCAGCATGTTTCGGGCTCCCGAATGTGTCCAGAGTCAGTTATCGGTTGAATCAACATAATCAGTTACGCAGCATGGAGAGCAACGTATCGTAATCGTGCGCCATATCGGCGTCATTACCACGCATTTCGGCAATGGTCTTGCAGGCATGCAGCACGGTGGTGTGGTCGCGGCCGCCAAAGGCATCGCCGATATTGGGCAGCGAGAGCTGGGTCAGCTCCTTGGCCAGCGCCATGGCCACCTGACGCGGCCGGGCAATGTCACGGCTGCGCTTTTTGCTGTGCATGTCGGACAGCTTGATCTTGTAGTACTCGGCCACGGTTTTCTGGATGGCGTCCACGGTCACCTGACGGTTGCCGGCGGCCAGAATGTCCTTCAGTGCTTCTTTCACCAGGTCCAGCGAGATGCTCTGGTTGGTAAAGCGGGCATAGGCCACCACGCGTTTGAGCGCACCTTCCAGTTCGCGCACGTTGGAGCGCACGTTCTGGGCAATGAAAAACGCCACCGGGTGGTCCAGCTTGATGCTGTCTGCTTCGGCCTTCTTCATCAGAATGGCCACGCGCATTTCCAGCTCCGGCGGCTGGATTTCCACCGTCAGGCCCCAGGAGAAGCGCGAGATCAGCCGCTCTTCCATCCCTTCTATCTGCTTGGGGTAGGTGTCGCAGGTCATGATGACTTGCTTGCCGCCTTCAATCAGCGCGTTGAAAGCGTAGAAGAATTCTTCCTGCGTGCGGTTCTGCCGGCAAAAACTGGATGTCGTCAATCAGCAGCAAATCCAGCGAGTGATAGTAACGCTTGAATTCGTCAAACGCCTTGTGCTGGTAGGCGCGCATGATGTCGGCCACGTAGCGTTCGGCGTGGATGTAGCGGATTTTGGCTTGCGGGTTCTTCTGGAACACGTGGTTGCCAATGGCCTGAATCAAGTGGGTCTTACCCAGGCCCACGCCACCGTAGACAAACAGCGGGTTGTAAGCCTGGTCGCCTGGATTCTCGGCAATCTGCATGGCCGCGGCACGCGCCAGCTGGTTACCCTTACCGGTCACCAGTGTGTCAAAGGTAAACGAGGGGTTGAGCCGGGTGCTTTCGTGGCTGCCGCCAATGGCTTTCACCGCCGCCTGTTTGGCCGGGCTGGGGGTGTCGTTGCTGGTGGCGGGGGCCGGTGCGGGCTTGCGCGCACTGTTGCTGACCGCAGTAGGCACCGCCAGCGGTTTGCTGCTGGGCGCGCCCAGGCGCAGCTCGACCGGGGCTTCGCCCACCAGTTCTACCGCCAGTTCTTCAATGCGACCAAGGAAGCGATCCTTGATGAATTGCATGATGAAACGGTTGGGTGCAAACAGCGCAATGCCTTCTTCGTTGGCTTCGGCCGCCAGCGGCTTGATCCAGGTATTGAACTGCTGTGAAGACAGTTCGGCCTCGAGGCGTGCGAGGCAGGCAGGCCAGAATTGATCCAGTTCGGTCATTAAGTACACGCAAGTAAAAGCAAAAACCCGCCGTTGACGATATGCGTTGCGGCGGGAGGAGCCATGGTTGCCACCCTGTGGGATGGCCGGACGGCTATGTCCGGCGCGGGTGCAGCCCTGGCATGTGTTCATGCAAGGCAAGTGGCTTGCACCATCCCCCTGTCGTGCTGGCT
This sequence comes from Aquitalea pelogenes, assembly GCF_001515305.1. GTDB lineage: Bacteria > Pseudomonadota > Gammaproteobacteria > Burkholderiales > Chromobacteriaceae > Aquitalea > Aquitalea pelogenes. The sequence continues at coordinate 36,841 of NZ_LNQV01000003.1, forward strand.
GCCCTTGGGCGGGCGGCTGCGTTTAATAATTACGCAGGGGGTGGGGTGCGTTAAGTTTCGACATTCTAACGGTTTTCGGCAAAGTTATCCACAGGTGCGCTAAAAATTTGCCATTGACAAGCGGCGGTTTTTCTTGTGAAATCACGCGTTTATTTCCGTTTCGAAACAGGAATTCTTTATCATGAAGCGTACTTACCAGCCTTCCACTACCCGTCGCAAGCGCACTCACGGCTTCCTCGTTCGCATGAAGACCCGCGGTGGCCGCGCCGTTATCGCCGCCCGTCGCGCCAAGGGTCGCAAGCGCCTGGCCGTATAAGTTCAGTAATGACTTATCGCTTTCGCCGTGTGCACCGGCTATTAAAAACGGATGAATTTTCATCCGTTTTTAGTTTGCGGCAAGCGCGCAGCACGGCTTTGTTTCAGGTATATGCCCGTCCCAACGATCTGGGCCATGCCCGGGTTGGCCTGGTGGTGGGCAAAAAGGTCCACAAGCGGGCCGTACGCCGCAATTACATCAAGCGTACCGTGCGCGAGTGGTTCCGCCTGAATCAGGCTTCCTTGCCGGCACAGGACTACATTGTCCGTGCCAAACTTGCTTTTTCACGCGCTGACAGAGCAGAAGCTGTCATCGCCTTGTCTACACTCTTTGCTAAACTGGCACGATGTCGCGCCTCCTCATCCTCCTGATCCGCTTTTATCAACTGGCCATCAGCCCCTGGCTGGCACCACGGTGCCGCTATGTGCCGACCTGTTCCAGTTACGCGATCGAGGCGGTGAGAAAGCATGGCGCCTGCAAGGGCGGCTTTCTGGCGATGAAACGCATCGGGCGCTGTCACCCCTGGGGTGGCAGTGGTTATGACCCGGTTCCCTGAACTTTCCGGTATCGTAGAGATGGATTCCAAGCGACTCATAATCTTCATCGTTCTGTCCATGGGCATCCTGCTGCTGTGGCAGGAGTACTTTGCGCCCAAGCCTGCTCCGCAGCAGGTGGCACAGACACAAACGGCTTCGCAGCCGGACGCACCGGCCAGCCATACCGCCAGCGCCCAGCCTGTTGAGGCTGCCAAACTCACCGCCGGTCAGCGCATTCATGTGACGACCGACGTGATCAAGGCCGAAATTGATACCGTGGGTGGTGACCTGCGTCAGCTGGATTTGCTGAAGCACGATTCCGCCACGGACGCCAAAAAGCCGTTCGAGCTGCTGACCGACAAGAATGGCCGCGTGTACGTGGCGCAGACCGGTCTGGTGGCTGCCAGCAACCCGGCACTGCCTACCCACAAGTCGGTATACACCTCGGCACAATCCAGCTACACCCTGAGCGGCGACAGCCTGCAGGTGAAGCTGACCGCGCCGGCCGCCAATGGCGTGCAAGTGGTGAAAACCTATACCTTCAAGAAGGGTAGCTACGATATCGCGGTGCGTTTTGACATCACCAACGGCGGCACCACCCCGCTGGCCCCGACTGCCTACTACCGCATCCTGCGTGATGGCCAGGCACCGGAAGGTGAAGGCCGCTTTGCCCACACCTTTACCGGCCCGGCTGTGTACACCGCCGACAACAAGTTCCAGAAGGTTTCCTTCGAAGACCTGGCCAAGGGCAAGGGTGATTACGCCAAGTCGGCCACCGACGGCTGGGTGGGCATGCTGCAGCATTACTTCATGACCGCCTGGATCCTGAAGCCGCTGGATTCGGCCAGCGTGTGCAAGGACGACAAGTCCTGCCACTTCGAGCTGAAAGACAGCAACGGCCTGTATTCCGCCGCTGCCACCGTGGACCTGAAAACCATCAATCCGGGCCAGACCGCTTCCATCACCGTGCCGCTGTATGCCGGCCCGGAAGACTACAGCGTGCTGACCAAGATTGCCGACGGCCTGGAATACTCCAAGGACTACGGCTGGGTACACATCTTCGCGTCTCCGCTGTTCTGGCTGCTGACCAAGCTGCACGGTCTGGTGCAGAACTGGGGCTGGGCGATTGTGCTGCTGACCCTCACCGTGAAGGCCATCTTCTATCCGCTGACTGCCGCTTCCTACCGCTCCATGGCCAAGATGAAGGCCCTGGCACCGCGCCTGGAACGCATGAAGGAACAATACGGCGACGACCGCATGAAGTTCCAGCAGGCCGTGATGGAAATGTACAAGAGCGAGAAGGTGAATCCGCTGGGTGGCTGTCTGCCCATGCTGATCCAGATTCCGGTGTTCATCGGCCTGTACTGGGCACTGCTGGCTTCGGTTGAGCTGCGTCAGGCTCCGTGGATCCTGTGGTACACCGACCTGGCCCGTCCGGATCCGTACTACGTGTTGCCGGTGATCATGGCTGCCACCATGTTCCTGCAAACCTTCCTGAACCCGCCGCCGACCGACCCGATGCAGGCGAAGATGATGAAGATCATGCCGGTTGCCTTCTCGGCCATGTTCTTCTTCTTCCCGGCTGGTCTGGTGCTGTACTACGCAGTCAACAACATCCTGTCGATTGCCCAGCAGTGGTACATCAACAAGAGCATTGAAAACAGCAAGAAAGTCGCCCTGCAGTCCTGATATGGACGGTAGTGACTGACAAAGCCCGGCCAGACAAAGGCCGGGCTTTCTTTCTGATACAGTAAAAAAATCAATGCAAGTTGACCCAAGCCGCTGTCGCCATCCATCTGGCGGCTGCTTCGGTCAGCCTGTCAGCAGCAAGGAAACCGCCATGCCTAGCCTCTACGCTCCCGTCACCATTTGTGCCATCGCCACCGCACCCGGTCGTGGCGGGGTAGGGGTCATCCGCGTGTCAGGGCGTGACTTGCTGCCCTTTGCCGCTGCGCTTACCGGCGGCAAACAGCCCAAGCCGCGCTACGCGACCTATACCGATTTCTACGCGGCAGATGGCGAGGCTATCGACAACGGCCTGCTGCTGTACTTCCCCGGCCCCAACAGCTTTACCGGCGAAGACGTGCTGGAGCTGCAAGGTCATGGCGGACCGGTGGTGCTCAACATGCTGCTGACCCGCTGCCTGCAGCTGGGTGCACGGCTGGCCGAGCCGGGCGAGTTTTCCAAGCGCGCCTTCCTGAACGACAAGATGGACCTGGCCCAGGCAGAGAGTGTGGCCGACCTGATTGATGCTTCCAGCGAAACCGCCGCCCGCAGCGCGCTCAAATCGCTGAAAGGCGCGTTTTCCAATGAAATCCACGTACTGGTGGACGAACTGATCACCCTGCGCATGCTGGTGGAAGCCACGCTGGACTTTCCGGAAGAAGAAATCGACTTCCTCAAGCAGGCTGATGCACTGGGCAAGCTGCAAACCCTGCGCCAGCGCCTGCAACAGGTGCAGGCCACCGCGCGGCAAGGTGCCATCCTGCGTGAAGGCATGCACGTGGTGCTGGTGGGCCAGCCCAATGTTGGTAAGTCCAGCCTGATGAATGCACTGGCGGGGGATGATATCGCCATCGTTACCGATATCGCCGGCACCACCCGCGACACGGTGCGGGAGGAAATCGTCATCGACGGCGTGCCGGTGCATATCATCGACACCGCCGGCCTGCGCGATACCGACGACGTGGTGGAGAAAATCGGCATCGAACGCACCTGGCAGGCGGTGGAACGCGCCGACGTGGCACTGGTGCTGGTGGACAGCCGTGAAGGCGTGACTGCCGAAGTGGAAGCCATTCTGGAACGCATTCCGCCGCAACTGCCGCGCCTGTTCATTTACAACAAGGCCGACCTGAGCGGCGAAACCATCGGCATGGCCGAGGAAGATGGCCGCAGCGTGCTGCGCCTGTCCGCCCGCACCCATGCCGGGGTGGATCTGCTGAAAGCCCGCCTGCTGGAGCTGATTGGCTACAGCGGGGCCAGTGAAGGCGTATTCCTGGCACGCGAGCGCCATCTGGACGCCATCCGTCGCGCGGCCGAACATATGGAACTGGCGCACACAGACTGGGAAATGGTGGAGATCTTCGCCGAAGAGCTGCGATTGGCGCAGAACGCGCTGTCGGAAATCACCGGCCAGTTCACCCCGGACGACCTGCTGGGGGTCATCTTCAGCCGCTTCTGCATCGGCAAGTAAGCCGCATCCGCGCCCTCACTCAGCCAGGCTGCCAGCAGCCTGGCGCGTGTCGCAACAAAATTCCAACAATCTTCCGCCGGGCTTTGCTGTACCGTTGGGTACAGGCACGTGTTGTGCCGTTTTGCCATGTCTTGCGGATCAAGTCTGATGGAACAAATCACCGTATACGCCTTTCCGGTTTTCCTGCTGCTGATGCTGGTGGAAATCGGCTACGGCCTGGCCGTTGGCCGGAATACCTATCGCCTGAGCGATGCGCTGGCCAGCCTGAGCCAGGGGCTGCAGAGCCAGCTGGTGGCCAGTGTCAGCATGCTGTTCCAGCTTGGCCTGTATGCGCTCACCTGGCAGCACCTGGCCATCTTTCCCCATGCCGCCTTGTGGGCCACGCCCTGGGGCTGGCTGCTGGCCATTGTCATGTTCGACTTCTGCGATTACTGGCTGCACCGCGTGGGGCATGAAAGCGCGGTGTTCTGGGCGGCACATGCCGTGCATCACCAGAGCCAGCATTTCAATCTGTCCACCGCCTTGCGCCAGGAAAGCACGGTGGCGTTTCTGGGTTGGCCCTTCTATCTGCCCATGGCCCTGCTTGGCGTTCCGCCGGCCCAGTTTGCCCTGGCCGGGCTGATTGTGTTGCTGTACCAGTTCTGGATTCATACCGAACACATCGGCAAGCTGGGCTGGTTCGACCGGGTGTTTTCCTCGCCCTCCAACCACCGGGTGCATCATGCGGTGAACGACCAGTATCTGGACAAGAATTACGGCGGAATGCTGATTATCTGGGACCGGCTGTTCGGCACTTTCATCGAAGAGGATGAGGCCCCGGTGTACGGCACCCGCACGCCGCTCAATAGCTGGAATCCCTTGTGGGCGGTGGCATCCGGCTATGTGCCGCTGTGGCAGCTGGCGCGCCGTGCGCCACGCTGGCAGGACAAGTTGAAGGTGTGGTTCAAGGCGCCGGGCTGGCTGCCGCCCGGCGTGCGCGATGACAGCCCGACTTTTGACCTGCAAGCCGCCCGACAGCGTTATGACCCGCCGCTGACGCGTGCGGCCATGCTGATGGCCGTGGTGCAGTTTGTCTTGCAGACGGCCGCTGCCGCGGCCTATCTGTGGCAGAGCGATGTGCTGGCCACGCCCGCCTTGTGGGGTTTTGCCCTGCTGCAGCTGGCTGGACTGTTCGGCCTTGGCCGTTTGTTGCAGGGTGTGTGCTCGCCCTGGCGTCTGCTGGCGCTGGATGTACTGTTGATGTTGCTGGCGGCTGCTGGCAGCCTGTTGTGAGTCCCAGGCCGGCTGTCGCATTTATGCGGCAGTTGCGCGTCTTTCATCTCTGCTGCGCGGTGTGGCGGGCCGGCGTTCTGGCCTGCTTGCCCTGCCTATCCTGCTGGCATCTGAAATCATAAAACGCTGATACTGGCGGTTCCGGACTTGTGTTGCGGACATTTCCTGTACGGTATTCCGTGCGCGCCGACGGGCAGTGACAAGCAAGTTTGCAGGATGGTGCAATGCACGATAAGCCGGTTGTCACCGTGCTTCTTCTGTTGCTTACACGGATAATTCATTTTTGTTTACAGCACCTTGGTGTTAATGGTTAACCCTGCTTTACAAGCTGGAGGGCGAACCGTTAGTGTCTTTCGACGAGGTGTTTTCCCATGCGCGGCACTGCTCTTGCCCGGATTTTTCCCCGCCTGCCCATGGCAGGCCGGATGGTTCGGGGTGAGGGATGGTGATGCCGCCGCCCTTGCTGCTACCTGCTCCTGTCTTGCAGTGATCCTGCCTGGAGACCCTGCCGTGTTGACCGGATTGTCAGACGGTATATGGTAGGCAAATGTCGCAATTGTGTAAAAGTATTGCGCAAAATCAACATTCGTGTTTTTAATAGAATTCAAACGCTCGTTCGAAATTGGCCTCGCACGGGCGTTCGCTATCTTTGGTTTTTGTTTTTTGTCATTTCACATTGCAGGAGATTCACACCATGCAGATCGCTATTCCGGCTGAAAAGCTGGCTGGTGAAAAACGCGTGGCCGCAACACCGGAAACGGTGAAAAAGCTGGTTGCCATGGGTCACTCCGTGGTGGTCGAGCAGGGAGCCGGGCAGTTTGCCGCCGCTCCCGATGCGGCTTACGTTGATGTCGGGGCCAGCATTGCCCCGGATCGTGCCCAGGCGCTGGCCCAGGCCGATATCGTGCTGACCGTGCGTCCGCTGGACGAAGCCGGCATTGCCGAGCTGAAAACCGGCGCGGTGCTGATCGGCCAGCTGGCCCCCTACCAGAACAGCACTTTCCCGCAGCTCGCGGCCAGGAAGGTTTCCGCCTTTGCCATGGAGCTGCTGCCGCGTACCACGCGCGCGCAGAGCATGGACGTGCTGTCCAGCCAGAACAACATTGCCGGTTACAAGGCGGTGCTGCTGGCCACCCATTACTACCCGCGCTTCATGCCCATGCTGATGACGGCTGCCGGTACGGTAAAGCCGGCCAAGGTGCTGATCATGGGTGTGGGTGTGGCCGGTTTGCAGGCCATTGCCACCGCCAAGCGTCTGGGTGCGGTGGTGGAGGCCACCGACGTGCGCCCGTCCACCAAGGAGCAGGTGGAATCGCTGGGCGGCAAGTTCATCGAAGTACCGATGACCGATGAAGAAAAGGCTGCCAGCGACGGTGTGTACGCCAAGGAAATGTCCGACGACTACAAGCGTCGCCAGGCGGAACTGGTGAGCAAGCACGCCCGTGCTGCCGACATCATCATCACCACTGCGCTGATTCCGGGCAAGAAAGCGCCGACGCTGATCAGCACCGACATCGTGGCCGCGATGAAGCCGGGTTCGGTCATCATCGACATCGCCGCCGAAGCCGGTGGCAACTGTGAACTGACCCAGCCGGGCGAAGTGGTGGTGACTGACAACCACGTCACCGTGGTGGGCCAGTTCAACCTGCCGGGCGAACTGGCGGCGGATGCCTCCAGCCTGTATGCCAAGAACCTGCTGACTTTCCTGTCGCTGATGCTCAGCAAGGAAGGTTTCACCCTCAATCTGGAAGACGACCTGCTGGCGGCCACCCTGGTGACCCACGACGGCCAGGTGCGTTTCCCGGCGGCCAACTAAGGAGAACAGAGATGGTCGATCCCTTTATCGCCAGCCTTACCCGTCGGTGCGGGTGTTTTGATGAATTTTCGCGGCAAGCAGGAACGGAATCTTTGCCTGGCCAAAGATCCCCACTACGGGAAAAGCTTAGCCGCATCGTATGGCCTGCGGCTGCCCGACAGGCTCCGTCGTCCGGGGCGAGGCGCGCCTGAACTCGCGATTTGCTAACGTCAAATCGCTCAGACACGGCAGGCGCTTAAAACCTCGCCCCGGCCACCCGTCGGCATGCTTGACGGGGCCAAGGGTGGCGTCGGTGCGGTGGTTTTTCGATGGGGGAAATGGATTTATTAGGTAGCGTTGCGCGGTGGATCGCCCCTCTGGGGCATCCACCGTACGGGGTCGGCGTGTAGGGCGGAAGCCCCTGCGTTATCGGTGCGTTCCGCCGTGAGATATGCCCGTTTCGCTATCTGCTAACGTCAAATCGCTCCAACAGTGCAGGCGATTACATACATCGCCCGGTCACCCGTCGGCATGCTTGACAGGGCCAAGGGTGGCGTCGGTGCGGTGATTTCAGATGAGAAAGGACTTTTTGGCACGCTGACTATGTCATTGAAATATTGCGACCAAGCGAGCAAGCTGTAAGCAGCCTGCAAACAGGCAGGAAATGCATGTTGGAAGGAAGATGGAAGCGGGATGAGATTGATGCCGGAGATGTTGCGCAGATATCGGAAAGCGTGGTTCAGGCTGTCAGATCGAGATTGCTACGGTAATCGTCCGCACATCATGATGGGTATTGTTTAAGGCGGCAAACTGATATTTAGAGGCGTCAGATGGTATTTTTCGGCAAGAATCAGTCCACTTTGGAAAAAGTAAACAAGGTGCTGTTTGTAATTATTTTGGCAGAAATTCTTGCGTCCTTCGTGTTCGATTGGATGCAAAAATATTCATCGGTAACTATTGGTATTTTAGGTGTGATTAATGTTTTAAATAGTATGATTACTAAAGAAGTAATTTATATTCGTGGTGGTGAAATTCTCTATGAGAAAAACAAAAAAACTTATATTTTTTTCATGTTTATGTATGGTGCTTTTGCATTAATGTTTCTTTATAAAGGCCTGTCGAAATTTTAGGCGCATTATCGAATCGTTCCTCCTCTTATTTTTATAATCTGTGCCGACAGTAACCGGTCCCGTCAGCGCGAGCCGACTCAGTCGTATCGCGCAGGGTTTTAAGCGGTCGGCTGTCCGAAGCGGCGCGACGTTAGCGCGCCGCAAGTTCCGGCCGCGCCCTGGGCGGTGCGGCTGGGGCGGGAATTCGACGCGCTGCGGGTCGCCTTTTCTTTGGGTACTTTCTTTTGGCGAAGCAAAAGTAAAGGACCTCGCCGGCGGGGCGAGACCCGCGAAGTTAAAGAGTATATCTAAATTTTATTGCGATATTTTCTTATTTAACATGCTTCGATATGTATATTTTTGTTTCTAAACCATATGAAGCAGCTTTTTGCCTCCAATTCTCAATTGCCAATAGAAGTTGAATTGAGTTTAGATCAAAAATTGATCCTATGTCGTCTGGATGAACTATCCAAATTGAGGCTATTTTAATATTGTATGTTGTTTTGATTGTTTCTTGGCAATATAGCTCTAGTGCAGTTATTGATTGTGTTATATTGTAAATAAGATGCATTTTATCATCGGATATTTTTAAAGAAATAATTTCATTGTTGTGGTAGAGGTCTGCCATTTCTACGCGGTAATTATTTCCAATCGCTGCCATGGTTTTAACAGTGTGTGTTGCTCTATCGAATAGTTGATAGCCTGTTTTGGCCATTTCCTCATTAAAATAATATTCTCTGTACGTAATTTTATCTTTTGCTGTTCCTGCTGCTATCTCGTTTTCTTTTTTTATTTTCCATTTGACATACTGTTTTTCGTAAAGATTTTTCTTTTTTACAAGTGGAATTTTTGCTAATGATTTCTTGAGAAAGTCAAGGAATTTTTCGTTGAAATAATACCAGTCGCCATTTTTTGTTATGTACTGATCATTTCCAAGTGTCATCCGAAAATCAAGTGCTTCCTTTATTGATTTTTTGAATTTATCACCATTTGAATCCGTCATTTTTACTTTTATATTATCAATATCGATAATATTTTCTGAGGATATAAAATCAGAAATACTACCTATCGTTAGATTATTCCCGATTGTTTTTGATTTAAGAATTTTGTTTTTATTTGAATGTATTAGTTCATAATCAAGTATGTCGCTTGAGATGTAGATGTGGGGTCCGAATATATTAAATTCGGTGATTGAAACTGATGCGGATTTATCTTTTATGCATTTGAGCAGGTTTTCGTTAAGGTCTTTGATGGTTGTTGGGTTGTTTTCTTTTTCAAGCTTTGGAATTTCCATTGTAATTTTTGATTGTAATTCTTTTTTGATGCAATCAATTATTTCATCGAACTGATCTGGATTTTTTGTTAGGCTTATTTGTATTGAATCAGAGCAAATTATTGACCCTTCCCCCCATGTTTTTTTGTTTTTCAATGTTAGTTTTAAGTGATCTACGGATTCGCCAGCAATGAAGTCGGTTTGATTGAATTTCTGATATGACGCAATGTCGCCTTTCTTGATTCCGGTGAAGTATCGACTTTTTTTGAGTAAGATGGAGTCATTTTTTGCAGCGCGAATTGCAAATGAGATGCCAAAATCTCTATCTATTAATTTATTTAAATAAAAATGTGATTTGCCAAAGCTTGCAATAAATATGTAATTTTCACTTTTATCTTTGGGGGTTGCGATAAGCAATCCATAATGAAATACATTTTCCGGTATGTAATTTTTGGTTTTTGTGAATGAACTAAAGGAGTTCCACCATGGGACCGGAGTTCCTTTTGGTTTCTCTGAGAAATAAAAGCGGAGGTTGTAATTGTTCTTTCTAATGACTCCTAATATAACTAGTTCAGATGATTTTATTTTTAACAATAATTGTTTTATTTTATTTTTTTCAATTCTGTAAATATTGTATTGATTTTTCAAAATTGCACCATTTATTCATTAAAAAATGACTTTGTCATTTGTATTGGATAAAAAAAGAGGGAGAGCAACTCTCCCTCTTGCAAGGTATTTTAATCCCAGCTCAATGCCCCGCCAGTCTGATACTCGGTAACTCGCGTCTCAAAGAAGTTCTTCTCCTTCTTCAAGTCAATCATCTCGCTCATCCACGGGAAGGGGTTGTTCACACCCGGGAACAACTGGTCCAGGCCAATCTGCTGCATGCGACGGTTGGCAATAAAGCGCAGGTATTCCTTGAACATGCTGGCGTTCAGGCCCAGCACGCCACGCGGCATGGTGTCTTCGGCGTAGGCGTATTCCAGTTCCACGGCTTTCTTGAACAGCTCGACGATTTCGGCCTTGAAGCTTTCGGTCCACAACTGCGGGTTTTCCAGCTTGATGGTGTTGATCAGGTCGATACCGAAATTGCAGTGGCTGGATTCGTCACGCAGGATGTACTGGTATTGCTCGGCTGCGCCGGTCATCTTGTTCTGACGGCCCAGTGCCAGGATTTGCACGAAGCCGACGTAGAAGAACAGGCCTTCCATGATGCAGGCAAACACGATCAGCGAGCGCAGCAGTTTCTGGTCGTTTTCCAGGGTGCCGGTCTTGAAGGCCGGGTCGCACAGTACGTCGATAAACGGAATCAGGAACTCGTCCTTGTCACGGATGGACTTGATTTCGTTGTAGGCGTTGAACACTTCGCCTTCGTCCAGGCCCAGGCTTTCCACGATGTACTGGTAGGCGTGGGTGTGGATGGCTTCGTCAAAGGCCTGGCGCAGCAGGTACTGGCGGCATTCCGGGCTGGTGATCTGGCGGTAGGTACCCAGCACGATGTTGTTGGCAGCCAGGCTGTCGGCGGTAACGAAGAAGCCCAGGTTGCGCTTGACGATGCGCATTTCGTCTTCGGTCAGCTGGCCGGTTTTCCATTGTTCGATGTCGCGCTGCATGTTTACTTCTTGCGGCATCCAGTGGTTGGCACATTGGGCGAGGTATTTTTCCCAGGCCCATTTGTGCTTGAACGGTACCAGCTGGTTGACGTCGGTGGTGCCGTTGATGACTTTCTTGTCCACGGCGTTGACGCGGCCTGCGCTGTTGCTGTCGGTAGGGGCTACGGACGGTTTTTGTACCGGGGTGTCGTCAAAGCTCAACATGTATTGGATTCTCCGTGTTTATTTGCCGGCTACGCCTTGCGGGGCGGCTGGCTGGATCTGGTATTGCGCGCCGGGCAGGGCATGCGTGCTGGTGCTGCTGTCGGGCTGACAGGGTGCTTGTTCCAGCTGCATGGCGCTCTGGCGCATGATGCGGATGGCGGTGCGGGGGCCGGCTGGCGTTTCGCGCAGCGCTTCGGGCAGGTCTACCAGCACCAGGCCCAGCTTGCGGTAGCGGTCTTGTTCCGGGTGCTGTGCGGCGCGGCTGGCGCTGCAAAATAGGGTGGTGCTCATGCCTGTGTCCCCCGTGTGTGGTTTGCTTCCGAAGCCGGCTGGTGGGCCAACCGGCTTGAGAAGCCCGTCCGGCCTGATTAGTGGGCCGGGTGGCTGTGTTCTTCGTACTGGGCCACGCCGTAGATGCGCCATTGGCCGTCTTCCCGTTTCAGGTGGTAGGCGGTGGCAAATATCCACGGTTCGGCCTGGTTGCGCTTGGCGGTCCAGCGCACTTTCACACTGGCCAGGTCGCTGCCAAAGGGCAGTACTTCGGCCAGATAGCAGCTGGCGCTGGTGACGCCCTGGTCGCGGTAGTAGTCCAGGATGCCGACGGTGGCCTGGTACAGGGCGTCGGTATCGCGTTCTCCAAAAACCGCCGTCTGGCCATGGAATACCGCCACAAAAGGGCGGGTGAACATGGCGTAGACGGCTTTTGCATCCAGTGCCGAATAGGCCTGGCTGTATTGTTTGAAAAATTCCTGAAGTGTCATGGGCATCTCTGATTGTTAGCGCCTCGTGGGCGTTGTTCAGATGATGGCTGGCCGCGGGCTGGCTGCCATCTTGTTTGCTTTTACACTTCCCCATTCTTAAGCGGGCTGCATGGCAACGCGTTTAAGAATGGGTCAGCCTCGCGGGAGGCTGACCATGTGTCTAAATCAGCAATGCCTATTTAGATTTTTATCGACTTCCTTACTGGCAAGCTTCGCAGTCTGGATTGTCAATGCTGCAGAACTTGGCGTCGGTGGCCGGGGTGTTGTCCACTTCGGCGACCGGGGCGCTTTGTTCGGCGGCGGCGTTGTAGGCCGGGTTCAGGCCGCTGGCCACTGCGTTGAGTTCGCCACCGCGACCGGTGGATTTCTCGGCGCTGGAGGCTGCCAGGGTGCGCAGGTAGTAGGTGGTTTTCACGCCACGAATCCACGCCAGCTTGTACAGGTCGTCCAGTTTCTTGCCGGATGCACCAGCCATGTACAGGTTGAGCGACTGGGCCTGGTCAATCCATTTCTGACGGCGCGATGCCGCTTCCACCAGCCATTTCGGGTCGATTTCGAAGGCGGTGGCGTAAATGGCTTTCAGCTCGGCCGGAATGCGGTCGATGCGGCCCAGGCTACCGTCGAAGTACTTGAGGTCGGCAACCATCACTTCGTCCCACAGGCCGGCTTTTTTCAGGTCGCGCACCAGGTATTCGTTGGTGACGGTGAATTCGCCGGACAGGTTGGATTTCACGAACAGGTTCTGGTAGGTCGGCTCGATGCTGGCAGACACGCCAATGATGTTGGCGATGGTGGCAGTCGGGGCGATGGCCAGTGTGTTGGAGTTGCGCATGCCGTGTTGCTTGATGCGTTCACGCAGGGCGTTCCAGTCCAGGCGTTCGGTGCGGTCCATTTCCAGGTAGCCGCCGCGTTCGGCTGCCAGCAGGTTGATGCTGTCTTGCGGCAGCAGGCCGCGGTCCCACAGGCTGCCCTTGTACGACGGGTAGCGGCCACGTTCTTCGGCCAGTTCGGTGCCTGCCCAGTAGGCGTAGTAGGCCACCATTTCCATGGATTCGTCGGCAAATTCAACCGCTTCCTGCGAGGCGTACGGTACGCGCTTCATGTGCAGGCAGTCCTGGAAGCCCATGATGCCCATGCCCACCGGACGGTGCTTCAGGTTGGAGTTGCGTGCCTTCTTCACCGGGTAGAAGTTGATGTCGATCACGTTGTCCAGCATGCGCAGGGCGATGCGGATGGTGCGTTGCAGCTTCTCGGCGTCCAGCTTGCCGTCGGCACCCATGTGGGCGGCCAGGTTGACCGAGCCCAGGTTGCACACCGCGATTTCGTCGTCGTTGGTGTTCAGGGTGATTTCGGTGCACAGGTTGGAGCTGTGTACCACGCCCATGTGCTGCTGCGGGCTGCGGATGTTGCACGGGTCCTTGAAGGTAACCCACGGGTGACCGGTTTCAAACAGCATGGTCAGCATCTTGCGCCACAGGCTGAGGGCCGGAATGCGCTTGTACACTTTCAGCTCGCCACGTTCGCCCATGGCTTCGTAGTGCTGGTAGCGTTTTTCGAAGGCGGCACCGTACAGGTCGTGCAGGTCCGGGGTTTCGGACGGGGAGAACAGGCTCCATTCCGCACCTTCCATCACACGCTTCATGAACAGGTCCGGAATCCAGTTGGCGGTGTTCATGTCGTGGGTGCGGCGGCGGTCGTCACCGGTGTTCTTGCGCAGTTCCAGGAACTCTTCCACGTCGGCGTGCCAGGTTTCCAGGTAGGCACATACCGCGCCCTTGCGCTTGCCACCCTGGTTGACGGCCACGGCGGTGTCGTTCACCACTTTCAGGAAGGGAACAATACCTTGCGACTTGCCGTTGGTGCCCTTGATGTGGGAGCCCATGGCGCGTACCGGGGTCCAGTCGTTACCCAGGCCGCCGGCAAATTTGGACAGCAGGGCGTTTTCCTTCAGGCCTTCGTAAATGCCGTCCAGGTCGTCGGCAATGGTGGTCAGGTAGCAGCTGGACAGCTGGCTGCGACGGGTGCCGGAGTTGAACAGCGTCGGGGTGGACGACATGAAGTCGAAGCTGGACAGCACGTTGTAGAACTCGATGGCGCGGGCTTCGCGGTTCACTTCGTTCAGTGCCAGGCCCATGGCCACACGCATGTAGAAGGCCTGCGGCATTTCAATGCGGGTGCCGTCGATGTGCAGGAAGTAGCGGTCGAACAGGGTTTGCAGGCCCAGGTAGTCGAATTTCAGGTCGCGCTTGGCGTCCAGGGCAGCACCCAGTTTTTTCAGGTCGAACTCGGCCAGCTTTTCGTCCAGCAGTTCGGCCTGAATGCCTTTCTTGATGAATTGCGGGAAGTAGTCGGCATAGCGCTCGGCCATTTCTTCCTGGCTTACCGATTCATCCATGATTTCCAGACGGATGCTGTCCAGCAGCAGGCGGGCGGTGACGTAGTCGTAGGCCGGGTCCTGTTCGATCATGGAACGGGCGGCCAGAATGGCGGACTTGTTCACTTCGTCCAGCGATACGCCGTCGTAGATGTTCTTCAGGGTTTCGGACAGGATGGCATCGATGTCGATACCAGCCAGGCCCTGGGCGGCGGATTCGATGCCGGCGCGCAGGCGGGCGATGTCCAGCGGCTGCTTGCGGCCATCCTTGCGGATGACGTTGATCTGGATCTGGGTCAGCGCTTCGCCACGGGCGGCGCGCTCTTGCGAGCGTTGTTCGCGGTACAGCACGTAGGCGCGGGCCACGTCGTGTTCGCCAAAGCGCATCAGGCTCAGTTCCACCTGGTCCTGGATGTCTTCGATATGAATGGCACCGCCTTCGGGCTTGCGGCGCATCAGGGCGTTGACCACCAGTTCGGTCAGCTGGGCAACCTTGTCACGAATGCTGGCGGAGGTGGCGCCTTGATGCCCCATCACGGCCAGGAATGCCTTGGTCATGGCGATGGAGATCTTGACCGGCTCGAATGCCACCACGGCACCATTGCGGCGAATGGTCTTGTAGTGGCTGAAGTCGGCCTGGGGGGCGGCGGCACGGCCGAGTTCGGCGGCGGTTTGCCCTTCAAAGGTGGTCAGTTGCATGGAGCCCTCTTTGGGTGGTTTGCGTCCTTCGCGCTGCGGCTGCCGGGTAGGCCGGGCAGGGCTGTGGACAAGTCTGTTGAAAAGCTGTGTGTTCGTTGTGAATAAACACAATATGTATGTTTGTACTGCTAAGTTGGCCCAAATTCTAGTGGTCTGTTACGGTCTGGGCAAGTCTTGACAGCGCATCGGAAAATGTGAAATCCGCGCCAGATAAGGCTTGCAGCGGTATCGGAAATTTTTGGGCGTTAGCTGTCTGCTTTTGCCGTTGGCAAGAAACCCAGTAAAGACAAGCATCTGGGTGCTGCTGCGGATTTACCACAAGATATGGTGTCGGCCCTGTGTTGCGGGGGCGCTACGCCTTTGGCATGAAAAATTGATGACGTTTCATCTTTTTCTGCATTGCTTGCCAGCAGGACGGCATGAAAAAACGGCAGCCAGCGCGGGGCGGGCTGCCGTTCGGGGTGAGTCGCAGCTCAGTCTTGCGGCTGCAGCCAGATCAGGCTGGCCATGCGGCCGGTAATCTTGTCGCGGCGATAGGAGAAAAAACGCTCGCGGTCGATGACGGTGCAGAAATCTCCACCGTATACCCGGTCAATACCCAGCGCGGCCAGTCGCTGGCGTGCCAGCTGGTAGATGTCGGCCAGGTATTTGTCTTCGCCAATGGCGGTGAAGGCGTGCTCGGCTGCCGGGTCCTGCGCCATGAAGGCGGCGCGCACTTCGGCACCCACTTCGAAGGCATCCGGGCCGATGGCCGGGCCCAGCCAGGCCATCAGGCTGGAGGGCTTCCACACCGGGTGGCGGCCACGCTGGCTTCCAGCACGCCATCGCACAGGCCG
The DNA here is from genome assembly GCF_001515305.1 of Aquitalea pelogenes. GTDB lineage: Bacteria > Pseudomonadota > Gammaproteobacteria > Burkholderiales > Chromobacteriaceae > Aquitalea > Aquitalea pelogenes. The sequence goes on from NZ_LNQV01000003.1 coordinate 52,822, forward strand.
CGCCAGCCGGCATGGGCTGCCGCCACCACACTGCCGGCGTCATTGCACAGCAATACCGGCAGCAGTCTGCCGTCATCACCACGCATACCTTGCCGGGTGTGGTGCTGTAGCTGGCGTCGGCATCCTGCAGGGTGTCGCCCGTTTCGGCGGCATTCACCACGTGGGTGCCGTGTACCTGGTTCAGCCAGGCCGGTTCGTCCGGCAGGTGGCTGCGCAGCAGTTCGCGGTTGGCGGCCACGGCGTCGGCATCATCCCCGACATGGCTGCCCAGATTGAAGCTGTTGAACGGCTGCAGGCTGTGGCCACCCTGACGGGTGGTGATGAGGGTGTGCACATTGGCCGGGGCGGGCCAGTCGGCCTTGATCCACTGGCTGGCAGCGTCAGTCACGGACATAAATCACCTCGATGTCGCCATCGTCGTCTTCATCATCCTCGTCGTCCCAGTCTTCTTCGTCGCCTTCTTCACCCAGAACGGCCTGTTCCAGCCGTTCGCCGCCTTCGCCGCGCAGGGTGTTGAGCAGGTGCATGAAGTCATCCGGGATGGGGGCCTGCCAGCTGCGCTCTTCGCCAGTGGCGGGGTGAACCAGCGCCAGCTTGTAGGCGTGCAGGGCCTGACGAGCCAGCAGCTTGACCGCGTCGGCCACGTAGTCGTCCATCTTGTGGCGCGGGTTGCCGTATACGGCGTCGCCGGCCAGCGGATGGCGGGCTTCACGCATGTGCACGCGAATCTGGTGGGTGCGGCCGGTTTCCAGCTTGCATTCGATATAGGAATGGCTGTCAAAGCGTTCCAGCACGCGCACATGGGTAATGGCCGGCTTGCCGCCAAACTTCAGCACCGCCATTTTCAGACGGTTGTGCGGGTCGCGGCCAATCTGGGTGCTGATGGTGCCGTCAAACGGCACCACGCCATCGGCAATGGCGCGGTAAATGCGTTTTACCGTGCGTGCTTGCAGCTGGCGTACCAGTTCGGTTTGTGCGGGTACGGTCTTGGCTACCACCATCAGGCCACTGGTGTCCTTGTCCAGCCGGTGCACAATACCGGCGCGCGGCACGTGGGCGAGCGCGGGGCAGTGGTGCAGCAGGCCGTTGAGCAGGGTGCCGGTCCAGTTGCCGCTGGCCGGGTGAACCACCAGGCCAGCCGGTTTGTTCACCACCAGAATGTGTTCATCTTCATAAATAATGGGCAAATCCATGGCTTCCGCCTGGTAAGCCATTTCTTCATTTGACTGAACAATGGTAACGTCCAGCTTTTCGCCACCCAGCAGCCTGGTTTTCGGGGGGACGACTTTGCCGTCCACCAGTACATGGCCATCCTTGATCCATTGGGTCAGGCGGCTGCGGGAGTAATCGGGGAGGAGTTTGGCAAGAGCTGCATCGAGGCGTTCGCTACCCATGGATAGCGGAACCTCCAGCTGTTGACTTGCAGATACCTCGTTTTCCGAGATATCGCTATAATCCTCCGAGTCATAGTAAGGATCGGTCATGAAAAGATACGTTGTAGCAGCAATGTTGGTGATGGGGCTTGCCGGTTGTGCAACCACGGAAACCTACGACGAAACGCGCGGCTGGACCGTGGAAAAGCTCTACTCGGAAGCTCGGGATGAACTGAACAGCGGTAATTATACCCGTGCTGTCAAGCTGTACGAAACGCTGGAAGCGCGCTACCCCTATGGTCGCTATGCCCAGCAGGCCGAAATGGACCTGGCCTACACCCATTACAAGGATAACGAACCCGAGCTGGCTGTCGCCGCTGCCGACCGATTCATCAAGCTGCACCCGGCCCACCCGAATGTGGACTACGTGTACTACCTGAAGGGTTTGGTCTACTACAACGACGATCAGGGCATGCTGTCGAAATGGGCTGGCCAGGACATGAGCGAGCGCGATCCGAAAGCCGCCCGCGAATCCTTCCTTGCCTTCCGCGAGCTGACCACGCGCTTCCCGAACAGCAAGTATAGTGCGGATGCGCTGGAAAAGATGAACCGTCTGGTGGATGCACTGGGTGGTGGCGAAATGCATGTGGCGCGTTACTACATGAAACGCGGCGCTTACCTGGCGGCTGCCAACCGTGCTCAGAACGTGGTGAAGGAGTATTCCAACACCAAGTATCCGGAAGAAGCACTGGCGCTGATGTCGGTGGCCTACGACAAGCTGGGCATGACCAAGCTGGGCGACGACGCCAAGCGCGTGCTGGCGCTGAACTACCCCAACAGCGCCTATCTGACCCAGCCGTGGCAGGTGCAGGAAATGCCGTGGTGGAAGGTGTGGAAGTAATTCATGCCTGATGCCGTATGAAAAAAGGCCGCGTTTGCGGCCTTTTTCTTTGCCTGCCAGTCGGGTGGGCCGAATGGCGCGGGTTGATCAAATCGCGTCTTCGTTGGTTTCGCCGGTACGGATACGCACCACCTGCTCAACTGCCGTGACAAAAATCTTGCCGTCGCCAATCTTGCCGGTGCGGGCGGCCGCCACGATGGCTTCGATGGCGCGGTCTACCAGATCATCGGCCAGAATCACTTCCACCTTGACCTTGGGCAGGAAATCCACCACGTATTCGGCACCGCGATACAGTTCGGTATGGCCTTTCTGGCGGCCAAAACCCTTGACTTCGGTGACGGTCAGGCCGTTGATGCCAAGGTCGGACAGGGCCTCACGCACTTCATCCAGTTTGAAGGGTTTGATCACGGCTTCGATTTTTTTCATGCTCAGGTGCTCCTTGCGGTGACTTTATTGTTCCGTAAATGCGCTGTGGACGATTGATAGCCCGACATTCGCCGCAGAATGGCCTTAATGTACGGCCTGTTTTGCTGTATTATGACGCGCTTTCCTGATACTTGTCGCGAGTGTTGCATGTCGACCATTCTCAAGCTGCGGGGCGGTGCTGCCCTGTCCCAGTTTCGTCTTGAAAAACTTCTCGCTGCCGCCCAAGAGGCCGGTTTGCCCGAGATCAGCCTGAAAGCCGAATTCTGGCATTTTGCCGAGAGCGAAAGCGAACTCTCGACCGAACAGCAAGGCATTCTGGGCAAGCTGCTCAACTACGGCGAGGCGCCTTACGCCGAAGCGCCGCAGGGCGAATTGTTCCTGGTGACGCCACGACTGGGTACGCTGTCCCCCTGGGCCTCCAAGGCTACCGATATTGCCCGCCATTGCGGGCTGGAACAAGTGCTGCGGATCGAGCGCGGCACCGCTTACTGGGTAAGCACCGCCGGTGTATCTTTAAGTGAAGAGGCTCGTCAGGTTCTGGCGGGCCTCTTGCACGATCGCATGACCGAAACCGTGCTGGGCTCGCTGGATGATGCCGACAAGCTGTTCGTCCACATGGACCCGCAGCCGCTGACCAGCGTGGATATCCTGGGTGGTGGCCGTGCGGCACTGGAAGCGGCCAACCGCTCGCTGGGCCTGGCGCTGTCCGAAGACGAAATCGTCTACCTGGTGGAAAACTTCACCCGCATGGGCCGCAATCCCACCGACGTTGAACTGATGATGTTTGCCCAGGCCAACTCGGAACATTGCCGTCACAAGATTTTCAATGCGCAGTTCGTGATCGACGGCGTAGAGCAGGGCAAGTCCTTGTTCCGCATGATTCGCGACACGCACGATGCACATCCGGAAGGCACGCTGGTGGCCTACAAGGATAATGCCTCGGTGATTGAAGGCGCGTTCATCGACCGCTTCTATCCGGCACCGGAAACGGCCGAGTACGGTTTCACCACCGAACCGACCGACATCCTGATGAAGGTGGAAACCCACAACCACCCGACCGCCATTTCCCCGTTTCCGGGTGCTTCCACCGGCTCCGGTGGTGAAATCCGTGACGAAGCGCCACCGGTCGTGGTTCGCGTCCCAAGGCTGGCCTGACCGGTTTTACCGTGTCGAACCTGAACATTCCGGGCTTTGTGCAGCCGTGGGAAGTGTACAGCGACAGCCAGGCCGAATACGGCCGTCCGGGTCGCATTGCTTCCGCCCTGCAAATCATGCTGGACGGCCCGATTGGCGGCGCTGCCTTCAATAACGAATTCGGCCGCCCCAACCTGACCGGCTACTTCCGTACCTTTGAAGAAGTTGTCGACGGCGAAATGCGCGGCTACCACAAGCCCATCATGATTGCCGGTGGCCTTGGCAGCATCCAGCAGCAACAGATCCACAAGAATGAAATTCCGGAAGGTGCCTTGCTGATCCAGCTGGGTGGCCCCAGCCTGCTGATTGGCCTGGGTGGTGGTGCGGCATCCTCCATGGATACCGGTGCCAACAGCGAAAACCTGGACTTCGACTCGGTACAGCGCGGCAACCCGGAAATCGAACGCCGCTGTCAGGAAGTGATTGACCGCTGCTGGCAGTACGGTGCCGACAACCCCATCGTGTCCATTCACGACGTGGGTGCCGGTGGCCTGTCCAATGCCTTCCCGGAACTGGTGAACGACGCCGGCCGCGGTGCCATCTTCCACCTGCGCAAGGTGCATCTGGAAGAAAAGGGCATGACCCCGATGCAGATCTGGTCCAACGAATCGCAAGAGCGTTACGTGCTGGCCATCCTGCCGCAGGACCTGGACCGCTTCACCGCCATTTGCGAACGCGAGCGCTGTCCGTTTGCCGTACTGGGCGTGGCTACCGATGATGGCCACCTGCAAGTACGCGACGACCACTTCAACAACAATCCGGTGGACATGCCGCTGGAGGTGCTGCTGGGCAAGCCGCCGCGCATGACCCGCGACGTGAAGACCGTAGCGCTGGAAACTCGCGTGTTCGACGCTTCGCGCTTCCCGCTGAAGGAAACTGCTTACCGCGTGTTGCGTAACCCGGCGGTGGCGGACAAGTCCTTCCTGATCACCATCGGCGACCGCTCGGTGGGCGGCATGACCGCGCGTGACCAGATGGTTGGCCCGTGGCAGGTGCCGGTGGCCGACGTTGCCGTCACCACCATGGGTTTCAACAGCTACCGTGGCGAAGCCATGGCCATGGGCGAGCGCACGCCGACTGCCTTGTTCAACGCCGCGGCTTCCGGTCGCATGGCCATTGGTGAATCGCTCACCAATATTGCCGCCAGCTTTGTCAGCCACATCGGCAACATCAAGCTGTCCGCCAACTGGATGGCTGCTGCCGGTCATCCGGGTGAAGATGCACGCCTGTACGAAACCGTGGAAGCGGTATCGAAACTGAGTCAGGACCTGGGCGTCAGCATTCCGGTGGGCAAGGACTCGCTGTCGATGAAGACGGTATGGGAAGAAAACGGCGAGAAGAAGTCGGTGACTGCGCCGGTTTCGCTGATTGTCACTGCCTTCTCTCCGGTGGAAGACGTGCGCAAGACGGTTACCCCGCAGCTGCGCAACGAAAAAGACACCGACATCATCCTGGTGGACCTGGGCTATGGCCGCTGCCGTCTGGGTGGCTCCATTTATGGTCAGGTATGGAAAGCCATGGAAGGCCGTGCGCCGGACGTGGAAAGCCCGGCCCAGCTGGCTGCCTTCTTCAATACCGTGCAAACCCTGCTGCGTGACGACATGCTGCTGGCCTATCACGACCGTGCCGATGGCGGCCTGTTCGCCACGCTGGCGGAAATGATGTTTGCCGGTCACGTCGGCCTGACGGTAGACCTGCAAGAGCTGGTGATCGAGCGCAAGAACACCCAGCGCCTGATCGACGACTTTGTACAGCCCACCCCGGAAGCCGCCACACACGGCCGCATCATGCGTGTGCTGTTCAACGAGGAACTGGGTGCCGTACTGCAGGTGAAGAAGTCGCACACCTCTGAAGTGATTTCCCGCTTCATGGCTGCCGGCATTGGCCGCGAGCTGTTCGTGCTGGGCAAGATCAACAGCAAGGACCGCCTGGTCATCAATCATCACGGCGAAGAGCTGTTCAACGAAAGCCGTGTGGACCTGCACAAGGCCTGGAGCGAAACCAGCCATCGCCTGCAACGCATGCGTGACAATCCGGCCTGCGCCGACAGCGAGCACCTGCTGCTGTCCGACACCCAGTCGCAAGGCCTGTTTGCCAAGCTGTCGTTTGATACCGAAGAAAACCCGGCTGCACCGTTCATCGCCACCGGCGCACGTCCGCGCATGGCCATCCTGCGCGAGCAGGGTGTGAACGGCCAGCTGGAAATGGCCGCGGCATTCGACCGTGCCGGTTTCCAGGCGGTTGACGTGCACATGAGCGACATCATCAGTGGTCGCGTGTCGCTGGCCGACTTCAAGGGTCTGGCCGCCTGCGGTGGTTTCAGCTACGGCGACGTGCTGGGTGCCGGCGAAGGCTGGGCCAAGAGCGTGCTGTTCAACCCGCGTGCCCGCGAGCAGTTTGAAGCCTTCTTCCAGCGTGGCGACACCTTCGCGCTGGGCGTGTGCAATGGCTGCCAGATGATGTCCAATCTGTCCGGCATCATTCCGGGTGCCCAGCACTGGCCGAAGTTCCAGCGCAATGCGTCCGAGCAGTTCGAAGCCCGCTTCACCATGGTGGAAGTCACCGAATCGCCGTCCATCTTCCTGGCCGACATGGTAGGTAGCCAGCTGCCGGTAGTGGTCAGCCACGGTGAAGGCCGTGCCGTGTTTGCCCCGGGTGCACAGGACGGCGTGATCACCGCGCTGCGTTATGTAGACTTCAGCGGCAAGCCGACCGAAACCTACCCGCTGAACCCGAACGGTTCGCCGGCAGGCATTACCGGTGTCACCACCGCCGATGGCCGTTTCACCATCATGATGCCGCACCCGGAACGTGTGTTCCGTACCGTGCAAAACAGCTGGCATCCGGAAAGCTGGGGCGAGAATGGTGCCTGGTTCCGCATGTTTGCCTCGGCACGCCGCTGGGTTGGCTAAGCCCTGCTGACAAAGACGGTGGAGGCCTTGTGCCTCTGCAAAACAAAACGGAAGCCTGATGGCTTCCGTTTTTTTATGTCTTCAGCAAGCTTAAGAATCAGGATGCCGCTGCATCTGTCAGGTTTTGCGGGCCGAAGGCATGCGGCAGCAACTGGTCCAGCGTGGTGTCAATGCGGCCCTGACCATCGCAGATGCTGCGCACCAGCATGCGTGGGCCAAATTCGTTCAGCACCTGGCGGCAGGCACCGCAAGGGGAGGTAGGCGTGGCCGTGGGGGTATAGATGCAGACAGCAATCACCTGTTGCAGACCGTGCAGCACCCTGGCGGAAAACAGGGCGGTGCGTTCCGCGCAATTGCCCAGGCCATAGCTGGCGTTTTCCACATTGCAGCCGGGGTGGATCAGGCCTTTTTCGTCCAGAATGGCTGCGCCAACGGCAAAGCGGCTGTACGGCACATAGGCCTGACGGGCAGCGGCGCGGGCGGCAGCTTCCAGTGCGGCCCATTGTTCGGGGCTGGGAATAGCGGTTGCCATGGATTCTCCGGATGGGTTCATGCAGGGCGCGTGATCTTGCGCTGCGCGCCGCACACTGTCAACCGGTACCATGCAGGAATCAGGCTGCTCCTGGTTGACGCAATACCTGTGCCGCATGCTGCAGCAGGGCCTCGCTCAGCGACTGCGCCAGCGAAGACTCCACCCGCCAGTGATGCCAGTACAAGGGCAGGTCCACGTACTGACCGGGCAGCAGGTTGACCAGACGGCCGGTGTGCAGGTCGTCGTCTATCATCAGCTCCGGTAGCAGGCTGTAGGCCAGCCCCAGTCGGGTGGCCTGCACAAAGCCCTGCGGCGTGGGCAGGGTCAGGTGCGGCGTGCTGCCCTCGTATGCGGCAAACTGTTGCAGGAATTCGCTGTGCAGGTCGTCCTTGCCGCTGAAAATGATGGCCGGAGCCTGGGTCAGTGCCGCCGGCGTGAAGCCATCCGGAAAATAGCGGGCGGCAAAGGCCGGCGTGGCGAGGCAGAGGTAACGCATGCTGCCCAGAAAGTGACACTCGCCACCCTGTATCGGCGTGGGGCGGGTGCCGATGCAGCCCACCACATGGCCACTACGCATCAGCTCGTGGGTGTAGTCCTGATCGTCCATCATCACGTCAATCAGCAGGCGGCGCTGCTGCATGACACTTTGCACGGCGGGCAGGAACCAGGTAGCCAGGCTGTCGGCATTCACGCCTACCGTCAGCGTGGTGAAGCTGCTGTCTTCGGCATCCGGTTGCAGGGTGTTGCGCAACTCCCCCTCCATCAGGCACAGCTGCTGGTAATGGCGTAACAGCAAACGGCCGCTGATGGTGGGGGCGGGCGGGCTGGTGCGGGTGAGCACCGGCTGGCCAAGGTTTTCTTCCAGCTGGCGAATGCGCTGCGAAATGGCGGACTGGGTCAGAAACAGCTTGCGTGCTGCCTTGTCAAAACCGCCGCACTCCACCACCGCTGACAATGCTTCCAGTTGTTTTGGGTCCAGCACTGCGCACTCCCGCTTGAACAAGGTGGCTCATGCTAATGGCTGCGCGACCGTATGGCAAACAGGAAGGCCGCCAGCAGCACGCCGGCCAGAAACAGGCTGCGCGCCACGCTCCAGTCGCTGCTGCCCGCCACCAAGGCAGCCAGCAGCAAGGGGCCGAGTAACTGGCCCAGGTTGGCCAGCTGCACGAAATAGCCTTGCAAGACAGCCAGCTGCACCGGGCCACGGCTGAGCCCGTGCGTTGAGGACAGGGCAGCGGGCGGTACAGCACCGCCACAAAAGGAAAGCAGCAGGCACAGCAGATAGGCAGCATCCGCCGGTAAACCAGGCCAGAAAGCCAGCAGGCCACTCATACCCATCAGCCCCAGTGCGCTGCAAATGAGCGTGTCGCGCGCCATGCCGCGGCGTAGCAGCCAGGCACCGGCAAGGTTGCCGGGAATATTGGCTACCACCGCCAGTGCCGACAACAGGGCGATGGTGCTGGTGCTCAGTTCCAGCCGCGCTTGCAGCATGGTTGGCAGCCAGACAAAAACCGCCCACAACATCAGGGTGTACAGCATGAAGGCGAGGCCATAGCGCCACACCGCCGACTGGCGTAGTACTGAAAACGGCGCTGCGGCTTGTGGTGTGCCTGGTAATGACTGCGTGCTGCGCTGCCGGAAAACAGGTCTGCACAGCAGCAGTAACAGCAAGGCCAGCAATTGCAGTGCCATGCCGGCCAGCCATGCCAGACGCCAGCCACCAACTGCAGCCAGCGCTGGCGTCAGCAGCATGCCGACAGCGGCACCCAGCGGCAGGTTGACCGCCCACAAGCTGAGTGTCAGGCGCTTGTCCTGATCGCTTGCCAGACTGACGATCAAACCTGGCATGGCTACCGAGACCAGCAAGAAGCCGATGCCCTCGATCACCCGTGAGGCCAGCATCATGGCAAGGCCATGCGCAGGTAGCGCCAGTGCGCCGCCAAGCAGCAACAGCAGCAGGCCGATGATGCCTGCTTGCAGTGCATTCCAGCGTACCAGCAGCAGACCCATGAACAGGCTGAGCAGGATGGCCAGGCTATTGAAGGCAGAGGCGATCCAGCCGCCTTCAACCAGACTCAGGCCCAGTTCCTGTCGCAGCAGCCCCAGCACGGCCGGCACTTTGCCAAGGCAGAAGGCCCCGGCGGCGCCGGCAAATATGGCAATCAGCACGGCCGGCCAGTGCGTGGCCTGCGTGGCTGGATGCTGGCTGGGCGTGTTCATGCGGGCTGATGGCTGTTGCGCAGCCAGTCCTCGGTCAATTGCCCGAATTCACCGCGCTGATACGCCCGGATACGGTCGTTGATTTCTTCGCTGCTATTCATCACGAAGGGCCCGTGCTTGACCAGCGGCTCGCGCAGCGCCGGGCCGGAGAGCAAGACAAAATGGCAGTTCTCAGCGGCATGCAACTCCAAGTCGGCTGCCTGCATCTCCGAGCCATCCATGCCGATGCCAATGGCCGACCCTGCCGGAATGTGGATGCCTTGCCCGTCGGCGCTCAGTTGTAGCGGCGCATCGATGGCATAGAGCATGGCATTCCAGCCGGGCGGCAGTTGATGGGTGAAATGCTGGCCTGCATCAATAAAACCATCCAGCAAGGTAAAGGCTTCCGGCAATGCCGAGGTGTGGGCGGCGTGGATGCCGTTGCTGCTGCCGGCTGCCACGCGTACCCGCACACCAGGGGCGTGGTATTCCGGGATGTCCGTCGGTTCGGCATGCACGGCAAACGGTGCCTGCATTTTCTTGCTGGCCGGCAGGTTGACGAAAATTTGCAGTGCATGCACATGCGGATTGGCGCCTTCCGGCTGTTCGGTATGCACCGCGCCGCGCCCGGCGGCCAGCCAGTGCAGGGCACCCGGCACGATGGGGCCCTGGTTGCCCATGGAGTCGTAATTGACATGCGGGCTGCTGGCGTCTTCGAACATATAGGTCACGGCGGAAATCCCGGCGTGGGGGTGTGGTTCGAAGGTGGGGCTGGTCATGTGAAAGTGGTCCACCATCACCACCGGGTCAATCAGACCATTGAACATCTGTTCGCCAAAATGCTGGGCCTGAAAGCCGCTGCCGATGGTGAGCGGCTGGCCTTGGGCCGGGGAGGAAATCTTCAGTCGTGTCATTGTGCTTGTTTCCTGATACCGCCGGGCCGGACGGCCGCAGCGTGGTTAAACGTCAACGGTAAAACCTGCTGCGTTCTGGCCGCTGCCGGTTTTGCTCTTGCTCTGCCTGTTTTCTTGAACGTGTTCTTTAACCTTGCTCGAGTGGCAGTGCTTGCCAGTGCCGCAGCAGGCGCTCTGCGGCAAACATGTTATGCACCCTGGCGAAGTAGGGTTGGTAATAGGCGCGCTGCAACTGCACCTCTTCCAGATGTCGCCGGCTGCTCCAGCCTTCCAGCAGCAGGATGCGGCAGGGGTCGTCATCGTCCTGGAAAATTTCAAAGCGCAGGCAGTCTGCTTCTTGCTGCACAATAAAACGGCTGAACTGCTGCAGTTCTTGCAAGAAATCCGCCAGACTTTCCGGCTTGATGGTGAGTTCAACCGTCAGAACGTGCATGTCTGTTGCCGTGTTAAAGGGCATCAGTCAGGCCGCCATCGGTCAGCAGGGTGCGGCCGGTAATCCAGCGTGCATCTTCACTGGCCAGGAATGCCACCACGTCGGCAATATCCTCCGGCTGCGCCACCCGTCCCAGTGGTGTGCCATTGGCCACCGCTTCCCGGCGGGCCAACGGTGTGGCTGCGGTCATGTCGGTTTCGGTCATCGCCGGCGCCACCGCATTGACGGTAATACCACGCGGACCCAGTTCCAGCGCATAGGCGTGAGTCAGTACCGATACGGCCGCCTTGCTGGCCGAGTAAATGGCGGTACCAATGCGCGGCGAGTAGATCAGGTTGCTGGACAAGTTGACGATGCGGCCGCCGTGCTCGGGGAAAAACGGCAGGGCATGACGCGTCATCAAGAGCATGCTGCCCATATTGCCGTCGAACACCCGGGCGATATGCTCGGCATCCACATCCGCCAGCGTACGGCCTTCAAACACGCCGGCATTGTTGACCAGGATGTCGATACGGCCAAAACGGGTGGCAATGCCGTACAGTACATCGCGCACGGCCGATTCCTGGCTGACATCGGCAGCACAGGCTACCGCCTTGCCACCCTGGCTGATGATGTCAGCAACAACATGCTCTGCCTGTTGCTGATTGCTGCGATACACAATCACTACCTGCGCGCCCTCATCGGCCAGCTTGCGGGCAATGGCTGCGCCAATGCCGCGGGAACCACCGGTGACTACGGCTACCTTGTCTGCTTGTTTCATGTCGGATTTGCTCTGTCTGGCTTGATGGGGGGGTGTGGGCAGCCAGTGCCCTCAAGCGGGTGCTGGCCGTGCTCACTGCGGGTGCTTAGGACTTGGTGAATCCGCTCTGGATCTGCCATACCAGCGTGGCAAACGGCATGTCCATGTCGCTGTAAACTTCACCCGCGTTGGGGTCGACATTGCTGCGCAGCATTTCCACCGCTGCGGTGGCATAGTCGGTAACCGGAATACCGGCACCCAGCAGGCGTTGCAGGCCGGCAGTGCGCTTGGCTTCGTTGAAGGTACCGGAAGCGTCCAGTACCACACGGCTGTCGTAGCCAGCGGCTTTGGCCGACAAGGCCGGGAAGCTGGCGCAGATTTCCAGTGATACACCCGCCACAATGATTTGCTTGCGACCGGTTTGCTCGATGGCGGCCCGCACGTTCGGGTCATCCCAGGCGTTGATCATGGTGCGGCTGATCACTTGCACGCCGGGCAGCGCGGCGGTGAGCTCCGGCATGGTCGGGCCCCACATGCCGTCCGGCATGGTGGCTGTCACGATCACCGGCACGCCAAGGGTGCGCGCAGCCTTGGCCAGTGCCACCACATTGTGTTTGAGATCGCCCAGCGGAATGTCGCGCACACCACTGATCAGACCGACCTGATGATCGACCAGCAGTACCACTGCGTTATCGCGTGAAAGCATGTTCAGATTGGCATTTTCATGTTGTGACATGGTGTTCCCCTCGCTTTGAAAGTGATGCGGATGATGCGTACGCTGCGGCCAGTGCCTGCCTGCAGACAGGCGCTGGCCGGACTCACAGCAGCGGCTTACTTCTTGGTGAAGCCGCTTTGCATCTGCCATACCAGGGTGGCGAACGGCATATCCAGGTCGCCGTAGACATCGTGTGCCTTGGGGTCGGTATTGCTGCGCAGCATTTCTACTGCCGCACTGGCATAGTCGGTGACCGGAATGCCGGCACCCAGCAGGCGTTGCAGGCCGGCAGTACGTTTGGCTTCGTTGAAGGTGCCAGAGGCATCCAGCACGACACGGGTGTCGTAGCCAGCGGCTTTGGCCGACAGGGCCGGGAAGCTGGCGCAGATTTCCAGCGATACACCCGCCACGATGATTTGCTTGCGGCCGGTTTTTTCGATGGCGGCACGTACGTTCGGGTCATCCCAGGCATTGATCATGGTGCGGCTGATCACTTTTACACCGGGCAGTGCGGCGGTGAGCTCCGGCATGGTCGGGCCCCACATGCCGTCCGGCATGGTGGCAGTTACAATCACTGGCACGCCCAGGGTGCGCGCAGCCTTGGCCAGCGCAACCACGTTATGTTTCAGATCGCCAACCGTGGTGTCGCGCACGCCGCTGATCAGGCCTACCTGATGATCAACCAGTAGCAGTACGGCGTTGTCACGCGACAGCATGGTGAGATTGGCGTTTTGCTGGGTGGCGGCGACGGTTGTCGCGGCAGCTGCCGGCAGGGAAATGCTGGCGGCAGACAGGGTAGCAAGGCCAAACAGGGTGGCGTTCAGGATGTGGCGAAGTTTCATGGCGAAGTCCTTGTATGTGAGTGAGTGCGCATGCCGGTTTCGTGCTTGTGAGGAAGCCTGACTGGGTAGTGCTGTCCTAAAGGCCTGGATGCGTGGAGATAGTATGGGCAGTGAAACAGGACAAAAAAATAAGAAAAGTCTTGTTTATCGTTCTATCAATGGAACATTAGGATGATGAAAACGGGAGGGGGGATGACTGCACTGCCACTGGATCTGAACGATCTGTTTCTGTTTTCCCAAGTGGTGCAACGCCAGGGCTTCAGTGCGGCGGCACGTGCGCTGGGTCTGCCAAAATCCAGGCTGTCACGGCGTGTCAGTCTGCTGGAAGAGCACCTGGGGACACGCTTGCTGCAGCGAGGGCCAAGGGCAGTGAGCCTGACCGATGCCGGTCAGGCACTCTATGCTCATTGTCTGGCCATGCTGGCTGAGGCCCGCGCCGGTGAAGAGGCAGTCAGGCAGCGCCAGCACGAACCAAGCGGCACGGTACGGCTGAGTGTGCCGGTAGCGATTGCCGATGCAGTGCTGTCGCGCCTGTTGCCGCAGTTCATGCTGCATTACCCCAAGGTGCGCCTGGCCGTACAGGCTTGCAATCGCCAGGTGGACTTGCTGGAGGAGGGGGTGGATGTGGTGGTACGCGGTATCAATCATGCCTTGTTACCCTCCAGCCTGATCCAGGTTCCGCTGTGCACTGCACGCTGGGGCCTGCTGGCTGCACCATCCCTGGCATTAGGTACTGTTCTGCAGCCGCAACAGTTGACGGGGTGCAATGCCTTGCTGTTTGCGCCGCAAGGAGATGGCAGTGATGTCTTGCGTTTACGTGGACATTCTGAAATGAGTTGCGATATACAGATGAACGCCCTGCTGCGTAGCGACCATATTCCCACCCTGAAACAGGCGGCACTTGCCGGTATCGGCATTACCGACCTGCCTTTGTATGCCTGTACCCAGGAACTGGCCAGCGGACAGTTGCAGCATGTGCTGCCTGACTGGCATCCGCGGGATGGCCGGCTGGTGATGCTCTACCCCAGTCGGCGCGGCCTGTCCCCGGCGGTGCGGATGTTGATCGACTTCGTGAAGCGTGAATTGCCTGCACTGCTGGAGTACCGCGCGGATGAGTCTGTGATTGAAAATTAGAAATACTTATTGTGTATAAAAATTATTAGTTTAACTTTTTATTGCTGTGGCATTAGTCTGTGGGCATTGTCAATCAAGCAGGTCTGGCCGTCAGGCGGGCAGACCACAGTGCAACGGGAAATTCATGTTCAACTTGAGTGTTTATCTGGCCGCGCTGGGCCTTTCCGGTAGTCAGATCGTGGGAATTGGTCCGCAGAATGCCTTCATCATCAGGCAGGGAATAGGGCGCAGCCATATTCTGCCCATCGTGCTGATCTGCATTGTGGCGGATGTCATCCTCATCAGCTGTGGTGTATTGGGCATGGGCAAGATCATTGGTGCCATCCCCGGTTTTGTACAGACCGTTGCCTGGCTGGGTGCCGGTTTCTTGCTGTGGCTGGGTTTCAAGTCATTCCGGGCGGCGCTGCATCCCGGTGCACTGAAACTAGAGGGCTCGGTGGAGCGGGACAGGAAAAAGGCGATTCGCACCATTTTGCTGGTGACCTTGCTGAACCCCTATGTATGGCTGGATACGGTCATCCTGATCGGCAGCGTGGCCTCGGTATACGGCAGTCAATCTGCGCCGTCTTTTATTCTGGGCAGCATCACTGCCTCGGTCAGCTGGTTTGTCGGTATCGGTTTTTTTGCCAGCAAACTGGCGCCGCTGTTTCAGCAGGAGCGTAGCTGGCGCATTCTGGACTGCGCCATTGGCCTGATCATGCTGTTTACCAGCAGCTTGCTGGTCTGGAATTACGGCTTTACACACTAAGCCAGCGTTGCAGAATGCAAAAAAGCCGACGCTGTCCGGCTTTTTCATTAGGTGCGATAGATGCGATCTGGTTTATTCAGCGGCAGCGTCCAGTTCCAGTCCCTTGATCAGGTCGTCGCGGGTCAGCAGGAAGACAAAGCCATCGCCGCTGGCGGTTTCCATCCACATGAAGGGCAGGTTGGGGAAGCATTCTTCCAGCATGTCACGGTTATGGCCGATCTCCACCAGCAGCACGCCATGCTCGGTCAGCAGGTCCGGCGCGCGGCGCAGGATTTCGCGGGTGGCGTCCAGGCCGTCTTCGCCCGAACCGAGCGCAATTTCCGGCTCGTGCAGGTATTCCTGCGGCAGCGCATCCACCGATTCGGCATCCACATACGGCGGGTTGGCGATGATCAGGTCGTAGGGCTCTTCCAGCCCTTCGCACAGATCGCTGTGAATCAGCTGGATCTGGTCTTCCAGACCGTAGTTCTGGACATTGATGGCGGCCACTTCCAGCGCATCCAGCGAAATGTCCACGGCGTCGATTTCAGCATCCGGGTAATGGTGCGCCAGCTGGATGGCCAGGCAGCCGGAGCCAGTGCACAAGTCCAGCGCGCGATGTACCAGTTCGGGATGTTCAATCCACGGTTGCAGCGGTTCACCCAGCAGTTCGTAGATGAAAGAGCGCGGCACCAGCACGCGTTCGTCCACATAGAAGCTGAATTCACCCTGCCAGGCTTCGTGGGTGAGATAGGCCACCGGTACTTTTTCTTCGGCACGACGTTCAATCAGGTCTACCACGTCCTTGACTTCGGTCGGCAGCAAGCGGGCATCCAGATAGGGTTCCAGCCGGTCGATCGGCAGCTTGAGCGTGGTGAGGATGAGGTAGGCGGCTTCGTCGTGGGCATTGTCGGTGCCGTGGCCATAGGTGAGGCCGGCCTGGTTGAAACGCGACACCGCAAAACGCAGCAGATCGCGTACGGTGCTAAAGCTGCTGGCAGCCTGTGCGTACATGCTTGTCCTTTCTGGACAGGGTAGGGTTTCGCCCTGTCGATAATGACAAGGGACATGGCTTTGCATGTCCCTTGTGGTCTGGTTTGGTCGCCATTATAGCCAAGCGACCAGTGCTGCACTATATCGGTGAATATCCGAGTGGGCTTGATTGCGATGGCAGGCAGTATTGCGCCACCGTCATGCAATCAGTTCCGCTCAGAACGGTAGTGCGGCGTCCGTGGCGGCAGACAGCACACGGCGGAAGTCGGCCTTGATGCGTTCCAGCGCTTCGGCATTGTCCGCTTCAAAACGCAGCACGATTACCGGTGTGGTGTTGGAGGCACGCGCCAGGCCAAAACCGTCTGCGTACTCTACGCGCAGGCCATCCAGCGTATTCACTTCGTCAGCCCCTTCAAACTTGGCCGATGCCTGCAGTTTGGCAATCAGCGCGTGGTTCTCGCCTTCGGCCTTCATCTTGAGGTTGAGTTCCGGGGTGGAGATGGCGTTGGGCAGCGCATTGAGCACGGCGCTGGGGTCTTCCACGCGTGACAGCACTTCCAGCAGGCGCACGCCGGCGTACATGCCGTCATCAAAGCCGTACCAGCGTTCCTTGAAGAATACATGGCCGCTCATTTCACCAGCCAGCAGGGCGCCGGTTTCCTTGATCTTGGCCTTGATGAAGCTGTGACCGGTACGGGCCATCACCGGCTCGCCGCCGTTTTCCAGAATCCACGGTTTGAGCAGACGGGTGGATTTGACGTCGTAGATGATCTTGGCCTTGGGGTTGCGTTCCAGCACGTCGGCGGCAAACAGCATCAGCTGACGGTCCGGCCAGATGATGTTGCCATCCTTGGTCACCACGCCCAGGCGGTCGCCGTCACCGTCAAACGCCAGGCCCAGTTCGGAGTCGGTCTTGGCCAGCGCTTCAATCACATCCTGCAGGTTTTCCGGCTTGGCCGGGTCCGGATGGTGGTTGGGGAAGGTGCCATCCACTTCGCAGAACAGCTCGCGTACGCGGCAGCCCAGGCGGCGGAACAGCACCGGAGCAAAGGCACCTGCCACGCCGTTACCGCAATCCACCACGATATTCATATTGCGTTCCAGCTTGATATCGCTGGTGATGCGATCCAGGTAGGCGTCCACGATATCATGAGTGCGGTAGCCGCCTTCACCATGACTCAGGTCCTTGTCCTTGATGCGCTGGTAAAGACGCTGGATGTCGTCGCCAGCCAGGGTGTCACCGGCCAGCATCATCTTGAAGCCGTTGTAATCCGGCGGGTTGTGGCTGCCGGTCACCATCACGCCGGACAGGGTGCCCAGTTCGTACGCGGCAAAGTACAGCATCGGCGTGGCCACGCGGCCCACATCAATCACATCCACACCAGCAGCGCGAATGCCGCTGGCCAGTGCATCGCTCAGGTCCGGGCCGGACAGGCGGCCGTCGCGACCGATCACAATGGCTTTCACCTTGCGGACTTGCGCTTCGGAACCAATGGCGTGGCCAATCTCCTGTGCCACTTCAACAGTCAGGGTCTTGCCGACGATGCCACGGATATCGTAGGCCTTGAAAATGTCTTTGGAAGGTGTGCTCATGATGTTAGGCAAAATCTCGTAATCAAAAATCAGTAAAACCGGCCATCAGGGAAGGATGGCCGCGAAAAGGAAAGTATAAGACTCAAGCTGCCAGGGACTGGCTGAGCGCAATCAACTGGTCCAGCTTTTGCCGTGCCTTGCCTGTGCCCAGAACCTGGCGGGCCAGGGCAATGCCTTCGCTCAGGCTGGCGCAAACATCAGCAGTATAAATGGCCGCACCGGCATTGAGTACGACAATGTCGTAGGCCGGGCCGGGCTGATTATCCAGCACCGACAGTAAAATGTCGCGCGATTGTGCGGCGGTACTGGCCTGGATTTCCTTGAGTTCGAAGAATTCAAAGCCCAGTTCGCGCGGGTCCAGCGTGTATTCTTCAATGCGGCCGTCTTTCAACTCGGCCACCAGCGTGCAGGCGCTGAGGGTGATTTCATCCAGCCCGTCCAGCCCATGCACAATCATCACGTGCTTGCTGCCCAGTTGCTTGAGCACGCGCGACTGAATGCCGACCAGGTCGGGGTGAAACACGCCCATTACCTGATGATCCGCCCCGGCCGGGTTGGTCAGCGGGCCGAGGATGTTGAAGATGGTGCGCGCGCCCAGTTCCTTGCGGATGGGAGCCACGTGCTTCATGGCACTGTGGTGATTGGGGGCAAACATGAAACCGACACCGATTTCGTCGATGCAACGCGCAACCTGTTCTGGCGTCAGGTTCAGATTGACGCCCAGCAGTTCCAGCACATCGGCGCTACCAGAGCTTGACGACACCGAACGGCCACCATGCTTGGCTACGCGTGCACCAGCGGCCGCAGCCACAAATGCAGCGGTGGTGGAAATATTAAAAGTATGGCTCTTGTCGCCACCGGTGCCGCAGGTGTCGATCAGATGATCGTGCCGGGAAACCGGCACCGGCGTGGCAAATTCACGCATTACCGTGGCGGCAGCGGCAATTTCCGACACGCTTTCCACTTTGGTACGCAGGCCGATCAGGATGGCTGCGGTTTGGGCCTGGGTCAGCTCGCCGCGCATGATCTGACGCATCAGATCCAGCATTTCATCAAAAAACAGTTCGTTGCCGTCAATCAGCCGGTTCAGCGCGGCCTGGGGGGTAAGCATGCAGATATCCTTAGATTCACAGTGGCCGGTGTGGAGGCAGGCCGGCACAGGAAAGAACCTCGCTGCAACAGCGAGGTGTCCATATTGCTCAGGCAAATTCCTTGAGGAAGTTATCCAGCATCTGATGACCGTGCTCGGTCAGGATGGATTCCGGGTGAAACTGTACACCCTCAATCGGCAAGGTTTTGTGACGCACGCCCATGATTTCGCCATCTTCGGTCCAGGCGGTAATCTCCAGACAGTCCGGCAAGGACTCGCGCTCGATCACCAGCGAGTGATAACGGGTGCAGTTAACCGGATTGGGCAGGCCACGGAACATGCCGATATCGTGATGATGCACCGGAGACACCTTGCCATGCATCAGTTGCTTGGCATGGATGATCTTGCCGCCAAAAGCCTGGCCAATGCCCTGATGGCCAAGGCAGACACCCATGATGGGCAGCTTGCCGGCAAAGTGCTGGATGGCTGCGACAGAAATACCCGCTTCGTTCGGCGTGCAGGGACCAGGCGAGACAACCAGATATTGCGGTGCCAGCGCTTCGATCTCTTCAATGGTGATTTCATCGTTGCGATAAACGCGGACAACCTGCTTGAGCTCGCTGAAATACTGCACCAGGTTGTAAGTAAAAGAGTCGTAGTTGTCGATCATCAGCAGCATAATTAATCTAAACCTTTGATTTGTATGGGCATGCCGTGGTGACCTTTTGAATTTTATCCGGTTGCTGGTCCGGGATATAAAATATTGGGTCTTTTGAGCAGCAATAAAGCCCGTCAAGAATGACCAATACTATACCGGAAGAGGCGCAGCTATACAGCACGGACAAACCCGGCAGCATCAGGCCGGTCGTGTCATGGAAACAGATCTGCTACATCTACGGACGGCGCCAGTTCATACCTGCGTTCGATCGTATCTGGCAGCAGCTCGCAGCGCTGTACGGGGAATGTGGTGGAACAGTCGGGCCTGGTGCAGGCCAGGCGGCGGGAATGAGGAGGCGCAGCTTGGGCGGCGCCCTGTTATTGGGGCTCATCATAGATACACGTTCTCGCTAGGCTGAACCAGCCTGCCTCCCGGCCAGGAATCGCGACGCATAGCGGGCCGGAATATCCGACTGGGCGAACAGCTCAACGTCAAGGTGTCCTCCGCGTGCCATATGGCGCATGATGTCCAGCGATTCATCTACGCTTTTCCCCTGTTTATACGGGCGGTCGGTTGCAGTCAGTGCTTCAAATACGTCAGCAATGGCCATCATGCGTGCCGGGATGCTCATGGCCGTGGCCGGGACGGCTCTGGGGTAGCCCTTGCCATCAATCCGCTCGTGGTGACCGCCGGCTATTTCCGGCACAGCCTTCAAGTGCCGGGGGAAGGGCATGGCTTCCAGCATTTTGATGGTCAGTACGATGTGCTCGTTGATCTTGTAACGTTCTTCGTCGGTCAATGTACCCCGCTGGATGGCTAGATTCTTGACTTCGCCACGGTCGTAGAGCAGTTCAGGCACTTGCATCCGGAATCCCCACGGGTTGTCATCGGCAAAGGATTGCCCTGGCGGACGTGAAATTCGATGCTCGGGTTTGTCGCTCAGTAGATATTCCTGGGTGGGCAATGATTCGCTGTCCCTGCTGCAACGGCGGTGCATTTCATCGTGTGAAAGGCCGATCCGGTCGTCGATGGTTCGTGTCCAGGTTCTGGCTGCAATCTGTCTGATGCGTGCGATTGCATCCTCTGACATATATTCACTACCCAGATTGCACTCGGCGACAAAGGCAAAATCCTCATCCAGGGCTTTCAATTCGTCGGCGAGTTGCGCGGCTTCAATGGCCGGCAGTCCTTGCGGGTAAGCTGCTTTCCAGTGAGCCAGTTCCGCCTCGCGTTTGCATACCTCGAAGCGCGTCCGGATTTCGTGAATGCGGTCGTACAGCGTCTCCAGTTTGGTTGCCTTGTCGACAACATACTCGGGGGTGACCACCTTGCCGCAGTCGTGCAGCCATGCCGCGATGTGCACTGCTTCGCGCACCTCGTCGTCGACTTCGAAACTGGCGACGCAGGGTGCATCGCTGTTGGCGGCCAGTTCCACCAACCATTCGGTCAGGATGGGAACGCGGTGGCAGTGGCCGCCCGTATGCGGGCTTTTGGCATCCACCGCTTCTGCCAGCAGCTGGATGAAAGATTCAAACAGCCGCTTTTGCTGAACAACCAATTCCCGTGATTCCAGCGTCAAGGCGGCAAAGCCGGAAAGCGCTTCGACAAAACTGCGGTGATGTTCGCTGAATGCTTGCTGGCGTTCAATGATGAGCAGTCCCAATAGTTGGCCCCGCCGGCCAGAAAGGGGGAGCATCAGTGCATAGCGGCCATCCATCGGCTCATCCGGACGCAAGTGGGCAGCGCCATTTTCCTCAAGCTGCCTCTGGTACTTTGCCAGCCAATCATTTCCGTTGCGATCACCGCGCTGTGCACGCAAAGTCCAGTTTGTGCCGTCCTGAATGTAGAGCCAGGCAAACTCTCCTTGTGCTGCTTCGCTTGTTTCTTCGACGACCATGGGCAGCAATTTGTCGAGGTCTGCTTCCCGCGATACCTTTTCCAGCAAGTGCAAAAAGTTTGCGCTACTGGTCCGGGCGCGCTCAAGCCCGGTTTCCAGTTGGGCAATTTCGGCAATACGGGTTTTGGATTGAGCAAACTGCCGGAAATCAAAATTGACCAGCGCGTTGGCCCGGTCTGCCAGTGTCTGGAATACGAATGCAATCCGGTCTGAATTGCGTTGTGCAAGTAGCAGGGTAAGAAGCGTGATCAGCAAGGTGAGGGCCAGCAAAAAATTACGCAGCTTCTGGGCCTTCGCCAGCAGGCGGTCACGTGGAACGGCAACGTGGAGGAATATGTCATCATATTTCTGCAGCTTGACATTTGCCGTGCCCATCCACCAGGACTGACCGTGCGGATCGACCATCCATTTCAGGTCTTTGCCATCAGCAATGCCACCTTTCTCAACCAGGCCCTTGAAGAAATCGTTGGCGCTGCTTTCTTTGAGGTTGGCGGAAATGATGGCACCGGTTTGTTCGAACAGCCCAATATAGCCGGCATAGGCCGTTGCCATTCTGGCCAGCTCTTCTTGCAGGGAGTCGAGGCTGATATCCATTGCGATAACCCAGCCATCGTGCATGTCGTTGGCAAGCGTGATACCGACTTTTCCTGATGAATAAAACTTGTAGGTTTCGGTACGAAATACCCCATTGTTTTGACGGCTGGCCTGGTACCACGGTCTGCTGCGCGGGTCATAGTCCTCAGTGCCCGGCATGCGCTTGCGCCCCAGTATGCGGAGCTTGTCATCCAGATAAACCCAGTCCTGGGCTTCGCCCCGGCTGTTGCCAACCCTTTGCAGCTGGACAAGCCAGCGCGCCTCGGGACTTGCCTTGAATTTGGTGTGGTCCCACTCATCCCTGAGTGCTCGCAGCAATAGAAGCTGTCCTTGCGGGCCGCCGACATAAACACTGTTGAGCATGGGTTGATCGCGCAATATCGAAGTTTGCGCGGAAAGGCGGTCCATCCAGTCTTTTTCCTGGCCCGTTTTCAGGTCGGGAACGTTGGAAAGCAGTTTCAGCAACGTGGTAGCCGGGAGCAGCAAATGATTCATGGCTGCGCCGGACTCGTTGGTGATCAACCTTAACGTGGCTTCTGCCTCGTCCTCCGCGACCTTGCTCATCAAGGCGTAGCCGCCCAGAGTAAATGCCAGGCCAATGAGGAGGACAAGTCCGCCCATCTGGTACTGAAAGTATCGGCGGATCTTGATCATGGCATATCCTTTGGAGACGGTCTGGCCGGCAGCAGCCACCTATCCAGGCGGCAATCTCATATCATCATATGCCAATTGATTTGGCTGCGCTTGTGCCAAGTCTGCCGTCCCGCCGTGGATGCATATTCATATCCGCAAAGGCAGCAATCAGGCTGAGGCCTGCCTGCCACAAACAGTCCATTAATCCGACGACGCGGCACGGTGATGAATGGCGGGGTGCTTGGCGAGAGGGATGCCGAGGCGGGCATCATATCTGGCTTTTTGATTTGTTTGCCGATGGCGCTTGCGCAACCAACGCGTTGGCTTGCCCGCTTAGCTGGCAAAACGGCGTCGGTATTCTGCCGGGGTGCAATGCAGTTCGCGCTGAAACAGGCGGCGAAAACTGGCGATATCGGCATAGCCCACCCGGCTGACAATTTCATCCAGCGGCAGGGTGCTGGTTTCCAGCAGATGACGTGCTGCTTGCAAACGCAGCTGCTGCAGGTAGCGCAGCGGTGGTTGGCCCAGTACCTGCTGGAATCGTCGCATTATCGTGCGCTCACTGGCGCCGACGCTGGCTGACAGTGCCTCCAGCCTATATGGCTGATCAAGCTGCCGCTGAAGCCAGTCCTGACAGCGCAGGACCAGCTCGTCGTCGTGTCCGGCAAAACTCCGCATGGTGATATAAGGTGCCTGACTGACCCGGTTGAGGTCGGTCAGCATCAGCCGCGAGCATGACATGGCCAGTTCAGCACCTCCTTCATGCCGGATCAGGCGCAAGGCCAGGTCGATATAAGAGGTGGTGGCGCCGCCGCACCAGATGCCATCGGACTCGCTACAGGTGGTGTAATCCTGGAGCAGAACCTTGGGGTAGCGCTGACGAAACCAGTGATGCAGCCACCAGCTGACAGTCGCCTGCCGGCCATCCAGCAAGCCGTGCTCGGCAAGCAGGGGTACGCCTGTGCAGAACGACATCACACGGCGGCCTGCTGCATGCTGGCGTGTTGCCAATGCGCCTGCGGTCTGTTCTGCCATCAGCCGGGTTTCAAAATCGCTCAGGCGTCGATAGCTGATTGGCGGCAGTACCAGCGTATCGGCAGCGTCGGTCAATTCCGGCCCTCCATCCGCTGTCAGCACAATACCGGACGCCGTGGTGACGGCTTGGCCGTCCAGGCTGAACAAGCGCCAGTCGAATGGTTTGGACCTGCCTTTGTAGGCTGCAATCTGGTTGGCGAAATGCAGCAAATCGACCAAGCCGGTCACGCTACCGGCATAACAGCCTTCCAGCAGCAGTACGCGAAGTTGATGCATGTTTTGGCAGTATTGACATTGATGTTGTCGATATTGCCACTGCAAAACGCAAGATGCCACTGCTAGACTGCCGGTCAATGTTTGTTCCAGTCATCACATCCAGGGAAATCAGCATGCATATTGATGATGTTTGCCACAGCATCACCCCCGTCATCGGCCAGCCTGGCCTGTTTCAAGCCGAGGTGGATGATGGCTGGGCGCAGGGGCGAACCTTGTTTGGCGGTATACAGGCCTTGCTGGCGGTGCGCGCCATGCGGGCGGCCATGCCGGATCTCCCGCCCTTGTGGTCGCTGCACACCACCTTTGTTGCCCCGGCGGCTGCAGGCCAGCTTGGCCTGCGGGTGGAACTGCTGCGCCAGGGGCGTGCTGCCGTGCAGGTGGCGGCACGCTTGATGGCGGGTGAGCAGGTGGCAGCCATGTTTGTTGCGGTCTTTGGCGCTTCCAGGGATTCCGCCTTGTCGTTCAAGCCGGAGGTCAAACCGTTGGCCACCGACAGCAGCGCCGGGCCGGAGTTGCCGTTCATCGCAGGCATGTCACCCGAATTTACCCGTCACTATGCCTACCGCTGGGTGGAAGGTAGCCTGCCTTTCAGCGGCCATCACGCGACGACAAACCGTATCCTGCTGCGACAGCGTGACCCGGGACTGATGGGCGAGGAGCAGATTGTCGCCATGGCCGATGCCATTCCGCCAGTGGCACTGTCGTTGGTGCAGGGGCATGCCCCGGCCAGCACCATCAGCTGGGAGCTGGAGTTCGTGCACCACGGCGAACCGCTTGGCAATGAAGGCTGGTGGCGCATGGATGCCAGCCTGGTGGCCGCGCGTGATGGCTATGCCAATCAGGATGCACATCTGTACGGGCCGGATGGCGAGCTCGTCGCACTGTCACGTCAGGTGGTTGCAGTATTTGCCTGAGCGCGGTGCGGGCTGGGTTTGTTCCTTGTGGATTACACCTTATCCCAGCCAGGCGCTTACCCCGCCGTGGCGGGAGCAGGTGCCGCGATGGTGCTGGCTGAAACTGTAACTGCCATCCCGGCATCTGGCGGTCGCCCCCAGCGGTACCTTGCCAGACTTGCTGTGAGCGGGGCGGTGTACCGTGTTGCCGTCCCTGTTGCTATAGCTGCCATGCTCTATCAGCTGGGCTTCATCCGGCTGATTGCCGGCAGGCGGCGGTGCTTTGGCGTAAAGAGTTGGGCAGGCGAGGGCGGCGAGCAGCAGCAGAATGGCGCGGTTCATGATGGTATTTTCAGGGCGATGGCCAATCATGACATACAAGTATTATCATGTGCCAATTTTGCACATCCCGCTCGCCAGTGAACCGAGCACAGCCAAGGCACACCATGCCGATCTTCATGCGCATGCATCGTGATGCTCCGCCACTGTCTGCATTTTTCATTGGCCATGGGTCGGTGGGATGTGCCGCAAAACCTCCCCCGGCGCTGTGATTGCCAGCGTCTTGTTCATGAAAAGTGGAGCCTGAGCATGGCATTGTGCAAAGAATCGCATGGCTGGCTGCATGCGCGTTTTGATATCTTGCTGCGGCTATGGGCGGCTGTCGCAGTTTGCGCGGCCGTTTCGCATTTGCTGATGCCGGGCTGGACGGCGGCGGGTACCACCTGGGCGATGTCCGAACACTGGCAGCGGGAAATTGCCTATTTCGACTTGTTTATCGCTTTTGTCTTTGGCTGGTCTGCCCGGCAATCAGATATCCGTATCAAGCATGCAGCCACCATATTGCTGTGTGTCCTGTCTTTGCTGCTGGGGGAAAATCATCTGGAGGGTTGGCTGACCGAGGCCAGACCTTTTCATGTGTTGTTTACCCTGGGGAATGGGCTGGCCGTGTTGTGGGGAGTGCTGGCCTGCTTCAGCGTGCGCAAAGTCCTGCGTCAGGCATGACCTGCATCAGTGCATGTATTTGCGCATGGCCTGCTCATAGAA
Source organism: Aquitalea pelogenes (assembly GCF_001515305.1). Classification (GTDB taxonomy): domain Bacteria; phylum Pseudomonadota; class Gammaproteobacteria; order Burkholderiales; family Chromobacteriaceae; genus Aquitalea; species Aquitalea pelogenes. The sequence continues at coordinate 78,569 of NZ_LNQV01000003.1, forward strand.
ACCATCCTGTTTCATTTCGTTGATGGCCTTGGCCAGTCTGGCTGCTGTGGCCGGTGAAAAAGCGGGGCCGGAAGCCAGCCAGCTTTGGCTGCTGTACACCACGGCACCTTCTGTTGGCAGCTTGCCGTGCTGTGCCTGGTAGGTCTGGTTAAACGTGATGGATGCCCCCAGAAAGCTGCCAACCCGCCCTGCGTTAAGCATCTTGGCCATTTCTGGCAGTTGGCCTTCTGCAAGCGATGCTGCGCTGACGCCTTGCTGTATCAGCCAGCTGCGCACGCTTGAACCTGCCCGTACACCAATCAGCCCCCGGCTGATGGCTTGTTGCAGACTATTGCATGGCTCAGCACCGTTGCGGGTAAAAAAACGGAAATCCGTGGTGTTGGTCACCACAATCCAGTTGAACAAAGGTTCGCGTTCCGGCGTGCGGGCGAAATAAATGATCAGGGCAGTGGGGCTGGCCAGTACTTCGCGCATGGCCCGGACCCAGGGGCGGATTTTCACGTTCGGCACAAAACCGGCACGACGGATGGCCTCACTGCCGATTTCAATCATCAGGCCGGGGTTGGCATCTTCCGGCAGGTTGCAGACATTCGGCAGGTAGTCACATTCCAGGTCCAGCGTCGGTTTGCCAGGCTCGGCCCATGCGCTGGCGGCGCCAAGCAGCAGGCAGGTGCATAACAATGTTGAGGGCAAGGACATGGACATATGCTCCTTGGCGAAAATAGAAATGTGCACTGCCTTCTTTATATAGCCCGGAATGACCATGATGTGCAGGCGCAATCATGCATTTTCGGACGTCTGACTACTTGAGCACCAGCAAGTTCATGACATGGTCAGTTCGCCAAGGGCAAGCACTTGTTGTTGAAACACCAGTTGCATGCAGGCGGTGGGGGCAACAATCAAATGATGCAGAGCGTCATCCAGACGACAGCTTGTGCTGAATCAGTGATGAGTAGTGCATTCTTGTTGTGCACTTGCAGCAAGGTGATGCTGACCGGACAAAATGTCCACTCGGCCGAGAGTGTAATGAGTTTGATTTTAATCAATGGTGGCTGTTCTAGTGAATTGGCTAATTCATTTCCATATTATTATCCGCCACAAGAATTAGACCAATGTAATAACAGGCAGCAAAGTGCTGCATCTCACTCCCAGCCCACTATCCAGTTTTTATCATGTCCGAATCCCGCCACCTTTTACCTTCTTCCCTCAGTATTGCCGCCAAGCTCAATCTGGTGCTTTGCTTGTTGCTGATTATTGTTCTTGGCATTGCCGGAACCTGGCTGACGCATTGGCAAGGTTTACGCATGGAAAGCCAGATGCAGCAGGAAATGCAGCAGGCCAACCGGCAGGTCATCGACATGATGGATGCTTATGCAGCACAGCTGGAGCGCTCTGCCGCGCTGGCAGAGGTGGCCTTGCGCAACGTGCTTGCCGGCCCGGTGGTCGTGGGTGGCGAGCGGGTGGAAAGTGCCGGCAAACAGCTACCCCAGCTGCGGATTGGCGAGCACATCATCAACAACGCCAACAATGAGGTGGACCGCTTCACCCGCATGAGCGGTTCGCTGGCAACGGTGTTTGTCAAAGATGGCAGCGAGTGGGTGCGCATTGCCACCTCAGTCAAGAAGGAAGATGGCAGTCGTGCCGTTGGCACACCACTTAGTCACGATTCGCCAGCCTATGCCAGCCTGAATGCCGGTCAGTCTTATACCGGCCCGGCCCAGTTGTTCGGTCGGGATTTCATGACCTTGTACACCCCGCTGACCAACGAGGCCGGACAGGTGGTAGCAGCACTGTTTGTCGGAGAGGAATTCACCGCCAGCCTGGCTGCCTTGCGGCAGAAAATCATGTCGGTGCGTTTTGGCGAATCCGGCTACATCTATGCCTTTGACAGCCGCCGCGAACCGGGCCGCATGATGATTCACCCGCATTCGCAGGGCAAGAATCTGCTGGACTTCAAGGACAAGGACGGTATCGCCATCAACCGGGTGATGCTGGAGCAAAAGCAAGGCGTCCTGCATTACCACTGGGCCAAGCCGGGTAGTGATGAAGCCGCCCGCCCCAAGATCGCCGTGTTTGACACCTTTCAGCGCTGGGGCTGGATTGTGGCCGCCAGCAGCTATGAGGATGAATTCGCCACGCAATTGAATGCCATGCGTATCCGCCTGGCACTGGGCACTGTCATCATCATTGCGCTGTTGTCGGGTGCTACCTACTGGGCCAGCAAGCGCTGGGTAGCCCGCCCGCTGGCTGGTGCAGTCGAGGTTATCCGCAAGGTGGCGGATGGTGACCTGACCGTGCATTTTGAAGTGACAAGCCAGGACGAAGTGGGCGATTTGTTGCACGCTGCCGACGAGATGAGCAGTCATCTGCGCAGCATGATCGGTGAGGTGGAAAGCAGCCTGATTGCACTTTCGGTGCAGGCCCAGCAACTGGTCAGCATTGCAGAGGATGTCTCGGCTGCTTCTGGCGAACAGAATTCATCCGCCAGCACCATGGCAGCCTGCGTGGAAGAAATGAGCAGCAGCATCAACCAGGTGGCGCGGCATGCCGAACTGGCCCGTGAAATGGCAGTGGATGCCAATGAAAAGTCGCATAGCGGCGCGCATGTTGTCGGACAAGCCACCCACACCATGAGCGAGATTGCCACGGCAGTGCAGCAGGCCGGCCAAACTGTAAAACAACTGGATGGCTTGTCGAACGCATTGCCGAAGTGGTGACCGTAATCCGTGACATTGCCGACCAAACCAATCTGCTGGCCCTTAACGCAGCCATCGAGGCGGCGCGGGCCGGTGAAGCTGGGCGCGGCTTTGCCGTGGTGGCGGATGAAGTGCGCAAACTGGCAGAGCGCACCACGCAATCGACCTTGCAGATCAGCGATACAGTCAGCAAGATCCAGACTGGCGCGCGCATGGCGGTGGAGCACATGGAGCAGGGCGTGGCACAGGTAGAGCAAGGCGTCAGCAGTGCCGCCAGTGCCAGTGACAGCCTGCAGGCCATTCAGGAAGGTGCACGGCAGGTGGGCAGTGCTGTCAGCGGCATTTCCGAAGCGCTGAGCGAGCAGGATGCCGCCAGCCGCGATATCGCACTTAACGTGGAAAAGATTGCCCAGCAGGCTGATGGTAATCATGCCAAGGCGCGCGCTGCAGCCCAGTCTGCCAGTGCGCTGGCAGGTCTGGCTGGCACGCTGCGCACCAGCATCAGCCGCTTCAAGCTTTAAATTCGGTCCATCTTCCACCCATCTATAGTCGACTGAGGTATCCTGCACGCTGTAATCAATTCATGACAGTGTGCAGCCTCCTATACTGCATAAGCTGCCAGCTTCCCAGTCGACACCATGACCCCATTCGATTCCATCCTGCAAGGCTTGCTGCATGAGGCCGTGCCATTATTGCGCGGCTTGTGCAGCAATGCGCTGATCGGCGTGTATGTCATTCAGGATGACCGTTTTGTCTTCGTGAACGAGCGCCTCGCCAGCCTGTTCGGCTATTCGGCTCAGGAATTATGCGCGGGCATGGGGCCGCAACACCTCACGGCAGAGGGTGACAGGCCCTTGGTGCGCGAGCAGCTGACCCTCCGCCTGAGCGGCCAGGTACAAAGCAGTCATTACAGCTTTCGTGGCGTGCGCAAGGATGGCGAGGGGCTGGATGTCGAGGTGTTCGGTGTCAGTACCCGCTTTGCTGGTCGGCCTGCCATCATCGGCATGCTGATGGATGTGACTGAGCGTAACGACGCCGAACGTGCAGTGAAAGACCAGTTGCAGTTCATCACCCGCTTGGTGGATACCATTCCGAACCCGGTTTTCTACAAGGATGAGGTGGGGCGTTACATCGGTTGTAACGTCGCATTCGAGCAATTCATCGGCACCCCGCGCGAGCAATTGATTGGCTATTCGGTATTCGACCTGTCGCCGCCGGACCTTGCCGCACGCTATCACGCGGCAGACCAAAGCCTGTTCAACAGTCGTGGCACGCAGGTGTACGAGGCACAGGTGCAATATGCCGACGGCAGCCGGCACGACGTGGTGTTCTACAAGGCCACGTTTGACAAGGCCGATGGCAGCCTGGGCGGGTTGGTTGGCCTGATACTGGATATCAGCGAGCGCAAACAGATGGAGCAGGCCATCTGGCGCGAGGCCAATTACGATGCGCTCACCGGCCTGCCCAATTTGCGCCTGCTGCGCGACCGTCTGTCTGAAGAGCTGGAGCGGGCGCGTCGCCAGGGCAGTACGCTGGCCTTGCTGTTCATCGATCTGGACCGGTTCAAGGAAGTGAATGACACGCTGGGTCACCACGTGGGTGACCAGTTGCTGATTCAGGCCGCAGAGCGCATCCAGGCCGTGGTGCGCAGTAGCGACACCGTATCGCGCCAGGGGGGGGACGAATTCGTGGTCATTCTCTCGGACATCAATAATGCACAGGCGGCCGGCATGGTGGCCAGCAAAATCATCCGCTTGCTGCATATGCCATTCCTGCTGGGCAGCAACGAAGTCTATGTGTCTGCCAGCATCGGCATCGCGCTCTATCCCGACGACAGCCAGCAGCAGGAAACGCTGGTCAGTTATGCCGACCAGGCGATGTATGCCGCCAAGGCCAACGGACGCAATTGTTTCAGTTACTTCACCCCGTCCTTGCAAGAGGAAGCGCTGCGGCGTCAGGCCATTGGCAAGCAGTTGCGACAAGCATTGGCAGGAAACCATTTCGAAGCCTGGTTCCAGCCCATCATTGCCTTGCAGGACGGCTTGCCTGTAAAGGCTGAAGCGCTGCTACGCTGGCATCACCCCACGGATGGCATCCGTCTGCCTGGCGAGTTCATTGCCGTGGCAGAAGAAATCGGCATGATCGGCGATATCGGCAACCTGGTGTTCCAGCAAACCATGGACTTGCTGCAGCAATGGCCGAGCGGGCAGGTCAGCGTCAACATCTCACCACGGCAACTGATCAGCGGGGACTGTGGCCTGTGGCCGCAGGAGTTGGCGGCGCGCAGCTTGCCCGCCTCCTGTATTTCGGTGGAAATCACCGAAAGCCTGCTGCTGGATGAGCGGCCGATTGTGGTGAATACCTTGCTTGGCTTTCACCAGGCGGGAATGGAAGTCAGCATCGACGACTTTGGCACCGGCTACTCCGCCATGTCCTATCTGAAGAAATTCAATATCGACTATCTGAAGATAGATCGCAGCTTCATACAGGGCTTGGCCAATGACAATACCGACCGCGCCATTACCGAGGCAGTGATTGCCATGGGCCACAAGCTGGGAATGAAGATCATCGCCGAAGGGGTGGAAACCCCGGAACAACTGGAACTGCTGCGACAGGCCGGTTGTGACTATGCGCAGGGCTATCTGTTTGCCCGGCCCATGCCGCCGGCAGCTTTCATCGACTACATCCGCCAGCATCAGTCCGCATAGAATTCAATCGGCAGCTCATCCGGCCCCTGGCAGAAGAAAAACTGCCGGTTGGTGATTTCATCCAGCCGGATATCCTCACACGGTACACCTTGCTGAATCAGCGTCTGGCGCACCTCTCCGAGATTGCTTGCGCGCAAGGCCAGATGGCGCAAGCCGCAAGCCTCCGGCCGACTGACGCGCGCCGGTGGCGCCGGAAAGCTGAACAGTTCCAGTTGGCAACCATCCGGCAAGGCCAGATTCAATTTCCATGAGCTGCGTTCCGCCCGCCAGACTTCGCTGACAATCGGCAAACCAAGAATGCGGTGGTAGAAGTCACGGGCTTGCGGGTAATCAGCCGTGATGATGGCTACATGATGAATCCCGGCTGCCAAAGCGTTGTGTGCGTGCATGGTGATAGAAAATTTATATCAATACCGAAATGGTAATCAATTGGACGAAACGGCCGCAGCAAAAGAAAATAGCCAGCACTGACTGACACTCAGTACCCGCGGAAACCGGTCTGATCAGGACTGGTTTCAATCGCCGGCAACAGCTGTGTTGCTGGCGAACCTCCCGCTTTCGGCGGTTTCGGGCCTTGACGCCGCCGAATGCTCTTGGGGCTGGTGCCACCTGGTGGTGCCAGCCTTTTTTTATTGCTTATTGTTCGATTGTTGCTTTCAGCCAGCTGCTACGCTGCTGCCAGATGACCGGTGCCTGCCACAGCAGGTGCAAGGTAGCCAGAATGTTCAGCATGGCCGTGCCCAGCAGCAAATACGCAATATTGCCGAATTTTTGCAGCACCACCACGCTGGCCAGTGCCGCTGCCACCATGTAAAAGCCGTTGATGATGTTGTTTGCTGCGATGGCTTGCGAACGGAAGCTGTCAGGGCTGGAGATTTGCAGCCAGGTATACAGCGGTACGGTAAAGAAACCGCCAAAAAAGCCCAGCATCGCTACATCCAGCATGTGGCGCCAGCTGCCCAGTTGCATGAGGAAAGTGCCCAGCGGCATCAGGCTGCCTTGGTAGCGTTGCATGGCGCCCAATGCCAGGTCGGCACCAAATACCGTCATGCCTGCGCTGCCCAGCAATACCAGCCCCAGTTGCAAACGGCCATGCGACAGTTTGGCGCAAATCACCGAACCCAGACCGATGCCGATGGAGAACAGCGCCAGCATGACGGTATAAACCTGTGCATCACCGCCCAGGTGCAGGCGGGTAAAGGTGGGCAGTTGAGTGGTGTAGACGGCACCCATCAGCCAGAACCAGGAAATGCCGAGGATGGCACTGCGCACGTCTGCAATACGCCAGGCCTGGCCTACCAGCCGTACCGAATCGCCAATGAAGTTGAAGGACAGCTGCAGATCCGGCGCGCCGGGCGGTGCTGCTGGCATGCGGCGGCTGAACAGCCAGCCACACACTGCAGTAAGCAATAGCAGGGAGACAATCAGCAGCGGGCCGCCTTCGGTCATCAGGCTGCCGATGATCTGGCCGATCAGGATGGCCAGGAAAGTACCCATTTCAATCATGCCATTGCCGCCTACCAGCTCGTGCTCCTTAAGGTATTGCGGCAGGACGGAATATTTCAGCGGGCCGAAGAAGGCGGAATGACAGCCCATCAGGAATAGCGCAGCCATCAGCGGGCCTGCTGCATGCAAAAAGAAACCGACACCGGCCAGCAGCATGATGGCGATTTCCGCCAGCTTCACGCCGCGGGCAATCACTGCCTTGTCATAGCGTTCGGATAATTTGCCAGCGGTGGCGGAAAACAGGAAGAAGGGCAGAATGAACACGCCGGCCGCCATATTGACCAGCAATTCCGGTGACATGCCACTCAAGGTGAGGCCGTGGTAGCTGATCAGCACCACAATGGCTGTTTTCAGCAGATTGTCATTGAAAGCGCCCAGGAACTGGGTGCCGAACAGGGGAAGAAAACGGCGCGAGCCAAAGAAACTGAAGTCTGTTTTCACGGTGAGTCAGCACGGGTAGGGGGAAAGGCATGCTAGCCTATTCACCCCGTGCTGTCAGCCATGCTCGCGTCAAGTTGGCTGTGTTTAGTGCTCGTCCGGTGTGCCGGTCTTGCTGGCAGGGGTTTTGTCAGTGGGGGCGCGGTCGTCATCCATCAAGATACGATGTGCCGGGCCTTCCATATCATCGAACTGGCCGGAACGGGTGGCCCACCAGAACACCACGGCAATGACAAACGCCAGCACGATGCTAAGCGGGATGAGCAGGTAAAGACTTTCCATCAGGATTTCCGTTTGACGAGTCGCAGGGCGTTGCTCACCACGATGAGCGAACTGGCAGCCATGCCAAGGCTGGCCAGCCACGGGGTCAGGTGACCACTCATGGCCAGCGGCAGGGCCAGCAGATTATACCCGGCTGCCCACCACAGGTTCTGTCTGATTACACCCAGGGTCTTGCGGGACAGGGCCAGTGCTTGCGGAATGAGGGCCAGCTGGTCGCCCATCAGTACCATGTCACCACTGGCGCGGGCTACGTCGGTGCCGCCACCCATTGCCAGCGATACATCAGCCCGCGCCAGCACCGGCGCATCGTTGATGCCGTCGCCCACCATCAGCACGCGCTTGCCTGCCTGTTGCAGCTGGCCGACAAAGGCGAGCTTGTCTTCCGGCGTGGCGCGGGCATGCCAGTCGGCAATGTTCAGCTTGCGCGCGAGGTATTGCACGGCGTTTGCACCGTCGCCGCTGAGCAGGTGTACACAAATGCCGCGCTGTTGCAGCAGGGCCACCATGTCGATGGCGTCGCTTCTCACCGTATCGCCAATGGCAAACACAGCTTGCGCGCCAGCCTGGCTGGCCAGTACCACCAGGGTGCAGTCGGCCTGCCAGTCGGCTGGCAGTGTCAACGGACTGGCAAGCCACTGGTTGATGAACTCGACCGAACCCAGCCGCCATGTCGTGCCATCAATCACGCCTTCCACCCCCTTGCCGGGAATGTTGTCCAGCCGGCTTGTGGCCGGGCAGGGCAGTGTGCTGGCGGCCTGGCGCAGTGCTTGCGCCAGCGGGTGTTCCGATGCCTGCTCCAGGGCAGCGGCAATGGCCAGTGCCTGTTCCGCAGGCAGTGTGCCCAGTTGCATTTGCTCGCGCATGCGCATGTCGCCATGCGTCAGCGTACCGGTTTTGTCGAATACCACATCAGTAACCCGCGCCAGGGTTTCCAGTGCGTGGCCGCGGGTGGTCAGCAAGCCCAGTGCGGCCAGATGGCCGGTGGCGGCGGTCAGTGCCGCCGGAGTGGCCAGCGACAGGGCGCAAGGGCAGGACACCACCAGTACCGCCACCATGATCCACAAGGCGCGTGCCGGTTCGATGAAGTGCCAGGCAATATAGCTGCCAGCAGCTGCCAGCAGCAGCAGGGCGACAAACCAGCTGGCAAAGCGGTCGGCCGCCACGGCAAGGCGTGGTTTTTCGGCCAGCGCCTGATCCAGCAGACGCACAATGCCGGCCAGCCGGGTTTGCTGGCCAGTCTGGCTGATCTGCACATACAAGGGGCTGCTGGTATTGACGCTGCCGGCAATCACGCTGTCGCCAACCCGTTTGGCAATCGGCTTGCTCTCGCCGCTGATCAGGGATTCATTGGCGGAACTGTTGCCATCCAGCACCACGCCGTCACCGGGAATGGTTTCACCCGGCTTCACCAGAATCACATCGCCTGCATTGAGCATGGCGACGGTGGCTTCCTCGGTATCGCGGCTGGACGGCCAGTTGGCTGCGCGATGGGCAAAAGCCGGAATCAGCTTGACCAGGCTTTCGGTCGCCTCGCCCGCCTTGCGCCGGGCAATGCCTTCCAGATAACGCCCGCCCAACAGCAAGAAGACGAACATCGACACCGAATCGAAATACACACCGTGAGGAATCTTGTTGATCAGCGCCCACAGGCTGGCAAAGAAAGAAGTGAAAATGCCGATGGTGACCGGCGTGTCCATGCCAACGCGGCCTGATTTCAGGTCGCGCCAGGTGTTCTGATAAAACGGCACTGCCGAATAGAGCATCACCGGCAGGGTCAGGATCAGGCTGGCCCAGTGCAGCAGCCAGAGGAAGTCCGGGTCGATGTCGCCATCCGGTGCCAGGTAAACCGGCACTGCGTACATCATCACCTGCATCATGGACAGCCCGGCTGCCCACAGGCGGCTGATGGCCTGCTTGCGCTGCTTTTGCGCCAGCGCCTCTTGCCGCTCGGTATCGTAAGGATGGGCGCGGTAGCCAATGGCCGAAATGGCTTCCAGAATCTGTGACAGCCTGATGCGGGTGTTGTCCCAGCAAACCCGTGCCCGGTGGCTGGTATAGTTGATGTCCACCGACAGCACGCCGGGCAACTGGCGGATGTGCTGCTCATTCAGCCAGACACAGGCAGCGCAGGTAATGCCTTCCAGAATCAGCGCGGCCTCGCGGCTGTTTTCGTCGCGCTGGTGCACAAAGCTTTTTTGCAACTCTTCCGAGTCATACAGCCTGATCTGCTGCAAAATATCTGCCGGCAAGGCCTCGGCCTGCCGTGCGCCTTGCGTGCGGTGGGCGTAGTAATCGGACAGGCCGGAGTCGATGATGGTCTGGGCGACGGCCTGGCAACCTGCGCAGCAGGTGGCTTCGGTCTTTTCCCGGTAACGCACCGGGAAGTCGACAGCGTCGGGGACGGGCAGGCCGCAATGGAAGCAGTGATCAGTCATGGCGCGCCATTGTAAACAATACTCGAATGCATTGCTTGATCTGGCTCAGTTTCATGCAGTGCGGATTTCGCCTGAGTACAGGCGGCAAAAGGAAAGGCAAGCAAGATGATGCAGGCAGTTTTGCAAGATGCACCGGGCGGTGTGGAAACACTTTATATCGGCGCAGCCCCGCGTCCGCAGCGACAGCCAGGCCAATTGCTGGTGCAGGTGATGGCGGCCGGCATCAACCGGGCTGACATTGTGCAGCGAGAGGGCCATTATCCGCCGCCGCCCGGTGCCAGCGCCATTCTGGGGCTGGAAATTGCCGGTGTCGTGGTGGAGGCGGACGACAACAGCCGCCATCAGCCCGGCGATGCCGTGTTTGGCCTGGTGGCAGGCGGTGCCTATGCTGAATATGCGCTGCTGGATGAAGTGCTGGCCATTGCCAAGCCGGATGAAATGTCCTGGGTGGAAGCCGCCAGTCTGCCGGAGGCATGGATGACGGCATGGCTGAATCTGGTGCAGGTGGGGCAGGTCAAGGCCGGGGATCATGTGTTGATCCATGCCGGAGCCAGTGGCGTGGGGGCTTGTGCCATCCAGCTGGCCCGCTTGCTGGGTGCGCACCCGTTCGCCAGTGCCGGCAGCGCAGACAAGCTGCAATTCTGCCGCGAGATGGGTGCGGAGCAAGTATTCAACTACAAGGAAACGCCTGCCTTTTCCCGTCTGGTGAAGGAATGGGGCGGGGCGGACATGATTCTGGATCCGGTAGGCGCTGCTTATCTGGCTGAAAACCTCGCCAGCCTGAAGCAGGATGGACGACTGGTGAATATCGGCATCATGGGGGGTGGCAAGGCCGAACTCAATCTGGGCCTGGTGCTGATGAAGCGCCTGTCAGTGATTGGCTCCACCCTGCGTTCCCAGCCACTGGCAAAAAAGGCCCCGCTGGCGCAGGCGCTGGCCGACACCATTCTGCCGGCCATCACGGCGGGCAAACTGAAAACCACGGTGGATAGCTGCTACCCCTGGCAGCAAGTGACAGAGGCGCATGCCCATATGGAAGCCAATGCCAATCTGGGCAAGGTGGTGCTGACCTTCTTTCCTGTCATGACGGCGTAATCTGCAACACGTACTGTGTGCCCCGTGGGAGGTGTTTCACCTCTGACTGGTATGGATGGGATTCGGGGCGATGCGGCTATCGCCCCCTTTTTTTGCCTGCCGCGTACGCCATGAAAAAAGCCTGCCGTCATGTTCCGGCAGGCTCTGGTATTTCTGGATGGCTCAGGCGGCGGTGGAGCTGGCCGGCAGGGGCGACAGCGCTTCGATCAGTGCCACTTCCTGAGAGTAAGACAGGTTCTTCATCTTGAGCAGCAGGGCTTCGCCATCCACCTTGAAATGCTGGTCGAGCTCCTCGTCGATCATGCAGGTTTCCACTGCCAGCCATACGCCGCGGCAGGATGCTGCTTCTTCAAAGCGGACATTCTTCAGTACGTGGGCAATCAATTGCAGCTCGGCGTCGCTAAACTGGCGCGACAGTACGGCTTGTTCACGACGCACGATTTCCGCGTAGCGGTCGCAAATCTGCTGTACCCGCGCTTCGTCACCATAATGATGCGGCTCGGCGCTGCCGCTCAGGTCGGTGTGATCAAACCAGGCATCAATCAAGGGCTTTAGCTGCGGCAAGTCCTCCTGCCACACGCGATGCAGTTCATCGCGGAAATGGGCGTTATCGGTAAAGGACAGCTCGTCAAACGGCATGGCCGGCATGACTTGCTCTTCCAGTGTGCGATTGCCCACCCAGATACGGCCTTCTTCGTCACGGCTCACTGCGCCGCGCCACACCGACTGCTCTTCTGTGGCCAGGTTGTCGACATGGATTTCCACGTAGGGCAGGGCAGGTTCGTCCAGTCCTTCATCTTCGGTGACCAGGCGCAGGGTGATGTCGAACATGCCGTGCTTGAACACTTCCAGCAGCTGCAGGCCATCGTCGTGACCTGCCAGGATGAATTTGTCCGGGGTCTCGTAGACTGCCACATCCGTGGGGTGCTGGGCCGGCTTCATCAGCTTAGCCGACAGCTCGTCTGCCAGCAGGTTGGCGTCGTTGTGATGCACGGCAAAACCGGTGCGATAACCTTCATGTTCATGCCACAGGGCGTCCCAGTCATACATGGTCGACTCCTTGATAATCTGTGTTTGCGTGGATTTTGGCGCGCAGTGTAACCAAATCATCATTGCTTGTCGCGATAATGCTTTGGGTAGTTGGCGCTGTACGTGATAGAATCTTACGATTTTTCCGCTTCAACCGACCGAATTCCGAAAATGACACGACAGATTCGTAATATTGCCATTATTGCCCACGTGGACCATGGCAAAACCACCCTCGTTGACCAGTTGCTGCGCCAGTCCGGCACCTTCCGCGAGAACCAGCAGGTAGATGAACGCGTAATGGACAGCAACGATCTTGAAAAAGAGCGTGGCATTACCATTCTGGCCAAGAACACCGCCATCGATTACGAAGGCGTACACATCAACATCGTGGACACTCCGGGACACGCCGACTTCGGCGGTGAAGTGGAACGTGTACTGGGCATGGTAGACGGCGTGCTGCTGCTGGTGGATGCCGTTGAAGGCCCGATGCCGCAAACCCGTTTCGTGACCAAGAAAGCCCTGGCCCTGGGCCTGCGCCCCATCGTGGTCATCAACAAGGTTGACCGTCCGGGCGCACGTCCGGACTGGGTTGTGGACCAAACCTTCGACCTGTTCGACAAACTGGGTGCCACCGACGAACAACTGGATTTCCCCATCATCTACGCTTCCGGCCTGAACGGCTTTGCCAAGCTGGAACTGGATCAGGAATCCGACAACATGCGTCCGCTGTTCGACACCGTGCTGAAGCATGTTCCGCTGCCGAACGGTAGCGCAGACGCACCGCTGCAACTGCAAATCTCCGCACTGGATTACTCCACTTACACCGGCCGCCTGGGTCTGGGCCGCATCCTGAACGGTCGCATCAAGCCGGGTCAGCAAGTAGTGGTGATGAATCACGAAGACCAGGTTGCTTCCGGCCGTATCAACCAGCTGCTGGGCTTCAAGGGCCTGGAGCGCGTGGAAGTGGCTGAAGCCGAAGCTGGTGACATCGTGATCATTTCCGGTATCGAAGACATCGGTATCGGCGTGACCATCTGTGACAAGGACCAACCGGCTGGCTTGCCGGTACTGTCGGTGGACGAACCGACCCTGACCATGGACTTCATGGTGAACTCCTCGCCGCTGGCCGGTACCGAAGGCAAGTTCGTGACCTCGCGTCAGATCCGTGACCGCCTGACCAAGGAACTGCTGACCAACGTTGCCCTGCGCGTTGAAGAAACCGAAGACTCCGACGTGTTCCGTGTGTCCGGTCGTGGTGAATTGCACCTGACCATCCTGCTGGAAAACATGCGTCGCGAAGGCTTTGAAATGGCCGTGGCCAAGCCGCGCGTGGTATTCAAGGAAATCAACGGCGAGAAGTGCGAGCCGTACGAAAACCTGACCATCGATCTGGAAGATGATCACCAGGGCGCCATCATGGAAGAAATCGGTCGTCGCCGTGGTGAACTGACCAATATGGAATCCGACGGCATGGGTCGTACCCGCCTGGAGTACCATATTCCGGCACGTGGCCTGATCGGCTTCCAGTCCGACTTCATGACCATGACCCGTGGTACCGGCCTGATGAGCCACGTATTTGACGACTACGCACCGGTTAAGCCGGACATGCCGGGTCGCCACAACGGCGTGCTGATCTCCCAGGAAAACGGCGAAGCCGTTGCCTATGCACTGTGGAAGCTGGAAGACCGCGGTCGCATGTTTGTTTCCCCGGGCGACAAGCTGTACGAAGGCATGATCATCGGCATTCACAGCCGCGACAACGACCTGGTGGTAAACCCGGTCAAGGGCAAGCAGCTGACCAACGTGCGCGCCTCCGGTACTGACGAAGCCGTACGCCTGACCACCCCGGTGAAGATGACCCTGGAGTCTGCCGTTGAATTCATCGACGACGACGAACTGGTTGAAATCACTCCCAAGTCCATCCGTATCCGCAAGCGCTACCTGCAAGAGCACGAGCGTCGCAAGATGAACAAGCAAGGTTCCTGATCAAAAGGAGCAATGACAAAGGCAGCGAAAGCTGCCTTTTTTGTTATTTGCCTTCATATGTAAGCAAATATTTATTTGACTGGGGGTCATTTGATAGTTATAAATACAAGTGCGAGGTTTCCCGCCTCGTATCTATCCCCGCTAAACGTTTAATCCCGGTCCCCGCCGGGATTTTTTTTGTCCGGGAATAGCCACTACGCGATCAATTCTCCGGTAAGAGTGCCACATATCCATGCTGCTGGTCATCCGGTTTTGCCGCAGGTCTGGTACGGGTTGTCACGGCGGCCATTGACAGTTTGTGTAACTGACGTTCAACTCTTGCCCTTCGCAAGGGGGCTGTTGATGCACGCATCCTGCTCTATCATGGCCAGATCAGTGGCAAGCTTGTCGGTAACTGCCGACGGACAACGGAGAAAAATCAATGAAATTCCATTTGCTGACCTTGTTGGCGCTCATGTCCGGACTGGCACCGCTGGCCCAGGCGGGGCGTTCCCTGGTGTTTTGCGCCGAAACCGCACCGGAAGGTTTTGATCCGGCGCTGTGGGATAGCGCCTCTACTTATAATGTGACACGGCAGATTTTTCAGGGTCTGGTCGCATTCAAGCGGGGAGGGACCGACATCATTCCGGCGCTGGCCAGCAAATGGGAGTTATCGGCAGACGGACTGACTTACACATTCCATCTGCGCAAGGGTGTGCGTTTTCAGACGACCGATTATTTCAAGCCGAAGAGCACATTTTCTGCCGATGATGTGGTGTTTACCGTGCAGCGCTGGATTGATCCGGCCCAGCCATTCAATCAGGCATTCAAGACCCAATTGCTGGGCCCGGCCAACTCCGGGCTGGCTCAGTCCATCCAGCGCGTGGAAAAGGTGGATCCCTACACTGTCCGCCTGGTACTGAAGCAGCGCAATGCTGCCTTCCTGAGCTTCCTGGCCATGGGTTTTGCCGGCATGCAATCGGCCGAGTACGCCAGTCAGCTGTTGCAGCAACATCGGGCAGCCGATATCAACCGCTTCCCGATTGGTACCGGCCCTTATCAATTCAAGAGCTATGCCAAGGACTCGGCCGTGCGCTTTGCTGCCAACTCCTCGTACTGGGGCCGCCCCCAGCAAACGGGCAACCTGATTTTTGCCATCGTCACCGACCCGCAGGTACGCATCCAGAAGCTGAAAAACAATGAATGCCAGATAGCTGCTGCCGTGCGGGAGGATGATCTGGATGCTTTGCAGTCCGACCCGGCCATCAAGCTGGTCAGCACAGGCGCGATGAACATTTCCTACCTGGCGTTCAACTTGCAGCGCCCGCAACTGGCCAGGCGCGAGGTGAGGGAAGCGCTGGATATTGCGATTGACCGCAATGCCTTGTTCAAGGCGCTGTTTCCCAAAGGCGGGGCCATTCAGGCCATCAACCCTTATCCGCCCACCGTGTGGAGCTGGAATCCGCGTACCCGCAATGAATACAACCCGGCACGGGCGCGTCAGCTATTGGCCAGGGCAGGTTATCCGGATGGCTTTACCATCAATCTGTGGGCCTTGCCGGTTCAACGCCCCACCAACCCCAATGGCAAGCTGATGGCGCAGATGATTCAGCAGGACTGGGCCAAAATCGGCGTCAAGACCACCATCCAGAGTTACGAGTGGGGCGAGTATCTGCGCCGTGCCGCGCAGGGTGAACACGATGTGTACATGAGTGGCGTAACCAGTGACTCCGGCGATCCGGACGATTTTCTGTCGACCTCGCTGTCTTGCGCAGTCAGCAAGGGCGGCCAGCGCTTTTGCAATGCGCAGTTTGATGAGCTGCTCAGCAAGGCAAGGCAGGCATCCGATAAAAAGGAGCGGACAGCTTATTACCTGAAAGCGCAGGAAATCTTCAAGCAGGAACGCCCCTGGATCACCATGGCGCACTCACGCATCTATATTCCGCTGCGCAAGGAAGTGGAGGGTTTCGTGATGAACCCGAACGGATCCTTCGGCTTTGAGGATGTCCGGCTGCGCTAGATGGGTTTACATCAGCAACCGGCACAATAAGAAAAGGCCGCTTGCGCGGCCTTTCAAGTTTTGCCCTTCATTTTTCGTGCCGTTTCTGGTGCGTGTCAGCGAGGTCCCCACCCGATGCTGACTGCGCTTACGGCTTGTGCGTACTTCCGGCTACTTCGCATCTTCCCCGATGCTGTTCTCCCGCTGCAGTGGCCCACCCCAGGGCCGTTCTGCTTGTTCATCCATCAAGGCTTGTTCTCTTCGTGTGGCTTTGCTTGGCTGTCTGACGCTTTGATCATAACCCTGCTGCATGCCTGCCGCATCATCCACATGACAAAAAACACGAAAATATACTAAGTAAAAATACGTGGTGTAGCAAAAAAGTCATTTTTATTAATCATCGTTAACAAAACATTCGACTACAACGTAATAAATCACACGAAAACTCGCTAGTTTTCACGCCTGCTTCTTTATCAGCTACCAGGTTTTACATTTTTTCTCCGCAAAAATTAATGCATACAAACGCGTATGTATTTAAAATGCCTGCACTGCATCATGAACTGGGCAGCCATGCACTGGCTCAGCGCAGCTTTCATAAAATCAAGAACTGGAATGTCTATGCACATCAAGCAAGCCACACCCGCACTCAAGGCTGTTGCCGCTTTGCTCCTGACGGCAGCCCTGAGCAGCTGCGGTCAGTCGCAAAATGCCGCCATGCCTGCAGCCGGCCCGGCCAGCGTCGGCGTGATCACGCTGCAGCCGCAAGATACCGTTATCACCCGCGAACTGCCGGCACGCATTTCAGCGTTTACCGTTGCCGAAATCCGCCCCCAGGTTGGCGGCATCATCCAGAAGCGCCTGTTTGCTGAAGGCAGCAACGTCAAGGCAGGCCAGGTTTTGTACCAGATCAATCCGGATACCTATCAGGCCGCCTACCAGACCGCTCAGGCCAGCCTGGCCAAGGCCGAGGCGACTCTGACATCGGCCGAGCTCAAGGCCAAGCGCTATGCGCAGCTGGTGGAAATCAAGGCAATCAGCAGCCAGGACAATGACGATGCACATGCCGCCTTGCTGCAGGCGCGTGCCGATGTGGCTACAGCCAAGGCCTCGCTGGAAACTGCTCGCATCAACCTGGCTTATACCCGCATTACCGCTCCGGTCAGCGGTCGTATCGGCAAATCCAGCGTGACCGCCGGTGCACTGGTAACTGCCAATCAGACCACGGCGCTGGCTACCGTGCAGCAACTGTCCACCGCCTATGTCGACATGACCCAGTCCAGTACCGAGTTGCTGCGCCTGCGTCGTGATTTTGCCAAGGGCGCTTTGCAGAACCAGGCCGGCAAGGCCAAGGTGAAGCTGATCCTGGAAGACGGCAGCGAATATGCGCACAGCGGTGAACTGGAGTTCTCTGACATCACCGTGGATTCCGGCACCGGCATGGTGACCTTGCGCGCCACCTTTGATAACCCGAATGGCGAACTGCTGCCGGGTATGTTTGTACGTGCCCGCCTGGAGCAGGGCGTGCGGCATAACGCCTTGCTGGTTCCGCAACCGGCTGTCAGCCGCAACCAGAAAGGCGAGGCCGTTGTCATGGTGGTGGGGCAGGATAACAAGGCGCATGCCCGCATCATCAAGACCAGTCAGACCATCGGCGACAAATGGCTGGTGGATGGCGGCTTGCAAGGTGGTGAGCGCATCGTGGTGGAAGGCTTGATGAAGGTGCAGGATGGCGCCGCTGTCAAAGCCGAGCCGCTGAAAACCAATGCCTCTGCCGCCAAGTAAATCAGGGAAAGATTCATGTCCAAATTTTTTATCGACCGGCCAATCTTTGCCTGGGTGATTGCCATCGTGATCATGCTGGCGGGTTTGTTGTCGATCCGCAGCCTGCCGATATCGCAATATCCGGCCATTGCACCGCCGCAGATCGCCATCAATGCCACCTATCCGGGTGCATCGGCCAAAACCGTTGAAGACAGTGTCACTCAGGTGATCGAGCAAAAAATGCAGGGTATCGACCACCTGCGTTACATGAACTCCACCAGTGATGACACCGGTGCTGTCACCATCACCATGACCTTTGATGCCGGTACCAATCCGGATACCGCGCAGGTACAGGTGCAGAACAAGCTGCAATCGGCCATGGCCACCTTGCCCACCGTGGTGCAGCAGCAGGGCATTACTGTCACAAAATCGGCACGTAACTTCCTGATGGTGGTGGGCTTTGTGTCCGAAGACGGCAGCATGACCGGCACCGACCTGGGCGATTACGTTGCCAGTAACCTGCAGGATTCGCTCAGCCGGGTAAACGGTGTGGGTGAAGTATCGCTGTTCGGTTCGCAATACGCGATGCGTATCTGGCTGGACCCGAACAAGCTCAACAGCTACCAGTTGACCACGGCCGATGTCACCAGTGCCATTACCGCACAGAATGCCCAGGTTTCTGCTGGTCAACTGGGTGGTCTGCCTGCCAAGCCGGGTCAGCAACTCAATGCAACCATCGTCGCGCAAACCCGTTTGTCCAGCGCCGAGCAGTTTGGCAAGATCCTGCTGAAGGTAAATGCCGATGGCTCGCGCGTGCTGCTGAAAAACGTGGCCCGTATCGAACTGGGTGCCGAAACCTATCGCACCAAGGCCTTGTTCAACGGCAAGCCGGCAACCGGTGTGGCCATCAAGCTGGCCAGTGGTGCCAATGCGCTGGATACCGCCCAGGCAGTGCGCAACAAGGTTGCCGAACTGTCGGCCTATTTCCCCAAGGGCGTGAAGGCGGTTTACCCATACGACACCACCCCCTTCGTGAAGATTTCCATCGAAGAAGTGGTCAAGACGCTGGTGGAAGCCATTGGCCTGGTGTTTGTGGTGATGTATGTATTCCTGCAAAACTTCCGCGCCACGCTGATTCCGACCATTGCCGTACCGGTAGTGCTGCTGGGTACCTTTGGCGTGATGGCGGCCACCGGCTTTTCCATCAACACGCTGACCATGTTCGGCCTGGTGCTGGCCATCGGCCTGCTGGTGGACGATGCCATCGTGGTGGTGGAAAACGTGGAACGGGTGATGAGCGAGGAGGGCTTGCCGCCGCGTGAAGCCACGCGCAAATCCATGGGCCAGATTACCGGCGCGCTGATCGGCATTGCGCTGGTGCTGGCTGCGGTATTCGTGCCGATGGCCTTCTTTGGCGGCTCTACCGGTGTGATTTATCGCCAGTTCTCCATCACCGTGGTGTCCTCCATGGCGCTGTCGGTCCTGGTGGCACTGGTGCTGACCCCGGCCTTGTGCGCCACCTTGCTCAAGCCGGTTGAAAAAGGCCATGGCGTCGGCCATGAATACACCGGCGTGTTTGGCTGGTTCAACCGCACCTTCGACCGCAACAACGAGCGCTACCAGAGCATCGTGTCGCGCATGCTGAACAAGACTTTCCGCTACATGGTGATCTACACCGGCATCATCATTGCCATGACGGTGCTGTTCATGCGGCTGCCCACCTCCTTCCTGCCGGAAGAAGACCAGGGCATCCTGTTTACCCAGGTGCAATTGCCGCCGGGTGCCACCCGGGAGCGTACCGATGCGGCATTGCTGCAAGTGCAAAGCATTTCCTGAACGATCCGGCTGTCAGCTCGCTGTTTACCGTATCGGGCTTCAGTTTTGCCGGTAGCGGCCAGAACATGGGCCTGGGTTTTGTCCAGCTCAAACCGTGGGATGAGCGCAATCGCCCCGACCTGAGCGTCAAGGCTGTGGCTGGCCGCGCCATGGGTGCATTCAGCCAGATTCGCGACGCGATGATCTTCGCCTTTGCGCCTCCGGCCGTGATGGAACTGGGTAATGCCTCCGGCTTCGACCTGCAATTGCAAGACCGTGCTGGTCTTGGGCATGACAAGCTGATGGCGGCGCGTAACCAGTTGCTGGGCATGGCAGCGAAAAATCCCAAGCTGATGGCCGTGCGCCCCAACGGCCTGAGTGACAACCCGCAATACCTGCTGGATGTGGACCACGAAAAAGCCAATGCGCTGGGTGTTTCCGTCTCCGACATCAATACCACCCTGAGTACCGCCATTGGTTCCAGCTACGTCAACGACTTCATTGATCGTGGTCGCATCAAGAAGGTATATCTGCAAGGTGATGCGCCATACCGCATGTCGCCGGAAGACCTGACCAACTGGTATGTACGTAACAGCAGCGGTGCCATGGTGCCTTTCTCGGCCTTTGCCAGTTCGCACTGGGGCTTCGGTTCGCCGCGGCTGGAGCGCTATAACGGCCAGTCGTCGGTGGAAATCCAGGGCTCCCCGGCCGCTGGAGTGAGTACCGGTACCGCCATGGCGGAAATGGAAAACATGATCAAGCAGCTGCCTGCCGGCATCGGTTTTGAATGGACCGGCCTGTCGTACGAAGAGCGCCTGTCCGGCTCGCAGGCACCTGCGCTGTACGCCATTTCGCTGCTGATCGTGTTCCTGTGCCTGGCTGCACTGTATGAAAGCTGGTCGATTCCGTTCTCGGTGATGATGGTGGTGCCGCTGGGCGTGATTGGTGCCTTGCTGGCAGCCAGCCTGCGCGGCCTCACCAATGACGTGTATTTCCAGGTGGGCTTGCTTACCACCATTGGTCTGGCGGCGAAAAACGCCATCCTGATCGTGGAGTTTGCCAAAGAGCAGCAAGAACACGGCAAGGAGTTGATTGCCGCCACCATGGAAGCAGTCCGCATGCGTCTGCGCCCCATCCTGATGACCTCGCTGGCCTTCATCCTGGGTATCTTGCCGCTGGTGATCAGCCATGGCGCGGGTTCCGGCAGTCAGAACGCCATTGGTACTGGCGTGATGGGCGGCATGATCTCCGCCACCGTACTGGCGATTTTCCTGGTTCCGGTATTTTTCGTGGTCGTCCGCCGTCGCTTCCCGCCCAAGAAACTGGCGGATGACATGCACGGCATCAGCAAGGAGGGCCTGTAATGTCCCGCTTCATCAAGGTTTTCAGCCTGGGCATGCTGGCCAGTGCGCTGGCAGGCTGCTCGCTGATTCCGGTGTATCAGCAGCCGGCCAATGTATTGCCCGCCCAGTGGCCCACCGGTCCGGCGTATCAGGGTGTTCCGGCTGACAAGGCCGGCAGTACCGATGCCGCTCAACTGGCATGGCAGCAATTCTTTACCGACCCTGCCATGCAGCGGCTGATACGCCTGGCGCTGGAAAACAACCGCGACCTGCGCGTGGCTGCCCTGAATATCGAAACGGCGCGCGCAAGTTACCAGATCCAGAAAGCCAATCTGTTCCCGGCCGTCAGTGCCAGTGGTAGTGGTACCAATCAGCGTATTTCCGCCAATAGCAGCAGCACCGGCAGCGCGTATATCAGTCACAGCTACAGTGCCGGAATCGGTTTCAGTTCTTACGAACTGGATGTGTTTGGCCGTTTGTCCAGCCTGAAGCAGCAAGCACTGGAAAATTTCTTCTCGCTGGAAGAAACCCGGCGCAGTACGCAAATTTCGCTGGTTGCCGAAGTGGCCAATGCCTACCTGACCCTGCTGGCGGACCGCCAGCATCTGAAAGTGGCTGAAAACACACTGCAGTCACAGCTATCTTCGCTTGAGCTGACACGCCGCAAGCTGGAGCTGGGTGCCGCTACCGATCTGGACCTCAGCAGTGCCGAAACCACGGTGCAATCCGCCCAGTCGGCCCAGGCCAGTTACCAGAGCCAGGTAGCGCAGGACGAAAACGCGCTGACGCTGCTACTTGGCACGGCGCTGCCGGAAGATCTGCGCAGCAGCAATGCCCAGCTGCTGCCGGGTCAACTGGCAGACCTGCCTGCCGGGCTGCCATCGTCGCTATTGCAGCGTCGCCCGGATATTCTGGCGGCCGAGCACGACCTGAAAGCCGCGGATGCCAATATCGGCGCAGCGCGGGCCAAGTTCTTCCCCAGCATCAGCCTGACGGCAAGTGCCGGAGCCAGCTCCAGCAATTTGTCCGATCTGTTCAAGGCGGGTAGCGGGACATGGTCGTTCAGCCCGTCCATCAACCTGCCCATTTTCAATGCCGGCAGCCTGAGCGCCAATCTTGAATCGGCAAAAGTGGCACGGGAAATCGCGGTCGCCAAGTACGACAAGGCTGTGCAGACTGCATTCCGTGAAGTGTCCGACGCGCTGGCAATCCGTGGCACGGTGGGCACTCAGCTGAAGGCACAGCAGGCACTGGTGCAGTCCAGCCAGCGCAGCTTGCAATTGTCCGAGGCGCGCTTCAAGGCGGGTGTCGACAGCTATCTGACCTTGCTGGTGGCACAGCGCACGCTCTACACCGCGCAGCAGGACCTGATCAGCACGCAACTGTCGCAAGCTTCCAATCTGGTGACGCTGTACAAGGTGCTGGGCGGCGGCTGGCAGCCAGTGGAGCAGGGCAGCAAAGGCGGGTAGAATTCCGGCCTTTCTGCTGGCAGGGGAGTGCCTGGTGGTGCTCCCCGACAATACAGAATGACCGGGCAATGTACCCGGTCATCTTTTCCGGATTGATGACGCAATGGCACGCAAGACTAAAGAAGAAGCTGACAAGACAAGGCATCTGTTGCTGGATGCAGCAGAACATCTGTTCTGGGAACAGGGCGTCAGCAAAACCACGCTGGCCAGCATTGCCGAGCACGCAGGCCTGACGCGTGGTGCCATCTACTGGCATTTCGACAACAAGGCTGACTTGTTTAACGCCATGTGTGATCGCGCATTTCCACCATTTGCCGAGATGATGGATGTCTTGCTGCAGGCTGGACATTGCCCGGAGCTCAACCCGGCACAGCGCTTGTGGCTGCACAGCTGCGGGGTGCTGCGGCTGGTAACTACCACGCCACGCATTGCACGGGTTATCGGCATCATCAACCTGCGCTGTGAATACGTGGGTGAAATGCAAAACTCGCATTTGATGGACCGCAACTGGCTGATGGAAAAAATAGGCAATCTGCATACCATCCTCAGCCAGGCTGCCGAGGCCGGGCTGGTGCGCCCGGGAATCGACCTGCGCTGCGCTGCGGGCTGCCTGCATTCCACCATCTGCGGCCTGATCGACAGCTGGCTGCTCAATCAGGTGGTCGACCTGGTACAGGATGCCGACAAACTGCTGACTCCGTTTTTTGCCGGAGTGTTTCAGAATGAGTGCTGGCTGCGCAAGTCTCCTGCGCACAACTGATTGTTCACAACAGACTGTCCATGCATGCCAATTCTGACTACACTGTCATGCGCGGCTACAGCTTGTATCCTGGGCTGGCTGGCGCATGGCTAACTGTTGATGTCAGCGAGTAAACAATGTTTAAAAAGATATTCGGCGGCCTGCTCAATCGGGGAGAGCAGGTCACACCGGAAGCCCCCCCTGTAGCCCAGCCACCGGCCCCGGCGGAAGAAGCTACCGGCCACAGTGCACCGCTCAATCTGCCACAGACCCTGGGCTTTGTTTCCCATCAGCTATCCAGGACAAGTCCCAGCGCATTGTCGCCTATGAGTTTTCCGTCAAGGACGGGCTGAGTGGCAGCCGTACTCCCGCAGGCCGGCGCACGTTTGACCGGGTGTTGTTCAGCACGCTGAAGAACATGAACATCTTCCGTCTGCTGACCTTTCGCCGCGCCTTCATTCATGTCTCGCTCGCCTCACTGGATGATTTGCCGTCGCTGGAACTGCCATCCGACAGCACCATTTACATGCTCGACTTACTGGAAGGCGAGCAACTCACCGAAGACCTGATTACCCAGCTTGATGGCTTGCGTGGAGCAGGGCTGCGCTTTGCCGTTGAACCGGCACGTTATGGCAGCAGCCCCACCGCATTGGCGCTGTACCAGCGACTGGATTACCTGGTGCTGGATTTTGCCGCGCCAAATACGCGTGCCTTGTTTCCCTTGCTGGAACAACTGCCGCAGCGCTACCCGCAACTGCGCTGGCTGGCACGCAACATCAACACCGCCGAAGAGCTGGCCTTGTGCCGCCATGCCAAGAATAATGACCGGTTTGCCCTGTTTCATGGCTCCTATCTGTCAGTTGCACAGCAGAAGGTAAGCCAGAAAGAGGGTGCAAATCAGGGCAGGGTGCTGGAAATCATGCGCCTGCTCCGTGCCAATGCACCTACCGCAGAAGTGGAAGCCCAGTTCAAGCTGGATTCGGTACTGCTGTTCAAACTACTGCGCTTTGTCAATTCGCCGGTCAACGGCCTGTCTCGGAAGATCCAGACCATTGAGGACGGGTTGATGCTGCTGGGACGCAATGCCTTGTTCAAATGGCTGTCCCTGCTACTGTTCACCTCGGAAAGCGATAGCGGTGCAACCCTTTCCTTGCTGGAAAAATCGCTGATCCGAGCCCATTTCATGGAAGAACTCGGCATCGTCCGCGGCAACAAGCTGGAAGCCGAACACCTGTTTCTGACCGGCATGTTCTCCTTGTTAGGCGACCTGCTTAACATGCCTTTGAGCGAAGCGCTGGAGCCGCTGGATCTGCCATTCATGATTTCTGATGCCCTGTTGCACGACAAGGGCCTGTTTGCAGCGCCATTGCAGCTGGCGAAAGCCTGTGAACAGGATGACAGTGACAGCATCACCCGGCTGGCTGCCAGCATGGAAGTCGACATTGGTCAGGTGAATAGTGTCTACATGGAAGCCGTGGTCTGGGCACAAGAAGTACTGAGCGAAAGCGAAGTACAAAGTAATGTCGATAGCGTCTGAGCCGTCAGCTGCAGTAGTGAAAAGGCCCCACGGGGCCTTTTTTGATATGTAAAGCCAAGCAGCTTAAGTGCGGGCTGAGAAGCATTGACTGTTTGCTGTCATGCATGGAGTTGCAAGGACGAGATTTATATAATTTGACATAATATATATTATACGAACTAACGTATCCACACTCAGAGAATTACTTATGGAAGCAAATGACTTCTCAGTTATCGTTCGCATCAGTACCATGTACTTCCCCATCCACCTGACGGAAAGATACGAATCATGCAATATCGCAAGCTGGGCGACACTGATGTTTCGGTGAGCGTGATTGCCCTGGGTACCATGACCTGGGGAGAACAGAATACAGAAGCTGAAGCCCATAGCCAGATTGACCTGGCGCTGGAGCATGGTGTGAACCTGCTGGATGCGGCTGAAATGTATCCGGTGCCGCCTCGTCCTGAAACACAAGGTCTGACAGAGTCCTATATCGGCAGCTGGCTGAAGAAAACCGGTCAGCGTGATCGTATCGTATTGGCCAGCAAGGCGGCGGGTCCTGCGACGGACCCCAAGCGACCCAGCCATTTTCGCGATGGCAACCCCCACTTTGATCGCAAGAATTTGACTCAGGCGCTGAACGACAGCCTGCGTCGTCTCCAGACCGATTACCTCGATCTGTACCAGCTGCATTGGCCGGATCGTAACGCCAATACCTTTGGTACTCTGGGTTTTCCCTGGCAGGATGATCCGGCAGGCAGTACGCCGATTGAAGAAACGCTGTCCGTCCTGCAGGAGTTCATTCGCGATGGAAAAATCCGCGCCATCGGTCTGTCCAATGAAACACCATGGGGCGTGGCGCAGTTTCTGAAAGCATCCGAAAACCTTGGCCTGCCGCGTGTGGTGAGTATTCAGAACCCGTACAGCCTGCTGAACCGGCTGTATGAAATTGGCTTGTCAGAGTTCAGCCGACGGGAAAATGTCGGTTTGCTGGCCTATTCGCCGTTGGCCTTTGGTGTGCTGACGGGCAAATACCTGAATGGTGCACGCCCGGCTGGTGGACGTCTGACCTTGTTCGATCGCTTTACCCGTTACAGCAGTGCGACAGCTGCTGAGGCAAGCAAGGCCTATGTTGAGCTGGCGCAGCAGCATGGGATCAGCCCGGCACAACTGGCACTCGCTTTTGTCAACAGTCGTCCGTTTGTCACCAGTAATATCATTGGTGCGACCACGCTGGCGCAGTTGCAGGAAAATCTGGATAGCATCCATGTCACGCTGAGTGATGAAATCCTGCAGCAGCTGGAAGCCATTCATGCGCGGATTCCCAACCCCTGCCCTTGATCTGGCATTCATGCAATAAAAAGCCCTGCATTGCAGGGCTTTTTATTGAAATGCTCAAGCAAGACGCTCAGGCGATTTCTTTTTCACGCTGATACATGGCATAGCTGAAAATCGGCCAGCCGGAAGCCAGAGCCTGTTCCAGGGTCAGTTGCTGCGGCTGCCAGTGTTCCGGCTGCTCGTCGTCAAATTCACCGAAAACATCATACAGCGTAGCCGACAGTACATCGTCCAGCTCATCTGCCGACTTCATCTCAACAATAATGAAGTCATACATTTTTTCCCATTCGCTGGAATTGCGCATCGGAACCTTGAAGAACACCATACTGATACTCCTGTTTGTCATGCTGACCGCAAGAAGGCTGCGATCATGCTTGCTGATTTAACGGCGCTATCTTAACCATTTGGCGCAAATAGTTCACCTCCAAATGCGCGCATTCATTCATCACTTCCCTCTTCTGCCGCATCATTCAGCAGGTGTCCGGGGAGTTGCTTGTTATGCTTGATCCCCATCTTGCGCAGCCGTTCGGCACTGGACAGCAGGTTGCCGCGTCCGGACGACAGCTGACGCATGGCATCGCCAAATACCTCACGGGTGTTGTCCAGTTGCTTGCCCAGTTTTTCCATATTGCCGACAAAGCCGGCGAACTTGTCGTACATGGCGCCACTTTGGCGGGCAATTTCCTGAGCGTTCTGGTTCTGGTACTCATAGCGCCAGATGCTGGCCACGGTGCGCAGCGTTGCCAGCAAGGTGCTGGGACCGACAATCATGATGCGGCGTTCAAAAGCCTCATTGAACAAGCTCATGTCATGCTGCACGGCCAGCAGGTACGCGGGCTCCACCGGGATGAACATGAAGACAAAATCGACAGTGTTGAGCCGGTACAGGTCTTGATAACGCTTTTCCGACAGGCTGCGGATATGCTGGCGAATGGCCGCCACGTGTGCTTTCAGGGCCTGTTCGCGCGCATCTTCATCACTGGCAGCTACATAGCGCACATAGGCGTTGAGGCTGACTTTGGAATCGACAACCAGTTGCTTGCCTTCCGGCAGGTCGATAACCACATCGGGCTGGTAGCGTTTGAGGCCGTCTTCTGTTTCCAGAACATCAGATACCTGAACCCGGTATTCGCGATCCCGGCTCAGGCCCGACGTTTCCAGCACCTTCTCCAGCACCATTTCCCCCCAGTTGCCCTGGGCCTTGTTATTGCTACCGGTCAGTGCCTGGGTCAGTGCGATGGCATCCTGATTCAGGCGGGTGTTCATTTCTTGCAGGCGGCGCAATTCCTGCTCCAGGCTCAGGCGTTCCTTGGAGTCCTTGTCGTAGGTGTCCTGCACCAGTTTGCCAAAACCCTGGATGCGTTCGTGCAACGGGCCCAGCATGGCCCCAAGGCTTTGCTGATTCTGTTCGGCAAAGCGTTTGGACTTTTCTTCCAGGATGTCATTGGCCAGCGCCTTGAACTGATTGCTCAGCGTTTCTTTGGCCTCGGTCAGCAAGGCCAGTTTTTCCGCCGCTTGCTGTCTTTCCATTTGCAGCATGGTTTGCAGTTCCTGCTCCCGGTTGCTCAACCGGACCAGCTCCTGCGCCTGTTGTTGAAGTTGCTGGCCTTGCTTCTGCCAGTCATGGCGGGTTTGCTCCAGCTGACGGGCCTGCTCCTGCTTGCTGGCCCAATGCGCGGCTGTTTGTTGCTGTGCTTCAGCCAACTGCGTCCGCAAGTCGTTCAGCTCCCGGGATTGGGCATCAGATTGCCGGCCTAACTGTTGCAATGATTCCTGCAGGGATTCCAGCCTGGCTTGCATGCCTGCCTCTTGCTGCAACCATTGCTGACGCTCGGTCGCGCTGCGCTGCTGCACCCGGAAACAGGCCAGCAAGCTGGCTGCCGAGCCTAGCAACAACAGGCCCATTATCAGTTCTGTCATGATTTTCTTTGCTGCAGGATGACAATCAGCCCAGCATAGCGAACAAGATTGATTTTGTACATATTCATGTCATGGCTCTGCGATCGATATGGCAGCTTCCTGGAAAATTCTCCGGGCATGTCTCGTTTATTCCGATTTTGTGCTGTTGGACGGCTTGGCAGCCTTACCCTGCCCCTTTGCTGGCTAAACTCGTGCTTTCGAAAACTCGCCATTCTCATACGCCATGTTCGATAGCACGCTTTTCCTTGAGCACCTGCGCCAGCGCAATCCCCATCAGCCGGAATACCTGCAAGCTGTCCACGAGGTATTTGACAGTTTGCAACCCTTCTTGCGCCAGCATCCACACTACACCGATCAGGCTTTGCTGGAACGTCTGGCGGAGCCTGAACGCATCATCATGTTTCGCGTGTGCTGGACCGATGATCAAGGCAGGGTCCAGGTCAATCGCGGATACCGGGTGCAACACAGCATGGCGATTGGCCCATACAAGGGCGGTATACGTTTTCATCCTTCGGTCAATCTGTCTGTTCTCAAGTTTCTGGCCTTTGAACAAACACTGAAAAATGCACTAACCACCCTGCCCATGGGCGGTGCCAAAGGCGGGTCGGACTTCGACCCCAAAGGCAAGAGCCAGGGCGAAGTGATGCGCTTTTGCCAGGCATTTGCCTGCGAGCTTTACCGTCATATTGGTGCCGACACCGATGTCCCGGCGGGTGATATCGGCGTTGGCGGGCGGGAGATTGCTTACATGGCCGGCATGGTAAAAAAGCTGGGCAACCGCGCTGACTGTGTATTTACCGGTAAAGGCCTGAGTTTTGGTGGCTCGCTGATGCGGCCGGAAGCCACCGGATTCGGCACCGTGTATTTTGCGCAGGAAATGCTGAAGACACGTGGCTTGTCACTGGAAGGCATGCGGGTGAGTGTTTCGGGCTCTGGCAACGTGGCGCAATACGCCATTGCCAAGGCCATGGAGCTGGGTGCCAAGGTAGTGTCCGCTTCCGACTCCAGTGGCACGGTGCTGGATGAGCAGGGCTTCACCCCGGCAAAGTTGACCGAGCTGATGGATGTAAAGAACCGTCACTACGGTCGTATCAGCGATTATGCAGCACGGCTCGGCCTGCCCTTCTTGCTGGGCAAACGGCCCTGGCAAGTACCAGTGGATGTTGCGCTCCCCTGCGCCACGCAGAACGAACTGGATGAAGAAGATGCACGTTGCCTGATTGAAAACGGGGTGTGCTGCGTGGCCGAAGGCGCCAATATGCCGTCCACCTGGCAAGCCGTTCAGCGCTTCGAGCAGGCTGGCATCCTGTATGCGCCCGGCAAGGCCAGCAATGCCGGTGGTGTGGCTACCTCAGGGCTGGAAATGAGCCAGAATGCGGCGCGACTGAGCTGGACACATGGCGAGGTGGATGCGCGTCTGCATGCCATCATGCAAGGTATTCATCAGGCCTGTGTCAACCACGGGCGTGGAGAGGATGGCCGAGTCAGCTATGTCCGCGGCGCGAATATTGCCGGGTTCGCCAAAGTGGCGGATGCCATGCTGGCGCAAGGGCTGATCTGATATAGCCCTGGTTTGCTGGCTGACAAAAACCGGATTCCGGCGCGATAATCCGGTTTTCCCTCAGGCAGGCACCTTGATGCGCCCTTTTTTGATATTCATGCTGCTGACCAGTCCTGCCTGGGCGGATTCCCCTCCTCTGCCTGCCCATTTGCAGCTGGCCCGGCAACTGCTTGCAGAGGTCAGCCCCGAGCACAACAGCTATCAGCATCATGGCTGGGTACGTTGGCAAGGCGATGCGGGCTTGCTGGGCCGCGCCGAATACAGCACGGTACAAACGGATTGCAGTGGTTTGCTTGATGCCATTTTCCAGCGTACCGACAGTCTGGTGCTGGATGGGGTACGCAGGACTTACTGGAAGGAATACCCCAAGGCCGAGAATTACTACGCGGCAATTGCTGCCAGCCAGGGCTTTGTCCGGCGCGAGCACATGCAGGATGTTGAAGCAGGCGATGTTTTTGCAGCGCGTTATCTGCATGCCAAGGACACCGGCCATGTGATGATCGTCAACAGCAAGCCGCAAGTGCTCAATC
Organism: Aquitalea pelogenes; assembly: GCF_001515305.1. Lineage (GTDB taxonomy): Bacteria > Pseudomonadota > Gammaproteobacteria > Burkholderiales > Chromobacteriaceae > Aquitalea > Aquitalea pelogenes. The sequence continues at coordinate 108,714 of NZ_LNQV01000003.1, forward strand.
CTCCACAACCACCTTTGCAGCCGGGAACCACACAGTGGCTGGTGGAGGTCATCGATTCGGCTGGTGCGCACTGGAAGGGCGATACGCGCTACCGGGAAGATGGCAGCAAGCAAACCGGTATCGGGCGCGGTTTGGTACGCATTTACACCCGAGAGGACGGCAGTCTGGCTGGCTGGGCCTGGTCTGCCGGCCCGGCCAGCAAGTTTCGTGACGACGACCAGCTGGCCATCGGTCAGCCGCTTTATCCGCAGTAATCGTCACGCACGGACAGCATCACTCCGCTGCCGTCCAGTGTTGCAGATAAATCTGCAATTCCTTGCGGCCTTGCCATTCATTGGCCACCAGTTGATACACCGCATTGATATTGTCAGGCAGCCAGTCCACCTGATTGAACAGCATGGCGTCGAACTCCTGCCCTTGCTTGGCAATCCGTAATTTAAGATGTTTGTCTCCCACCACGCGCTGGCTCATCACGGCAAAGCGGTCGTGGAAATACGGCACCGGAAAGCCCTGCCCCCACACTTCTGCGGCCAGTTCTTCGGCAAACGGCAGATGCAGCTCGCGCGCATCCAGGCTGCCGTCGGTTTCGATGGTGCGGGTGAGCTGGTTTTCGTCCAGCAACTCGCGTGCTACCTGCTCGAATGCCTGCTGGAATTCGGCAAATCGTGCTTCTGCCAGCGTCATGCCGGCTGCCATGGCATGGCCGCCAAACTTGAGGATCAAGCCCGGGTGGCGCTTGAACACCAGATCCAGCGCATCGCGCAGGTGGAAACCGGGAATCGAACGGCCAGAGCCCTTGATCTCGCCTTCATCGCCCGGCGCAAACACGATGGCCGGACGATGGAAACGTTCTTTCAGGCGCGAGGCAACAATGCCGACAACACCCTGGTGCCAGTCATCCCGGTACAGGGTAAGGGTGTAGCGGTCTGCCGGGTCGATGCTGGACAGTACCGCCAGCGCTTCGTCCTGCATGCCATGCTCGATGACCCGCGCTCGCGGTTCAGCCGGTCCAGCTCCTGCGCCAGTGTCATGGCCTGATTTTCCGTGCCGGATAGCAGGCAGGCGATGCCCAGGCTCATGTCATCCAGCCGTCCGGCCGCATTCAGCCGGGGACCAAGAGTAAATCCCAAATCAAAGGTGTTGGCCTTGTAATGTGCACGTCCGGCAATGCGGAACAGTGCGGCAATGCCGGGCACCATGCGGCCGCTACGCATGCGGCGCAGGCCGTTTTCCACCAGGATGCGATTGTTCTGATCCAGCCTTACCACGTCAGCCACCGTTCCCAGTGCCACGTAGTCCAGCAACTCGCCCAGATTGGGTTCTGTCCGCCCGGCATAGATGCCGCGCTGGCGTTGCTCGGCGCGCAAGGCCAGCAACACATAAAACATCACTCCTACCCCGGCCAGGTGCTTAGAGGGGAATTCGCAGCCCGGCTGGTTGGGGTTGACGATCAAGGCCTGCGGCAAAGTGTCGCCAGGCAGGTGATGGTCGGTAATCAGCACTTCGATGCCCAATGCACGTGCGCGCTCCACCCCTGCCACGCTGGCAATACCGTTATCGACGGTGACGATGATGTCGGGCTTGCTTTGCGCCGCCAGGTCGACAATTTCCGGCGTCAGGCCGTAACCGTATTCAAAGCGGTTGGGCACGATGAAATCCACCTTGCCGCCCAGCATGGACAGGCCTTTCACCGCCACCGAGCAGGCTGTTGCGCCATCAGCGTCATAGTCGGCCACCACCAGCATGCGCTGCCCGGTGGCAATGGCGTCGGCCAGACGGCTGGCCATGGCGGTGATGTTCTTCATGCTGTGATAAGGCAGCAGGGCCTTGAGGCTGTAGTCCAGCTCATCCGACCCGGCAATGCCGCGGGCGGCATACAGCCTGGCCATCAAGGGACTCAGGCCCTGGGCAACCAGGGTGGCATGATGTTGATCTGGAATAGTGCGGGTGACGATGCGTGACATGAAGCTCTCAATACAGGGTGGCGGGCGATTGCGGGCGTTGCCAGAATTTCCACAAATCACGGCGGCAAATGCGCAGCTTGAAGCCGGCAGCTCCATGGCATTGCAGCTGCAATTCGCTGATTTTGCCTTGCTTCAGTGCTTGCAGCAGCGGCTGGAACCAGTCGGTTTCCATGCGCTGCAATTGCTCGCGCCAGCCCCAGGCATCACGGTATTGTGCTGCCGACAGCAAAGCATCCTGCACCACCACAACATGACTATTGGCTGGCAGTGTTGCGCAGCGTGCCATCAGTCCGGAAAAGTCATAGGGCATGGCATCCGTCGGGCAGTCGGCCTGCTGCTGCAAGATGGGGTCATCGCTTAGCAGCAGATCTGCCCGCGGCTGATCGGCAAGCTGGCTTGCTGCTGCACCATCCCCCCACAGCCAGACACTGTTGACCGCCAGCTCGCCCTGCATTTCGCGGGCGTCATTTACCGGATGGGTATAAAGCAGCATCTGCATCTCGTTGAGCAAACGGCTCCAGTGCAAACCACGCGCGCCTGCGGGCAGGTGTTCATTCACGTTTTCGCCTACTGCATCCTGCAGCGGGGTGAACTGCGCCTGACTGGGCCCTGGCAATTGCAGCAACCAGCGCCCCGGTTCGATGGCATGGAATGTCAGGCCATCTTCGGCAAAGTGCCGGTTCAGGCTTTGTACCATGGCATCGGCCTCATCTTGCGACAGCCGCATCACCCCGACATCGGCCAGCAAAGCGCGGTCGCGATCAATGCGCACGTGTACCGGGTCTGCCATCAGCCAGTCGTCGCCAGTCAGGCCGGCATGCTTTGCCAGTTCGCGCGCCAGTCCATGCAAAGGGAAACCGCAAGCCCGGCCATACAGCTCGGTCAGCGACAAGGCCTGGCCATGCCTGTGGCCACGGCCCAGCAGGCAAGACAAAGCGGGCAGCGACAGCCCGCGGCAAACTTCGGCGCCATCATGGACGTCCAGCCAGGCAAGTCCTGGCATCAGCAGGGTGAGCTTCATGAGTCCGTTATTTCAGATCGGCAAAGCAGCTGGCAATCGCCCGGCTGCTAGCAGTGACAAGTAGGCTGACCAGGCAAGGCACTCCGGTTTGCGACTGGAAATGTCTGCAATGCATGGCAAACCCTGTATATTGCAGTGCAACTGCAAGGCAGGCAGCAAAGTGCGGGATTATCGCAAACTGCCGGGATTACCGCAAAACCGCCTGTGCCTCGCTATACGATGCCCTGATGAAAAGCCAACACGACATGATTGAACGCTATATCGGACTGATGTCCGGCACCAGCCTGGATGGCGTGGATGCCGTCCTGCTGGAAATGGATGCCCAAGGCAAGCCGCAAGTAGTGGAAGACAGTTTCCTGCCCTTCCCCGCTGGCGTGCGTGAACAGGTCTTGCAGCTGCAAGCCATCGGGCACAACGAACTGGACCTTGCCGCCCGCCTGGCGAATGCGCTGGCAGGAATTTATGCGGATGTTGTAGCGCAACTGCTGGGTAAGGCTGCCCTGCCCGCCTCGGCCATCCGCGCCATCGGCTGCCACGGCCAGACCATTCGCCATGCCCCGCAGGCCGGCTATACCTTGCAGATTGGCAACCATGCCTTGCTGGCAGAGCTGACCGGTATTGACGTGATTGGTGATTTTCGCAGCCGCGATGTGGCTGCCGGTGGCCATGGAGCACCACTGGTGCCGGCCTTTCATCAGGATGTGTTTGCCAGTGATACGGAAAACCGCGTCATCCTGAATATCGGCGGCATCAGCAATCTGACACGCCTGCACCGCAGCCTGCCGGTGATCGGCTTTGACTGCGGGCCAGGCAATATGCTGCTGGATGCCTGGTGTCAGCGCCACACCGGCAAGGCCTATGATGCCAATGGCGACTGGGCCGCCAGTGGTCGCTTGCACCTCCCCTTACTGCAACAGATGCTGGCCGATGACTATTTCCAACTCGCGCCGCCCAAAAGCACCGGCCGTGACCTGTTTGACCTCGACTGGCTCGAGCAGCAACTTGCCGCCGGGCCCGCCCTGGATGCAGCAGATGTCCAGCACACACTGCTACAGCTGACAGCGCACAGCATCGCCGGCGAAGTTCGCCGACACTGCCCGCAAACGCAGAGCATGCATGTCTGCGGTGGCGGTGCACACAATGCGGCATTGATGCAGGCACTGCAACAGCAACTGCCGGATATCCGTATCTGCAGTACGGCCGAACTGGGCTTGCCGGTACATCAGGTGGAAGCGGCTGCGTTTGCCTGGCTGGCTTGGCGCTTTTGTCATCGCCTGCCTGCCAACCTGCCCGAGGTGACCGGCGCTGCCGGTTTGCGCGTGCTGGGTGCACTCTACCCAGCCTGAAAGCCTTGTCTCCACAGCAAAGCCTGACAACAGCAAGCGCGCCAAACGGCCTTGTCAGGCTATAATCACCCCCTGTCCTAGCCTTAAACGAGAAAAATGCGACTTTTCAAAAGAAAGGCCGTCGTCAAGAACAGCCAGACACCACTGCCCCCCAAGCTTGCCAGCCTGCTGCGTGAAGCATGGTGGTTGCTGATGGCAGTGGCTGCGGTCTACCTGGTACTGGTATTGGCCAGCTATTCACCGCAAGACCCTTCCTGGTCGCACAGTTCATCTGACCCCACGGTACGTAACTACGGCGGTGCCTTTGGTGCCTGGCTGTCCGACATGCTGCTGTATATCTTCGGCTTGTCAGCCTGGTGGCTGGTGGTGTTCTGCCTGGTTGCCATTGCCTGGGGCTACCGTCGCATGGAAACCCTGGGGTTTCGCCTGAATCCGATGACGCTGGCGGCCATGGGTGGCTTTTTCCTGTTGCTGCTGTCCAGCGCCAGTGTTGAAGGCATCGTGCTGGCGGGCAAGCAGCTCAATCTGCCGTTGTCCCCTGGCGGCATGCTGGGCCACTGGCTGGGCAAGGCGCTGGCGCATGGGCTGGGACAATCCGGCGCTTACCTGTTGCTGTCGGTAACGGCAGCTATCGGGTTTTCACTGTTTACCGGCCTGTCCTGGCTGGACATCATGGAAAAAATCGGCGGCACGCTGGAAGATGGCGTGCTCAAGGTGTGGCATGCCTGGCAGGCCCGCAAGGACCGGGAAATCGGCCGCGAAACGGCGCAGCAGCGTGAAGTCAAGGTCAGCAGCGAAAAGAAAAAGCAGGAAGACAAACCTCCAGTGCGCATTGAAGCCACAACGGCCGAGATTCCGGTGTCGCCCAAAGCACAAAAACCGGTACAGCAGTCACTGTTTGCCGACCCGAACAGCGGCGAGCTTCCCGGCCTGAGCCTGCTGGAAGCCCCCAAAGACCAGCACGAGCCGGTTTCTGCCGAGACCGTCGAGTACACCTCCCGCCTGATCGAGCGCAAGCTGGCCGACTTTGGCGTGGACGTCAAAGTGATTGCCGCCTACCCCGGCCCGGTGATTACCCGTTACGAAATCGAACCGGCCGTGGGTGTCAAGGGCGCACAAATCGTCAACCTGATGAAAGACCTGGCTCGCGCGCTGTCACTGGTCTCGGTGCGGGTGGTGGAAACCATTCCGGGCAAGACATACATGGGCCTGGAGCTACCCAACCCCAAACGGCAGATCGTCCGCCTGTCGGAAATCATCGGCTCGGATGGTTACCAGAACATGAGTTCCCGCCTGGCCATCGCCGTCGGCAAGGACATTGCCGGTCAGCCGGTGTCGGTGGACCTGGCCAAGATGCCGCATGTACTGGTGGCCGGTACTACGGGCTCAGGTAAATCGGTCGCCATCAATGCGATGATCCTGTCCTTGCTGTACAAATCCACCGCACGGGAAGTCCGTCTGATCATGGTAGACCCCAAGATGCTGGAGCTGTCGGTCTACGAAGGCATTCCGCACCTGCTGGCACCAGTGGTGACCGACATGAAGCAGGCCGCCAATGCGCTTAACTGGTGCGTCGGTGAAATGGAACGGCGCTATCGCCTGATGTCCAAGCTGGGGGTGCGCAATCTGGCCGGTTACAACCAGAAGATCAAGGACGCGGAAAAGACCGGCGAGAAGATTCCCAATCCTTTCAGTCTTACGCCTGAAACACCAGAACCGCTGGATACCCTGCCCCTGATCGTGGTGGTGATTGACGAGCTGGCCGACCTGATGATGGTGGCGGGCAAGAAAATTGAAGAGCTGATTGCCCGGCTGGCACAAAAAGCCCGTGCCGCAGGCATTCACCTGATTCTGGCCACCCAGCGCCCGTCGGTTGATGTGATTACCGGCCTGATCAAGGCCAACATCCCCACCCGAATCGCGTTTCAGGTTTCCAGCAAGATCGACAGCCGTACCATTCTGGACCAGATGGGCGCAGAAACCCTGCTCGGTCAGGGCGACATGCTCTACCTGCCGCCTGGCTCCGGCTACCCGAACCGGGTACATGGTGCGTTTGTGGCCGATGAAGAAGTCCATCATGTGGTGGAATTCCTGAAAACCACCGGCGAGCCGGATTACATCGAAGGCATACTCAGCGGTCAGGCCGAAGCCGATGAAGCAGGTGTGCCCGCTGGCGGCGATGTGGATGGCAGCGGTGAAGCCGATCCGCTGTATGACGAAGCCGTGGCCATCGTGGTCAAAACCCGCAAAGCGTCCATTTCTTCGGTACAGCGCCATTTGCGCATCGGTTACAACCGCGCTGCCCGTCTGATCGAGCAAATGGAAATGGCAGGCCTGGTTTCTGCAATGGAAACCAATGGCAACCGCACGGTGCTGGCACCAGCACGCGACGACTAATCTGTAATCAACTTTTCAGACTGCCGGCCCGGTGCCGGCAGTCACAACCTGTACAGGTAGCGAGAACCCCATGTCCGGATACCTTCCAGAACCACCTTTCAGCCACGACCAACAAGCCCGCATCGGCATTCTGCTGATCAATCTGGGCACACCCGAAGCACCCACCGCCCAGGCGGTACGCCCTTATCTGAAGCAGTTCCTGTCCGACACCCGTGTCATTGAAATCCCCAAGGCCATCTGGTGGCTGATCCTGAACGGCATCATCCTCAACACCCGTCCGAAACAGTCGGCAGAAAAATATGCCAGCATCTGGCGGCCGGATGGTTCGCCCTTGTTCACTTACACCCGCAAACAAACCAGCCTGCTCAAAGGCCTGTTGGGTGAGCGGGGGCTGCGCAATGTGGTGGTGGATTTCGCCATGCGTTACGGCCAGCCTTCGGTCGAGTCGGCCATCATGAAAATGCGCGCCCAGGGTGTGGACCGGCTGCTGGTGATTCCGCTCTACCCGCAATACGCCAGTTCATCCAGTGCAACGGCGCTGGATGATGTCTACCGGGTACTGATGAAGCTGCGCAACATGCCGGAATTGCGCACCGTGCGTCACTTCCACGATGACGCGGCGTATATCGACGCACTGGCACACAAGGTGCAAGCGCATTGGCAAGTGCATGGTCGCCCGGAAAAGCTGTTGATGAGCTTTCACGGTGTGCCCCGCTTCACCCTGGAAAAGGGTGACCCCTACCACTGCGAATGCCTGAAAACCGGACGCCTACTGGCAGAAAAGCTGGGATTGAGCCGGGAACAATATGTGGTGAGTTTCCAAAGCCGTTTTGGCCGGGCGGAATGGATCCAGCCTTATACCAGTGCAACGCTGGAAAAACTGGGTAAAGAAGGCTGTAAACGGCTGGACGTGATTTGTCCGGGATTTGTCGCAGACTGTCTGGAAACGCTGGAGGAAATAGCCATGGAAGGCAAACACACCTTCCAGCAAGCCGGTGGAGGGGATTTCCGCTACATCGATTGCCTCAATGATGACCCGCAGTGGATTGCAGCGTTGGCAGGCATTGTGGAGAAAAATATCCAAGGCTGGCAGGAAGTTATAGAACAAGATGCCACAATGCGCCAGCAGCGTGCGCAAGCGCTTGGTGCAGCCCGTTGAAGGGATAAAAAATAATTTGTCCGCCAATGAATAAACCCCGTTGACACCCGCGCAAACTGCTCCTCATAATCAGCGCAGCTGGTGGCCATTCCATAAGAATGGCCTGAATCAGTAAAGGGTAAAGTCTGAATTTTAATCAGGCTGCCCGCAGAGATCGCCAAGTCTACATAGATAAGATCAGGGGAAATAAAATATGAATAAGTATGCTCGTCTGAGCCTCATCGCTGCCGCTGCCATGACCCTGGCTGCTTGTGGCAAACAAGAGCAACCGGCTGCTGGTGCAGCTTCTGCTCCTGCTGCTGCCGCAACCGGCGGTGACGTTACCGTCAAGATCGGTCAAGTATCCCCCATGTCCGGCCCGATTTCGCATCTGGGCAAAGACAATGAATTTGGCGCCAAGCTGGCCATTGAAGACCTGAACGCCGAAGGCGTTGAGATCGGTGGCAAGAAAGTCAAATTCGAACTGGTTTCCGAGGATGACCAGGGCGATCCGAAAATCGGTACCCAGGTTGCCCAGCGCCTGGTAGATGCTGGTGTTGTTGGCGTGGTAGGTCACCTGAACTCTGGTACCACCATCCCGGCTTCCAAGATCTACTCCGACGCCGGCCTGCCGCAGATCTCCCCGTCCGCTACCAACCCGGACTACACCAAGCAAGGCTTCAAGACCACCTTCCGCGTGATTGCCAACGACGTACAACAAGGTACTGCGCTGGGTCAATTTGCTGCTGATGGCCTGAAAGCCAAGAAGGTTGCCATCATTGACGACCGTACTGCTTATGGTCAGGGTCTGGCTGACGAGTTTGAAAAAGCCGTCAAGGCCAAGGGTCTGGAAGTGGTGAAACGTGAATTCACCACCAACACCGCAACCGACTTCAACGCCATTCTGACCTCCATCAAGGCCACCAAGCCGGACGTCATCTTCTACGGCGGCATGGACGCACAGGCTGGCCCGCTGGCCAAGCAAATGGACCGTCTGGGCATCAAGGCCAAGCTGATGGGTGGTGACGGCTGGCAGACTCCGGAATTCATCAAGCTGGCCGGCTCCGCTTCTGAAGGTCAATACTCCTCCAGCTGCGGCGTTCCGCGCGACAAGATGCCGGGTTTTGCTGCCTTCAACGACAAGTTCAAGGCCAAGTTCAACACCGAAGTACAAATCTACGCACCGTATGAATACGATGCCGTACGTGTACTGGTTGATGCCATGAAGCGTGCCAAGTCCACCGATCCGAAGGTATACCTGCCTGAAGTCGGCAAGACCGACTACACCGGCGTGACCGGCAAGATTGCCTTTGACGACAAGGGCGACATCAAGAACGGTGCCGTTACCGTTTACCAGGTCAAGAACGGCAAGTGGGAAGTGGTTTCCACCGTGGGTGGTAGCGCTCCGGCAGCAGCCAGCGCAGCCCAATAATCCTTGCTTCATCCCCGAAAAAGCGCAGCCTAGGCTGCGCTTTTTTTGTTTCTGCTGCCGCCAGGCTCGGACAAACCGGCGCTAATCTGATATGGATCAGCCACAAAGGTTGACGAAATGCTGCAGAACAACAAAAATGGGCGGGTCAGTGGCGTCGATTGTATCCAGTCAGCGCCATCAACAGACCCCACCACCCCCGGGGTGTGCTGACATGAAATGCCAAAAGCTTTCGTGGCGAATGACCCTTATCCAATTCTAATTAGACCAGGGCATTTCCATGTATCTCCCACGTATTACCCTTATCGCCGCCGCCGTACTGGCGCTGACTGCCTGTAACAAGCAAGACGCTGCCGCCCCGCAACAAAACGCATCTGCCGCTGCTGGCGCAAGCGATGCTGTCGTCGTGAAGATTGGCTCTGCCAATCCGCTGACCGGCCCGTTTGCACACTGGGGCCGTGATGCCGACAACGGCGTCAAGCTGGCTGCCGAAGAAGCCACTGCTGAAAACCTGAAACTGGACGGCAAGCCGGTCAAGTTTGAAGTGGTTTCGGAAGATGATCAGGCTGACCCGAAAACCGCCACCCAGGTAGCGCAACGCTTTGTCGACAACAAGGTTGCCGGTGTAATCGGCCACCTGACCTCCGGTGCAGCCATTCCGGCATCCAAAATCTATTCGGACGCAGGCATTCCGATGATTGCCGGTTCGGTGACCAGCCCCAAGTTCACCGAGCAAGGTTTCAAGAACACCTTCCGCATCATTGCCAATGACCAGCAGCAGGGACAGGCGCTGGCCAAATTTGCCGTGAGCGACCTGAAGCGCAGCCGCATTGCCATCATTGATGACCGCACCACCTATGGACAGGGCCTGGCAGATGACTTTGCCAAATCGGTAGAAGCTGCCGGCGGCAAGGTGATCAAGCGCGAATTCACTACCAACAGTGCCACCGACTTCATGTCCATCCTTACCTCCATCAAGGGTGAAAAGCCGGATCTGGTGTTCTACGGCGGCATGGACGCGCAAGCCGGTCCGATGGTCAAGCAGATGCGCAAGCTGGGCATCACCGCCGACTACATGGGTGCTGACGGTGTGAATACCGCTGAATTCGCCAAACTGGGTGGCAAGGACGCCGAAGGCAGCTATGCCTCCAGCGCCGGCGCTCCCAAGGAAAGCATGCCCGGTTTTGCGGCATTCAACGACAAGTTCAAGAAGCGCTTCAATACCGACATCCAGGCCTACGCACCGTACACCTACGATGCTACCCGCGTGATGATCGAAGCGATGAAGCGCGCAGGCTCGGCCGACCCGGCCAAGTATCTGCCGGAAATTGCCAAGACCAAGCTGCAAGGCGTTACCGGCGATATCGCTTTTGATCCCAAGGGCAATATCGTCAACGGCACTGTTTCCCTGTATCAGCTGAAAAACGGCAAGTGGGAATCGGTGGCCAAGCCTGCCGCAACGGCAGCCAGCGCAGCACAATAAGCGCGATCCTGATCCAAACAAAAACGGCAGCCACAAGCTGCCGTTTTTGTTTATGGCCCACTGGCTCAGTCGCGGAAGCTTGCCGTCTGCCGCGTCATCGACGCCATGGCTGCCTTCTGGATGTCTTCCGACAGCAGCATGGCCGCATTCCAGGTGGCGACCTGATTCAGGCTGTCCGCCACGCTGTGATCGCGCGAGTAGTTCAGCATTTCCTTGCTGCCACGCACAGCCAGCGGCGATTTGCTTGCTATCAGCGCCGCCGTTTCCAGCGCAGCTGCCAGCACGCTATTGGCATCAGGCAATACACGATTGACCAGGCCAAAGCGCAGTGCCTCTTCTGCCGTGACATCCCGGCCGGTAAGCGCCATTTCCCTGGCAATCCCCTGCCCGACCACGCCAGGCAAGCGCTGCAAGGTACCAACGTCGGCCACCATGCCGATATCCACTTCGCGCACGGCAAATACCGCATCTGCTGCAGCAAAGCGGAAGTCAGCCGCCAGCGCAATATCCAGCCCGCCGCCAAGGCAGGCACCATGAATGGCGGCCACCACCGGTTTGCGACAGCGCTCCAGGCTGGATACATTGTCCTGTAATTGCAAAATCAGTCGACGCAGTTTCTCGCGCTGACGTCCTTCGCATTCGTCGGCAATGGCACCCTGAATGCCCAACAGCATGGACAGGTCGATCCCGGAACAGAAATGCCTGCCCTGCCCGGCCAGCACCACCGCGCGCACCGCAGGCTCGGCATCTGCCCACTCCATAACCGATTGCAGCTCCTGCCACATGGTCTGGTTCAATGCATTGGCCTTGTCCGCGCGATTAAAGCGCACCAGTGCCACCTTGCCCTGCAATTCAACGTCAAAAGTCTGCCATTGCATGCCTGGGCTCCTTTATTGGGGGCGTTTTTTGGGCACCCAGGCCCACACCATTTCGCAGACCACCGGCGATTCGCCCGATGCGTCCGTCACCGTGACATCCACCAGCACATCACCCTTGTCGGTGGTGTACATGCTGCGGATCTGCTCGTCCGTCAGCGTGGCCACCGCCCGCATGTCGCCCTGCGCGCGCTTGACGTAATTCACCTTCATCGACTTGAGCAGCATCAGCTTGTCATCCGGCACGTTCATGCCCACCACAAAGCCGCTAGCCGTTTCGGCCAGCAGCGCCATGGCGGCGGCATGCACGCCCTTGATATGGTTTTGCACCTTGCGCCGGTTGCGGATGGAAACAGTCAGGCGGGTATGCCCTGTCTGTTCAAAGCGAATGCCGGACGTGGCCAGAAACGGCACAAAGCGACCGAATAACAAGGAAAGCACCGTACTGCGCAGGCCGACTGGCAGTCTGCCCACTTTGTCGGCAATGCGACTCATGCTGTTTTTCTGATAATCCATGCGTGTTAGCCCTCTGTTTTATGTCATGGAAGTGGAACATCCAGGCCCAGCAAGGCCCGAATCTGGATTTTCAATACATCGATCACCGCCTGGTCGGTACGTGCCAGTTGCAAGCCTCCCTGCAAGGCTGCCAGCATCAGCAGGCCCATGGCTTCCGGCGTGCCGGCATAACGCATACTGCCATCGGCGCGTCCGCGTGCGGCAATGCTGACCGCCCAGTCACGCATTTCATCGACAAAGGCATTGGCTTCCTGCTGCATTTCTTCCGGCAGGGTCTGGTATTCGGTCGTCAGGATGCCGCTGGGGCAGATTTGCTGATCACGCTCGAAATAGGCATCGGTCAGGGTGTAGTACTGCTCCAGCTGCTGGGCAGGAGTCAGGGCCAGTTGCGCTTCGACAAAACGCTGAAAGCGGCGACGGTAACGCTGGATCAGCGCTACGCCAAGATCGGTTTTTTTGGGATAGTGATAATGGATGGCGGCGTTGCGCACACCCAGTGCCGAGCTGATGTGCTGGTAGCTGAAGGCGTTATAACCACGCGTCAGCAACAGCTCCTCGGCAATGTCGAGAATGCGTTTGCTGGTATCGGTTTTGGCATCGGCGGCAGTTTTCATCAGCAAACTTTACTTACTGGTTAGTAAGGTGTCAATCGGATGGCTCAGCGCTGGACAGGCATGGCATATCGGTTATGATGGACGGTATTTGGCCAACCCTGAGACCGGACTTTTCCGATGCGACTCAAATTCAGCAAGATGCATGGCCTGGGCAATGACTTCATGGTAATTGACGGTGTCAGACAAACCGTCTCCCTCGATACCGACAGAATCCGCCAGCTTGGCAACCGCCACTTCGGCATTGGCTTTGACCAGCTGCTGCTGGTGGAATCCCCCCAGGAAGAAAACAACGATTTCCGCTATCGCATTTTCAATAATGACGGCAGCGAAGTGGAACAATGCGGTAACGGCGCACGCTGTTTTGCCAAATTTGTCTGCGACCAGAAACTGACCAACAAGAAAGCCATCCGGGTTGAAACGGCCAAAGGCGTGATCATTCCGGAATACCTGGGCCAGAACCAGGCTGTGGTTGATATGGGTGTGCCGCGCTTCCGTCCGCTGGAGATTCCTTTTGTTGCAGAAGGCGAAGCCATCACCTACCCGCTGGATACCGGCGGTTACAGCTGCGACATCAGCGTGGTTTCCATGGGGAACCCGCACGCAGTGCAGGTGGTCGATAGTGTCGATACTGCACCGGTGAAAGAGTTGGGCGCACTGATCGAAACCCACCACCGCTTCCCGGAAAAGGTGAATGCCGGGTTCATGCAGATTGTTTCGCGCCATGAAATCCGCCTGCGTGTGTTTGAACGTGGTGCGGGCGAAACCCTGGCCTGCGGCACCGGAGCTTGTGCCGCGGTGGTGTCTGGCATCCGTCGCGGCTTGCTGGATAGCAAGGTGCTGGTGCATACCCGTGGCGGCGATCTGCAAATCGAATGGCATGGCGAAGGCCAGCCAGTGCGCATGACCGGCCCGGCCATGACGGTATTCCAGGGTGAAATCGAAGTCTGACTGATCGGTACACAGGCACACTACAAGGAGAATGTTGATGCAAAGCGATGAGGTTCTGGCCTTTCTGGATACGCACCCGGACTTCCTGCAGCACCATGCCGACCGCTTTGGCCTGCGCAGCCCGGCCACGCAGGACCGGGTGGTGGTTTCACTGGCTGACAGACAGATGCTGGAACTGAAGGACCGTAACCGTCAGCTGGAAGCGCGTCTGCATCAACTCATCCTCCATGGCGAAGCCAATGATCAGATCATTCACAGCGCCCACCGCCTGTCCCTGGTACTGCAACGCTGCCTGAACCTGCAGCAGGTGGTGGATGGGCTGGCCAGCTGCTTCAAGCAGGACTTTTCGCTGGACCGTATGGCCTTGCGCCTGTGGCATCCGGCGGCCGAATCCTCTCCGCTCTACAATGCACGTCACGAAGTGCAGGCCCTGGCCCGCAACCTGTCTGCACCCTACTGCGGCCCCTATGTCAATGACGAAGTCCTGGGCTGGTTCCCAGCCACACCGGTACTGCAATCATTCAGCCAGATTCCGCTGACCGATGTCAGTGGGGCGCGCTTTGGTCTGTTGGTCTTGGCCAGTGACGATGCGCAGCGCTTCACCTTCGACATGCACACCCACTATCTGGCCCAAATGGGCGAAATCATTTCCGCCGCACTGCTGCGCGTATTGGGACAAGCATGACGGCAACCCTTGGAGGCTGGCTGCTGATCCTGTTGCTGCTGGCATATCTCCTGCACATACTCTGGCGTCAGATTGCAGCACGCAGCCCGGTCGCCATTGCCAGTTTCATCGCCGCGTATTTCGTACTGGCTGCATTTTTCCGCCTGAGCGAACCCTACACGCCGCTGCGCCCGGTCTGGCTGCCCTTTGTCTATAGCTACAGCTGGCTTGCCATTGCAGCAGCGCTCTGGTTGCCCGCCAGCGCCTGCCCGACCCGTCGCGGCTTATTGCTGCCTGCAGAGTCGCCGCGTATCGCTGCCCTGCTGGTTTCACAACTGTGCTTTACCCTTGGCAGCCTGCTCACCGCTCCTGCACTGGAATGGCGCCCAATGGCAGCTTACGTGATGCTGCCACCACTGATGGCCGTGCTCAGTTATCTGCTATACCGGGTGTTTCTGTTTTCCCTGCAGCGGAGCAAGGGTGGCATATTGAGCTGGCGCTTGTTGCTCATCGGGACAATCGCCGCACCGATAACCAGCATGTGGCTGGGAGGCTGGATTGCGCCCATCCTGCTGGGTTGGACCTGATCGCACACAAGTAAAAAACCGGCAGAAGCCGGTTTTTTTATTATCTTGCTGATGAGGAACGGTGCTACTCAGGCAAGGCTGCGGCCGAGCGCCCCGGTCAGTACTGACAGCTGTTGCATCAGCTGGCTGAATTCAAGCGGATTTAACGCCTGCTCGCCATCACACCATGCATTGGCCGGGTCCGGGTGGATATCCAGCATCAGGCCATCCGCCCCGGCTGCCAGTGCCGCCCTGGCCAGTGAAGCTACCATCCATGCCTTGCCTGCAGCGTGACTGGGGTCGACCATCACCGGCAGGTGGGTTTCCCGCTTCATCACGCTAATGGCCGACAGGTCCAGCATGTTCCGGTAAGAAGTTTCAAAGCTGCGCACGCCGCGCTCACAGAAAATGATGTTGTGGTTGCCACCGGCTGCAATGTATTCGGCAGCCATCAGCCATTCACTCAGGCTTGAAGACGGCCCGCGCTTCAGGATCACCGGCTTGTTGATACGCCCCACTTCCTTGAGCAGGCCGACATTCTGCATATTGCGTGCGCCGATTTCGATGACATCGACGTCATGCTCAAGAAAGGTGTCCAGCAGGCGCACATCCAGCAATTCGCTCACCATGGGCAGGCCCTGACGGCGCGCCTCCTGCTGCAGGATATCCAGTCCCTCCACGCCAACGCCCTGGAACGCATAGGGGCTGGTGCGCGGCTTGAACGCACCGCCGCGCAGCATTTTGCCGCCATGCTGACGCACCATTTGCGCGGACAGCGCCATCTGCTCCGGCGTTTCCACGGCGGCCGGGCCGGCAATCACATGAATGGCCGGGCCGCCGATGGACAGCCCTCGCACCTGCACCACACTGTCGGCAGGATGCACTTCGCGCGAGACAATGCGGTACTCCTTGACTACCCGCATCGCCCGCTCCACACCCGGCAACAGGGCAAAGGCATCCGGGCTGAATACCCGCTCATCCCCGACTGCGCCGATGATGGTGCGCTCGGTCCCGCGCGAGACGTGCTCGCTCAAGCCGGCAGCGCGAATCTTGTCCACCACCGCCTGAATGTGTTCATCCTGTGCGAAACGGTTCATCACGATAATCATGTTTATTTCCTGGCGATGGGATTGGTCTGGCTGTTATCGAGCCAGATTTTAGCAGAAGCAAGTCATGGGTACGGGCAGCTATTTACGCAAATGCTGCCATTGGCGGGACATGCGCCGCCCAAGGCGGGACCAGACCGAAGAGCGCCGCAGCCTGGTGCGCACGGCATCCAGCAAGCGATGGGCAGCCTGCCAGGCAGGTGATGCGACAAGGCGATCGTGTATGTAGTTTTTGAAGCGCATGAACAGCTGATAGGCACGGGCAAACCACTGTACGCGCATCAGCTGACCGCGGGTGAGGCTGAACAGCCGTGCAGCCACCGCGGTTCCCAGCAGCTTGGCCAGCAGAATAACCAGCAGGCCAAGTACGGCATGGCCGCGGCTGATCAGCAAGACTGCGGCCAGTTTGACCGGCAACAGCCCCAGCACCGGCAACAAAAACAGGCTGAGCGCCACCGGAGGTGTGGCACGTGCCACAGCAGCCTCCAGCTGACGCAGTACCGGCCAGCGGCCCAGCCGGGCCAGCAAGTCCGACAATTCGTCCCAGGCGAATTCTTCAAAAGCAATCAGCAAGGCTGCCAGCAGCACCAGCGGGCCTGTCAGCAAGCGACGCAAGCGCCAAAGCAAGGTTTTACACGTTGTCACATGGTCATCATTCATGTCGAAACCCCTGGGACGATGTCATGCCAGATGGGGTCAGGTCTTCGCCAGATCAAGCCATTTGGCGGTCTGTTTTGGCTGGTAAGCGCGCATGGCTTGCAATAACTGCCCGATATCGGCCGAATGACTGAACAAGTCCATATTGCCCTGCGGTACAAAGCCTTCCGTTACAGCATGGCGGCTGAGTGCCAGCAGCGGTTGGAAGAAACCAGCAATATCCAGCAGGCCTACCGGTTTGTCGTGTACCGACAGTTGCGCCCAGGTCAGGATTTCAAACAGCTCGTCAAAGGTGCCAAAGCCGCCGGGCAAGGCAACAAAGCCGTCAGACAGTTCCGCCATCATGGCCTTGCGCTGGTGCATGGTTTGCGTGACATGCAATTCCGTGAGCCCAAGATGGGCAACTTCCTTGGCCTTGAGGAATTCCGGAATCACCCCGATCACCTTTCCGCCAGCAGCCAGCGCGGCATCGGCAGCTACGCCCATCAAGCCCACCTTGCCGGCACCATACACCAGGGTGATGCCCTCTTCTGCCAGCGTGCGGCCAAATGCGGCAGCTGCGGCTTGGTATTCAGGACGTGTTCCTTTATTCGAACCACAAAACAGACACAGGGACTTCATCAACACTCTCCAAAAAGAATAAAGCCGGGTGGATGTCTCCAGCCCGGCTGTACTGATTACAGCAATTTTTACAGCACTGCTTGCGGATAGGAACCAAGCACTTTGACAAAGGAAGTCCGCTCGGAGAGGCCGGCCAGCGCAGTCGCGACATTGGCATCGTCGTGATGCCCTTCCATGTCGATAAAGAAGACGTAATCCCACAAACCGGCACGCGACGGGCGCGATTCGAACTTGGTCATCGATACGCCGTTGTCTGCCACCGGTGCCAGCAACTGATGTACCGCACCCGGTCGGTTGGGTGCAGCCACCACGATGGAGGTCTTGTCCTGACCGGTCACGCCAACTTGCTGATTGCCCAGTACCAGAAAACGGGTGGTGTTGTTCGGTTCGTCTTCGATGTTTTCCGCCAGCTTGACCAGGCCATAGCGCTCCGCCGCAGCCTGACCAGCAATGGCAGCGGCATTGGCATCCTCACCTGCCAGGCGGGCAGCCTCGGCATTACTGGCCACAGACACCCGTTCAACATGTGCTGGCAGGTTCTTGTTCAGCCATTCATGACATTGCGCCAGTGCCTGGGCATGGGCGTACACCCGGGTGATGCCGTTCATGCCTTCCTGTTTGCGCAGCAGGTGATGATGAATACGCAGCACCACCTCACCGCAAATGCGCAGCGGGCTGCTGACCATCAAGTCCAGCGTGCGGCCAACCGCACCTTCGGTGCTGTTTTCTACCGGAGCCACCACATAATCCAGCGTGCGGGACTCCACCAGGCGGAAAGCCTCATCCACCGAGGCGCAGGCTACCGTACGCGCAGCATGGCCAAAGTGCTTGATGGCAGCCAGTTGGGTGAAGGTGCCTTCCGGTCCCAGATAGGCAATGGACAAAGGCTTTTCCAGCGCCAGGCATTCGGACATCACCTCGCGGAACAGGCGGGCCACGCTTTCATTTGGCAAGGGGCCCGGATTGAGCTGCTGGATGCGGCGGAGCACCTGCGCCTCACGCTCCGGACGGTAGATGATGCCACCACCCTTGATTTCACCGATTTCACGGGCATGACTGGCGCGGCTGTTCAGCAGGTGGAGGATCTGGGCATCGATGGAATCGATGGCATCGCGATGTTGCTTCAGCAGTTCTTCTGACACGTAATCAATCTTTCACTATGACAAACTGGCCTTTTCCAATCTGGTAAGTTTCCGCGAGATAGCCTTCCGTCGCAAGCACCAGTCGAATGAAATCTGCACATTCAGCCGCATGCGACAGGACATTATCCACCACGATCAGGCCGCCACGCCGCAGAATCCTGCACAAATCAGGCCAATAATCCATGTATCGGCTGCGATCTGCGTCCAGAAACACCACATCCACGCTGCCGTCAGCGGCTTCACGCAAGTAGGCAGAGGCGTCCTGACAAAGCAGCTCCACCTTGTGTTGCAAGGCAAATTCCTGCAAATGCTGGGCAGCTTGCTGCTGTTTGGCCGGCAAAATGTCCAGACTGGTGACCCGGCCATCCCGGTCGCGCAAGGCCAGCGCCAGCCACAGGGTGGAATAACCGTTGGAGGTGCCAATTTCCAGCACATGCTGTGGATTGGCATGCCGCAACAGCTGGTAGAGGAAGCGCCCGGTATCCGGCGTGATGAACAGGTTTTTCAGTGCGCGTTCGGTGGTGACGGCATCGTGATGCTCACCATCTTCCCAGATGGCATTCAAGCGGGCAAACAGTTCGGTACTCAGCATGCAAGCTCCTGACGCTTCAAAAACAGGCGGTTATCAAGTCGGAAAATGCCATGACAAAGCGTGGCTGCTGATACATCAACAGCAGTATCACCAGCAACAGGCCCAGCACGGCATACAAAACGGTTTTCATGCAGCAGCCTTCTCGGCGAAAGCAGCAGATGCCTGCTCGCGGATCGGCAGGTTGGCCAGCGCGGCCAGCACGCCCAGCACAATGGCAATGCCCCATACGATGTTGTAATTGCCATTCAGATCGTACAGCTTGCCTCCCAGCCACACTCCAAGAAAACTGCCCACCTGGTGTGAGAAAAACACTGCTCCTGACAGCATGCCAAGGTGTTGTACGCCAAACTGGCTGGCAATCACGCCGTTGGTCAGCGGTACGGTGGACAGCCATAAAAAGCCCATGACTGAGGCGAATACCAGCACAGACGTCACCGACAACGGCAGAACCAGGAACAGGCCGATGGCAATGCTGCGCGCCAGATAAATGCCGGCCAGCAAGGGCGGCTTGGCAAAGCGGCTACCGGCTTCACCGAAGATGAAGGTGCCAAAGATGTTGAACAGACCGATCAGCGCCAGCGCCAGACTGGCGATATTGCCGCCCATTCCATGGTCTCGCAGATAGGCAGGCAGATGCACGCCAATGAATACCACCTGAAAGCCGCAGACAAAATAACCCGCCATCAGCAGGCGGAAGCCTTTTTCGGTCCAGGCGCGGGCAAAGGTATGCAGCATACCTTGCAGCAGGTGCGCATGAGCCTGTGGTGTGCCGGTTTGCGGCATGGCCTCTGCCTGTCTGGTCAAGGCACGGCCCAGCGGCAGCATCAGCAGCGCACAGCCACCCAGTACCAGCAAGGAGGGCAGCCAGCCCATGCCGTCAATCAGCGAACGCTCGATCGGAACCATGGCAAACTGACCGAATGAGCCGGCAGCGGCTGTCAGGCCCATGGCGCGGGAGCGATAAGCAGCGGGTACGGTACGGCCCAGCACGCCAAAAATCACGCTATAAGTGGTACCGGACAATGCCAGCCCCAGCAGGACACCGGCTGACAGGGAAAACAGGACGGGCGTGGCCGATACCGTCATCAGCAGCAGACCAAGAGCATACAGCAGGCCGCCCCCCAGCAGCACCTTGCCCGGTCCGTGCCGGTCGGCCAGGGCGCCGGCAAAGGGCTGCGCCAGGCCCCAGATCAGGTTCTGCATGCCCAGTGCAAATGCGAAGCTTTCGCGGGTCCAGCCAAAGGCGCTGGTCATGGGCGGCATGAAAAAGCCGAAGCCATGGCGGATGCCCATGGCCAGTGAAACGATGAGGCCGCCCGCAAGCAGCAAGCGTTGAATGGAGCGGTCCATGGAATGATTTCCGATATTGTTATGGTCATCCATCATAAAACCGCAACGCACAAGAAAAAACCCGTGTTGGCCACGGGTTTTTGCACACAGTGTAATGCAGGCAGAACAATCAAGCTGCCAGCTCCGCCTTAGCCGTTCTGGCGGGCGAAGTCCTGCATGAAACTGGCCAGTGCCTTCACGCCTTCAATCGGCATGGCGTTGTAAATGGAGGCACGCATGCCGCCAACCACGCGGTGGCCCTTGAGCTGGATCAGTCCGTTCTTGCGTGCTTCCATCATGAAGCTCTCTTCCAGTGCCTCGTCCTTCAGGCGAAACACCACATTCATGCGCGAACGGAAGGGTTCATCGATATGGGTGGTATAGAAGCCTTCGCTGGACTGGATGGTGTGATACAGCAGGCCGGCTTTTTCCGCATTGCGGCTTTCCATGCCCTTCACCCCGCCCTGCTGCTTCAGCCACTTGAACACCAGACCGGCGATATAGATGGGGTAAGTGGCCGGGGTGTTGTACATGGAGTCGGCGTCAGCATGTACCTGATAGTTGAGCATGGTAGGCAGGTCGGCACGGGCGCGGCCCAGCAGGTCTTCACGCACCAGTAGCACCACCAGACCGGACGGGCCGATATTCTTTTGCGCGCCAGCATAGATCAGGCCGAACTTGCTGACATCCACTTCGCGCGACAGGAAGTCAGACGACATGTCACATACCAGTGGCACGCCCAGATCAGACGGGACAAAGGGGAATTGCAGGCCGCCGATGGTTTCGTTAGAGGTGTAGTGCAGATAGGCGGCGTTGGGGTCACGCTGCCAGGTTTCCTCTGCCGGCACATAGGCAAAGTTGCGGTCTTCGCTGCTGGCCACTACGTTGACATTGCAATAACGACGCGCTTCCTTGATGGCCAGCTTGGACCAGTGCCCGGTATTGACGATGTCGACCGACTGTTTGTCGCCCAGCAAATTGAGCGGCACCATGGAAAACTGCATGGAGGCGCCGCCTTGCAGGAACAGCACCTTGTAACCGGCTGGCACGTGCATCAGCTCGCGCAGATCCTGTTCGGCATCATGGATGATTTCCATGAATTCCTTGCCGCGATGGCTCATTTCCATCACGCACATGCCGGAGCCGTGCCAGTCCAGCATTTCACTTTGGGCTTGTGCCAGAACGTCGTGGGGCAAAACTGCCGGTCCGGCGGAAAAGTTATACACCTTGGCCATGTCTGTCCTCAGTCATTGCTTCAAACTTGCGGCATGACCAGATCAGGCCATGCCTGTGTGTGTCACTGCGTCAGCAGGAAATGGGCCCGTGCCACGGCCACCGGCTTGCGGCGGTCTTCTTGCCAGGCCTCTATCAATACATGTGCCACGCGCTTGCCCTGTTTGGTGATTTCACAGCGGGCAAACAGGGTTTGCGGTCGGCCGGAGCGCAGGTAGTCCAGCGAAAAATCGACAATCTTGGGTGCTTCCAGCGATTCGCGATGCCAGATCAGGTGCAGCAGCGCGGCATTCTCCAGAAAGCCGCCAATCAAGCCGCCATGCAGTGCCGGCAGGACGGTGTTGCCGACATTACGCTCGGCAAACGGTAGCTGGAATAGCAGCTCCCCTGCCTCGTCTTCCAGCATTTCCACGCCCATCAGCCGGGCATAGGGAATGGCGTCAATCAGGGCGGTGAAGTCCTTGGCGTCGCGCAGTGCGGCCAGCTTTTCCATGAAATCGCTCATGGTTTTGGTTCCTGCAACATCGAGGCGCGACTGGATTCACGCATGAAAGTGGCTACACCATGGGCAATCGGATCAGCAGGATCGTCGTGATAGCACACTGCGCGGGTGAAGGCGATCTGGCTGGCCAGGCGGTAACACTCCGCGCGGCAGTGAATGGCCTTGCCCGGTGTGGCTGCCTTCAGGTAGTCGATGCGCAGGTCCAGCGTGGCAATGGTTTCAAAATCCGGCAGACAGGCGGTGACCGAAACGGCACTGGTGGTATCCACCAGCGAGGTAATCACCCCGCCGTGGATGGTGCCGCTGGCGGGGTTGCCCACCAGGTCTTCCCGCCACTCCACCTTGAGCACCGGGCGGCGACCCTCGGTGCCCAGATACTGGAAACCAAGGGTGGCGCAGTGCGGGAGGAGACGAAGAGCTTGCTCATCGTCTCCAGCACCTGCGGATTGGCAGGGTTTGGCGTCATGCCTCGACGTCTCCGCCAGCGTCTTCAGTCGAAGCAGCAGTTTCGCCCTCTTCCACGGTTTCCTCGTCAGATTCGCCCTCTGCCACCTTTTCCAGGCCGATCAGCTTCTCGCCTTCGTCCAGGTTGATCAGGCGCACGCCCTGTGCCGAGCGGCCGGTTTCACGCACTTCGGATACCTTAGTGCGGATCAGTACGCCACCGGTGGTGATCAGCATCACATCGTCGCTGTCTTCCACCAGGCTGGCTGCCACCAGCTTGAGGCCGGTCTTGTCGGTCAGGTCCATCGCAATCACGCCCTGGGTGCCGCGGCTGGTATGACGGAATTCGCCGGTGCGGGTGCGCTTGCCATAACCGCCATCGCTGGCGGTCAGCACTTGCTGCTCTTCCGAATTGGTGACCAGTAGCGAAATCACCTGCTGGCCTTCGCCCAGCATCATGCCGCGCACGCCACCGGCGGTACGGCCCATGGCACGCACGTCGGTTTCGCTGAAGCGCACGGCCTTGCCGGCGTCGGAGAACAGCATGATCTGGTCGTTGCCGGAAGTCAGGGCGACGCCGATCAGGTTGTCACCTTCGTCCAGACGCACGGCGATGATGCCGGCGGTACGCGGACGGGAGAAGGCTTCCAGCGGGGTTTTCTTCACGGTGCCATTGGCGGTGCACATGAAGATGAACGGGCCCTTGGCCTTGAGGGCGGCGGCTTCGTCATCTTCGTTTTCGTCGCACACGGCTTCGGCATCAGTGAAGGCCTTGATCGGCAGCAGTGCGTTGATTTTCTCGCCATCGGCCAGCGGCAGCACATTCACCATCGGCTTGCCGCGGCTGTTGCGACCGCCTTGCGGCAGATCGTAAACCTTGATCCAGTAGCAACGGCCCTTGCTGGAGAAGCACAGCACGTAGTCGTGGGTATTGGCCACAAACAGGGTGTCGATGAAATCGTCATCCTTGGTGGCGGCAGCCTGCTTGCCACGACCGCCACGGCGTTGCGAGCGGTAGTCGTCAATCGGCTGAGTCTTGATGTAGCCGGTATGGGAGATGGTCACCACCATGTCTTGCGGGGTGATCAGGTCCTCGATATTGATGTCGCCACCGAACGGTTCGATTTCCGAACGACGTTCGTCACCGAACTGGGTCTTGATGGCAGAGAGTTCGTCACCAATGATCTGGTTGATGCGCTCCGGACGTTCCAGGATGTCGATCAGATCCAGAATGATGGCCATGATGTCGCGGTATTCGCCGACGATCTTGTCCTGCTCCAGGCCGGTCAGGCGTTGCAGACGCATTTCCAGGATGGCCTGGGCTTGCGCGTCGGACAGGCGATAGCCATCCGGGTGCAGGCCGAACTCGGCGTCCAGCCCATCCGGGCGCGCCTTGCTCTGGTCCACGCGGGACAGCATCTCTTCCACCAGCTCCGAGCGCCATGCGCGCGCCATCAGCGCTACCTTGGCAGCCGGCGGGGTTTCCGAGGCCTTGATCAGTGCAATGATGTCGTCGACATTGGACAGCGCAACGGCCAGGCCTTCCAGAATGTGGCCACGTTCGCGCGCCTTGCGCAGTTCGTAGATGGTGCGGCGGGTGACGACTTCGCGGCGGTGACGCAGGAATTCGTCGATGATCTGCTTCAGGTTCAACAGGCGCGGCTGGCCGTCGACCAGTGCCACCATGTTGATGCCGAAGCTGTCTTGCAGCTGGGTGAGCTTGAACAGGTGGTTGAGCACCACCTCCGGCATTTCGCCGCGCTTGAGCTCGATCACCACGCGCATGCCGGACTTGTCCGACTCGTCGCGCAGGTCGGAAATGCCTTCGATCTGCTTGTCACGCACCAGTTCGGCAATGCGCTCCAGCAGGCGCGACTTGTTCACCTGATACGGAATCTCGTCGACGATGATGGCCTGACGGTCACCCTTGCCGATGTCTTCAAAGTGGGTACGGGCGCGCATGATGACGCGACCGCGACCGGTACGGTAGCCCTCTTTCACCCCGGCGGTGCCGTAGATGATGCCTGCCGTCGGGAAGTCCGGTGCCGGAATGATGTCGATCAGCTCGTCGATGGTCATTTCCGGGTTGGCCAGCAGCGCCAGACAGCCGTCCACCACTTCGGTGAGGTTGTGCGGCGGGATGTTGGTGGCCATGCCTACGGCAATGCCGGAGGAGCCATTGATCAGCAGGTTGGGAATCTTGGCCGGCAGGATCAGCGGTTCGTGTTCGGAGCCGTCGTAGTTCGGCCCGAAGTCCACGGTTTCCTTGTCGATATCCGCCAGCAGTTCGTGCGCGATGCGCGCCATGCGGATTTCGGTGTAACGCATGGCGGCGGCGCTGTCGCCATCCACCGAACCGAAGTTGCCCTGGCCATCCACCAGCGGGTAGCGCAGGCTGAAGTCCTGCGCCATGCGCACGATGGTGTCGTAAACCGCCGAGTCACCATGCGGGTGGTATTTACCAATGACATCGCCCACGATACGCGCGGATTTCTTGTATGCACGGTTCCAGTCGTTGGAAAGTTCGTGCATGGCAAACAGCACGCGACGATGTACCGGTTTGAGGCCATCACGCACATCGGGAAGTGCACGACCCACGATCACGCTCATAGCGTAGTCGAGGTAGGAGCGGCGCATTTCCTCTTCGAGGCTGATTGGGATCGTTTCCTTGGCGAAAAGCTGATCTGTCATGGGTAAATGGCTATCTTTTCAGGAATCAAAAATAAGCTTCGATTCTACCACGTCCACCCCGTCAGCGCATGTCTTGTCGTGCGGCCTGCCCAGTGCCGCACCAGCCATCCAAGGCCTTGCCGGGAACTGCATGGTCATCCCCTTGCTGCTCAGTGACTTAGCGCGGTCGGTAAGGGAAAATTCACCGTGCCGACCGCGCCTGCAATGTAAAAACGGGCCACCATGCAAACATGGCAACCCGTCGGACAATGCAAGGCTGACCGGTATTCAGCGGCTCAGCTGGATTGATGTCCGCTGCCAAACTCCCAGCTCATGGCCCAGGCGTAGAAGGCAATCAGCATCATCACATTCAGCATCAGGCTGAACAGGATGAACAGCATGGGCATGAACATCAGCGAGCCGTAGTGCATGATGATGGCAGCCAGAAAATAATGCAGCGGCGCTGCCACCAGCAGATAGGCCATGGAAATCGCCGTCAGCAGGATCTTCTCCACGATGGGCTTGTTCAGGATGTTGAAGGTGATGCTGTGGATCCACGGCACCAGGAAGGTCAGGATCAACACCGTTTCCAGGCAGGTGTGGTGGTATTCCGGCAGCGAATGCGTGAAACCTGCCGGATACAGCGCAAAGAACAGGCAGGCGCTGCCATGCACGATGACAATCAGGCGCAGCACGTAGCGCATGGGCGTGTTTTCCTTGTTGATCAGGAAAGACAGCACCAGCAATACCACGCATGCCACGCAATTGAGCCACCACTGCCAGTAGCTGGGCACCGAGGCGGACAGCTCCAGCCAGGGCAAGGAAACCATCGGGTGCAGCGGCCAGCCGTCAATAGCCTGGCTGGACAGATCAGCCGGCACGCCGGTAAAGGCCACCGCCCAGGCGGTCAACGTCTGCCAGAACTGCATCACCTGCGGCAGGAAAGCCAGCAGGATCAGGTCAAACAGCAATGGCAGGCCGATGATCTCCACCCAGCGTACGCGGGTGAAGCGCTCGGTTCGCATGGCGCGATGGCTCTGGATGACACCACCGGCATAGCCGGTGCTGCGCATCGCATTGAGCAAGTCCGCGCGCTGTTTGAGACTCATGGCAGATCCCAGAACACGGCGGCGGAACCACCGGAGCGCTGGTAATACGTGCCGTGGTAATAATCCACCGTGGCATGCACACCCCAGTGCGGGCCGATCCATTCTTTCCAGCCCAGGCTGTAATACTGGCTGTCAAACACCTGTTGCGAGGCGCTGTTGCCAACCGGCATGTAACCTTCACTGCCGGAGTTGACCGACAGCACGATCTGACGCCAGCGGTCGCGACCATAGGTGACGGCACCATAGCCCTGGGTGGAAATGACACTGCCCGGATTGCTCAGGTTGCGGTGAATGCCGCCTTCGATAACCCATGGGCCGTCAAAGTAATAGATCAGGCCGGCGGTATAAACGCGGTCACTATAGCCCTGGCGGTTGTCGTTGTAGGCAAAGCCGAAAGTGGACACCAGATTGCGATCAGCCAGCCATTTGCGGTTAATGGCTGCGCCGTAGTGTTTGTCAGCCCAGAAAGTACCGGCACTGCTCTTGCCGAATTCCAGACGACCGAACCAGTCCTGGTTGATGTCATGGTTCCAGCCGCCATTGAACGACGTGCCGCTTTCCCCGAAGCGGTGGTCATTCTGCACGATCCAGTCGAATACATTGGCGGTGTCCGTCTGCCACACGCCGGAAACAAAGGCACTGTTCCAGTCGCCATTGCCACCGCTGACATGGTGACCGCCGCCACCCACTTCAATGCTGCGGCTCATGGAGTACGGACCAGCCACTTCCGGTGCCGCAGCGGTCTCGGGAGCCTCTGGCGCGGCAGCGGCTTCAGCCGCCGGTGCTGCCGCAGCTTCCGCTGCAGCCGGGGCAGCTTCGGCGGCCGGCATGGCGTCTTCCGCCATCGCCAGCGGCGTGCTCAATACGCTGGCAAGCAGCAAGGCATAGTGTTGTTGTTTGAGTTTCATCATTCCCCTCACTGAGAAATACCTGTTGTCGGTAGATAGTCGATTTGCAAATCCTTGCCGGACTGCGCGGTAATGCGCCAGTCGGTGGCGGTTTCCTCGATGCGCGCGGCACCTGCCGTCACTTGCGGCTTGCCGCTGACGCCTGCCTTGGGCAGCAGCCAGCTCTGATCAGCCAGTGATTGCGGATTGTTCGCCTGAATGCGCAGGCGTCCATCCGTGGCACCTGCCAGCGGACGGGTTTTCCATGTGGTCAGTTCGCGTTGCGACAGGAAGCGCGCCAGGCCGGACATGGTGTACCAGCGGAACTTGCCACTGCTGCGCAACGCAGCGGTTTGCGCCAGCCATTGGGCGGCAGCATCCTGATAGAAATACACACCGGGCGGATGGAAATACACCAGGCGTGCCTCACCCTGATCCACCACGAACCGGGTCATGGCCTGCAGCCATGCCTGCATGCGCGGCTGACCGTAATTGTTGCGCACGCCTTCTTCAAACGAGGCTACCGCACCATCTGCCGAAACCGGGAAGGACCACGGGCGGCCATGCATGTCGGACGGATCAATAAAGGAGCGGGTCGGGCCCATCGACAGATTGGCCACCTGGTAGTAGGCAATCACGCCATGCTTGCGTAGCCAGTCGGTCACCCAGCCCGGCTGGTTGCCGTTGGGGGCGGAGTACTCGGTCAGCGGCTGATGGATGACGTTTTCCAGATCTTGCTTGTTATGCTCCAGATACGGCGTCCACTCTGCTCCGTTGTGCTCGTTGATGTTGAAGGCAAAGTAGTTGTGCGCCCAGCCACCATGCGCGCCGATTTCGTTACCCATGCCCTTGAGGCGGCTGACCAGCGCCTGTGCCTTCGGGTTGTTGGCCAGATCCATGCCCATGTGATCGCCGGGGCGATTGGTGTCCGGGCCGGTGGTGAAGTGGATGGAATACGGCCCCTGCTTGAGGAAGCCGACTTTCTCCAGCATGTCGATGTACGGCAGTGCATTGGCTGCATCGACGTGCCAGTTCATCACCAGTCCGCCAATACCGTCCGGCACGGCGGACAAGCGCGGCAGATGCAAGACCCGGCCATTGAAAAAGGCCATGAAGGAATGCAGCCACAGGCCGTCTGTGCGCACTGCCAGATAACCCACCGGCAGATTGACGAACAAGACCTTGCCCTTGCCGTAATCACGCAGGCCAGCCAGCACCGAGCCGTCACGTCCTTCGGCCATCAGCTTGCCGGGGAACTGTCCGCGCGTTTCAAAATAGCTGAACGCCGCATTGTCATAGCCATAGGTTGTGGCCTGCAGCCAGCCATTGCCGCTGGCGGTATAGGGCTGGAAGCGGCCGGGCGCAATGGCCAGGTCCGTGATGGTGGAAGGGGGCACCAGCAGCATGTCGTTGTGGATCATGCCCTTGCCACGCTCGCGGAACAGCAGGTAGTCCACACCCACCAGACGAGTCAGTTCGGCACGGTCCAGGAAGCGGCCATCGGCATTTTCGGTGGCTGCGTCATAGTTCAGCCACAGCGCCCCACCCTGGCGGACATACTCTTCCAGTACGCCACCCAGGGCGGATGTGACATGACGATGAATGCTGTCTGGCAACACCACGCCTCGAATTTGCGCACGCTGCGCAGCATCCAGCGCCACAAAGTCGGCAGCGCGCATGGGAGTCATCAGCACACCGCTTTCTGCGGCGGCGTCCTGCCAGGTCAGCACGTATTTCCGCGAGGCTTCCGCATCCGGCAGCAACAAGACAATTCCGGCATCCGGAGCTGTCGCATTGCGGCTGCGCTGCCAATGCCACGCCAGACTGGCCAACAACACCAGAACCAGCAGCAGCACAAACCAGACCCACTTGGGCCATTGCTGTACTTTCATCAAACCTTACTTCCCCTCTTCTTGCTCAGCCGGATTGAAACGCTGTTCCAATCCCTGAAAAATAGCCTCTTCCAGCACATTCCAGCGCCGTCCGAGTCGCGATGGCGCTGCACGCTCCCACCATTGGCGCGCCACATCTTCCCGCTGGCTTTTAAGTGCAGCCAGGGTCAGCAGACCCCAGGCAAAATCCAGCTTCTTTTCATCCTGCATCAGCCATGGCCGCCCTTCGCCATTCAACCAGTCATCCAGACCGGGCTGCCCTGGCGGCAAGCGCATGCCCGCCATCAGCGGAAACAGCTGTGCGGCACTGCGCGGGTAGAACGCTGCCGCCGGTTCGCCGTGCGTGGCAGTACGCCAGACATGACGGCGGGGGTTCCAGAACACCCGCACCATGGCACGCTCCAGCTGGTCCGCCTGCTGGCAACCGAGGCCGGCATGGTGGCAGTCGTCACGCAAGGCTTCCAGCACTTCCGCGTTATCCATCAGGTAACCCAGATCGGCACCGCGGGCGTAATGAAACACGCCACTGGCAACACGCAGCCGCAGCAGGGCTTTTCTGGCCTTGCGCAGCGATTGCTGCAAGTCAGGGCTCATGTTGTCCGCTGTGCCATACACCCGGTACAGCAAGGACAGCCACAGGGCCATGGTGGAGTCATCGGCGTCAGCATTGGCAAATCGACGCCACTGGCCGTTCTTTCCCCGGATGAAGCGGGGAAAGCTGCCGTTGGCTTCCTGACGCGGCTGCAGCCAGGCTATCCATACTGTGGCAGCGGGCTTGGCATCCAGCCCCAGCTCATCCGCCGCCAGCAAGGCCTTCATGGCAAAGTACGGATCAACCACGCCACCCTCGTGTTGCAACAGGATGGCGCCGTCTTCCGTCTGGTACTGTTGCAAATCCAGGCTGTCATTGGCCATGGCACTTCCTGTCCACAGCAAGCAGGACAAACCCAGCCATGCGAGTTCTTTACGCCAGCTGCGCACGTTCATGCCGGATCGCACCACGTGTCCGTGCCCATACGGTGCCATGCACCAGCATGGGCAGCTTCAGCCGGATGGAGCTGGAGGAGACGCTGATCGGGCTGTGCAGACTGCCCAGCACGCAACGACTGCCGACATAGACAAAGCGCTCGGCCACAATCGGGCCCAGCAGCAGGCAGTCATTCAGGCAGGAAACCGACATGTCGGACACCATGGCCCCTTCGACAGCCACTGCATTGCCGATATGGATATTGCCACTGGCCTTGATGCTGCCCTGGATGTAACAACCATGGCCGATTTTCAGCGTGCCATGCACCACCAGGTGGCCGCGGATGACCGTGTCGTCCGGAATGGTGAGATTGCCTTCCACCACCACCCGCTGGATGTCGTCATTGAAAAACACCGTATGTTCCAGTGCCGTAATGTCGAACTCGCGGTAGGGCCCCATCGGCATCACTGGCCGCCAGGATAGACCCATGCGAATGACAGGTGCCTGGATGCGCTGGAAGCTGGCCGGTCCGGCAAAGGTCATTTCCTGCGCTGCCACCATGCGGCCGAACAGCGTGGCATTACGGCCAATCAGCATGTGACGGGCACTGGCCCAGCGCACCACCGAATTGTGATCACCCAGAATCAGGTCGCCCTCTGCCAGCAAGCTGCGCAGGATAACCCCGCCATGGGTTTCCACATCACCCGCGCAATACACTTCCTTGAGAAAGCTGAAATCAGAAGGAATCACCAGTCCTGCCGTGGACAATACTTCTTCCTCGACTGTTTTTTCCAGCAGCACACTCCAGGATGCCAGCCGGGAATTCCAGTAATTCTGCAGCTGATCCAGCAGGCCATGGCTTTCCAGGTATTTGCGATAGTTTTCGGCAAATACATTGGACGAACCGGTATGCAGACGATTGATACCCAGCGAAGTGACGTCGGTCTTGCGGATCAACTCCAGCAAGGCGGGCAACAAGGGCAGCAACATCAACAGCAATACGATTACAGCAAACAGCAATACCATCATTTGGCCTGCCCCCGATAACGCTTGGTCTTGTCCCAGTGCAGGTTTTGCGTCTTGCGGAAGGGCTCGATGATGAATTGCAGGATGGTGGCGTGCGAAATGGTCACCAGACTGACAATGAAACCAAAGATGGAGAACGGCAGAATGCGCAAGCGGTTGCCGCTGCCATCCAGATAGCAGGCCGTGCCGATTTCAAAAAACGCGGCAAAATTGCCCATGGCGCTGTAACACACCAGACCAAGGATCAGGAAGAAACCGGGCGAGGGCAAGACGCTGTCGAAGTAGAACAGGATCAGGGTGATCAACCAGCCCAAGAGCAAAAACGGCGACATGGCATAAGTGCCAAGCAAGAGCAGACCGTCCGATTTTTCACGGAAGGGCACGCCCTTGGTGCGCAGCAAACGGCCCACGTGACGCGCCAGCGCCTGATTGTGGCCGCGCGTCCAGCGCATCAGCTGGCGAATGCGCACCGGCCAGCTTTCCGGGACTCCTCATAGCATTCGGAACGGTTGGTATAAGCTGTCAGCCAGCCGCCAATCAGCAAGCGGTAGGTCAGGTCGGTGTCTTCGGCCAGCACGTCATCATGCCAGCCGCCCACGCTTTCCAGCGCAGCCACGCGGATGCCACCCACGGTGCCACCATATTGCGGCACCAGCTTCATGTTCATCCGTGCCTGCTGGTCTACCTGGTAGCCCCCTGCCCGCTCCATGTCCAGCAGGCGGGTCAGCATGTTGGTGCCGGCATTGAGCGGTACCACGCGCCCCATTACCGCCCCGACTTCCGGGTCGAAAAACGGTGCCACCAGTTGTTTGAGCAAGCCACGCCCCGGTACATAGTCGGCATCGAACACGATGAAAATGTCGGTGTCGATCATGGCCGTGGCATCTTTCAGTGCAGCGGCCTTGCCCGGCTTGCCCGAGGTGCGGTGAAACGGGCGGATGATGTCCGGACGACGTGCGGCAATCTGGTCGATGATTTCACGCGTGCCATCGGAGGAGCGGTCATTCACCGGCATGATGATCATGCGGCCATCCGGATAGTCGGACTCCAGCAAGGCCTCCATCGCATCGGCAATCACCGCCTCTTCGTTGTGCGCGGCAATGAATACCGTCACCCGCGGCCATTCGGCAGTTTCGATATCCAGATACGGATGGCGCTGCTTGCCGAACAGGCGGTTGAGCGTGAAGGCCATGTGACGCACGGCATACACCATGATGAAGGCCACAATCACGTACAGGATGATGGCCAGAATGCGCAGAAACCACAACGCAGGTGCCGAACGCTGGCCGTGGTGCGGCGGGTCTTCCTCCGCAGTGGCGCTGTTCTTGTCATCCTTGATCTGCTGTTCGATCACCGCCTGGGTACGGCTCAGCGCAGCCTCACTGGCCGCGCCCTTCACCTCGACTGCCGGGCTGTGACGTTGCGCCGCAGGCACGCTGGCGTCTGGCGGCAAATCCACCGCCTCTTCAATAGGCAGTGCCGCCAGGGCGGCGGCGGATTGACTGTTGGCTGCCGATGCAGGCTTGGCAGGCTTTGCAGCCTGCACTGTCATGCTCGCCCCCAGTAGCAGCAACATCAGCAAGGCGCGCACGCTGCGTCCCCGCTTGTGTTCAGCTTGCTGTGGCAAGGGTCGCCTCCGCAGCCATTTCATGCCGCAACTGCGGCAGGGATGCCAGAATGCTGGCAATGCGCCGTCCGGCAGAACCATCGCCATACGGGCTGTGCGCCTGCGACATATTGGCGTACACCATGGCGTCATCCAGCAGTTCGCTGGCGCAGCGCACGATGTTTTCCGCCTCCGTACCCACCAGACGCGCCACGCCGGCGGCCAGTGCTTCGGGGCGCTCGGTGGTGTCGCGGGTTACCAGTACCGGCTTGCCCAGCGCCGGGGCTTCTTCCTGGATACCACCGGAGTCGGTGATGATCAGGTGGCAACGGTTCATCAGATAGACAAAGGGCAGATATTCCTGCGGTTCGATCAGATGAATGTTGGATACGCGGGACAGCAGTTCGAACACCGGTTTGCGCACATTGGGGTTCAGGTGCACCGGGTAGACAATGTCCACATCCGGGTAGCGCTGAGCCAGTTTGAGCAGGCCGTTGCAGAAGCTGGCAAATTTGTCGCCAAAGTTCTCGCGGCGATGTCCGGTAACCAGAATCATGCGGGCATCGGTACGGATAAAGGAGAAGCTCTCCTCCATGCCGGCGCGCAGGTCGGCATTTTTTTGCAGTTTTTCCACTGCCAGCTTCAGGGTATCAACCACACTGTTGCCGGTAATGAAAATGCGCGACGGATCGATTTTTTCCGCGTACAGGTTGCGGCAGGACTCTTCTGTCGGGGCAAAGTAGAAACTGGTCAACGTATCGGTAACGCGGCGGTTCATTTCTTCCGGCCACGGCGAATACAGATCACCGGTACGCAAACCGGCTTCCACGTGGCCGATAGGCACCTTGCGGTAAAACGCAGCCAGGCTGGCACCCAGTGTGGTAGCGGTATCGCCATGCACCAGCACCACGTCGGGGCGCTCCTGCTCCAGCACCTTGTCGATGCCTTCGATCAGCCGCGCGGTCAGCGATGCCAGGCTTTGCCCCTGCTGCATCAGTTGCAGGTCGAAGTCAGGCTTGACCTCAAAAAAGTCCAGGACCTGATCCAGCATTTCCCGATGCTGACCCGTCACACAAACCCGCGACTCGATATTGGGAAAAGACTCCAGTGCCTGGATGACCGGCACCATTTTCACGGCTTCCGGCCGTGTACCGAATACTGTCAAAACCTTGATCACGCGACTACCCCGTTTGCATAATTCTTCATCTGCCCACATTGCGCACCTAACCTTTGCAATTGCTTGTGTCGTGCACTGAAAATGCCTGCCATCCCGACCTTAAAGGTCCATGATTGCTACCACTCCGTTCTGCGTCCGTATTTTTATTGAGCAAACATCGTGCCCATTCTTGGCGGATTTCAGCCGGAGTGGCTTTTGTTTTTCTGTATTTTATTCGCAGACTGACGAAATTATCTAAATAAAAATTAATACCAACACATTATTTAAAATAAACAAGTTTATTTAAATAAGGGCTGAATTTGGATGATTTTTGTTGCGGAAAGTAATGTAACGCATGACAGCAGGATTTACAACACAAAATGAATGCATTTTAAACATAAGCATGACAATGCTGATGCCAATCATGTGGTAACTGCATTCTGTCCCTGGCGTTGAGCATCAACTCCCACGGGGCTGGCAGCATAGGGCGTGGACATTGTGGGCTGCTGACAGCCTGCATGCTTGTTGCCAGCAGACGAAGGTCAGCAAGGCAATGGCTGACCATAATAGGCATTAGCTGACGCTTTTTGTCAGCTACCTGCCGTACCTGCATACGGCATGAACTTGTCAGCTGCCATCAAGACTGCAGCTTGTGGTGGCATAGACCATCGGGATGTTCTTTACTGAAGGTAAACAATAGGCACAAACAATCAGAACAGGTGGAGCATGCCATGCAATTTCTCGACAATATCAGTCTGACACGCAAGTTTCTGGTCAACTTCCTGCTCAGTGGTGGCGTATTGATTGCCGCCATTGTGTTTTGCATCATGCAAATCCGGTCCGTTGGCAATGAAACGCATGAAATCGCACAGGACTGGCTGCCTTCAGTGCAGTCGGTTGGTGAAATCAGCCAGTTGCGCCTGCGCTACCGGGTACGCAGCCTGGAATACATGCTGCCCAACAGCCCGGAAGAACGCATCAAGATGGAAAAATCCATGTCCGAGCTGGATCAGCAACTGCAAACAGCCTTCAAGCGCTACGAAGTACTGATCAACTCGGACACGGAAAGGGCTGCCTATCAGCAGGCAGTGTCTGCCGCTGCTGCGTATCGTGACGTGGTGAACCAGGCTGTCCAGTTGATGAAGGACGGCCATGAAGACCAGGCTCAAGTCCTGCGCAAGGGCGAGTGGGTGAAGAAGGCCAACACGCTGCGCGACCTGACCGACTCCCTGATCAAGCTGAATGCGGATGGCGCGGCCGTGGCTGCGACGCGGGCGGATGCGGATGTCAAATCCGGCATAGCCGGTGGCATATTGGCACTGATTGTCGGTGTCATCCTGTCACTGGCCTTGTCGCTGCTGGTTGCACGGCGCATTGCCGGCAGGCTGGACAATACGGTAGCCGCTGCACGGCGCATTGCCGATGGCGATTTGCGTGGCAGCCTGCCGCCCGCTAGCAGTGATGAGGTTGGCAAGCTGATTGTGGCAATGGGCAATATGCAAACCGCGCTGCGTGACGCCATGCAGGACTCGCGCCGCAATGCACAGGTATTGCTGGAGTCGTCCCGCCAGCTCAACCGTTCGGTACAGCAAATGGAGCAATCAGCCAGCCTGCAAAGTGAAGCTGCCTCCACCATTGCCGCCAATACCGAACAACTGACGGTTTCCATCAACCACGTGGCCAATGGCACGACTGAAGCCGCCAGCCTGAGCAGCGCGTCCGACCAGCAGGCAGCCAACGGCCTGGATGCATTGCGTGCCCTTGGCAGCCAGATCAACGACATATCACAGGTGGTTGGCAATGCCGCCGAACGGATTGCCCTGCTCCAGACCGAATCCGCCAAGATTTCATCCATTGTCGCCGTCATCAAGGACATTGCCGACCAGACCAATCTGCTGGCACTGAATGCCGCAATCGAAGCCGCCCGTGCCGGCGAGCAAGGGCGCGGCTTTGCCGTGGTGGCCGATGAAGTACGCAAGCTGTCCGAGCGCACTGCGCAATCCAGCAATGAAATCATCGTGATGGTGAATGCCATCCAGCAATCCACTCGCGATGTGGTGCATGGCGTGGATCAGGGCGTGGAACTGATCAGTACCAGCGTCAGCAATGCCCATGCGGCAGGCGATACGGTATCCACATTGCGTGACAGTGCGCGGCAGGTGGCCGGCATTGTCAACGAACTGAATACCGCGCTGCACGAACAGGCCGCTGCCGCTACCGAGGTGGCGCAAAAAGTGGAAACCATTGTCCAGCATGCAGAAGAAGCCAGCGCGACTGCTCACAGCACGGCGCAGTCGGCCGATGCGGTTGAAAAAATCGCCACCGACATGGAAAAGCTGGTGGCGCGCTTCCAGGTGTGAACGCACACAAAAAAGGCCACGCTTCCCGGCGTGGCCTTTTGACATGCAAACCGCAGTTCACTGCTCCTTGAACATGGCCTTGATACCACGCAGGGCCTGCCGGATGCGCGCTTCGTTTTCGATCAGTGCAAAGCGCACATATTCGTCACCCTGGTCACCAAAACCGATACCGGGCGATACACATACCTTGGCCTTTTCCAGCATCAGGCGGGCGAATTCCAGTGAGCCCAGTTCGCGCCACTGCTCCGGAATGCGCGCCCAGATATACATGGAAGCCTTGGGGCATTCCACTTCCCAGCCAATCTCGTTCAATCCCTTTACCAGCACGTCGCGGCGCTGCTGGTATTTGGCGGCGATATCACGGACGCATTGCTGATCGCCTTCCAGTGCGGCAATGGCGGCCACTTGCAGCGGGGTGAAGGTGCCGTAGTCGTGGTAGCTCTTCATCCGTGCCAGCGCAGCCACCAGGTCCGGGTTGCCCACCATGAAGCCGATGCGCCAGCCCGCCATGTTGTAGCTCTTGCTGAGGGTAAAGAATTCGACGGCGATGTCCTTGGCTCCCGGCACCTGCATGATGGACGGCGCTTTCCAGCCATCAAACACGATGTCGGCATAGGCCAGGTCATGTACCACGAAGATGTCGTGCTTCTTGGCCAGGGCAATCACTTTTTCGAAGAAATCCAGCTCCACGCACTGCGCAGTGGGATTCGACGGAAAGCCCAGCACCATCATTTTGGGCTTGGGGTAGCTGCCACGGATGGCCTTTTCCAGCTCGGCAAAAAAGTCGATGCCCGGCACCAGCGGCACCGAACGGATTTGCGCCCCGGCAATCACCGCGCCGTAGATATGAATCGGATAACTCGGGTCCGGCACCAGCACGGTATCGCCACCATCCAGCGTGGCCAGCATGAGGTGGGCCAGGCCTTCCTTGGAGCCGATGGTGACAATCGCCTCGCTATTGGGGTCGATGTCCACCTCGTAGCGGTCCTTGTACCAGCGCGAAATGGCGCGGCGCAGCCGTGGAATGCCCTTGGAGGCGGAATAGCCATGGGTATCCGGACGTTGTGACACTTCGTTGAGCTTGGCCACGATATGTGGCGGGGTGGCGCCATCGGGGTTGCCCATGCTCAGGTCGATGATGTCCTCGCCACGTTGTCTGGCGGCCAGTTTCAGTTCGGCGGTGATATTGAATACGTAGGGAGGGAGACGATCGATGCGCGCAAAGCGGCGCTTGCCTGCAGAGGAAGCCATGTGAACCTTTCACGTAAGCGCCCGGAACCGTCCGAGCGACGTTGCCCATGAGGGGCAGAGACGATCCTATCCCCGCCTGCTGCGACGCACAAGGATTTTTTGCCGTCGGCATTATTCTTGACAAGCCAGCGCTGGCAGCGCTGCAATGCGTTCTTGTGTCACCGCCCCATGAAGCCTTGCTCCCCATGACAGACAAGAACGGCCTGGATCGCATCGATCTGAAAATCCTCGACATCCTGCAGCGCGATGGCCGCCTGCCCTTCCAGCGTCTGTCCGAGCAGGTAAACCTGACTCCGCGCCCTTGTCTGGAGCGGGTGCGCCGTCTGGAGAAGGCGGGCATCATCAAGGGCTACAGCGCCATCGTCGACCTGCCGCGCAGTGCACCGCCACTGGTGATTCTGGCGCAGGTGACGCTGGCCGACCATCTGGTTTCCCAGCAAGCCTTCATTGCTGAAATCCAGCGCACCCCGCAAGTGCAGGATGGCTGGATGGTGAGCGGAACGGTGGATTTTTTACTGCGCATTGCCTGCCAGCATATTGATGAATATCGCCAGCTGGCCGACGCCTGGCTGGCCAGCACGGCGTTTCGCATCGAGAAAATCCTGACCACTACCGAGCTGCAAACCATCAAGCGCGATGGCCGCAGCCCGGATTAGCTTCACCGTCAGAAGCGCAAGGACAGGCAGGTGAGCCCGCCGTCCATCTTGCGGATTTCACTGGTATCGGTCTGGATGATGGGCAGGTCCAGCTGCTGTAGCTGACGCAAGGTATACGGATAGCCGCTGGGTGTGATCAGGGTGTTGTTGATCCACATGGTGTTGCCGGCGTATTCCTCGGCCGGGTCCAGCACGATATGGCGAAAATCGCGGAAGGCCGGTTCGTCCGCCGCGCTTGCCGACAGCAGCACGGTATTGCGCCCCACATAATTCACCACCGATTTCAGATGAAGGCCGGAAGCCACCGGCACTGCCTGCACGCTGTAGCCGAATTTTTCCACCTCGCGGGCAAAGCGGCTGATGCCTGCTTCATTGGTGCGGCTGGACAGGCCGATGAAGAAACGCTTGTCCACCATCAGCACATCGCCGCCATCCATGTGCTCGCCCTCACCCAGCCACACCGCATGGCGAAAACGCGATACCAGCGGAGCAATGCTGTGCACCTCGCCCCGCCGCGACGCCGCACCCGGATGGGTGATGATGGCCAGCTCCGGCATCATCACCGCCACGTCTTCCACGAAGTGGGCATCGGGAAAATCCGGCAAGGCCGGCAGCGTGGTTACGGTCAGGCCAAGTTGCAGCAGGATGTCGATGTATTCACGAAACTGCTGCCGGGTGAGCGCGGTATCCGGCACACCAAGGCTGGCCGTGGTCAGTCCGGCGGCAACGGTGTCGGCAGGCAGACGGGTGATGGCATGGGTAAAGTACATGGCGATTGCTCCGGTAATGGGCTGATACGACAGGTGTTGTCTGTCTTGCTGCCCACCATTCTAGGGAGGTCTTCCTGCCAGAACGGTTGATATGCAGCCATGCCGCAGCCAATCTGCGCTGTGCTACCGCCCTTACGCAGCCTGGTCGGTCCAGGCCAGAATCTGCCGGGCGCAACCCTCATCGGTCACCAGCCCGGACAGCCACTGACCGCGCAGCACCGCCAGAATGGCGGCAGCCTTGCTTTCCCCGCCGGCAAAGGCAATCACCGGGCGTTGCGGGGCATGCTGCAAGGGCAGGCTGGTAACGCGCTGCTGGATGTCGGCAGCGGCCAGCTGGCCCTGCTTGTCGATGGGGCGGCCAATGATTTCAGCCACGGCATTCTGTGCCATCAGGGCCTGCACCTCGGCCTCGGTCAGAAAGCCGTCTTCCTGCAAGGCGCAGTGTTCGCCAATGGTGCCAATGCCGATGAATGCCACATCAGCCTGCGCCGCCAGTCCTTCCACCACATGGTAAAGCCGGTGGTTGCACCACAAGGCACGGTCAGTTGTGCTATCGGCATACAGGGGGGCGGGCAGCAGGAAATACTTGCTCTGGGTTTTTTGCGAGGCAGGCAAGGCCACGTCGTAGCGGTTGGATGAACCATCATGCGCAATAGTGCCGATCAGCGACACCAGACGGTGTTGCGGGCAATCCAGTGGCGGCAGTTCGTCGATGATGGCCTTGAGGGTACGGCCCGAACCCAGCGCCACCACCATCGGCTTGTCCTGGGTGAGATAGCGCTGGAAGATTTGCGCGCCGGCCACTGCCAGTTTTTGCTGCAGCTCGGCGGGCGAGTCCATGTCCTTGGGCACCACTTCACACAGCGTCAGGCCGAATCTGGCCTGCAAGGCGGCAGCCAATTCCAGACAATCCGCCACCGGGTGCTGTACCGACACCTTGACCAGACCGCCCTCCACTGCCGATGCCAGCAGTCGTTGCGCCACCTGGCGCGACACATTCAGCTGCTCGGCCACTTCGTTCTGGTTCTTGCCCGCCACGTAATACAACCAGGCTGCGCGCGCCGCCTGATCCAGCTTGTCCTGTTGTTTGGCCATCTCCCCTCCTGCCGGTTTTCCTGTCGGGCCCAGCCCTTGTTGTCTGGCGTTGTACCACCGCTCCTGCCCCCGGCGTCAAGCACTGTGTGAATGTGCAGCTTCTGTCCTGCCGTGCCGTACTGGATACAACAGCGTGCGACATATCGCCCATTGCTGGCGCAAGGCAAGCCTGATCAGCCTGTTAGCTCTTATGTGCAGTGCAGCAAAATGTCACGGAAAATCATGATGCTATGCAGCATCAGCCCGTCATCACAAAAAGCGCTTGACAGTAAATTTCAAATTATCGAATATTTGCCCACAACAAGGGCATTTGCTCTAAAAGCAAAACATCAAGCCTGCAACGGAGACAACACAGTGAAACTCGCCAACAAAACGGCCATCCTCACCGGGGCCGCCAGCGGCATCGGCATTGCCGTCGCCCGCCGCTATCTGCAAGAAGGTGCCAGCTGCCTGCTGGTGGACCTGAAACTCAACGACGAACTACAGGCATTGCAACAGGCACATCCACAGCATGTGGCCTTGCTGCAAGCCGACGTCACCCGGCGCGAGGACATCGCCGCCATTGTCAGCACTGCCGTACAGCACTTTGGCGGCATCGACATCCTGTACAACAACGCCGCCATCTTCGACATGCACCCGCTGCTGGACGAATCCTGGGACAGCTTCGACCGGCTGTTCGCAGTCAACGTGAAAGGCATGTTCTTCCTGCTGCAGGCCGTGGCACGCCAGATGGTGGAGCAAGGCCGTGGCGGCAAGATCATCAACCTGTCCTCCCAGGCCGGTCGCCGTGGCGAGGCCTTGGTAGCCCACTACTGCGCCACCAAGGCCGCCGTGATCAGCTATACCCAGTCTGCCGCCCTGGCACTGGCGTCGCATGGCATCAATGTGAACGGCATTGCCCCGGGCGTGGTGGATACCCCGATGTGGAAGGATGTCGACGCGCTGTTTGCCCGCTATGAAGGCCGCCAGCCCGGCGAGAAAAAACGACTGGTCGGCGAAGCCGTGCCGCTGGGCCGCATGGGCCTGCCGGAAGACCTGACCGGTGCTGCCCTGTTCCTGGCTTCGGCCGATTCCGACTACATCACCGCCCAGACGCTGAACGTGGACGGTGGCAACTGGATGAGCTGAGCCCTTGCGCCAGTTCATGCTGAATTTCCGTCCGCTTGCGGACTTTCCCCCGCTGTAGTGCAACCTTGCTGTACTGAAAAAATAAAGAGGAGACAGACATCATGCATCAGCAATACCAACGCCCGTCCCGTTTGCGCCAGATTGTCCTTGCAGGCAGCCTGGCCCTGGCTTCCCTGTCCGCCGGTGCGGCCACCACGCTCACCATTGCCGCGCTCAACAACCCGGACATGATCGAGCTGAAAAAACTGGCACCGGCGTTCGAGCAGCAAAACCCGGACATCAAGCTCAACTGGGTGGTGCTGGAAGAAAACGTACTGCGCCAGCGCGTCACCACCGACATTGCCACCAATAGCGGCAAGTTCGACGTGATGATGATTGGCACTTACGAAGCGCCGATCTGGGCCAAGAAGGGCTGGCTCTACCCGATGGACAAGCTGTCCGCCGACTACGACCTGAACGACGTGGTGAAAACCGCGCGTGACGGCCTGTCCTACGGTGGCAAGCTCTATGCACTGCCGTTCTACGTGGAAAGCTCGATGACTTTCTACCGCAAGGACCTGTTCAGCAAGCTGGGCCTGACCATGCCGGAAAAGCCCACCTACACCCAGATTGCCGACTACGCCAAGGTACTGAAGGAAAAAGGCGGGGTGTATGGCATCTGTCTGCGCGGCAAGGCCGGCTGGGGCGAGAACATGGCCTTCCTGTCCACCCTGATCAACACCAATGGCGGGCGCTGGTTTGATGAAAAATGGCATCCCACCATCGACAGCCCGGAATGGAAAAAGTCGGTCGGCTTCTATGTGGACCTGCTGCAAAAGTACGGCCCGCCCGGTGCCAGCACCAACGGCTTCAATGAAAACCTGACCCTGTTTGCCAGCGGCAAGTGCGGCATGTGGATTGACGCCACCGTGGCAGCCGGCATGCTGTTCAACCCCAAGGAATCGCAAGTGGCCGACAAGGTGGGCTTTGCCATGGCACCCACCGGTGTCACGCCCAAGGGCAGCAGCTGGTTGTGGTCGTGGTCGCTGGCCATTCCCAAGTCCTCCAAGCAGGAAGCCGCCGCCAAGCAGTTTGTGCAATGGGCCACCTCCAAGGACTACATCAAGCTGGTGGCCAAGGACCTGGGCTGGACTTCGGTTCCGCCGGGCACCCGCATTTCCACCTACAAGCAGCCGGAATACCAGAAGGCCGCGCCGTTTGCCAGCTTTGTGCTGAATGCCATCCAGTCGGCCAATCCCACCGATGCCACTTTGAAGAAAGTGCCGTATAGCGGCATCCAGTTTGTCGGCATTCCGGAATTCCAGTCCTTCGGCACCGTGGTGGGTCAGTCCATCTCCGGCACTCTGGCTGGCAACACCACCGTGGATGCAGCACTGAAGGCCGGTCAGGCCGCTGCCAACCGCGCCGTGGTGCAAGGTGGTTACCAGAAGTAAGCGCAGTCATGGCCAGGCCGGGCGCAGCCCTGTCGCCCGTGTCTGGCCAGCCCTGCCTGTGATTCCCGTTTTGCTGGAGCAGTATTGATGAACTCCCCCACCCGCGAGGCAGTGCCCGCAGTTGAAAGCGGCCAGCCCCATGTCGCTGACACTGCCGGCAGCGCACGCAAATCCGTCTGGGCACAGCGCTGGCTGCTGTCCCCCGCTGTCCTCAGCCTGTTGCTGTGGTCGGTAGTGCCGCTGTTGATGACCATCTATTTTTCGGTCACCCGTTACAACCTGCTCAGCCCGGACGAGTCCGGTTTTGTCGGGCTGGATAATTACCGCTTCCTGTGGAGCGACCCGTCCTTCCTGCCGTCCATCTTCAATACCCTGCTGCTGACCGGCGCGGTACTGCTGATTTCGGTGGTGGGCGGTGTTCTGCTGGCGGTGTTGTTCGACCAGGAGTTCTTTGGTCGTGGCATTGCGCGCCTGCTGGTGATTGCACCCTTCTTTGTCATGCCCACCGTCAGTGCGCTGATCTGGAAGAACATGCTGCTGCACCCGGTATACGGCCTCCTGGCCGCTGCCATGCATGCACTGGGCCTGCAGCCCATCGACTGGCTGGGCCAGTACCCGATGTTTTCCATCATCATGATTGTCAGCTGGCAATGGCTGCCGTTTGCCTTCCTGATTCTGCTGACCGCCATCCAGTCGCTGGACCCGGAGCAAAAGGAAGCCGCGCAGATTGACGGTGCCGGCCCGTTTTCCATGTTCTTTTACATCGTGCTGCCGCACCTGAAGCGTGCCA
Organism: Aquitalea pelogenes; assembly: GCF_001515305.1. Lineage (GTDB taxonomy): Bacteria > Pseudomonadota > Gammaproteobacteria > Burkholderiales > Chromobacteriaceae > Aquitalea > Aquitalea pelogenes. The sequence goes on from NZ_LNQV01000003.1 coordinate 152,097, forward strand.
TCGGCGTGGTGGTGATGATTGAAACCATCTTCCTGCTGTCGATTTTTGCCGAAATCTACACCACCACGGCGGGCGGTCCGGGTACGGCCACCACCACCCTGTCCTTCCTGATCTACTCCATGGGCCTGCAACAGTTTGATGTGGGCATGGCGTCCACCGGCGGCATCCTGGCCGTGGTACTGGCCAATATCGTGTCGGTATTCCTGGTGCGCATGCTGGCCAGCAACCTCAAAGGGGAGAACGAGCAATGAGCGTCGCCCACAGCCGCCTGCGTTATGGCATCACCACGGCCGTGGCCTGGAGCCTGGCCATCCTGGTGTTCTTCCCCATCTTCTGGATGATGATCACCGCCTTCAAGACCGAGGAGCAGGCCTACCAGCTGAGCGTGATTTTCCAGCCCACGCTGCAAAGCTTCCGCGAGGTGTTTGCCCGCAGCGACTATCTGTCCTTTGCCGGCAACTCCATCGCCATCTCGCTGGGCGTTACCGTGCTCAGCCTGCTATTGGCCATTCCGGCGGCCTACAGCATGGCCTTCTTCCCAGGCCCGCGTACCCAGAAAATCCTGCTGTGGATGATGTCCACCAAGATGATGCCCTCGGTCGGCGTGCTGCTGCCGGTCTACCTGCTGTGGAAGAACAGCGGGCTGCTGGACACCGTCAGCGGGCTGATCATCATCTACACGCTGATCAACCTGCCCATCGCGGTGTGGATGGCCTTTACCTACTTCTGCGAAGTACCGAAGGAAATCCTGGAAGCCGCGCGCATTGACGGTGCCAATACCTGGCAGGAAATCATCCACCTGCTGTTGCCGATGTCCCTGCCGGGCCTGGCCTCCACCGGCCTGCTGCTGTTGATCCTGTCCTGGAACGAGGCCTTCTGGAGTATCAACCTGTCCAGCTCGCATGCTGCGCCGCTGACGGTGTTCATCGCCTCCTACTCCAGCCCGGAGGGCTTGTTCTGGGCCAAGCTGTCCGCCGCCTCCCTGCTGGCTGTCGCACCCATCATGGTGCTGGGCTGGCTGGCACAAAAGCAGCTGGTACGCGGCCTTACCTTTGGAGCGGTCAAGTGAGCCAGACCTTCACCCATCTGATCAGCGACTGCGACGGCGTACTGCTGGACACCGAAGCCATCGCCTTTGAAGTGTTGCCAGCGCGAACTGGCCGCCAGCCTGCCCGGCATCGATGTGGCCTGCCGCCATCTGC
>NZ_LNQV01000030.1 GCF_001515305.1 Aquitalea pelogenes
GCAGGAGGCCGACCATGTCGCTTGATCCGCATCGGCGCTGGCGCCGTCGCCTGCTGCTGGCACCCACCACGCTCACCCTGTTGCTGTTCATGCTGCTGCAATTGTCGGCGCAGCCGGGTGCCTTCCACCGTTTGCAGGAGGCCGACCATGTCGCTTGATCCGCATCGGCGCTGGCGCCGTCGCCTGCTGCTGGCACCCACCACGCTCACCCTGTTGCTGTTCATGCTGCTGCCCATGCTGCTGATGGCCTGGATGTCGGTGTTGGCCCCCGACACCTACGGCGGCGTGCGCTGGCATGAATGGAGTGTGGATGCCTATGTGCAATTCCTGTACGAGCGCGATCTGGACGACAGCCTCACGCTCAACAGCGATTACCTGCAAATCTTCGGCCGTTCGTTCTTGCTGGCCGGTTTTGCCACGGTGGTGACGTTGCTGATCGGCTTTCCCACTGCGCTCTACATCGCACTGAAAGAGGAAAAAACCCGCCAGCGGTTGATCCTGCTGATTTCCATCCCGTTCTGGACCAACCTGCTGGTACGCACCTACGCCTGGATGCTGCTGCTGCGCAACGGCGGGCTGATCGACAGCAGCCTGTCGGCGCTGGGCCTGAGCCAGGGCGCACTGGATGTGCTGTACACCCCCACCGCGGTGGCCATCGGCTTTGTCTATTCCTTCCTGCCCTTCATGGTGCTGCCCATTTACACCAGTCTGGAAAAAATGGACTGGCGGTTGGTGGAAGCGGCCTTCGACCTGGGTGCCAACCGCTGGCAGGCGCTACGGCGGGTGATTCTGCCACTGGCCATGCCCGGCATCGTGGCGGGCTGCCTGCTGGTGTTCATTCCGGCCATCGGTTCCTATTACATCCCCGAGCTATTGGGCGGCGGCAAGAGCCTGATGATAGGCAACCTGATCCAGAACCAGTTTGGCACTGCGCGTAACTGGCCGTTCGGTGCTGCCTTGTCCTTCATGTTGCTGGCGCTGGTGCTGCTGGCGATGTGGGTTTACACCAGGCGCTTCCAGCGCCCTCCGGGAGAATGACATGCAGGCAAGCAATAACTTGTGGCGCTTCCGTGGCGTCACCCCCACCGCCATGCTGGCCTTTGTCTACCTCTACCTGCCCATCGTGGTGCTGGTGGTGCTGTCCTTCAACGCCAACCGCATTGCCACCTTGTGGACCGGTTTTTCCTTCGACTGGTATCTGAAGGTGATGGACAACGACAACATCCTGCGGGCCACCAAAAACTCGCTGATCATCGCCTGCGGTGCCACGGTGCTGGCCACCAGCTTTGCCACCATGGCGGCGCTGGCCATGGCCGGCAAGCGCTTTCGCGGCCAGGCCTTCATCAATGCCATGCTGGGCCTGCCGCTCTTGGTGCCGGAAATTGTCACTGCCGTGGCGTCCTTGCTGTTTTTCCTCGCGCTGGGGCTGGACCTGGGGCTGATGACGGTGCTGATTGCCCATACGGTGTTCTGCATTCCCTTTGCCTACCTGCCCATCCGCGCCCGGCTGGAAGGGCTGGACCCACGGCTGGCGGAAGCCGCGGCGGACCTGTACGCCGGGCCGTTTGCCACCTTCCGCCGGGTGACCCTGCCCTTGATCCTGCCCGGGGTGCTGTCCGGCGCCATGCTGGCCTTCATCGTGTCGCTGGACGATTTCGTCATCACCTTTTTTGTGGCCGGAGCCGGTGCCACCACGCTGCCGGTGTACATCTTCGGCCTGATCCGCATGGGCATCACCCCGGAAGTGAATGCGGTGTCGGCGCTGATGCTGCTGGTGTCCATTGCCTTTGTCGCGCTGTCCTACTGGATGGGCCAGCGCAAGTCCTGAACCGGGTCGGCGGCTGTTCCGCCCCTCATGTTTCGCTTGTTGCACAACATACGAAGGAGAAATGCCATGAAAGTCTGCAAACTGCATTCGCTGGCCCTGGCGGCTGGCCTGCTGGTATCCGCCTCGGCCATGGCCGGGGGCGAATTGAACCTGTACAACTGGTCCGACTACATCCCGCAGGATTTGCTCAAGCGCTTCGAGAAGGAAACCGGCATCAAGGTGAACCTGGATGTGTTTGATTCCAACGAATCCCTGCTGGCCAAGCTGAAGGCCGGGGCCAAGGGCTATGACGTGGTGGTGCCGTCCGACTACATGGTGAAGATCATGCGCGACGAAGGCCTGCTGGAGAAAATCGACGTCAGCAAGATGCCCAATTTCAAGCTGGTGCAGGCTCCGCTCAACAAGCCGGATTTCGACCCGCAACGTGAATACTCCGCGCCATACATGTGGGGGGTAACCGGCTTTACCTATGACGCCAGCCGTGTGCCGGGCGGCAAGCTGGACAATAGCTGGAAGAGCTTCTTCACCCCGCCGGCCGCGCTCAAGGGCAAGGTGGTGGCGCTCAATGACGTGGCCGAGCTGTACAAGGCCGCCGCCATCTACCTGAAAGTGGACCAGTGTACCGAGGACCCGAAGCAGGCCAAGCGTATCCAGGACCTGCTGGAAGCCCAAAAGCCCATGCTGGCCATGTATAACTCCGACGGCACCATCGAGCGCATGCAGGCGCAGGAAGTCATCATGCACCAGCAATGGAACGGTGCCGCCTACCGCACCCGCCAGAAGCTGAAGTCCGCCGTGTTTGTCTATCCGAAAGAAGGCATCCCCTTCTGGAACGACAATCTGGTCATCCCCAAGGGTGCCAAGAACCGCGATAACGCGCTCAAGTTCATCAACTGGATGATGGAGCCGAAGAATATCGCCGAGGCCTCCAACTTCACCGGCTACAACAACGCCATCAAGGGCAGCTCTGCCTATTTTGTCGCCGACCTCAAGGCCGACCCGGCTATCAACCCGACGGCCGCCATGCGCGCACTGTTTGTGCCCAACAAGAACTGTTCGGCCAAGGCCAATGCCCTGCGCGACCGGGTGTGGACCAAGCTGAAGAAATGACACTTGCCGGCTGAGGCCGGCTTTCCCTTGCAAACACAACACAATGCCGCCGGTTCCCCACCCGCGGCAAGGAGACCTGCATGCTGACAATTTACAGTGACGACCACCACCTGCACCACGGCAATGCCGAGCTGATCGACGGCACCCTCAAGCCCTGCTTCGAGATGCCCAGCCGCGCCGACATGGTGTTGCAGCGGGTACGGCAAACCGGGCTGGGCGACATCATTGCTCCCACCGAACACGGGCTGGAGCCGCTGTTGCGCGTGCATGACGCGGGCTATGTGCGTTTTCTGGAGCAGGCCTGGAGCCTGTGGCAGGCCGAAGGCCGCAACCACGACGCGCTACCGCTGGTATGGCCGGTGCGCGGCCTGCGTACCGACCGCATTCCGCAGGACATCGACGGCCTGATGGGCTATTACTCCTTCGATGCCGGGGTGCCCATCACCGCCGGCACCTGGCAGGCCATCCGTTCCTCGGCCAATGTGGCGCTGACCGGGCTGGATGCCATGCTGGCCACCGGGCACAGCACTTTTGCGCTGTGCCGTCCGCCCGGCCACCATGCTGCGGCGGATTACATGGGCGGCTATTGCTATCTCAACAACGCCGCCATCGCCGCCCAGGCCATGCTGGACCGTGGTGCCAAACGGGTGGCGATTCTGGATGTGGATTACCACCACGGTAACGGCACGCAGAGCATTTTCTATCAGCGCAGCGATGTGCAGTTCCTGTCCCTGCATGGCGACCCGACGGTGGAATACCCCTTCTTCCTCGGGTATGCCGATGAGCCGGGCGAGGGCGCCGGGCTGGGCTTCAATCACAACTACCCGCTGGCCCATGGCACCGACTGGTCGCACTACGGCCCGGCCCTGGCGGATGCCTGCAGCAAGATTGCCGCCTACGCACCGGACGCACTGGTGGTGTCGCTGGGGGTGGATACCTTCGAGCAGGACCCGATCTCCCGATTCAAGCTGAAAAATGCCGACTACCTGCGCATGGGCGAGGCCATTGGCGGACTGGGCCTGCCCACGCTGTTCGTGATGGAGGGCGGCTATGCAGTGGAGGACATCGGCGTGAATGCGGTGAACGTGTTGTCCGGCTTTGAAAGCGTGGCAGGCTAAGGATGGCGGGGAGGCCGGCCGGCCTCCCTGACTGCTGTTTCAGGCCCGGGCCGGCGCAAAGCTGCCCGCCTGCGCCATACGCCACATGCGGCCATAGAACTCGGCCTTGATGTCACTGCCCAGCAGTTCGCCCGGCTGCAAAAACACATGCAGCTGCGAGAACAGGCGGATTTCGGTATCGCTTACCCTGCGTACCAGATGGTGGGCTTCCAGTTGTTCCGGATGGGTGAGGCCGGCGGCGGCCAGCATCTCGGACAGCGCATGCAGGGTGTTGCGGTGGAAGTGATACACCCGCTCGGCCTTGTCCGGTACTACCAGAGCGCGCTGGCGCAGCGGGTCCTGCGTGGCCACGCCGGTGGGGCAGCGGTTGGTGTGGCAGCTCTGACTCTGGATGCAGCCCACGGCAAACATGAAGCCACGGGCGGAATTGGCCCAGTCCGCCCCGATGGCCAGCACGCTGGCAATGTCGAAGGCGCTGATGATCTTGCCGCTGGCACCCAGCTTGATCTTGTCGCGCAGATTCAGCCCCACCAGGGTGTTGTGCACGAACAGCAGGCCCTCGCGCAGCGGCACGCCAATGTGGTCGGTAAACTCCAGCGGAGCCGCGCCGGTGCCGCCTTCCTTGCCGTCCACCACGATGAAATCCGGCAGGATGCCGCTTTCCAGCATGGCCTTGGCAATGGCCATGAATTCCCATGGATGGCCCAGGCAAAACTTGAAGCCCACTGGTTTGCCGCCGGACAGTTCGCGCAGCCGGGCAATGAAGGCCATCATCTCCAGCGGGGTGGAAAATGCGCTGTGGCTGGAGGGCGACACGCAGTCCTGCCCCAGCGGCACGCCACGGGTGGCGGCAATTTCCGGCGTCACCTTGTGCTTGGGCAGAATGCCGCCGTGGCCGGGCTTGGCTCCCTGGCTGAGCTTGATTTCAATCATCTTCACCTGCGGGTTTTGCGCCTGTCGGGCAAAGCGCTCCGGGTCGAAACGGCCTTGTTCGTCGCGGCAGCCAAAGTAGCCGCTGCCCAGCTCCCATACCAGGTCGCCGCCGTGTTCCAGGTGATAGGGACTGATGCTGCCCTCGCCGGTATCGTGGTAGAAACCGCCCTGGCTGGCGCCCTGATTGAGGGCGCGGATGGCATTGGCGCTGAGCGCACCAAAGCTCATGGCCGAAATATTGAATACCGAGGCCGAGTAGGGCTGCGCGCATTGCGGCCCGCCAATCTGCACCCTGAAACCGGCCGGGTCGCTGCGCGGGGCCGGGCGGATGGAGTGGCTGATGAATTCGAAGCCGCTGCCATAGACATCCAGCAGGGTGCCGAAGGGCTTGTCAGCCTGGGTGTTCTTGGCGCGGGCGTAAACCAGCGAGCGCTGGTCACGCGAGAAGGGCAGCTGCTCGCCATCGGCTTCCAGCAGGTACTGGCGGATTTCCGGGCGGATGGCTTCCACCAGATAGCGGATATTGCCCAGCACCGGGTAGTTGCGCCGTACCGCATGGCGGGTTTGTGTGAGGTCCAGCACCCCCAGCAGGCTGAGCGCGATGGCGGTAAGGGTGAAGGGCCACAGCCATTCGATCTGGTGCAATACCAGGCCGATCAGGCTGAGCAGGATGCAGGCGGCGAAAAAAGCATAGCGGCTGAGCAGGGACAGGTTCATGCGGGCTCCGGCAGGCGAGGGCTGAATGCGATGTGGAACAGGACAAGGCTTGAGACTTGTCCTGCCTGATCGGGTTCAGCTTAGCGCCCAGGCCGGGGCAGTACCATGGCTGATGGCAGCGCAGTGACGGTGTTAATGAAAGCGCACGATGTCGCCGTCGCGATCGAACGCCAGATAACGCGACACATCGCCACCGGTCTGGATGGTCTGGATCATGCGCTTGAGCGCCGCTTCGATATCGGCTGCTGCGGGCGGGCCACCGGCGCTGCCGTCCAGACAGGCGACAAACACGATTTGCCACGGCTCGCCCATGCGGGCGGATTCGGCTTGCAGGCTGGCAAAGTCCACCAGCTCTCCGGCGGCGCGGTCCAGGCACATGATGGGCAGCAGGATGCCGCCCTGGCCGCGGGCAAAGCGTTCGGCCTCCTGCGGCTGGTGGTCGTCATGCAGTACTGCCTTGGCAAATACCAGCAGCAGCTGTTGCGGGACAGGCTGCTGGCAGGCGGCAGCCAGCAGGGTGTTGAAATCGTGGATATCCATGGTCAGGCACTCGACAAGGTGGGCGCACACAGTGTGGCTGCCGGCATGACAACTGGCCATTCTCCGCAGGAACTAGTCTGGCAGCGCAGTGGAATTAGACCGCAATAAAGCGGATGCGCGGGCGGGGCTGCCCCTTTATGCTGACAGCCATCACAACAAGGGAGGCGCGACGATGAATCGCGACATGGTGGGACTGGTGGTGCTGGCGGCCCTGTGGGGCGGCTCGTTTCTGTTCATGCGGGTGGCCGTGCCCGAACTGGGAGCCGTGCCATTGATCGCCTTGCGCCTGGCGCTGGCGTCCCTGGTGTTGTTACCGGTCTTGCTGCTGCGAGGTGGCCTGCCCCTGTGGCGGCAGCACTGGCTGCGCATTGCCGTGGTGGGGGTGTTTCTGTCGGCCCTGCCGTTCTGCCTGATTGCCTGGGCCAGCCATAGCCTGCCGGCGGGCGTGGCGTCGGTACTGAATGCCACCACGCCGTTGATGACTGCCTTGTGGGCCATTCCGCTGGCAGGGGAGCGCATGCGTTTTGCGCGCGCCGCGGGCTTGCTGCTGGGTTTGGCCGGGGTGCTGGTGTTGATGCTGGGGCGTGGCGCGGCATTCGACGTGCAGTCGCTGCTGCCGGTACTGGCCATGCTGGGGGCCACCGCCTGTTATGGTTGGTCCGGTCATATGGCGCGGCGCTGGTTGCCCGGCCTGCCGCCGCTGGTTACCGCCACTGGCAGCCTGTTCAGCGGTGCCGTGCTGGTGGCACCACTGGCTTTGTTCTCGCTGCCGGCACAGGCCCCCTCACCCATGGTGTGGGGCGCGGTGCTGGCCCTGGCCGTGGGCTGTACCTCGCTGGCTTATCTCATCTATTACCGTCTGATTGACCGGCTGGGCGCGACACGCGCCAGCACGGTGACCTATCTGGTGCCGGTATTCGGTGTGCTGTGGGGGGCCTTGTTTCTGCAAGAGGCGGTCAGCTGGCCGATGCTGCTTGGTGGGGTACTGATTCTGGGCGGGGTGTTGCTGCTGGGCTGGCGACCCCGGTCCTGAGTCGCCAGTCGTTTGCCGCCGGTTTCAGGCGGTAGCGGCTGCAGTGGTGAGTGGCAACAGGATGCATACCCGGAAGCCACCGTCCGCTTCATCCACAAAGCGCAGTTGTCCGTGGTGCTGCTTTACCACGCGCGAGACGATGGCCAGCCCAAGGCCGCTGCCGCCATCGGTGCCGCGGTGTTCGGCCAGCCGCTCGAACGGTGCCAGGGCCGATTCGCGCAGCGCTGCCGGAATCCCCGCACCATGGTCGATCACACTGAGCATGGCCATATTGTCCTGGCTGGCCACTTCCACCCGGATTGGCGGTTTGCCGTAACGCCGGGCATTTTCCAGCAGATTGGACAGCAGGCGTTCCAGCGCCAGCGCATCGGCATAGAGTTCGGGTTCGGCCAGACGATCCAGGTGGACATCCAGCCCGCTGCGGCCAAAGCGTGCCACCACGCTGTCGGCCAGCTCTGCCAGGGCAACCGGCTCCAGCCGGGCCGATTCCTCGGCGCGGGCAAAGTCGATGAACTGACGCACAATGCGTGACAGCTCGTCGATATCCGCCAGCATGTCCGGGGTGTCCGGGCTGCTGTCCTGCAGCTCCAGCATCAGTTTCAGCCGGGTCAGCGGGGTGCGCAGGTCGTGCGACAGGCCGGCCAGCATCAGCCGGCGTTCCCGCGCAGCATTGTCCAGCGCGCTGGCCATGTGGTTGAAACCGCGCGCCAGGGCAATCAGCTCGCGCGGGCCATCTTCGGCCAATGGCGACGGAAGTTTGCCACCTGCCAGTTCACGCGAGGCATCCACCACCTTGCTGATGGGGCGGGTGATGCGCCAAGCCACCACGGATGCCAGCAGGATGGCCAGCACGGTGGCCAGCAACGCAGCCTGGATCAGCGAATAAATGGGGCGGTCGCTATAGCGGCCAAACGGAATCACCAGCCAGTACGGGGTGTCCAGCACATGCACGTTCACCCACAGCTCGTTGCGGTCTTCGCGGTGTACCATGTAGCCGTGCACGGTGTCTCCCAGGCCCTTGCTCAGCCGGCTGACCAGGCTGTCGGCCACGCGGGGCAGTTCCTTGTCAAACTGTTGGCGGGGGGCAGAATCCTGCGGCAGCAGGCGTGGCAGGCCGGGGCGGTTGTAGCTGGCCAGAAAAGCAGTGCGCTGGGCCGGGCTCATGTTTTCCATCGAACCCTCCAGAAAGGCCAGGGTGTCCACCACCTGGGCATACAGCTGCTTGTCCATCAGCTTGTGGCGCTCCCCTGCGGCAATATAGACCGTCACCACCTGGGTGGTGACCACCACCACCACCACCAGCACGATCAGGCGAAACAGCAGGGAACCGGCAAGGCGTCGCAGCACGGCTTACTCCCGCTCGCTGCCGTCAGGCACAAAGACATAGCCATAACCCCACACTGTCTGGATGAAGCGCAGCGGGCTGTCGCCAGCTTCCAGCGCCTTGCGCAGGCGGGAAATATGCACGTCGATGCTGCGGTCCAGTGATTCGCCATTGCCCTTGCCCAGCGCCATTTCCATCAGCTGTTCGCGGGTGAGCGGGCGGCGCGGATGGGTGGCCAGTACGGTGAGCACGGCAAATTCCGCCGTGGTCAGCGGCAGCACCTGCTGGTTTTTTTGCAGCTCGCGGCGGCCCAGATTGAGCTGGAAGTCGCCAAACTCGATGATTTCGTCGGATTCATGTCGGGCGGCCAGCGCCGGCGTGGCATGATGGCGGCGCAATACCGACTGGATGCGGGCGGTCAGTTCGCGCGGGTTGAACGGTTTGGGCAGGTAGTCGTCCGCGCCCATTTCCAGTCCCAGGATGCGGTCCACGTCTTCACCACGCGCGGTCAGCATGATTACCGGCACGGTTTCGCCCTGGGCACGCAGGCGGCGCACCACGGCCAGACCGTCATCACCCGGCATCATCACGTCCAGTACCATCAGGTCGGGGCGATTGCGTGCCAGTTTGCGGTCCAGTTCGCGCGCGTCCGGCAGGGTGTCCACCACATAGCCTTGCTGGCCCAGATAGCGGGTAAGCAGTTCGCGCAGCTTGGCGTCGTCGTCGACGATCAGAATCTTGTTGTGTTCCATGATATTTTCCTTGATGGCGCGGCGGAGTGTGACAGCCGTCATGCTGATGGCAAAGCTTAACGTGCCTCGGCGCTGGCGGCGATGGGGCTTCATGAATTTCTGTTAAACCCTGATGGCCATTCACATTAGTTAACATTTGGTAACATACGGCACACGGTTGGGCAAAAACGGGCTCCTACACTGCCATTGTGTCCTGCATGCCGGAGTACATCATGAGCAACAAATCCCTGATTTGCATGACAGTCATCCTGTCTGCGCTACTGGCGCCTGCACTGGCGCGTGCCGATGAACGCGGTGGCAATGGTGCGGATATCCGCGAGGCCCGTCAGCAAGCCCATGCCCAGGTCAGCCTGGCAACGCCATCTCCCACCACCGTGGGCGAGCCGGCAGTCAGCCCGCCGTACAGCATGCGCCGTCCAGCAGACGAGAAATGAATCCCGCGGCATTTGCCGTGTATCCCACCCGCCTTCTGCCCCGATTCCCAAGCATCGTCGTGGCAGGAGGCTTGATGTCAGGTTAAAATACAGCCATGAAGTACCATGCCATTTATGTCCTGCTGTTTGCTTCGGTGACGGCATTTGCCTTGCCGGTAGCTGCACAGGGCCCGGATGGCATGCAGGACGGCGCAACCGAGTTTCCGCATCAGGGCCGGCCACCGGCTGGCGAAGAGCGTCGCTTGCGTAATCTGCGCCTGAAGGAGGCCGTGCAGGCCGGTGACTTGTCGCCGGAAGATGCACGCCGTTTGCAGCGCAAGCATCCCGGCCCGCCATTGCCCCCGCCTGCGGGAAACGGCATGGAGCGGTATGGCCCGGATGGTTTCTCCCGTCCGCCTCCGCCCCCGCCGGCTCAGCGCAATTTCTGGCGTGACAAGCGGCAAAAGGCGCAGGAGCAATACCAGAACGATTGACCCGGTTGCATGGTGCGCCGGGGATTGCCAGTGGCAAGGACACGGCTTTGAACACAGCTTGGGGAAAACGGATTCGTATGCGCAGCTTGTCCTGCTTGATCGGGCTGCTGCTTTTGCCGACGGCGCTGGTCCAGGCGGGGGTTCCCGACTGTGACAAGGCCATGGCACCACAGCGCTGTGCCAGTTATCGCCAAGCCTGGCTCAGCTGTAACGATATGACTGACGGTGCGGCACGCGCCTGTATCGAACAATACACGCCTGCGCTCAGTTGCAAGCGTAGTCGCGATGCACGGCAGTGCGAGGCCTTGCAGGCGGCTCAACAGGCTTGTGACGGCACGGAAGGCGCAGCACGGCGGCTGTGCGTGCGCGAACGCATGCCGGCAGCCGATTGCAGTCATGCCAGCAACAAGGCGCGTTGCGAGCAACGTGCCGCTGCCGAGTGGCAATGTGCCGAGACCGCTGGCCAGCAGGGCCGTGAATGTGTACGCAAGGCACTGATTCCGGCACCGGCCGCAGCCAGTCGTCCGGCACCACGCCGTTAACCTTGGTGTGATTTATCCGAAAAGACCCGGCAGGGCCGGGTCTTGTGCATGTTGCCTGCCACTTGCCTTGGCCCCCGTGGCATGGTTTCAGGGCAGCAGGATCAGCGATCCGGTGGTGCGGCGGCTTTCCAGGTCGCGGTGTGCCTGTCCCGCATCGGCCAGTGCATAGCGGGCCGACGGCGTTACCTTGATGCTGCCGTCGCCAATGCGGGCAAACAGCGCCTGGGCAGAGGCTTCCAGTTCGCTCCGGCTGGCCACATAGTCACCCAGTTTGGGGCGGGTGAAGAACAGCGAACCCTTTTGTGACAACAGCAGCGGCTCGAAGGCCGGTACGGCACCGGAGGCATTGCCGAAGCTGACAAAAGTGCCGCGCGGCGCCAGGCTGTTGAGCGACATTTCGAAAGTACTTTTTCCCACCGAATCGTAAACCACCGGTACGCCTTGCCCGCCGGTAATCTCGCGCACGCGCGCCACCACATCTTCCTGGTTGTAATTGATGACATGCTGGCAACCCAGCTGTCGCGCCAGTTCCCCCTTGGCGGCGGAACCGACGGTACCAATCACGTTTACCCCCAGCGCATGCAGCCATTGCACGGCAATCTGGCCTACGCCTCCGGCGGCGGCATGCCACAGCACGGTCATGCCGGGCTGCACCGCAAAGGTACGGCGGATCAGGTACTCCACGGTCATGCCCTGCAGCATGACGCAGGCAGCCACCTCGTCACTGATATGGTCCGGCAGTTTCACCAGTACGGCGGCCGGAATCAGCCGTTCGCTGCTGTAGGCACCCAGCGGGCCGCCGGCATAGGCCACCCGGTCACCCACTGCCACATGACTGACGCCTTCTCCCACCGCCAGCACGGTGCCCGCGGCTTCACTGCCCAGGCCGCTGGGCAGCGAGACCGGATACAAGCCGCCACGCTGGTAGGTATCGATGAAGTTAATGCCGATGGCACTGTGGCGCAGCAGGACTTCACCCGGCCCGGGCTGGCCTGTCGTCACGTCCTCCAGTTGCAGTACTTCCGGGCCTCCATGTTGATGGAAACGGATTGCCTGGCTCATCTTGCCTCCCTTGTCTGGCCGATTGAGGAAGTGCCGAGTCTGCGCCTGCCTGCTTTGTACCGGCAAGCGTCTTGTGCTGAACAGTCTGTTTTTTAAGGGTTACTGCTTGGTATTTGGCTGTATTTGTTTCTACATTGAATCAATCCCTGACATTGTGCTGTGCGATACAGGGGCAAGGGGCGACGGGCGGGAAACAGGAAAGGGCAGGACATGAAAGGCGTGGTATTTACCGAATTCATGGAAATGGTGGAAGCACGTTTTTCTGCCGACATGGTGGATGACATCATCGACGATGCGCAGATCAAGTCCGGCGGTGCATATACCGCAGTGGGCAACTACCCGTTTGCCGAGCTGGTGGCGATGATCACCGCGCTGTCGCGCCGCAGTGGCATGAGTGCATCAGAGCTGATCTTTCACTTCGGCCATTACCTGTTCGGACGTTTTGCCGTTCTCTATCCGTACAGCATTCAGTCCTGTAGCAGTTCTTTCATGGTATTCGAGGGGATAGAAAAACATATCCACGTGGAAGTGCAAAAGCTGTATCCCGACGCCCAGTTACCGGATATCCAGGTTGTGGAGCGTGACGACAAGCGGATGATACTGCTGTACCGCTCGCCACGTTGTCTGGCACCACTGGCCACCGGGCTGATCCAGGGTGCACTGGACCACTTTTCCGAACAGGGCCGCATCACCACGGAGCCATTGAATGCAGAAGGCAGTGAAGTGCGCTTTACCGTGGAGTTGCTATGAGCCAGAGCGAGCTGTCCCAGTTGCAAGAGCAATTGCAGCGCTATCAAAAGCGGTATTTGCGCGAGAAGACTGCCCGCAAGGAAGCCGAAAGCCTGCTGGAGCAGCGTAGCCGAGCCTTGTATGACGCCAATTTCGAGCTGTCCACCGTGGCGGCGCAGCTGGAAAAAATTGTCGAATGGCGGATGGCCCAGCTATCCGAGGCCTTGCTCAAGGCCGAAATGGCGGCCAAGGCCAAGTCCGAATTCCTGGCGGTGATGAGCCATGAAATCCGTACCCCGCTCAATGGCGTGCTGGGCATGGCCGAGTTGTTATCCCATAGCCAGCTGACAGCCGAGCAGGGCGATCAGGTGGCTACGCTGAAAGAATGCGGCAGTTCCCTGCTGGCCCTGATCAACGACATTCTGGACCTGTCCAAGATTGATGCCGGCAAACTCACGCTGGAGCAGCGGCCGTTCAATCTGTTCAGCTTGCTGGATAGCGTGGTCAACCTGTTTGAACCCAAGGCCATGGAGGCCGGGCTGACCGTCACCTGGCAGCGCCCGACCGGCCACGCCTGGCTGCTGGGGGACGCCACCCGTCTGCGGCAGATCACCAGCAATCTCTTGAGCAATGCCATCAAGTTCACCCATCAGGGTGGCATTACGGTGACGGTGTCGATGGCGCCGCTGGAAGATACCTTCGACATGCTGCGCTTGCAGCTGGATGTACGCGATACCGGCATCGGCATGACGCCGGAGCAGATGAACAAGGTATTCACCGCCTTTGAGCAGGCCGATTCCACCACCACCCGCCGCTATGGCGGTACCGGCCTGGGACTGGCCATTTGCCGCCGCCTGGCCGAAGCCATGGGCGGACGCATCGATGTCAGCAGCACGCCGGGCGAGGGGAGTTGTTTCAGTGTCTACTGGGTGGCCACCAAGGTGGCGGCCCCGGCGCAAGAGGCCGCGGAACAGCAGACGGTGGCCGCGCCGGTGGCGGTATCAAGCCAGCCGGTATCGGTGCTGGTGGCCGAGGACAATACGGTCAACCAGAAGTTGATCCTCAAGCTGCTGGACAAGCTGGGTTACCGCGATGTGCAACTGGCGGCCAATGGACGTCAGGCACTGGAGCAAGTCTGTCAGGGCGGGATAGAGCTGGTATTGATGGACATGCAAATGCCGGAAATGGATGGCCTGGATGCCACCCGTGCCATCCGTCAGGCCGCGCTGGCGCAGCAACCACACATCATTGCGCTGACAGCGAACGCCT
Organism: Aquitalea pelogenes; assembly: GCF_001515305.1. Taxonomy (GTDB): domain Bacteria; phylum Pseudomonadota; class Gammaproteobacteria; order Burkholderiales; family Chromobacteriaceae; genus Aquitalea; species Aquitalea pelogenes. The sequence continues at coordinate 13,865 of NZ_LNQV01000030.1, forward strand.
TTGATGAAGACCGCGAGCGCTGCCAGCAGGCCGGCATGGATGACTTCCTGTCCAAACCGGTCAGCCTGGAGCGCCTGTCCGCCGCCATGCAGCGCGGGCTGGGGCGGCTCAGTCCGCCTGCTGCATCCACGCCAGCGTAGCCGGAAGGCACTCCGGCCAGCGTGCCAGCCGGTGATCATCACCGTTGAACACGGTCTGCCGTTGACCGCTATAACAGCGTGAAGCCTGCTGCCACGGCAGTACGGCATCGGCACTACCCAGCCACAACCAGTAACGACCCTTGGCAATCCCTTGCGGACGCATGTCGCGCAGGGCATGCATGTCGGCTGCGTCCAGCACGTATTGTTCCCCGGTATAAGGGTTGGTTTGCACGCCCAGATAGCGCTGCAAATCCAGATGCGGGGTGATGGCCGGGTTGATCAGCGCGGCTTTCCTGCTGTGTTTTTCAGCCAGTACCGTGGCATAGAAGCCCCCCAGCGAACTGCCGATCAAGGCGGTATTTGCCGGCAGGGACAGCAAGAGCTCTTCCGCCTCGGCAATGGCCTGGGCCGGATGGGAAGACAGGCGCGGGCAGTGCAGTTGCACCTGCGGTGCGTGTTGCTGCAGGAAATGCCGGGTTTCCTCGGCCTTGAGCGATTGTGGGCCGGAATTGAATCCGTGCAGGTAAACGATATCCATGAGCTGAAATCATCATCAAAAAACGGCAAGCCCAGAGGGTTGCCGTCAAACCCCCTCTCGCTTTCTGAAATGAAAGCGAGGCGCCCTTGCAAGGCAAGGGCGGGGGATTGGGAATAGATGGAAAGGCTGCGGAATCCATAAGTTAACCGAAAGGCCCGGCTTTGCCGGGTCCAGTACCATCGCACCGGATAACTTTGTCCGCAGCCTGAAGGCAAGCCCAGAGGGTTGCCGTTTTTGTCTGGCTTGGCAAGCATTGTCTGTTTCACGTGAAACAAACTTGATGCACCGCAAGCTTGCCGGAAGCGTAAGGCTATTCGGCCTGCCAGGAGTAGGACTTGAGAATCGATTTGAGCTTGCCGCTGCGACGCATGGCGTCAATGCCCTGATTCAGGCGGTCGGTGCTGATGTGCGATTGCGGCGCAACGGCGCACATGGTGGGCATGTAGGTGACGGTAAGCGGATGTTGCTTGAACTGACGGGCTTCATCCGGATTGGTTTTGGCCCACCAGGCAATTTCCAGTTCCGATGAAATGGCCAGGTCGGTCAGCTTCTTCTGCAAGGATTTCACCAGCAGGTCCAGCCGCGGTTCGTCCACCCGCGTGGTGCGCCCAACCGCCCACAGGTGCTCCAGCGTCGGGTAGCTGTAACCGCGGATGGTGCCAATGCGCTTGCCCACCATTTCGTCGGCCTGATGGATATCCGGTACGCCCTTGAGCGACAGCACCCGTTCGATCTGCGGATAGAATTCGCGCGTCCAGCCCAGCCGCGTGGCATTGCCGAACCATTCCGGGTTGGCATTGCACACGATATTCACCTTGCCGGTTTCGATGGTGCTTTCCACCCGCTTGCGGGCAATCACCACATACTGTGCTTTCATGCCCAGCTCGCCGGCCAGCGCATCGCCCAGTTCCTTGATCAGTCCGCTGGCCAGGTTCTGGTTATCCGGGGTCAGCACCACGATGGGTGGTGCATCGGAATCGGAAACGCCAATCTTCAGTATGCCCCCTGCATGGATTGGCAGGCTGAGTACTGCTCCCGCAAGCAGTAACGGCCAAGTCTTATTCAAAGCAACCATAAGCTTGTACTCTCTTCTTCTTAGTTAGTTGTCTGACAGTTCCAAGTGCAATGGTAAACTGTTCGGCCGCACCATGAGTGTGCCACCTATCGTTCTTCACCATACAGCCTGTTTGCCATGACCAAAAAACCCACGCATCCGGTATTTTCCCAGCTGTCCCAGCGCATCCTGATCCTGGATGGCGGCATGGGCACCATGATCCAGCGCCATGCGCTGCAAGAAGCGGATTACCGTGGCGAGCGGTTTGCCGACTGGTCCTGTGACGTAAAAGGCAACAACGACCTGCTGGTGCTGACCCGGCCGGATGTGATTGGCGGCATTCATCAGGCGTATCTGGATGCCGGGGCCGACATCATTGAAACCAACACTTTCAATGCCACGTCGATTGCCATGGCCGACTACCGGATGGAAAGCCTGGTGTGGGAAATCAACCACGCGGCGGCCCGCTTGGTGAAGGAGCTGTGTGTTGCGCAAACCGCAAAGAACCCGGCAAAGCCGCGTTTCTGTGCCGGCGTGCTGGGGCCGACCAACCGTACCGCCAGCATCAGCCCGGATGTGAACGACCCGGGTTATCGCAATGTCAGCTTTGACGAACTGGTGCAGAGCTATACCGAGGCCATTGACGGCCTGGTGGCGGGCGGGGCGGACTTCCTGCTGGTGGAGACCATTTTCGACACACTGAACGCCAAGGCGGCAGTGTTTGCCATCCACCAGTATTTTGACGATCACCCGGACATCGCCCGTCTGCCCATCATGGTGTCCGGCACCATTACCGACCAGTCCGGCCGCACCCTGACCGGCCAGACCACCGAAGCCTTCTACAACAGCCTGTCACACGCCGATGCCATGTCCTTCGGCCTCAACTGTGCGCTGGGGCCGGACCTGCTGCGTCCCTATGTGGAAGAACTGTCGCGCGTGTCCGCCACCTATGTCTCGGTGCATGCCAATGCCGGCCTGCCCAATGCCTTTGGCGGTTACGACCTGGAACCGGCAGCCATGGGCGAGTTCGTGCGCGAATGGGCCGAATCCGGCCTGATCAACATCGTCGGCGGCTGTTGCGGCACCACGCCGGAGCACATTGCCGCCATTGCTGCTGCGGTGGATGGCATTGCCCCGCGTGCCTTGCCCGAGATCGAGGCCAAGTGCCGCCTGTCCGGGCTGGAGCCGTTCAACATTGGCGACAACGACCTGTTCGTCAACGTGGGCGAGCGTACCAATGTCACCGGCAGCCGCGCCTTTGCCAAGCTGATCCTGAACGGCGACTACGCCACTGCGCTGGATGTGGCACGCCAGCAGGTGGAAAACGGCGCGCAGATCATCGACATCAACATGGACGAGGGCATGCTGGATGCGCTGGCGGCCATGGATCGCTTCCTCAAGCTGATCGCCGCCGAGCCGGACATCGCCCGCGTGCCCATCATGATCGACTCCTCCAAGTGGGACGTGATCGAAGCCGGCCTCAAGTGCATCCAGGGCAAGGGCATCGTCAACTCCATTTCCATGAAGGAAGGGGTGGACAAGTTCAAGGAACAAGCCCGCCTGCTGCGCCGTTACGGCGCGGCGGTGATCGTGATGGCCTTCGACGAAAAAGGCCAGGCCGACACCTACGCCCGCAAGGTGGAAATCTGCGAAAAGAGCTACCGCATCCTGGTGGACGAGGTGGGTTATCCGCCGGAAGACATCATCTTCGACCCTAATATCTTTGCCGTGGCCACCGGTATCGAAGAACACGCCCGCTATGGCCTGGACTTCATCGAAGCCACCGGCTGGATTCACCAGAATCTGCCGCACGCCAAGGTATCCGGCGGCGTGTCCAATGTGTCCTTCTCCTTCCGTGGCAACAACAAGGTGCGCGAGGCGATTCACGCCGTGTTCCTCTACCACGCCATCCAGCGCGGCATGACCATGGGCATCGTCAATGCCGGGGCGCTGGAAGTGTATGACGAGGTAGACCCGGAGCTGCGCGAGCGCATCGAGGACGTGGTGCTGATGCGTACACCCAAGGATGGCGGCGATGCCACCGAGCACCTGATTGCGCTGGCCGAACGTTTCAAGGGTGAAGCGGCGGGCGAGAAAAAGGGCGAGGACCTGTCCTGGCGCGAGTGGCCGGTGGAAAAGCGGCTGGAACACGCGCTGGTCAAGGGCATCACCACCTATATCGTGGAAGACACCGAAGAAGTCCGTCTCAAGAGCGCACGCCCGATCCACGTGATCGAAGGCCCGCTGATGGACGGCATGAACGTGGTGGGCGACCTGTTTGGCGCTGGCAAGATGTTCCTGCCGCAGGTAGTGAAATCCGCCCGCGTGATGAAGGCCGCCGTGGCGCACCTGGAACCCTTCATCGAGGAAGAGAAGATTGCCCTCGGTCTGGCTGATGCCCCGGCCAAGGGCGTCATCATCATGGCCACGGTGAAGGGCGATGTGCACGACATCGGCAAGAACATCGTCGGTGTGGTGCTGCGCTGTAACAACTACAAGGTGATCGACCTGGGCGTGATGGTGCCGTGCCAGACCATTCTGGACGCCGCGCGCGAACACAAGGCCGACATCATCGGCCTGTCCGGCCTGATTACCCCCAGCCTGGAAGAAATGAGCCATGTGGCCAAGGAAATGCAACGTCAGGGTTTTGATATCCCGCTGCTGATTGGTGGTGCCACCACTTCCAAGGTCCATACCGCAGTGAAGATTGCGCCGCACTACCAGCAGCCGGTGATTTATGTGCCGGATGCCAGCCGTGCGGTAGGTGTGTGTTCCAACCTGCTGTCCGACACCCTGCGCGATGGTTTTGTGGCCGAAGTGGCGGCCGAGTACCAGCGTGCCCGCGAAGGCCATGCCAACAAGGCCAGCCGCAAGGTGGTGAGCCTGGAGGCCGCGCGCGCCAACAAGCAGGCTACCGACTGGGCCAGTTACACCCCGCCCAAGCCGCAGTGGCTGGGTGTGCGCCGTTTCGAAAACTACCCGCTGGCCGAGATTGCCACCTTCATCGACTGGACGCCCTTCTTCCAGAGCTGGGAGCTGGCTGGCCGCTTCCCGCGCATTCTGGACGACGAGATCGTCGGCGAATCCGCCCGCAGCCTGTACGCCGATGCACAAACCATGCTCTCGCAAATCATCAGCGAAAACTGGCTCAGCGCCAATGCGGTGATCGGCCTGTTCCCGGCCGCTACGGTGAATGATGACGATATCGACATCCGCAGCGTGGACGGCAGCGCCAGCCAGATGACCTGGGTAGGCCTGCGTCAGCAGCTGCCCAAGGCGGACGGCAAGCCCAACTGGGCACTGGCCGATTACATTGCCCCGGCAGACAGCGGCGTGGAAGACTACATTGGCGCTTTTGCCGTTACCGCCGGCATCGGCATCGAGCCGCATGTGAAGCGCTTTGAAGAGGCCAATGACGACTACTCTGCCATTCTGCTCAAGGCGCTGGCCGACCGTCTGGCCGAAGCCTTTGCCGAGCTGATGCACCAGCGCGTGCGCCGCGAGTTCTGGGGCTATGCCGCCGACGAGGCACTGGACAACGAAGCCTTGATTGACGAGAAATACCGCGGCATCCGCCCGGCACCGGGCTATCCGGCCTGCCCGGACCACACGGTGAAGAAAGAACTGTTCGCCTTGCTGGACGCACCGGGCATCGGCATGACCCTGACCGAAGGCTATGCCATGCTGCCCACGGCAGCGGTGTCCGGCTTCTACTTCAGCCATCCGGAATCACGCTATTTTGGTGTGGGCAAGGTGGAGAAGGACCAGGTTACCAGCTATGCCCAGCGCCGCGGGGTGACGCTGGAGCAGGCCGAGCGGGATCTGGCACCCAATCTGGGTTACGACGCCTGAGAGTCCGAACGCGTCACCGACAAGCCGCCTTGGGGCGGCTTTTTCTTTGCCTCCATCCTGGCTTGTGTTGCCAGCTGAAGTACGGTGTATTCGGCGGTCATGGCAAAGACATGACGGTTCTTGCCATGGCGCTTGGCCTGATACAAGGCCCGGTCGGCTTCCCGCAGCGCGGCACTCAGCCCGATGCGTCCGTCCATGCTGACGATGCCAACGCTGATGGACAGCTGGCGTTGCTGGATGCGGCATTGATTGACCTGCTGGATGAGCTGGCAGGCCAATGCGTGCACCTGGCCATGGTCGGTCAGGCGGGTGAACAGGCCGAACTCCTCCCCGCCCAGCCGTCCGCATAGCGATACCTCCGGATGCCGGCTCAGCACGGTGGCTACTTCCTGCAATACCTGGTCGCCGACATCGTGACCAAAATCGTCATTGACGCTTTTGAAGTCATCAATATCCACCATCAGGAAATGTCCCATCTGGGCCGGGTACCAGGCTTGCAACTTCTCCAGCAGACTGCGCCGGTTGTCGATGCCGGTCAGGGCATCCTGAAAGGCCAGGGTTTCCAGTTCGCGGCGCAAGGTGAAGTCGCGCAGCCGCAGTCGGCGGAACAGGATGTTGAGCATCAGGCCGGAAGTGGTACAGATGAAGACCAGCAAGGCCAGCCAGGAGTCCTGTGCCCACAGTCGCTGATCTCCTTGCGTGCTTTGCAGCATGAGCAGCCAGATCCCGCTGCTGGCCAGCAGGAAGGCTGGTGTGCGATGGAATACCGGGGCCATGGTGAGGGTGATGCACACGGCGATGGAAATGGCCCACGGTGCAGGATCGGCCACCGTCATGATGTTAAGGCGGAACCCCAGGGTCAGGCCCGCCAGGTTCAGCAACATGCCCAGCAGCAGGGTGCGGTGATGGCTGGCCAGCGAGGAGAACAGGATGCCGGCCAGCATGATCAGCAAGACCAGAACGGAATTAAGGCTGTCAACCTGCCGGTAGCGGTGACTGAACAGCAGTGAGGCCAGCCAGGCAAATACGCCGAGCATTTGCAGGTATACCGCGATGGGACGCAATTCAAGAAAGGACTGATGCAGGAAATCGGCACCGTCTGCCTGGTCGTGAGGCATGAGATCTCCTTGTGAATGGGTACACGGTAATGGTGCTGGTGAAGGGCATCGCAGCATCGTGGCTGCTTGCACAGAGGTGGTCGACTGGACATAGGTGCAGGAAGTCGCACCGCGCCGACTTGCGTTGCCGGCATGGGCGGGCACAATGCAGATGTCTGCCGCGCATCTGCTCTGGATCAAGAAAGCCGGCTGGCACCGGGTCTAGCATGAAATCGTAATCAGGTGGCATGACGCCACCCAGGACACCCACCAGGAGAAGCCGATGTTTCCAGAATTCCGTGAACTGATCAGCAAACTGAAAACCGAAGACGACCACTTCAGCCGCTTGTTCAACAAGCACAATGAATTGGACCAGACCATCAAGAACATCGAGGCCGGCATTGAAAAGGGCAGCCAGTTCGATGTGGAAGTGCTGAAGAAGGAAAAGCTCAAGCTCAAGGACGAGTTGTACGTGATCCTGAAAAAGGCTGATGCCTGATCACCACACAGGCAAGAAACGAAAAACCCGCCAGTTGGCGGGTTTTTGTTTGCTGCCACAAGGCGGCATCAGGCTGGGTCAAGCTCGCCGGGGCGGACATCCTCGTCGGCATCCTCACCCAGGAATCCGCCACTCTGGTGCGCCCACAGCCGGGCATACAGCCCGCCTTTGGCCAGCAGGCTGGCGTGATCGCCTTCTTCCACCACCCGGCCCTGATCCAGCACGATCAGGCGGTCCATGGCGGCAATGGTGGACAGGCGGTGGGCAATGGCAATCACCGTCTTGCCTTCCATCAGCCGGTACAGGCTGCCCTGGATGGCGGCTTCCACTTCCGAATCCAGCGCGCTGGTGGCTTCGTCCAGCAGCAGGATGGGCGCGTCTTTCAGCATCACCCGCGCAATGGCCACCCGCTGGCGCTGGCCACCGGACAGCTTGACGCCGCGTTCACCGACATGGGCATCGTAGCCGCGCCTTCCTTTGGGGTCGGTCAGTGACTGGATGAAGTCATGCGCTTCCGCCTGGCGCGCGGCATGGATCATTTCTGCGTCGCTGGCATCCGGCCGGCCATACAGCAGGTTGTCGCGTACCGAGCGGTGCAGCAGCGAGGTGTCTTGCGTCACCATGCCGATTTGCGCCCGCAGGCTGTCCTGGGTGACGGCGGCAATATCCTGACCGTCAATCAGGATGCGGCCATGCTCGACATCGTAAAAACGCAACATCAGGTTGACGATGGTGGACTTGCCCGCGCCGCTGCGCCCGACCAGACCAATTTTTTCACCCGGGCGGATGGTCAGGTTCAGCCCGTCCACGATGGTGCGCTCGCCACCATAGGAAAACCGCACCTGCTCGAAGCGTACTTCGCCGCGGGTCACCTGCAAGGCACGGGCATCGGGGCGGTCCACAATGGCCACCGGGCGCGACAGGGTGCTGATGCCGTCATGCACGGTGCCGATGTTCTCGAACAGGCTGGACATTTCCCACATGATCCAGTGCGATACGCCATTCAGGCGCAAGGCCATGGCGGTGGCGGCTGCCACCGCGCCAATGCCGACTTCGCCCTGGGTCCACAGCCACAGGGTGGCACCGGCGGTGCTGGCAATCAGCCCCATGCTCAGGATGTGGTTGACGATTTCAAAGCCACTGACCAGCCGCATCTGGCCATAGGCCGTCTGCATGAATTCCTGCATGGCGCTCTTGGTGAAGGCGGCCTCACGCTGGCCCTGCGAAAACAGCTTCACCGTGGCGATATTGGTGTAGGCATCGGTCACCCGGCCGGTCATCAAGGAACGGGCATCAGCCTGGCGCGTGGACGCCTTGCCCAGCCGTGGCACAAAAAAGGCCAGGGTGGCGACATACAGCAGCAGCCAGCCGACAAAGGGCAGCAGCAGGACGCGATCGAAACTGCCCACCACGGCCACCATGGTGATGAAGTAGATCACCACGAATACCAGGATGTCGGTGATGATCAGCACGGTATCGCGTACCGCCAGTGCAGTCTGCATCACCTTGGCGGCCACCCGCCCGGCAAATTCGTCCTGATAAAAGCTCATGCTTTGCCCCAGCAGATGGCGGTGGAACTGCCAGCGCAGCCGCATGGGGAAATTGCCGAACAGGCTTTGGTATTTGAACATGGCCTGCAGCGCGATCAGTACCGGACTGGCCAGCAAAATACCGCCCAGCAGCAGCAAATGCTCGCGCTCCTGCGTCCACAGGCGGGAGGGCGCCACATGGCTTAGCCAGTCCACCACCGAGCCCAGCATGGAAAACAGCAGTGCTTCAAAGGCACCAATGGCCGCTGTCAGCAGGGTCATGCACAGGATGTAGGGGCGCATGCCGCTGGTGGCGGACCAGACAAAAGGAAAGAAGCCCTTGGGAGGCTGTACGGGAGGAGTATCCGGGTAGACTTCCACCCGTTTTTCAAACCAGGAAAACATAAAGATCGTCCTTGTCCGGACATGAGGTCCGTTGAGGTTGTATGGGTGTATGACCTTAGCTTGAAGCGAAGCAATCAGCAATGCTTTTTTTGCATGGCAGATGGCGGGGAGGGTCAGCCGGGCAGCCGGATTGGCAGGAAGTAATATGTTTATGGCATGGTTGCCGGCAAGTGTGGCAAGGGTGCGGGACAAACAAAAACGCTTGCCAGGTGGGCAAGGCGTTGTGCCTGGTCAGGCGATCAAACGTGTAGCTGCACGATCTTGAGCGGATGCTGGCCATCCAGGCTGGGGAAGTCTTCTTCCGGGGTGATCCACTCTACCGCCTGAATCGGACGGCCGGCTTTTTCTGCACTGCGCTTGAGCGCTTCCAGCCAGGCGGCACCATCCACCTGGGCCACGTTATTGCAGCAGATCAGCACCCCGCCCGGCGCGGTGCACAACAGCGCAGGCTTGAACAGGGCCTGGTAGTCGTTGATCAGGTCCACCACGCCGAAGGGGCTCTTGGCATAGCGCGGCGGGTCGAGGAAAACCACATCGAACTGGCGCGCTTCCAGCGTGGGGAAGGGCGGCATTTTCTTGCCGCGTACCATCTTGGGCTGGCCGATGCCGGACAGCTGGCGCAGGGCGGCAAAGGCATCGCTTTGCACGCAGCGCGGACGGGTGGTCAGGCTGTTGAGCTTGGCATTGGCACGGCCTACGGCCAGGCTGGATTCGGCAAAATCCACATTCATCACGAAGCTGGCACCGCCTTTGGCTGCGGCCAGGCCCACACCGCAGGTGTAGGCAAACAGATTGAGCACGCTCTTGCCTTCGGCCAGCTGCATCACGCGGCGGCGGCCGGCACGCAGGTCGAGGAACAGCCACGGGTCCTGGCCGCTGTGGCGGGCGCGGATGTGATAACGGATGCCCAGCTCGTGTGCCACGCGGTTTTCTTCGGCCACGGCCTGTTCCGCCAGGCTCAGGGTATTGCTGATGCGCGAGTTGGCATTGCTGCGGTCGTTGTAGACCAGTTGCAGTTCAGGCAGGCTGGCGGCGTAAAACTGGCGGATTTCGTCCAGTTCTTCGTCGCTCAGCGACTGGTGGAAGCTCTGCACCAGCAGCAAATCGCCATAGCGGTCTATGGTCAGGCCGGATACCCCTTCCACACTGCCATGAAACAGGCGGTAGCTATTGGTATCTTCTGCCAGCAGGCAGCTGACAAGCTCGCTGCGGCGATCGGCGGCGGCTTGCAGCAGGGTGCTCAGGGTGTGGGACATGAGGGGCTTTCTTTCTGGAATGAGGGCAATTGTAAGCCCTCGGGGGGCATGCCTCAAAATTAGCACTAAGCTGTAAGAATTCATTGGCTGGCTCGACCCATGACAGACAGCCAGATCACGGCCAGTGTGTGGCCATTTTGCGGAGCAGAGCATGCAGGCAGCGCAGGAATTACTCAAAACCCTCTACACCATGGCCATGATGGTGGAAACCCGTGACGCTTATACCGGTGGCCATTTATGGCGGGTGTCGCGTTTCTCTGGCCTGCTGGCGCAGGAAATGGGGCTGGCGCGCGGCGAGGTGCTGCGTATCATGCTGGGCGGCTTTCTGCATGATCTGGGCAAGATTGGCGTACCCGATGCCATTCTCAACAAGCGCGACCGTCTGACTGACGACGAGTATGCGGTGATCAAGACCCATCCGCAGCAGGGGGCGGATTTGCTGCGTGAACATCCGCTGGCCGCCCTGGCCATGGAAGCGGTGCTGATGCATCACGAAACCCCGGATGGCCGAGGCTATCCGGCTGGCCTCAAGGGCGATGCCATTCCCATGGTGGCGCGCATCGTCGGCATTGCCGATGCCTTTGACGCCATGACCAGCCACCGTCCCTACCGGGCAGGCATGCCGATTGCGCGGGCGCTGGACATCATTCGCGAAAATCTGGGCAGCCAGTTCGACCGCACTTGCGGCGAGCACTTCATTGCGCTGGGCGAAGCCGGCAAGCTGGAACACATCGTCGGTCACAGCGAAGCTGGCATTCCCTTGCAGCAATGCCAGGCCTGCGGTCCCATCATCGCCATCCCGCGGCGCATGCAGGATGGTGACACCGTACATTGCCCCTCTTGCGGCGGCGGCTACCGCCTGCACCGGCAAGGGCCGGGCCTGGCACTTGCCCCCACCGGAGAGCAGGACCCCTTGCAGGTGCAACGGCCGGTGGTGGACCACGAACTGGTGGCCGAGCTGGTGCAGGAGGCATCCGCCTGCTTGCAGCCGGTGCGCCAGGGTGGCTGGCTGGCGCGGCTGTTTGCCTGAGCTGCGCCGCATGCCGTGCCGGAGGATTGTGTCAGCAAGTGTTAAGCGCGGGGTGTAAGGCTAGAGTTACAGGCGTTTAGCCGGTAGGCTTGAGTTCTTTGTCATGGCCATTCCGGCCGTCTTTACTGCTTCCATGAACGACGCGTCTGCATCCTTGCGGCATTGCCGCCCTTTCTGGCATTTCTGGTTGGCCCGTGTATTGCTGACGGCCGGTTTTCAAATTCTTACCGTGGCCATTGGCTGGCAGGTGTATGCCCTGACCGGCAGTGCGCTGGACCTGGGCCTGGTGGGCCTGTTGCAGTTTTTGCCACGGGTGCTGCTGGTGCTGGTGACCGGCGCGGTGTCCGACCGTTTCGACCGGCGGCGGGTGGTGGCTGTCAGCCTGGCCATTCAGGCGGTGGCGGCGAGCGTGCTGCTGCTGGGTAATCTGGGCGCGGGCTGGCAGGTCAGTCGCGGGCTGATCTTTGCCCTGTCGGTGGTGGTGGGCTGCTGCCGTGCCTTCGACATGCCGGCCATGCAGTCCTTGTTGCCCAATATCGTGCCGCCGCGCTGCTGGGGCAGGCCATTGCCATGGCAGCCTCGGCCAATGAGGCCGCCACCATCATCGCCCCCGCACTGGGCGGTTTTCTGTATGCGCTGGGGGCGGAACTGACTTATGGCTTGTCTGCCGCCAGTTTCCTCGCCTGCCTGCTGCTGGTCAGCCTGCTGCCTTCCAGCCGGGTGTTGCCTACCGGCCAGCGCGTGTCGCTGGACTCCCTGTTGATGGGGGTGCGTTTCATCCGCAGCCGTCCGGATATCCTGGGGGCAATATCGCTGGACCTGTTTGCCGTGCTGCTGGGCGGGGCCACGGCACTGTTGCCCATTTTTGCCCGCGACATCCTGCTGACCGGCCCCTGGGGTCTGGGCCTGTTGCGCTCGGCACCGGCGGCCGGGGCCTTGCTGATGTCAGCCTGGCTGATGCGCCACCCCATCAGGCGGCGCTCCGGTCACATCATGTTTGCGGCGGTGGCGGTGTTTGGCTTCGCCACCATCCTGTTCGGCCTGTCCAGCAGCTTCCCGCTGTCCTTGCTGGCGCTGATGCTGCTGGGTTCGGCCGATGTCATCAGCGTGGTGATCCGCGGCACGCTGGTGCAGCTGGAAACACCGGATGACATGCGTGGCCGCGTCAATTCGGTGAACTCCCTGTTCATTGGTGCCTCAAACCAGCTTGGTGAATTCGAGTCCGGTGTGACGGCGGCCTGGCTGGGTGCGGTTCCGGCCGTGGTGCTGGGTGGTGTGGGGACCTTGCTGGTGGTGGTGCTGTGGATGCGCTGGTTTCCACAACTGGCACAGCGCGACCAACTGGCACCCTGACGCGTGCCGCGCATGCTGGCATCATTCATGACTTTGGTATATTAATGTCGGCCTGATGCGCTATCAGACCGACTCAGCACCCGACTCAGGAGAAGTGCCATGCATGCTGTCAGCCCAAAGCTGACTGACTGGTTGTCGCAATTGAACCAGCTTATTCGCCGTTTGCAGGACAGCGGCTACAAACCTACCGCCATCGGTGCCCGCGAGGCCCTGGCCAATGTCACCCGCACGCTGGTGAGCCCCGGCCCGGATATTGCCTGGGTGAATGATGAAATCGTTCACGGTCGCGATTACAGCGTGCCGGTGCGCATTTATCATCCGGCACCGGACGAGGCGCGCCCGGTCTTGTTGTTCTTGCACGGCGGCGGTCATACCGCGGGCAGTGTCAGCGTGTATGACCCCATCAGCCGCAGGCTGGCAGCCGCTACCGGTTGCGTGGTGGTGGTGCCGGAATACCGGCTGGCACCGGAGAACCCTTATCCGGCGGCATTGCACGATGCTTATGCCGCTGCGCGCGGCGTGTTTGCCGCCCTGGATGCCCGTGGCCTGCCCTTTGTGCGGCAACTGGCCCTGGCGGGCGACTCGGCCGGGGCCGCGCTGGCTGCCACCGTCAGTGCGCGTTCACAGCATGATACCGCCTTGCAGATTGCTGCCCAGATACTGATTTACCCCAGTCTGGACTACAGCATGAGCCTGCCGTCGATTACCGAGAATGGCGAAGGCTATTTCCTCAACAGCGATCGCATTGCCTGGTATTTCGACAATTATTTCCAGCGTGGCGAGGACCGGCTGGCGGCGTCCCCGTTGCACATGACCGTGACGCCGCGCATGCCCGCCACCCTGGTGGTATCCGCCGGTTTCGACCCGCTGCGCGACGAAGCACTACGCTATCTGGACAAGTTGCAGGCTGCGGGCGTGGTGTGCGAGCACCTGCATTTTGATGACCTGATCCATGCCTTCCTGAACATGGAGCAGCTGGTCGCCGACGAGTGCGCCCGCACTTACCAGCACATTGCCGGTTTCCTGGCGCGCCAGCTGGCGCAGGTGGAGGCCTGAGCCGCCTTGCGGCATGCTCAGCCCTGCGGCAGTTCGCGCAGGGTGAGCCATAGCCGGGTGTCGAACTCCAGCTGGTGGTAGTCCGGTTCCATATGGCAACACAGCTGGTAGAAGGCCTTGTCGTGGTTCTTTTCGCGCAGGTGGGCCAGTTCGTGCACCACGATCATGCGCAAAAACGGCTCTGGCGCGTCGCGGAACAGGCTGGCAATGCGGATTTCATGCTTGGCCTTGAGCTTGCCGCCTTGTATGCGGGAAATCTGGGTATTGGTGCCCAGCGTGCCCTTGACCGGATGCTGCTGGTTGTCGAACAGCACCTTGGTGGGCGCCGGGGCATTCTTCAGGTAGCGCTGCTTGAGCGCGCTGACATACTGGTACAGCGCATTATCGCTTTGTACCTGATGGCTGGCGGGGTAACGGGCAGCCAGCCACTGGCCGAGGCTGCGTCATCCAGACGGGCCTGAACCTGGGCAAGCAGGGCGGGCGGGTAATGCAGCAGATATTTGAGGGCAGACATGCCGCCAGTGTAGCAAAGCGCTGGCGGCTGCGGCGGATCAGACTGCCACGCTGCCGCTGTCGGCCAGCAGTGCCGGCTGCTTCCAGCGGTAGCACAGCGCAACGGCCTTGCTGCCATCCGGAGCCAGCACACTTTCGCGGTCTACCATTTCCCCACCCATGCGGTTGTAGAAGCGGCGGGCATCGCTATTGGCTTCGTACACCCACAAGTGCATGGGGGTGCCGGCTTGCAGGCGATGCGCCTCGGCGGCGGCAGCCAGTAACAGGGTGCGTCCCACGCCACGGCCTTGCTGACCGGGCAGCACATGCAGATTGTCCAGCAACAGGCCGCGCTCGGTTTCGCCATCGGGCAGCAGGCAGACAAAACCTACCGGCTCACCATCCCACAAGGCCAGTTGTACCCACAGGTGATTGTCGTAATGAAAGCGGCGGGTCCACATGGTGTGCCGTTCCGTCGGGGCGACATGGTCCAGATAGTCGTCGGACAGGATTTTGCGATAGCTGTTTTGCCAGCTTTCGGTATGCAGCCGGGCAATCAGTGCGGCGTCGTCGAAAGTGGCAGGGCGCAAGGTCAGCGAAGTCATGGAGCGTGTCAGAGGGGTGTGGATCTTGGGATTTTACGACAGGCAGATGACATTAAGGTTCGGCTTACATACAAATTAACGTGGTTGACGCAAGGCTTGCTGGCTGATGGGGGTGGACAGGATGATGGAGGTGCGGGTTTCGCCCAGATGGTTCACCCGTGCCACCAGCGCTTCCAGATGCGCCACATCGCGCGCCAGCAGTCGGAACAGGTAGGAGTCGGCACCGGTGACGTGATGACATTCCATCACTTCCGGCATGCTGCCCAGCAAATCCAGCAGTTTCTTCTTGTAGGGCTGCGGCACGGTGATGCCCACCATGGCCGACAAGGTATAACCGGCCTTTTGCGGTGCCAGCCGCGCATGATAGCCCTGAATCACGCCGGACTCTTCCAGCCGCCGCACCCGTTCGGATACCGCCGGCACTGACATTTCCACAGCCCGCGCCAGCTCGGTGAGCGACAGCCGTGCGTCCTGTTGCAGGCACTCCAGAATCTTCCATGACTTGCTGTCTATTTCCATGCTGTGCCTCTTTTGCTGCCATCAAGGGAAATTGCCTTAATTTATCAGCTCTGATTGGTATTTGGCCTGAAAAACAGCATGTGCAGGACGGATGTGGCCGGGCAGACTATCTGCATCAAGCGGAGGAAATACCATGTTGCTTGCAGAACTGTTTGTCCAGGCCATGCTGGTGGGGGTGGCCATTGCCGCACCGGTAGGCCCCATCGGCCTGCTATGTATTGAGCGCACCTTGCAGCAGGGAGCGTGGATGGGGCTGGCCACCGGCCTTGGGGCCGCCACGGCGGATGGCATTTACGCCATGTTGGGGGCGATGGGGATGACGGTGTTGATCAGCCAGCTGACGGCACTGGCCCTGCCGCTGTCGCTGGCGGGCAGCCTGTTTCTGGCCTGGATGGCAGTGGGCATGCTTGGGCGTTCTGTCCGGCCGGAGGCAGACACCGGCGGCAGTGTGGCGGCCAGTCTGCTACGGGCTTATGCCTCCACCCTGGCGCTGACGCTGGGCAACCCGATGACCATCTTGTCCTTCGTGGCGGTTTTTTCCAGCTTGTCCGGCCATGCCCGGCCCGGGGCGACAGAGGCCTGGGTGATGGTGCTGGGTGTGGTGGCCGGCTCGGCATTGTGGTGGTGTGTGCTGGCGTTTGGTCTGGGCAGCGTATTGCGGCGCGTGGGGCCGCGTGGCAGGCAATGGCTGGACCGTGGCTGTGGCCTGTTGTTGCTGGGCATGGCCGGCTGGATGTTGTGGCAGGCATGGCCGCACTGAAACCGCCGTGCAATGCCGGCAGATTGGTTCCTTTCAGGTAAGCATGATTGGCTCTGTGATGGAGCCGCTCATTGCCCGGATAATGAGCCGGTCCCGTTGAGGAGTTACCAATATGTCGAATTTGCGCCTGCCCTATGTCGAGCTGTCTGCCCCTGCCTTGCAGCATCTGCGTGCCATCAAGCAACTGCTGGCGGAAAGCCCGCTGGGGCGTAATCTGGTGGAGCTGGTTTACCTGCGGGTTTCGCAGATCAATGGCTGTGCATTCTGCCTCGACATGCACAGCCGGGCGCTGCGCAGCGGCGGCGAAACTGCGGTGCGGCTGGACACGCTGGCTGGCTGGCGACTGAGCCCGCACTTCAGTGTGCGGGAGAGGGCTGCGCTGGCCTGGGCCGAGTCGGTGACGCTGATTGCCGGCACACAGGCGGATGACGCGGCGTATAACCCGTTGCTGGAACACTTCAACGCCCAGGAAATCTGCGACCTGACCATGGCCATCGCCAGCATGAATGCGCTGAACCGGCTGGCCATTGCCATGCGCCAGTAGCGACACCGGGTGGTGAACCGGATTGGTTCTTGATCAATCGTGTTGATGGAGTATTGCGATGAGCCTGTATTGCCCGTCTGCTTTTCGTGCCGAAGCTGGGTATGCCGCGCGTGTGATGACGGATAATCCGCTGGCCACCCTGATTACCCCGGCGGCAGACGAACCGTGGATCAGCCATGTGGTGCTGTTGCCCGATCCGCAACATCCTGATTGCCTGCTGGGCCATCTGGCGCGGGCCAATCCGCATGCCGGAGTGCTGTTTGCACAAGACAGCGTGGCGGTGTTTGCCGGTGCGCATGGCTATGTGTCACCGCGCTGGTATGTGTCCGATGGCATGGTGCCTACCTGGAATTACCGGGTGGCGCATGCTCATGGCCGGGCAGAACCGGTGGACGGCGCGCAGCTGGGTGAACTGTTAAGCCAGCTGGCGCGTCATTTTGAAGGCCCGGATGGCTGGAGTACCGATGCCATGCCGCCAGCGGCGATGGCCGCCATGCAGCGCGGCATAGTGGGTTTCCGTTTGCGGGTGGCGCGTTGGGAGGTCAAGGCCAAGCTGAGCCAGAACCGGCTGCCGCAAGACCGGCAAGGGGTGATCCAGACGCTGGAAAGGGGTGACGAGGCGGCACGCCAGCTGGCCGCCGCCATGCCGCGGCCTTGATGGATTGAATGGTTTAGTGGGGCACTTTCAGGGCTTCCACTTCCACCAGCACATTGCGGCTTTCATCGGCCAGCCATAGTTGGCCGTCCTGCACGGTGGCAGTCAGTTGCATGCTGCGCTGGCACAGCGCGGCCAGCTCGGCCTGGGTGGCGGTGCTGATGCGGTAGACGCTGAGCTTGTCCAGCTTGGCCAGCTTGTTTTCGATTTGCGGCCACCATACCTCGCTGGAGCGGCCGCCATAGGTGTACAACACGACCTTGTCGGCGCGGCTGCAGGCTTTCTTCAGCCGCTTTTCATCCGGTTCGCCCAGTTCTATCCACAGTTCGATTTCGTCGCTGTAATTCTTCTGCCACAGTTCGGCCTCGTCGTCGGCACTCAGGCCACGGGTAAAGCTGAGGGTTTCGCTGGCATTGAGCACAAAGGCCACCAGGCGCACCATCAGGCGCTCCACGGTTTCGGACGGGTGTTGTGCCAGGGTCAGGTTATGGCTGGCGTAATAGCCGCGGTCCATGTCGGAAATCGACAGACCGGCTTTGTAAATGGTGGCGGTAAGGGCCATGAGTGATATCCGGGTTGCAATGTTGGCTGCACACGGCCCGGTGCGGCTGCCGGCCGGTGCAGGAGTATGGACTTATTGTTCAGGCTGGCTGATGCACAGCAGGCTTTCGCCTTTCCAGTTGATGCTGGCTTCCTTGCCGCGGATGATGAATTCGACATTCTGACCGGCATAGCGGGCACCGCCGGTGACCAGCTCCTGCTGGTGCAGGATGGCCTGGCTCTTGCCACGTACCAGCCGCGCGGTGGCGGGTTTGGTACGGTAAAAGGTGGCCAGCACGTCGTTGTTGCCGCCACCGCCGCACAGATAATGCAGCGGGGTCAGCGAGGGCGCCAGTTCCCAGCTGGCCTGCAGTTCGGTAATGCGCAGGATGTAGGTATCCCCCAGACACATATGGGGGTTGTCGTTCTTCATGCATTCCTTCAGGTTGTGCGCCCAGTGGCGCTGCTCCTGTTGCAGCTTGCTGACGCTCAGCGCACCTGCCGGCGTCTGGCGGGCCTTGTCCATGGCCTGGGTGTATACCTTGTCCAGCCGGTTGCCCAGCCGGATCAGGCCTTCATCCTGGCACAGCATGGTTTCCATGGGGTTGGCCGGCTTGTTGCAATCAAATTCGGTGGCCGCAATGGTGGCAATCGGCGGCGTCACCGCGGCGGGTGGCATGCGTGTGCTGCTGATGTTGCCACGGCCTCCGCTACGGTCCTGTCCGGTACCAAGCGAATGCGCACCGTTCAGGGCATGCGCCAGGCCGGGTGCAAGCAGCAGCAAGCAGATTGCAGTGGGTACGGGACGGAATTTGAGCATGCAGTATTGTGCCACGTGCAGCCCCGTCCTGCTGCATCATTCCGCAGCATGATTTCCCAGCATGGGCAATTGTCTGTAAACTCGCCCGCTTTCGCGTCTTGCCAATCGGCGCACAATGCAGGCCTCATCCCGCGGCCACCCGCATTCAATTCAATTGTTTACCGTCAGCCTAGATTGGTGTCGCTTACTGCGATCAGGCAGTCGCAGGAGTGTTGTATGTCCGATTTAAGCTTTGCTGACCTTGGCCTGGCCCAGGATTTGTTGCGTGCCGTGGCCGATACCGGTTACACCGTGCCCACCCCCATCCAGGCGCAAGCCATTCCGCAGGTGCTCAAGGGTGGCGATTTGCTGGCCGCCGCGCAAACCGGTACCGGCAAGACCGCCGGTTTCACCCTGCCTTTGCTGCAATTGCTGATGGGCAAACCGTCGCGTCAGGCGGGCAAACCGCGCGCGCTGGTGCTGACCCCCACGCGTGAACTGGCCGCCCAGGTGGAAGAGTCGGTCCGCGAATACGGCAAATACCTGCCGCTCAAATCCATGGTGATGTTTGGTGGTGTCGGCATCAACCCGCAGATTGCCGCCTTGCGCAAGCCGGTGGACATCCTGGTGGCCACGCCGGGCCGCCTGCTCGACCATGTCAGCCAGCGCACGCTGGATCTGTCTGCCGTGGAAATCCTGGTGCTGGACGAGGCCGACCGCATGCTGGACATGGGCTTCATCCACGACATCCGCAAGGTGCTGGCCCTGCTGCCGGCCAAGCGGCAGAACCTGCTGTTCTCGGCCACCTTCTCCGACGAGATCAAGGCACTGGCCGACAAGCTGCTGGATCAACCCAAGCTGGTGGAAGTGGCGCGCCGCAACACCACCAACGAGCTGGTGGACCAGCGCGTGCATCTGGTGGACCGCGACAAGAAGACCGATCTGCTGATCAAGCTGATCCGCGATCACAACTGGTACCAGGTGCTGGTGTTCACCCGCACCAAGCACGGTGCCAACCGTCTGGCGGAAAAGCTGGACAAGATCGGCATTCCGGCCGCAGCCATTCACGGCAACAAGAGCCAGAATGCCCGTACCCGCGCCTTGGCCGACTTCAAGAATTCCACCCTGCAAGTGCTGGTGGCCACTGATATCGCCGCCCGGGGCCTGGATATCGACCAGCTGCCGCATGTGGTCAACTTCGAACTGCCGAATGTGCCGGAAGACTATGTACACCGTATCGGCCGTACCGGCCGAGCCGGCAGTCCGGGCGAAGCGGTATCGCTGGTGTGCGTGGATGAGTTCAATTTCCTGCGTGATATCGAGAAGCTGACCAAGCAATCCATCGCCCGCTTTACCGTACCGGGCTTTGAAGCCGACCTGAACGTGAAGCCGGAACCCATCCCCATGGGTGGCAACAGCGGTCGTGGCCGCGGCCAGGGTGGCGGTGGCCGTCAGGGTCAGGGCGCACGTCAGGGTCAGGGTGGCGGCAAGCCGCGCCATGAGCAGCAAGCCAAGCCTACCGGCCATGGTCATCGCAGCCCGGCGGGCAACACACCGCGCAACAAGCCGGCAGCGGCTCAGCCGCAGGGCACGCGTCAACCACAAGCCGCCAAGCCTGCCGGTGGCCAGACGCAGCAACGTCGCAGCCAGCCTGCACGCCAGGTTTCGGCCTTGCTCTCGCCGGGCAAGCGCTAAACTGACAGGACATGGCAGCGGCACCTGTTGCACGCTGCCCATGCTTGCTGTCCATGGCCCGGACTCGTATCCTCTTGGATTGGTCGCCGGGCCATTTTTCCATCATAAACAAAGGCATATCCCGGCTGACGCGGGGAAGTCCGGCACAAGGTGGCCGGTGGTCAGGCACTCCTGATTCGGAGCAGGACATGATTGCAGCATGTGCAGCACCTTGGTGGTGGATGGCCAGACGGCTGGTCTGGCTGGTCCCGTGCGCTGCCGTCTTGTGCGGCCTGCCAGGGCCGGTGCATGCCCAGCGTTCAGCCCCCTTGCCATCTGGGCAGATGGCCATTGTGCTCAGTGCAGATGACTGGCCACCTTACATCGGTGCCAATCTGCCTGATAACGGCATTTTGTCCCGCGTCGTGAGTGCTGCCTTTGCCCGCAGCGGCGTGACGGTGCGTTACCGCTTCATGCCCAATAACCGCAGTCTGCAATCGGCCCGCAACGGCATGGTGGATGGCAGCCTGGGTTGGGCGCCCAGTCCGGACCGTCTGCAGGACCTGCTGTATACCAAACCAGTTCTTTCCGCGCGCATGGTGTTTTTCCAGCAGCGCAGCCATGTGGTGAGCTGGAAACAGCTGGCCGAGCTGTCCGGCATGCGTATCGGCATCACCATTGGCAACTATTACTCGGATGAATTCGACCGGCTGGTACGTCAGGGGGTGTTGCATACCGACGGTGCCGCCGACGACCTGAGCAACTTCCGCAAGCTGCTGGCGCGGCGTATCGACCTGTTTCCCATTGAAGAAGAAGTCGGCCTGTTTCTGCTCGGTCGTCACTTCTCCCGCGCCCAGGCGGCAAAACTACAGCATTCCCAGCCCTTCTGGCTGGCACCGCTGCATGTGGTGATCTGGAAGAAGCATCCGCATGGTGCCGAGCTGATTGACCGTTTCAACCGCGGTTTGCTGGCCATACAGCGCAGCGGTGAACTGGCACGTCTGGTGCAGGAAACCCGTCAAGCCTGCCTGCGCAGTGCTCAACCGGCTGCTGAGCCGGAATGATGGGCGATCAGCGCTTCGGCTTCCACCAGCAACTGGCCGGATAGTGCCGGGTCGGTTACCGCCCGTGCCAGCAGCATGGCACCCACCATCAGGCTGAGCTGGGCGCAGGGTGTCAGGGGGGGGCATCGGAATCACCATCCTGTTCGGCGGCGCTTGCCAGGGTGGCCAGCTGTTGTTGCAGGCTGGCGGTGAAGGCCTGACGCGTGGCCGGTGTATGCCGACTCAGTTCCCCGGCCAGTGTCGCAGCTACGCAGCCGGTGTCCGGGAAGTCCCGATGCTGGATGCTCAGATAATGTTGTGCCACCGACAGGCGTTTGCTGCCAGGTGTTGCCAGCTGCATCTGTTGCTGCCATTGCTGATCGACAGATTGCATGGCCTGCTGGCAGGCTTGCGCCACCAGGTCTTCCTTGTCCTTGAAATGCCAGTAAAAGCCGCCATGGGTCAGGCCCAGATCCGCCATCAGGTTGGCGATGCCAACCGCGGCAATGCCTTCGGAACGGAAACGCAGTGTGGCCATGTCCAGAATGCGCTGGCGGATGGCGGTCTTGTGCTGTTTGTCGTAACGCATGCTGAATTCTTTAGCCGGATGATATTTATATTATGGACATAATATAAATAATTGCCATGTGAATCAGCAAGATAGCGCTTAACAATAAACATGTCCCAAGTGACAGGATGGCTTGCTTTAAGCCGGTCGGGTTTCTATTCCTAAGCGTCAGGACTCACGCACATGTCCAGGAGTGTCCAGATGGTGCTCAAGCTCAGGGATTTCCGCCTTATCGTCGAACATGCCAGCGATGCCATCATGGTGACCGAAGCAGCCCCACACCGTGCTCCCGGGCCGAAAATCGTCTACGTCAATCAGGCATTTTGCCAACTGTGCGGCTACGAAAAGTCAGAAATCCTGGGTCGCAATCCACGCTTCCTGCAAGGGCCGCAAACCGACCCGGCGATGCTGCACGATATCCGTGCGGGGCTGGAGCTGGGGCGTCCGCTACGCATGCAACTGCTCAATTATCACAAGTCCGGGCGCAGCTACTGGGTGGAAATGAGCATCATGCCGCTGCATGACGATAACGGGCTGGTCAGCCACTTTGTCGCCATCGAACGGGATGTCACGCACTGGCACAGCGTGCAGGATGCACTGTATTTGCTGGCGGTCACCGACGAGCTCACCGGCCTGCCCAATCGCCGGATGTTTGCCGAACTGGGTAACAAATACCTGCACCTGGCGCAGCGTCAGGCAACGCCGCTCAGTGTGGTGATGCTGGACCTGGATCACTTCAAGCAGGTGAACGACCGCTTTGGTCACCAGATGGGTGACAGCTTGCTCCGTGTGGTGGGCCGGGTCCTGAGTCAGGGAATACGTGAAAGTGATGTTGCCGGCAGGCTGGGTGGCGAGGAGTTTGGCCTGCTGTTACCTGAAACCAGTCAACAGGAAGCCTTGCAGGTGATACACCGGGTACAGGCCATGCTGGATGCCGCATGCCGGGCCGCCAGCTTGCCTGCGGAGGCCTGTGTCACGCTCAGCGTGGGCCTGGCCATGCTCGGCGCGAAGGACAAGGCGCTGGATGACATTTTGCAGCGCGCCGACGAGGCGCTTTACACGGCCAAGAAACTGGGTCGGAACCGGGTGGAAATCAGCCTTTAGCGGTGGCATGCCGTCATTTTCCGGTCCAAGGCCCGGACTATTCCGGGCTGTAACGCCTCCTGTGTCAATTCGTTACCACACAAGGGCTTGGGCTCGCAGGAAAGCGTGGATTTATCCCGTTGTCTTGGCTATTCTTGCTGCCCATACCGCACTACAAACGACGGATAAGGTTTCGTCTTTTGCCGCGGCATGGGAGAAACCGTGTTCTCATCTGGCAAATCTGCACAGCCCTGGCTGACACGGGCGAAACAAGCCCTGTGGCAGGCCCTGTCACTGTGGCTGCTGACATGGTTGTCGGTCTGTTTGCCGTATTCGGTGGACTTCGGCAGGCTGGCCCCTCCCTTGTGGCTGCCGGCCGGTTTCTGCCTGGCGCAGGCCATGCTGCGGGGCTGGTCTTGCTGGCCCGGCTTGCTGCTGGGCCTGAGTCTGGGTCAGGCCTGGCTATTACCGCAACATGCGGTGCTGGGGCTGGGCATGGCTGCCGGGCAGACGCTGGCGGCCTTGCTGGCGGGCCATTTCCTGCGCGCGCGCAGCGGGCTGGAGCCGCCATTTGACCGCTTGAGCGGCGTGCTGCTGTTTTTGTGGTGCGGCGTACTGGCCAATACCCTGCTGGCCAACTTGCCGGCCTATCTGCTGATTCCCCCCGCCTTGTTACCCGCTGGTGTTTCGCACTGGCAGTGGCTGTTTTCCCGCTGGCTGGGCGAGGTCAATGGCATCCTGACGCTGACGCCTGCCTTGCTGTTTCTCAGCCATGCGTCCTACCGCAAACAGCAGCTCAATCCAGCCGGCTGGCTGGAAACCGCCTTGCTCAGCCTCAGCACCCTGAGCCTGGCACTGGTAGAGTTCATCTGGGCTGATTTCCGCCACGGGGTGGCGGCATCGCTGTGGCCATTGTTTCTGATTGCCTTGATGTGGGTGGCGTTTCGCTGTCGTCTGGCGCTGGCTTATTGCCTGCACGCAGCGGTGGTGGTGCTGGCCTTTGTCGGTGTGCTGCTGCATAACGGTGCGGCGTATCAGGACCCCGGACTCAGCGGTATTGCCACTGCCGGCATGTTGTTACTGGTGCAGTCGCTGGGTTTGCTGGTGTTTGGAGCACTGGTGGCTGAGCGGCGTCATGCCGAAGACTGGCTGCGCCGTTCCAACCAGACGCTGGAAGCCAAGGTGGCGGAGCGCACCCGGCAACTGGCTCAAAGCGAAGCCCGGCTGAAGCTGATGGCAGATGCATCCCCCTTCCCGCTGGTAATGAGCCATCTGGATGGCGGCACGCTGATTTATGCCAATGCGCAGGCGGAAAGCCTGTTCCAGTGCCAGCTCAATGACACGGGCCGCCGGGTGCAGGATTTCTATATCGATCAGGAAGCACGCAAGCAGGTGTCGCGGCTGCTGCATGGCGAGGGTGCGGTGCGCGATCATGAAGTCCGCTTGCATGACGCGCATGGCCGTCAGTTCTGGGCACTGATTTCCTGTTCGCTGGTACATAGCGACCAATCGCTGTATGTCATCAGCGGTATCAACGACATCAGCGAGCGCAAGCGGCTGGAACACAGCCTGCACGAGGCAAACGACGCCTTGCGTCAGCATGTGGCGGAAATCGAATCCATGCACGTCGGCCTGCGCGAACAGGTGCGGCGCGACCCGCTGACCGGCCTGTTCAACCGCCGTTATCTGGATGAAATCCTGCCGCGTCTGCTGGCGCACATGCTGGCACTCAATGGCACGGTGGCGGTGATGATGGTGGATGCTGACCATTTCAAGCGCATCAATGACAATCACGGCCACCCCTGCGGGGATGCCGTATTGGCGGCACTGGGTGCCTTCCTGCGAGACCGCTTCCGCAGTGGCGACGTGGTATGCCGTTATGGTGGCGAGGAGTTCTGCATCCTGATGCCGGGAATGGCGCTGGACGTGGCCAGTGAAAAAGCGGAACAACTCTGTGCCGACGTGCGGCAATTGCCCATCCAGGCGCTGGGCCAGCGTTTGCACATTACCCTGTCCATCGGCCTGTCGGTTTGCCCGCTGCATGGAGAAGACCCGGCCAGCCTGATACAGGCTGCGGATGCCGCGCTGTACCAGGCCAAGGCACAAGGCCGCGACCGGGTGTGTCTGGCAGGCTCCAGTCAGCCCGCCCTGTTTTGAAGCCGCTGTTGTTTGACGCCCATTTCCAGCCACCAGGCCAGGCTGCCCAGCAACACACCCACCAGCAGGGTATCGGCCACCCGCTCCACCACGCCATGCTGCACCTGCGCCACCGGCATGACGGAAAGCACCAGCAGGGTCAGCCCGGCAATAAAACCGCGGAAGCTGCGTTGCATCAGCATCAGCGCCGTGGTGAGAACCAGACACATGATCAGCATGTGGATGGCCGGTGGCGGCTGCCACCAGGCCAGCAGTGCCGCCAGCACGCCGCCCAGCAAGGTGCCGTATACCCGCTCCTTCACCAGCCATAGCATGCGCTGTGGCGAGGGATCGATAATGCCGACCACCAGCACCGGCAGCCACCAGGTATGGGGCAGATGCCATCTTCCCCCGGCCAGCCAGGCCAGACATCCGCACAACAGTAAGTGCCAGGCATAGCGCCGGACATCATCGCGCGCGGCACCTGGTAATACCCGGTGCCAGTCCGCCAGACCGTATCGACCCAACAACAGGCCGTAAACCGCCCCGCAAAACGCCAGCAACGCGTGTTGCCCGGCGGGCAGTGGGGACGCGGGCATCATATTGGCCAGCAGCAGGCTGAATACCCAGAACTGCATGCCCTTGTGCAAGCCGCGCCGCGAGACCATGGCCATGATCAGCAGCATGCCCGCCAGCACCGGCAACATCAGCCAGTCCTTGCCGATACAGGCCTGACCCAGCCATTGCATGGCCGGCAAGCCTGCGAGGGAGTACAGACTCAGGCGCTTGGCCAGCAGCACGATCATCATCGAATAGGCGGCGCTCAGCGTGAACGGAAAAATCCAGCTGGCGGGTTGATCGCTGAGGGCAAACAGCATGGCCGGAACAAACAGCAGCGTGCTGGTGCTCAGCGCGTGCAGTAGCCGGAACCGTACATGACGAATGGTGGCAAGGCCGCGCAGGGCCAGGCGTGGAAAAGTCATCAGGGCTGTCCCCGCAGGTGGGTGGGATGGCGACTGTTCCATCATAGGCAAGCCTGCAGACCGGGTCATGGCCGGGCGGTAGCCATGCCGGCGGGCGGGGGGCGTGCTAACATTTCGCCATGGAACTCTACAGATTATTGCAACAGCAGGGCTTCGGCAGCCGCAAGGAATGCCGCAAGCTGGTGGAATACGGTTTGGTGGAAATCAATGGCGAAGTGGCCGAGGACTACCGCCAGGAATACCTGCCCGCCGACATCGAAGAACTGGTGGTCGATGGCGAACCGTGGCCATTGCAGGATGGCGCCATTTATATCCTGCTGCACAAGCCGGATGGCTATGAAACCTCGCACAAGCCCATGCACCATCCCAGTGTGTATACCTTGCTGCCCTGGCAATTTGGCAATCTGGGCATATCAGCAGTCGGACGACTGGACGTCGACACGACCGGCCTGCTGCTGCTGACCAATGACGGCCAGTTTGTGCATGCCCTGAGCTCGCCCAAGCGCCATGTGCCCAAGTGCTATGAAGTAACCCTCAAACATCCGGTGGTGGACGATCTGGTACGGCATCTGCTGGCCGGGGTGTTTCTCAAGGACGACAACGAAAAGATTGCGGCAGACCAGGTCGAGGTGGTCGATGAAATCACCATCCGCATGACCATCACCCAGGGCAAATATCATCAGGTGAAGCGCATGGTGGCTGCGGCAGGTAACCGGGTAATGGATTTGCACCGCCTGAGCGTGGGTTCAGTCGTGTTGGGTGATCTGGACGAAGGGCAGTGGCGCTACCTGGAAGCGGATGAACTGGCCAGTTTCGGCTTTGGTCCAGACAAATAGGTTCAACAACGCGCGCATTTACAACAGCTGGTGCAGCTTCTGCATGGCTTCGTGCATGCCGCTGACACTCTCGATATGGGTGTAGCCAAGGCTGCGCAAGCGGGCGGCGGCCAGCTTGGCGCGCTCGCCGGTGCGGCAATACAGGGTGAACGGGGTTTCCGGTGTCGGAATGGTGCTGGCAGCCTGTTGTTCCAGCTGCTCCAGCGGGAGTGAACGTGCGCCCGGAATATGCTCGGCATGAAACTCCTCGCTCGAGCTGACATCAATCACCAGTCTGCTGGAGCCGCTCAGCAAGCGGTGTGCGAATGCCGCAGCAGTCACGCCACCAAGCAGTGCACCAAATAGATGTTTCATGATCTTGCCTGTCTCCTGACCGTGCTATCTGAACAGCAGGCACGTTCTTGTTCCATATTGCAGTTTTGCATGCCTTTGCCATAAAGCGCATTGTGGCAATTACCTAGTCAGCACTTTATTTCAAACGCCTGTTTTTTCTGCATGCACAGGGCGTGCGCAGTGTCAGGCCCAACTCCCAAGCCAACTCCCAAGCCAACTCCCAAGCCAACTCCCAAGCCAACTCCCAAGCTGACTTTTGAGCCCCTGTTCCTGTGTATGCCAATTTTCCGGCTGGCCTGCCCGGCCTATTGCGCTGGCCTGGTGTTTTTGGGCACCCGTCTTCCCGGCCAATTGCTGAGTGATACCTGTCTGATTCTGGAATTCCCTGTTTTGTTGCTACATATTCATGGCGAGTTTTTCCGTATTTTTTGGATGAAAAAATCTATCAAGATCAATTTTGTTATTTATGTAATGGAATACATGAAATATTTACGTAAATACGGATGTTTCTGGTGTCGTAGAGGAACGGATCGGGATAGGGTTTACGCATCGCTATGGATGGCAGGTCTGCTGCCGGGGCGGCCAGGTGAAGAGGAGAAGTGGGTGGTTGGGAAAATTCGCCCATTCAATCAGAAAAGCAGGCTTGCCCGGAGGGAGTGAGAAAAATAGCTTCTCACAAGCAGCGTAAGCCACTGGATGCTGTCCCATTTTCTGAGGAGATGTCCTGTCATGACCCAAGCAACACACACACCGGCCCTGCATGCCCATCCCGATGCCGCCTTGCATACCCCCAGCGACCTGGGTTCAACGGCTTCCCGCGACATCAGCGCCGCCTTGAACGGCTTGCTGCAGATGCCTTTGCGCTTTACCTGAAAACAAAGAACTTCCACTGGCATGTCAGTGGGCCGCATTTCCGCGATTACCATTTGCTGCTGGATGAGCAGGGCGATCAGCTATATGCGATGACCGACCCACTGGCGGAGCGGGTGCGCAAGGTGGGTGGCACGACATTGCGCTCGATCGGCCACATTGCACGTCAGCAACGCATCAAGGATAACGATGCTGTTTATGTCACACCGGAAGATATGCTGGCGGAACTGCGCGAGGATAATGCAGCCCTGGCTGGCAGGCTGCGTGAGGCACATGCGGTATGCGAGGAGCACCGCGATATCGCGGCGGCCAGCCTGATTGAGAACTGGCTGGATGAAACCGAGCGCCGTTGCTGGTTCCTGTTTGAGGCCGGGCGACGCTAACAGCGCAGGCAGAATGAAAAACAGCCCGTCAGGGCTGTTTCTGATTGTCGACCAGGCTATTGTGCTTACCGTATGGAAAGCCAGGCTGCCTTGTGCAACTGGCTTCAGCTTCTCCCATCTTCATCAATTGGCAATGGCAGTGGGATGGGGCGGACAGATGGTCAGGCTGTGAAATCAGGCGCTTGGCAGGAGAGCCCGGCTTTGCCGGGCCCTGTGCAATCGAGGCAGAATACTGCGCAGCCGCCTGCTCAATGCAGATGTTTCTCTTCCACCATGCGGTCCAGTAACTGCAGGATCTGGGCACTATCCTGTTCCAGCACCCGCATGTGCTGGATGATGGCGTCTTCGTCCAGCGTCTGCTTGTTGCTGGCGGTGGACAGCGCCAGTTCAACGCCTTTGCCGACACGTTCATCCGCTGGTGCCAGCTGACCGAAGGCGCGGGTCGCGCCGAAGCTGTTCCGGCCTTCGCCCTGACACCAGGATGTCAGATCATTACTCAGTGGCAGCCCGGCACCTTCTTCAATGGCGTGATAGGCCATTTGCTTGTACATGACGTGGCCGACTTTTTGCAGCGATACCTGCGACATGTCGCGCACCCGCTGGACTTGTCCCAGCACGGTATCGGACTGTTCCGCGAGGGTGGCAAAACGCTGGTGGAAGGTTTCTACCGAAGCCTTGACTTCAGCGGCTACCGTGCCGGCTTCACTGGCACGGGCATGCATGTCGCTGATGCGGCTGGACAGGCTGCCCAGCACCGACTGTACCCGGTGCGCGGTGTCCTTGCTGCGTTCGGCCAGCTTGCGTACTTCATCAGCCACCACGGCAAAGCCGCGTCCCATTTCGCCGGCGCGGGCCGCTTCAATGGCGGCATTCAGCGCCAGCAGATTGGTCTGGTCGGCAATGGCGGAAATGGCCGCCAGCGAGGATTCAATGCCCGTCCACTCCTGAGCAAGCGCGGTGCTGGCTTCGTTCATGCTGACCACGCTGCCGGCAATCGTATCCATATGACCGGTCAGCAAGGTGGCACTTTCCAGGCTGTCACGCGAGGTACTGGCCGTGTCGCGGGTGATGCTGGAGACCTGATCCATGGCGGTACTGATCTGGGTGAGATCGTTCTGATTGCTGGCCAGGTTGTGACGCAGATGCGGGTTGTTCAGGGCAGCCAGCTGGGAGGACAGGCGATTCTTGCGGATGTAACCGTCGTTGTCCGCCATGGCCTGGATGGCGCTGTCCACATTCTGCAGCGATTCGGCAAACATGCCAGGCAGGCCCTGGCTGAGCGGACGCCGGCTGTAGTCGTTCTCACTGACGCGACGGAAGCTGGTATTGATTTCCTTGAAATAGGTTTCCACCAGATCAAGAAAATCGTTCAGCTCCCAGGCCACCAGGCCGACTTCACCCATGTCGCGGGTGCGCGAGGCGCGATGGTGCAATTCGCCATCACAGGCATAACCCAGTTGTTCGTGCAGGGTGTTCAGCACGGTAAAAATGCGCCCGCTGCCCAGCCAGATCATGCCCGAGAGCAGTAGCGACAACAAAACCAGGAACACTTCTACCGCCAGCCGCCAGCTATCGGGCAGCAGCAAGGATGCCAGTACGGTGCAGATGGTGAGTACATTGAAGCCAATCAGCCAGAAGCCCAGCCGGGTTCGCAAGAAGGGTGAGGTGCGGCGGGCCATCAGGCAGACCTCCCGGTGGAAAGGTGAGGGTCCAGCAAGGACAGCACAAAGCTTTCATAGCTGTGGCCCTGCTTGTCCAGTTCGGCCAGCAGCCATTCCATGGAGGCGTCCGGTGCGCTCGCCTTGTTCAGTGTGCTTTCCAGCTGGCACATACGGGCGTAAATGGGAATCACGGTTTCCACTGCGCGCCGGCCGGGCGGACGCCGTACCGAGAAATAACCTTCCAGCTTGTTCTTGCTGTCGTAGTCCGGCGTGACATTGGCCAGCACCCAGTAGTAATTGCCGCTGGCGGTATAGTTTTTGACCACGCCGAAAAACTCGCGCCCGGCTTGCAGGGTTTTCCACATCAGCCGGTATACACCGCGTGGCATGTCCGGGTGTCGAATCAGATTGTGTGGCTTGCCCAGGAGCTCGCTTTCCGGATATTCGGCCAGCTGCATGAAGACGCGGTTGGCATAGGTAATGTGGCCGGTGCTGTCCGTCTTGGTGACAATCAGCTCATCTTCCTTCAATTGCACTTCCCGGCTTTGGGATGGGTGGATCTGGCTCGCCATGGTGGGCTTCCGCATAGATATCCGTGCTGGATATGTCGATTAAGTAGAGTTCTTGGTAACTTTACTTAGTCATGCCGAAATTTTTCATGACAGCGATCAGGTTTTTCCAATCTTTTGACCAGAAAACAGTTGTGCGGTCAGAGATCCGCCCACATGCGCAGCAAGTTGTGATAACTGGCAGTCAGGGTCACCAGTTCCTTGGTGTCGCCGTGCTGCTGGCGCAGCTGTGAAATGGCCATGTCCATGTCAAACAGCAGGCTGCGTTTGGTGTCGTCCCGGATCATGCTTTGGGTCCAGAAAAACGAGGCAATGCGCGCGCCGCGGGTAACCGGTTCAACGCGGTGCAGGCTGGTGGAGGGGTAGAGCACCATGTCGCCGGCAGGCAGCTTCACACTGTGCAGGCCATAGGTATCTTCCACCACCAGTTCCCCGCCGTCGTATTCATCCGGCTGGCTGAAGAACAGGGTGCAGGACACATCGGTGCGCACCCAGCTCTGGTCGAAGGGGTGGCTGCGCACCGCATTGTCCACATGATTGCCAAAGTCCATGCCGCCCTGATAGCAGTTGAACAGAGGGGGAAATACGGTTTTGGGCAGAGCTGCTGAAAAAAACAGCGCATTGCGTTTGAGCGCTGCTTCCACCATGGCTTGCAGCTCGCGGGCAATGTCCAGGTGCTGGGGCAGTTGCAGATTGCGTTTGACCTGGGCGGACTGGCTGCCCGCGGTGATGCGGCCATCGGCCCAGTCGGCCTGGGAGAGCAGCATGCGGCCATGGGCCAGTTCTTCGGGGGTAAGGACGTCGGGGATGTGAAGCAGCATGGGTTTGACTCCGCGTGTACCGGGCGCTGTCTGACGACAAAAGCGCTGGCGCCGGTCAGGTAGAAAAGCGCCAGCCGCAGTGAGGCGCGGCCGGCGCAGAGGCTTAGTATTTCAGGCCGATGGTCAGCTGTGCTTCGCGTGGGGTACCCACGGTGGCATGGCCGGTATAGGCACCGTCGTAGTAGGTCTTGTTGCCCAGGTTGTTCAGGTTCAACTGCAGGCGGTAATGCTTGGTTTCATAACTGAGCATGGCATTGGCCACCGTGTAGGACGGCAGATACAAGGTGTTGGTCTCGTTGGCATAGCGCTTGCCCACGTAGGTGGCACCAATGCCGCCGGTAATCTGGTCGGTCAACTTGTAGGTGGTCCAGATATTGCCGGTGGCACGCGGTGTGTAGCGTGGCATCTTGCCAGTGGTGCTGTTCAGGCCGGGTGCGGCTTTGTCGATCTTGGAATCCATGAAGGTGACACCGGCAAAGATTTCCCAGCGCTCGGTCAGGCGGCCGCTGCCTTCCAGTTCAATCCCGTTGGTGTGCCGCTTGCCGGACAAGGTGACCAGCGTGGTGTCGTCCGGGTCGGTATTGCGCTCGTTGGTTTTTTCAATGCGGAACAGTGCCGCACGCAGGCTGGCATCGCCATCCAGCAAGTCCCACTTGGCACCCAGCTCGATATTGCGGTTCTTTTCCGGGTCTACCTTGGCGGTAGCCTTGTCCAGCGAATAGGTTTCGCCAGAGGGGTTGAACGAGGTGCCGTAGCTGAAGTAGTAGGACTGGGCCATGTCCGGCTGCCAGATCAGGCCGCTGCGCCAGCTCCACACATTATCCGTGCGCGACAGGTCGTAGGTGTTGCTGCTGTTCACGCTGCCGTTGGAATTGAAGCCGCGCACATTGTAATCCCCCTCGAAGCGGTCAAACCGTGCACCCAGCACCGCTTTCCACTGCCGGGTCAGTTCGATGGTGTCCATGCCGTACAGGGCAATGTCGCTGGCCTGGAACTTGGTATTGCTGCTGCGATAGCGGGCCGCGTTGTAGGCGGTGGAGGATACCGGGTTGCCAATGGTGGTGGTGGGCAGGGTATTGAGCAGGGCGTAACGGCTGGTGTCAGACAGCTCGTAAGTCAGTTCCAGCCCGGTCAGCAGGGTGTGGCGAATGTCACCCGTAGCAAAGCGGGTGGTCAGGTCGGTCTGGTTGTTGACGGACTGGTCCACTCCGTCGCGCATTGGCTTGCTGCGGCGCATCAGGCCGGTGGCACTGGTGTCGCTACTGGCCAGGCGTGGCGCGGTGGGGCTGACATCACGCCAGAAGCGGTTATAGCGCAACTGGTTGCTCAGCTCGGTGCCATTGCCAAAATCGTGGGTGACTTTGGCGGTGACGATATCAGCGCTGGTCTTTTCGTAGTCACTGTCAAACCGTAGAACTTGCTGCGATCCACGCTCAAGGGTTGGCGTGTGACCGAGTTGTACGGCACGCCGTAGTCCGGCACATTGTTTTCTTCCTGATGCATGTAGGACAGCACCACGGTGGTGGGCTCTCCCAGGCCAAATGCGACGGAAGGCGCAATGCCCCAGCGCTCGTTTTTGGCTGCACCGCGGTCGCTGCCGTCGTGCGTGTCCATCAGGTTCAGCCGTACTGCAGAGTGATCGCCGGTCATCTGGTTGATGTCGGCCGTCACGCGCTGGTAGTCATTGGTGCCGATGGTGAGGTCGCCCTCCAGCTTGCTACCCAGATACGGCGATTTGCTGACCTGATTCACCACCCCGCCGGTGGAACCACGGCCAAACAGCATGGAACTGGCACCCTTCAGGACTTCCACCTTTTCGTCGTTGAAGGCATCGCGGTTGTACTGGCCGATGTCACGCATGCCGTCGCGATAGGTATCGGTGGCGGCGGAGAAGCCGCGAATCACCACCTGGTCGCCACTGCGGCCGCCTTCACCCGCTGCAAAGGTGATGCCCGGCACGTTGCGCAGCGCATCCTTGAGCGTGGCCACGCCCTGGTCCTGCATCAGTTGCTGGTTTACCACGGTGATGGATTGCGGAATGTCACGCAGCTGCTGCTTGGTTTTGCCAATGCTGGTGGTTTCCGTCTTGTAGGTGTCGCGTACCGGGGCCTCGCCCTCCACGGTAACCGTCTCCAGGGTCTGGCCGGTTTCTGCCGCCAGTGCCAGGCTGGGGCTCAGTGCCACCGCCAGCATGCCGACTGCCACGCGTGTGGGCAGCTTGCGCTGCGCAAGGTGAGGCGATTGTTGCAAGCTTTGTTTCATTTAATCCTCTTTTATTGTGTGCCAATCACAGAAAGCAACTGCAGAAAGCAAAGTCCCGGTCTGCGCATGGGCGTGACGCAGCCGTTCCCGCATGCTGAGTGGGCAGCATGGGGTGCAGCAGACAAGGACAGGGGAGTACAACAACCGGTCAGCCACCCCCGTGACGGGCCGGTTGTCAGGACAGCGGTGGGTGGCGGCTAGGGCGCTTCGGTCAGAAAGCCGATGCGGCTGATGCCGTTTTGCTGGGCGTGGCCAGCGTGGTGGCCACCAGCTCGTAGCGCACGCTCTTGTCGGCGCGCAAGTTCAGTTCCACCTTGGGGTTGGATTGCACGGCAGCGGCAAAGCGGGCGGCCAGGGCACTCTGGCTGACCGGCTGGTCATTCCAGAACAAGGCACCGGCGGCATTGATGGACAGGCGGATCTGCTCCGGCTTGTCCTGATGTGCCGCGGCGGCAGCCTGGGGCAGGTCCAGCTTCACGCTATTGGTCAGCAGCGGCGCGGTAATGATGAATACCACCAGCAGCACCAGCATCACATCCACCAGTGGGGTGGTGTTGATCTCGGCCATGGGTGCGCCGGGCCCTTTGTCGAAACTACCGAATGCCATGGCCAGACTCCGGCTGGGTCAGCAACTGGGCGTGCAGGTCATGGGCAAAATGGTCCAGCTGCTGCGACAGTACCCGTTGCGTACGGGTAAACGTGTTGTAAGCCAATACCGCGGGAATGGCGGCTGCCAGGCCTGCCGCAGTGGCAATCAGCGCTTCACCGATGGGGCCGGCCACCGTGGCAATGCTCACCTGGCCTGCGGTGCCGATATTCACCAGCGCGTGGTAAATCCCCCATACCGTGCCAAACAGGCCGATGAACGGCGCAGTCGAACCGACGGATGCCAGCACGGTCATGCCGCTTTCCTGACGGGCATTTTCCTGTGCCAGTGCCTTGCGGATGGCGCGGGTGACAAACTCGTTCAGATCGCAGGCCTTGCCCAGAGAACGTTCGGCATGCTGCTGGTGATGGCGCAGCGCGGCCAGGCCTTCACGGGTGATATGCGCCATCGGCGCGGTGGAGTCAGCCAGTGCCTGTTCGGCGCTCGACCAGTCCGGCGCATCCCACAACGCGGCTTCCGCCTGACGGTTGGCGCGTCGCAGGCGGTAAGTCTGCACCCCGCGCTGCAAAATGAGCGACCAGGTTGCAATAGACATGAGAATGAGAATCATGAACGTCGTGCTCAGCACAACGTCCCCTTGTTGAAAGACAGTCAGTAGCTTCATGGTTTGCGCAAGTTCTTCAGGGAAAATTCGACGGGAACAATAAAGGTATAAGGAATGGCTTCATCACCACGCTTGGCCGGAATGAATTTCCAGCCGCGTACCGCAGTCTGCGCGGCGCGGTCCAGCCGGGGAAAACCGCTGCTGTGCTCCAGCTCCACCGACACCGGCAAGCCCTGGGCGCTCACCTGCACCCGCAGGCGCACCGTGCCGGTTTCTTCCATTTCAATGGATAGCGGCGGGTAAGTCGGCTTGGGGTTATTCAGATAGCCGCCGCGGTACAAGGGCTCCTGTACCTGTGGCGCCGGTGCGGCTGGTGTCGCCACCGCAGGTGCAGCAGCAGGTGCCGCCACATGGTTGCTTGTTTCCGCCGGGGCCGCCGACGGGCTTGGCGCGACGGACGAACGTGCGACAGGCTGCGCTGTTGGCTTGGCTGCCGTCTTGGCAACAGGCCGGGGCGTGGCCGGTTTCGCTACCGGCGTTGGCTTGCTTTGCTTGGGTGGTGTCACCGGAACCGCAGCAGAAGGCGCTGGCGCGCTGGGCGCTGCCAGGGTCATGGCCGGCAGGCTGGCCAGCTGCGGCAGGGTTACCGGAGGCGTGGTGGCCAACCAGCTTGCCAACAGCAGCAATGCCAGCCCGTGCAAGCTGCAGCTTCCCAGAAATGCCGCAGAGGGCAGTCTGTTTGCAGTAGTTTGGAGTCGGAGATTCATGGTAAAAAATGATAATGCAAATTATTATCATTAGCAATTATTAAGATCAGTAGCGCCTTCACCACAATAAGCCATGTGTGCCAAAGGGTTGTCTTGTAATCGCCCTGAATGGCTGCATATTGCACATTACGCGTCAGTCTGGCGCAGACACATTCAATAGACTGGAACAGAACATGCAGCAGTTTGACGGAACCACCATCGTCTCCGTCCGTCGCGGCGAGCGCGTGGCGCTGGGCGGCGACGGCCAGGTAACCCTGGGCAATATCGTGATCAAGTCCACGGCGCGCAAAATCCGCCGCCTGTATCAGGGCAAGGTACTGGCGGGCTTTGCAGGCGGCACGGCCGATGCCTTCACCCTGTTCGAGCGTTTCGAGGCCAAGCTGGAAAAACACCAGGGCCATCTGGTGCGTTCGGCGGTGGAGCTGGCCAAGGACTGGCGTACCGACCGCATGCTGCGTCGGCTGGAAGCCATGCTGATTGTGGCTGACAAGGAAGCCACCCTCATCATTACCGGTAACGGTGACGTGCTGGAGCCGGAGCAAGGCATTGCCGCCATTGGCTCGGGCGGAGCTTTTGCCCAGTCTGCCGCGCGTGCACTGTTTGAAAATACCGAACTGGACCCGGCCGTGGTGGTGAAGAAGTCGCTGGAAATCGCTGGCGACATCTGCATCTACACCAACCAGAACCACCTTATCGAAACGCTGGGAGAAGAAACCCAGCCGGCGGCGCAATAAACCCAGCCTTCATTCCCACAGATTCACAGGCCAGCGCAGGCATGCCGGCGTGGCCGGGAGTACCGTCATGACGCAAATGACCCCGCAAGAAATCGTTCACGAACTCAACAAGCACATCATTGGCCAGGACGCCGCCAAGCGCGCCGTCGCCATTGCCTTGCGCAATCGCTGGCGTCGCCAGCAAGTGGCCGAGCCGCTGCGCAGCGAAATCACCCCCAAGAACATTCTGA
This sequence comes from Aquitalea pelogenes, assembly GCF_001515305.1. Taxonomy (GTDB): domain Bacteria; phylum Pseudomonadota; class Gammaproteobacteria; order Burkholderiales; family Chromobacteriaceae; genus Aquitalea; species Aquitalea pelogenes. The sequence goes on from NZ_LNQV01000030.1 coordinate 50,752, forward strand.
TGATTGGCCCCACCGGCGTCGGCAAGACCGAAATCGCCCGTCGCCTGGCCCGTCTGTCCGGCGCGCCCTTCATTAAAGTGGAAGCCACCAAGTTCACCGAAGTCGGTTATGTCGGCCGCGACGTCGACACCATCATCCGCGACCTGGTGGAAGTCGCCATCAAGGAAACCCGCGACGCCGCCATCAAGCGCAACCGCGTGCGCGCTGAAGATGCCGCCGAAGACCGCATCCTCGACGTACTGCTGCCACCGGCACGCAGCGCCCCCGGTTTCTTTGGCGAACCGCAAGCCGAAGGCAGCAAGCCCGAAGACGGCCACACCCGGCAGAAATTCCGCAAGATGCTGCGCGAGGGCAAGCTGGACGACAAGGAAATCGAAATCGAAGTGGCTGCGCCGCAGTCCAAGATGGAAATCTTTGCTCCGCCGGGCATGGAAGACTTCTCCAGCCAGTTGCAAAACATGTTCCAGGGCATGAATGCCGGCAAGAAGAAGGCCAGCAAGCTCAAAGTGACAGAAGCCTTCAAGCTGCTGATCGACGAAGAAGCCGCCAAGCTGGTCAACGAAGACGAACTCAAGGCCGAAGCCATGAAGAACGTCGAGCAGAACGGCATTGTCTTCCTCGATGAAATCGACAAGGTCACCAGCCGCTCGGAAGGGCAGGGCGCCGATGTCTCCCGCGCCGGTGTGCAGCGCGACCTGCTGCCGCTGGTGGAGGGCACTACCGTCACCACCAAATACGGCATGGTCAAGACCGACCACATCCTGTTCATTGCCTCCGGCGCCTTCCAGCTGTCCAAGCCGTCCGACCTCATCCCGGAACTGCAAGGCCGTCTGCCCATCCGGGTAGAACTCTCCTCGCTGTCGGTGGACGACTTCGTGCAAATCCTCACCAGCACCGATGCCTGCCTCACCCGCCAATACCAGGCACTGCTGGCGACCGAAGGCGTGGAGCTGGAATTCGAGGAGTCCGGTATTCGTCGCCTGGCCGAGATAGCCTGGCAGGTGAACGAAAAAACCGAAAACATCGGTGCGCGCCGTCTGTATACCGTGATGGAAAAACTGTTGGAAGAAGTCTCCTTCGATGCGCGCAGTGGCAGCTGCAAGATCGACGCGCACTATGTGGATGGCAAGCTGGACATGCTGTCCCAGCGTGAAGACCTGGCCCGCTACGTACTGTAAGCCCCTATCTGCTTCCGCAAACAACAGCGCCCAGCGGGCGCTGTTCAGGATGCTGACAATGTTATTTGCTGCGTTTGTACTGGACCCGGCAATGCCGGGCCTTCCGACCAAGCATTTAATTCCGCAGCCTTCCCATCGATTCCCCTTTCCCCCCGCCCTTTCCCTGAAAGGGAGCCTCGCTTTCTATCCAGAAATCGAGAAGGGGTTGTTGTCAGTAAGCAGAAAAATGAAAAATGCGTATAAACGGCGAAATGATTTGCTGATTTGACCATCCTGCACGATTTTCCTGCCGGGAAATCCCGGTAGTCACCAGCAAATGGCGGGACGTTAGCATCGACATTCAATTTGTTTCAGTTTTTATTCTTTTTTGAATCAATGTCTTGCGATGAAATCTGTAAAAACAGCGCATATTTTGAAAATAAGGTGTTGACGAGGTCAGGCCGCGGGCGTATAGTTCGCCTCCTCAGCAGACAACGCAGCGACGGAAACGAAACGCAGCGACCTGCACCGCTCTTTAAAAAACAGAATAACCGATAGGTGTGAGTACTTGGCGAAAGCCAAATACTTGCACTGCAAGACAAGAAATACTTGTTATTTTCTTTGATCTTGCGTGCCAGAAATTTGCTATGAGATTGAACTGAAGAGTTTGATCCTGGCTCAGATTGAACGCTGGCGGCATGCTTTACACATGCAAGTCGAACGGTAACAGGGAGCTTGCTCCGCTGACGAGTGGCGAACGGGTGAGTAATGCGTCGGAACGTGCCGAGTAGTGGG
>NZ_LNQV01000031.1 GCF_001515305.1 Aquitalea pelogenes
CCGATTGCCGCCTCCGCCACGCTGCGCGAGGCGCTGTCGGCCTTTGTCGCACGCCGGGTCAGCAGCCTGCCAGTGATCGATGCACAGGGTCAGCCCGCCGGCGTGCTGCATTTTGCCGACTTGCTGCCGGGGGCCGCATGAAGTCGCCCCGCCTGCCGGCAGCCGCCTTGTGGCTCAGCACTGGCCTGTTGCTGGCATTGCTCTACCTGTTGCCGCACAGCGCCAGCCTGTTCGCCCGCCTGTTTCCCGAGGTGGAGCGCCCGCTTTATACCCAGGACAGTTTTGCCAGCCTGGTGCTGGCGCATTTGCTGCTGGTGCTGGCTTCCAGCCTGATCGCCGTGCTGGGCGGGGGGGCGGCCGGCTTGCTGGTCAGCCGACCGGCCGGGCGCGAGTTCCGTCCCTTGCTGGACAGTGTGCTGGCCATCAGCCAGGCGCTGCCGCCTGTGGCGGTACTGGCCATTGCCGCGCCGCTGATCGGCTTTGGCGAATGGCCGGCGCTGATTGCACTGGTACTGTACGGCCTGTTGCCGGTCACACAGGCCACCCTGGCCGGACTGGCCTCGGTGCCGGACAGTGTGCTGGAAGTGGCGCGTGGCCTGGGCATGGGGCGCTGGCGCATCCTGTGGCAGGTGGAGCTGCCGCTGGCCGCGCCGGTGTTGCTGGCCGGTGTACGGACATCGGTGGTGATCAATATCGGCACGGCTGCCATTGCCTCTACCGTGGGGGCACGCACGCTGGGCCTGCCCATCATCGTCGGTCTGAGCGGTTTCAATACCGCCTATGTGCTGCAAGGCGCGCTGCTGGTGGCCTTGCTGGCCATTGTTGCCGACCAGTTGTTCGACTGGCTGACCAGTCGCCTGTCGCCCCATGTCGCTGCCCAGCGCTAAGGCCATGCGCTGGGCCAGCCTGCCGATGTACCCCTGGCCGCAGCCGCTGACCGAACAATACTGGCAGTGGCTGCGCCAGCGTCTGCAACAACTGGGCGAGCCAGCGCTGCCTGCCAGCCTTAGCTGGCCAGAGGATTATCTGGCGCACTGGCGTGAGCCGGGCATGCTGCTCAGCCAGAGTTGTGGCTATCCGGTTTCCACGCTCTTGCCGGAACAGGTGCAGGTGCTGGGTGCATTTCATTATCAAGTGCCGGGCTGTGCCGACTGGCGTTACAGCAGTGCGCTGCTGGTCCGCAAGAGCGATGCCGGGCTTGCACTGGCTGATTTTCGTGGCCGGCGTGCCGTGTGCAATGAGCGGCATTCACAGTCGGGCTATCACGCCTTGCGCGCCGAAGTGGCCGCGCTTGCCGGGGTGCAACCCTTTTTTTCTCAAGTCAGGTTTTCCGGTTCACACCGCGCTTCGGCCGGCATGCTGGCGGCTGGCGAGGCGGATATCGCCGCGCTGGACTGTGTCAGCCATGCCCTGCTGGCCCGGCAACAGCCGGCACTGTTCGCGCAACTGGCCTGCATCGGCCATACCCGTTTGCAGCCCGGATTACCCTTGATCACGGCGGCATCTACCAGCGCGGCTAGCGTTGCGCGCTTGCGCCAGGCCATCAGCGACAGCCTGCAGGCGCCCGAACTACAGGATTTTTTCCGACTGGCGGCGATTAACGGGTTCAGCCCGCTGGATCTGTCCGACTACGCCTGCATTGCAGATACTGCCGCACACTGGCGTGGCGCGGGCATGGCTCAGTGGTGACGCGCAGGCTGCGACCTGGCTTGCAGCACTGACTGGAGCAAGACAAATTGCTGCCGGAGTGTGTCCAGCAGCTGTTGTTGAGTGGACAGGTCGGCTTCGGCGGCCACTTTCTCCAGCTGCGCGGCAGCCGTGACCATGGGCGTAGCCCCGAACAAGGCGGCATTTCCCTTGATGGTGTGTGCCAGTCGTTTCAGCGTTGCCCGGTCGGTTTGCAGCAATGCCTGCTCCAGCCCTGCCATCTCTGTCGGGAAGGATGACAGAAAACTGTCCGCCACAATGTCGACGATTTCCGCATCCTGTCGGGCCAGTGCCGCCTGATAGTCAAACGAGGAGGGCGCTGCCTTGGCGTAGCGTTGCAGCAGCTGTTGCAGGTCGGTCGCGCGTACCGGTTTGCTCAGGTAGTCGTCCATCCCGGCGGCCAGGCATTGTTCACGGTCGCCCTGCAAGGCATTGGCGGTCATGGCAATGATGGGCAGGTGCTGGCCTGGGGCTTCTTGCTGACGGTAGCGCCGGGTGGCTTCCAGCCCGCCCATCACCGGCATCTGCATGTCCATCAACACCAGGTCGAACTGTTCTTGGGCCAGGACTTCCAGTGCTTGCCGGCCATCTTCGGCCAGGGTGGCCTGATGGCCCCAGCGTTGCAGCAGATTGATTGCCAGCTGCTGGTTGACCACATTGTCTTCCACCACCAGCACCCGCAAGGGCTGGCTGTCGTATTTCAGTTTGGCCGGGGGCGTGCTGGTGCTGGCGCAGCAGGGGGTGTCGCCCAGTGCCTGCAAGATGGTTTCCTGCAGTTCGGACTGCAACACCGGCTTGGCAATGTGGCAGCAGATGCCGGCTTGCTGATACAGCCTGCTGTCCTGTGTGCTGGCCGAGGACAGCATGATGAGCCGCGGTGCCGCTTGCAGGCCCAGTGCCTGGATGTGGCGGGCGGTGGTCAGCCCGTCCATGTCCGGCATCATGCCGTCCAGCAGGACAAAGCGGTAGGACTTGCCCGGCTGTTGCAACAGGGCCAGCGCACGGGCACCGCTGTCGGCTGTATCGACGCTCACTCCCCAGTGCGCCAGGGTTTCTTGCAGGATGTCGCGGTTGATGCGGTTGTCGTCCACCACCAGTGCATGACTGCCGCGCAGCGCGTCCGGGTTCAAGGGGACCGGCAGTTGCGCAGCGGCCACGCGGGTAAAACGGATGGTGAAGTGGAAGGTGCTGCCATGTCCGGGGCGGCTTTCCAGCCACATCTGGCCATGCATCATGTCCACCAGCCGTTTGCAGATGGACAGCCCCAGGCCGGTGCCGCCGTATTTGCGGGTGGTGGAACTGTCGGCCTGGACAAAGGCTTCAAAAATGCTTTCCTGCTGTTCGCGGGCAATGCCGATGCCGCTGTCGCTGACCGAAAACTTGACCACCACTTGTTCGCCTTCCTGTTCCAGCAAGGAGGCGCGCAGCAAAACTTCGCCGCTCTGGGTGAACTTGATGGCATTGGACAACAGGTTGAGCAGGATTTGCCGCAGCCGGCCCGCATCGCCCAGCAATACCGGCGGAATGTCCGGGGCCATGCGGCAGGCCAGTTCCAGGCCTTTTTGTTCGGCATGCATGGCCATGTTCCTGACCGTGCTGGCCAGCACGCTTTCCAGCCCGAAGGCGGTCTGGTCGATCACCATCTTGCCCGCTTCCAGCTTGGAAAAATCCAGGATGTCGTTGATGACGGTGAGCAACGCTTCGGTGGAGGATTTCACCACATCCAGGTATTCACGCTGCTCCCGGTTCAGCTCGGTATCCAGCGCCAGTTCGGTCATGCCCAGAATGCCATTCATCGGCGTGCGGATTTCATGGCTCATATTGGCCAGGAATTCGCTTTTGGCGCGGTTGGCGGCCTCGGCCACTTCGCGGGCCTGGCGCGATTCCCGTGCCAGCAGTTTGAGTTCGGTAATGTCGGCAATGGTGCCGATCAGCCCGGCAATGCTGCCATCGGGCCGGGTGAGGGTGGCCTTGTGGATGATGCCGTAACTTACCGTGCCATCCTGGTGCTGCAGGGTGGTTTCATAGCTTTGGCGCGACACTTCGTTCAGCAGCTCGCGGTCTCGGCGCTGGTGGTAGCTGGCCAGCTCCGCGTCCAGCAGGTGTTCCGAGGTTTTGCCCAGGAAGTCTTCGCGCCGGATGCCAAACAGTTCGGCAAAGGCGCGGTTCATCAGCTGATAGCGCAGGTCCGGCCCTTTGACATACACCGGCATCGGCATGGCTTCCACCAGTTCCTCGACAAAGTGCAGCTGCTCTTGCAGGCGCTCGCTGGCCTGATGCCGGGCGGTGATGTCGGTGCGGATGGCGACAAACTGCTCGGGCTCCCCATGCTCGTCGGCAAAGGGCACGATGGTGGCGGCCACCCAGTACAGGCTGCCATCCTTGGCGCGGTTGCGGATTTCTCCGGTCCACACCTTGCCGGCGCGAATGGTGCTCCACATCTCGGCAAAGAAGGCCGGTGAGTGCAGGCCGGAATTCACCAGATTATGGTTGCGCCCGATCAGCTCTTCCCGGCTGAAGCCGCTGATCTCACAGAATTTGTCATTGGCATAGCTGATGTTGCCGTTGCGGTCGGTAATGCTGACGATGGCGTGCTGGTCCAGCGCAAACTTCTGGTTCTCCAGTGCCTGCCGGGCCTGGCGGATGGCCTGCTGGCCATGCTGGCGGTAGGCCACCAGTGCGGAGACGACATTGATCAGCCCTTCCAGATCGTCCTCTGGCTGTACGCTGTCTGGCTGGCCGGTTTCCTTGCGCAGCAGGCGAATGGTGTCTTGCAGGCGGGCAATGGCGTGTTCGCGCTTGCCCAGTTCCGCCTGCAGGCGCTGGTTGGCCTCGCTCAGCTCGGCCGAGCTCAGTTCCAGGCTGCGGCTGCGCAGGCTGATGTCGCGGTCTTGCTGGCTGTAGCTGTCGCCCACTCTTTGCAGCAAGCCGGTAAAGCCGCGCAGGGCGGTGGCGATGGCCGGGTCGGTGTCTGCCAGCGCGGCCAGCCGCTCAAAGCCGTCCAGCACCTGTTGCAGGCCGGCTTCGTCGGCAATGCCCATGGTGCGCCTGAGCTGGCGTAGCAGTGTGTTTTGCATGCCTGTCCTGCTGATTTCAATCTGTTTGCGCGATTTCACGCAGGGTGGTGATGGTCATGGTCTGGTTGTGCAGCCGGCTGGGCTGCCCCACGGCAAAGGGGCTGATTTCGCCATTGGAATAAAAACCGGCCAGCACCATCTGGCTGCCCAGTACGTCGGCCACGGCTTCCACTTCTTCATCCACCCGGTCGCCCATCACCAGCTTGCGTCCCACGCAGGATACCAGCAGCGCCAGGCTGTCTTGATGGCCTGCTCCGCCCCGCGCACCAGGCTGTCGGTGCCGGCATGCATCAGTTTCAGCTGGCTGCCGCTGGCCAGTTCACCGGCCAGTGTCAGGCTGCCATCCTGTTCGTTCATGCCCAGAATGGTGCGAATCACGCCCTGGTCTTCGCCGCTGCGTCCCAGCATGGCAAACGGAAACAGCAAGCCGCTGCCGGGCAGGCCGCTGGCGTATTCACCCAGATAGCGCTTGTACACTTCCAGCGCGGGTGCGCCATCCAGTTCGTACAGAATGTTCTGCTGGCAGCGACTGACCTGCCGTGCCGGGCCAAACGTGGTCCAGCCACCGCAGGAGCCATGTCCCACTTGCAACTGTCGTCCGTACAGGCCGACGGCCACCAGCTGGTGATCGCTCCAGCCGGACTGATGCAGGGTGAAGGTCTGGCAGAAACGGCCATTATCGGCAGCCATGCCGCCCACCACCGGAACGGTATCGCCCAGTACCTGTTGCAGGCCATCCAGCAGGGCGGTGCCGTTGATATGGGTGCCGGGTGCCAGCAGCAAAAGCAGTTGCAAGTCATCCGCCTGCAAGGCCGTGGCCAGCCGTTGGCCTGCTGCCAGTGAATCCTGCATGCCATCCAGCAGGGTGATGGCACTGGCCACGCGGGTGTGGTCAAAGTGGATGGCCGTCAGTACGGCGCTGCCTTCTTCCACGCCCTGGCTGGCAATCTCGCCTGCGGTCGAACAGCCCAGCACCACACAGCCAGGCAAGGCCGCTGCCAGGCTGGAGAGCAACGTCCCCCCGTCAAAATAGTCGGGCGCGGCAAACACCAGCAGCAGCTGTGGTGCCAGCGTTTGTAGCGCGGCAAGCTGGTCGGGTGCTGGCTGGTCATGATGCAAGCTAAGCTGCTGTATCTGCATGATGTGCTCTTGGCTGGGAGTTGGCCTGTCTTTGATTCTGGGCCATGGACGGGCAATGGCAAGGTGGATGTGTCGTGATGGACTATCGCAGCATTTGCGCCAAGCCGACATGACAATTGTCATGTCGGCTTGGTAAAGCTCGGCGAGCCTTCGTAAAGAAGGCGAGGCTCCCTTTCAGGGAAAGGGCGGGGGGATTGGGATTCGATGGACAGGCTGCGGAATCAATCACTGGGTCGAAAGGCCCGGCTTGGCCGGGTCCGGTAGAATCGCACCAAATCACTTTGTCAGCAGCCTGAGATGACAATTGTCATGTCGGCTTGGTAAAGCTCGGCGAGCCTTCGTAAAGAAGGCGAGGCTCCCTTCGGGCCTGGTAAACCCCAAACCGCCTTGGTCTGCTATGCTGCGGCACGGATTTTGTGGAGACAGGCATGCAAAGACTCACCATTTCGCTGAGCGACGAGCTGGCACAGGCATTTGACGAATGGATGACCCGGCGCGGTTACAGCAGCCGGTCCGAGGCGGTGCGCGACATGCTGCGCCGCGAGCTGGGCGAGGACAATCTGGCCAGCGAGCAGGGTGGCCCCTGCGTGGCGGTGCTCAGCTATGTGTTTGATCATCACGAGCGGCAACTGTCCGCCCGGCTGACCGGCTTGCAGCACGACCACCACGACCTGGCGGTGGCCACCATGCATGCCCATATCAGTCATGAAGACTGTATCGAAACGGTAATCCTGCGCGGCGACAGTGGCGAGGTGGAAAGCTTTGCCCGTTCGGTGATTGCCGAAACCGGGGTGCGCCACGGCCAGGTGCAGCTGATTCCGGTCAAGCCTTCAGCCAGCACGGGCCTGGGCTATCGCAAGAAATCCGGCCGCTGATCCAGTTATTGCCTTAGTTATTGCCTTGCTAGGAGCGACCCATGCCGAAGCGGCGGTAGCGGCCAGCGTTGGTGCCATGGTCGTGTCGGTGGCCATGCTGGTGCGGATGGCTGTGCACCTGCCCGTCGGCATGGCGGTGCGGGTGAGCATGCAGCAAATGGGTGCGTGCCAGCAGGGCGTGGTCGGACAGGATGTCGGCCGGGCTGCCCTGTGCCGCCACCTGCCCGTCGGCCAGCACGATGACGTGGTCGGCAATGTCGGCCACGCTGTCCAGGTCGTGGGTGGCGGTGATGATGGTGCGCCCCTGTCCCTGGCTTTCCTGCAGAAAACGGATGACTTCGCTCTGGCTGGCCGGGTCCAGCGCGGCGGTGGGTTCGTCCAGCAACAGTACTTCGGGCTGCATGATCAGCACCGAGGCCAGCGCCACCCGTTTGCGCTCGCCACCGGATAGCCGGTGTGGTGCGCGCTGTTGCAGATGGCTGATGCCAAACTGCTGCAAGCTGGCGTCAATCGCGCTGCGGATTTGCGCTTCCGGCCAGCCCAGTTGCAGCGGGCCGAAGGCCAGTTCGTCAAACACCGTGGGGTTGAACAGTTGCACGTCCGGGTTCTGGAACACCAGACCCACCCGGCGGCGAAACGCATAATGGCGGGTTTCATCCGCCAGTGCCGCCTCGCTCAGCACCTCGCCAAAGGCACGCAGCTCGCCTGCCGTGGCGAAATACAGCCCGTCCAGCAGACGCAGCAAGGTGGATTTGCCCGAGCCATTCGCCCCCAGCAGTGCCACCCGGCTACCAGCGGCAACCTCCAGTGACACCGCGTGCAAGGCAGCATGCTGCTGATAGTGATAACTCACCCCGTCCAGGGCAAAAACCGGTGTGCTCATGCGTGATTCCAGACAATGACCAGGGGCAGCGCCAAGGCCAGCAGCAGCGCGCACCAGTCGCGCTTGCGGGTGTGAAAATTGTGCAGCAGGTAAACCTCGCCCCGATAGCCGCGTGACACCATGGCCATGTGCACCTCGTTACTGAGCTGCAAGGCCTTGCCCAGCAGCACGCCGCTGGTGCTGGCCACCAGCTGGCGGGCCATGCGGCCCGATGGCGGAGCCAGCAGGCGGCTGCGGCGCGCTTCGAACATCTGGCTGGCGGTTTGCAACAGCACAAACACATAGCGATGCGTCATGCCCAGCAATGCCACCAGCAGCACCGGCACGCCCAGGCTGCGCATGGCCTTGAGCACATGCATCCACGGCGTGGTCAGCATCAGCAGCAGGGCAAAGCTGGCCGAAACTTCGGCCCGGCCCAGCAAAAAGGCGGCGCTGGACAGCCCTTGCCGGGTGATGTGCCAGTGCAGCAGCGGCAGGGTGAGCAACCGTTCACCCGGCACCATGAAGATGGCAGGCAGGGCCAGCATGCCGCTGAACAGCAGCACGCTCAGCCATGCCTGGCGGTACAAGCGGGATAGCGAGATTTGCGATGCCAGCGCCAGCACTACCGCCAGCACAAACAGCAGTAGCAGCGTGGTGAGCTGGCTTGCCAGCAGGGTGGCGGCCAGCACCGCCAGCAAGGACAGCAGCTTGATGCGCGGGTCCAGTTGTTGCAGCAGGCCGGGTGTGGCGCTGATGGCTTCGGCATCCAGCGCATGCTCCATTACCTGCTGCAAGCCATGCACCATGCGCTCGGCAATATTGCCGTGATGGCGGTGCTTGCCGGCCAGAAACGATTGTTCACTCACTGCGGCAGGCCACGCTTGCCACCCAGCCGGGCCAGCAGCAACAGGCACAGCAGGATCAACCCGGCACCAAACACGGCGGACAGCACATAGCCAAAGGCCGGGCTGTGAATGAAGGCCGGGGCATAGTCGGGGAAGGGGGCGGACCACAAACCGGCCAGTCTGGACAGGCCCTCCGGAGCGCTATCCGGCAAGGCATGCAGGCCAGATGCCCGGATGATTTCCTGACGGCAGCCGGGTTGGCAAAGTCTTCCGCACCCCATTCCCCCCAGGCGGTTCCGGCTGCCAGCAGGCCCAGCGGCGACAAAATCATCAGCCCGGCCAGGCCATACCACAGCTGACGCACGCTGCTGCCCTGACGGCTGCCTGCCGTGGTGATGTTGGCAGAACCGGCTAGCAAGGCCGGATGAGCGCGTTGCAGATAAGCCACCAGACCGGCACTGAGCAGCATTTCCGCCAGCCCGGCAAAACTCAGGTGGCCAATCATCATGGCCGGAATGGCCACCGACAGCGGATAAGGCGCGTACAGCGGGGTGCCGCTGGCGTCGTGAAACAGCATGGGTTGCACGCCGAATTCGATGGCGGCCAGCAGGGCGGAAGCATTGATGGCGAGATAACCGGCTACCCCGGCTGCCACCACGCGGCGGCGCGAGGCCAGCGGCGCACCGGCAGCCAGCAGGCGATAACTGCCCCAGGCCACCAGCGAACCGACGATGGCCATGTTCAGGCTGTTGGCAGCAAAACTGCTGATGCCGCCATCACCAAAAAACAGCGCCTGAATCAGCAAGGCCAGCGAGATGGCAATGATGGAGGCCCACGGCCCCAGCACGATGCTGACAATGCCCATGCCCACCGCATGGCCGCTGGTGCCGCCGGGCAGGGGCAGGTTGAACATCATGATGACAAAGCTGAAGGCGGAGAACACGGCAAACAATGGCACCAGCCGGGTGTGCAGCAGGCGTTTGGCACGCTGGTAGGCCAGCAGCCAGAACGGCAGGGCAATGGCCAGGGTCACGGCGCAGGTGGACGGGCTGAGATAACCATCTGGAATGTGCATGCGCTTGCCTTTCTCGGGCCTGTCACCGGAAAACATGGTGCAGGCTGTGTATGAATATTTTTGAAAATGTATGAAATCTTAGCAAGACTCATGCCATCTGTCATGACGCTGTCAGTGCTGCCGGACGGGGCGTGCAGCGTGAAGCTGCGGGCTGTAAAGCGGTTGGCGGTGAGGGCTGGCGATGCAGGTGGGGGTGGAAAGCGGCTATGCAGTGCTGCACCAAAGCGAGCAGTACCTGACCGTTCTGGTGCATGCCGGGGTGGGTTTCAGCCTGCGCCCTGGGCTTCGATTTCCACCAGCAGGTCGGCACGGCAGATGTCCGCCTGCACATACACCACGCGGCTGTCTTCGCCCAGCTGTGCCAGTACCGCCGCACGCACGGCGGGATAGTCGGCGGCATGGCGGACATACACCCGGTAGTCCAGCCCGGCAAGGGTGAAGGGCTGACGCGGCTGCTGACGGTTGGCCTGTTCCAGCAGGATGGCGATATTGGCAAAGGTTTCCGCGGTTTGTGCGGCCACATCACCTACATGCACGGTAAGGTGGCCAATAATGCTGGCGGTGCCGGAAATGAACAGCCATTGCGCGCCAGGCTGACCGGCCAGCGCGGCGCGGCTGAAGGTGGGGCTCACCGGGCCGTATTGCTGCGGGTAGGCAAAGGCGCTGACCTGGCGCGGGTTCTCGATGGGCAAGGCAGGGCTGTCTGCTGCCAGAAAGGCAATGCTGACCGGGCCATCTGCCGTCCCCAGCGCACAGGCGGCCGGACTGCCATGCACCGGACGCCGGCTGCCCGCAAAAGCCTGATGGCGGCCGATATTGAACTGGCGGTAGCGCTCCATGCCGTGCTCCTCGACATTGATGCGCGGAATGTAATTCCACACTCGCCACAGGTGCGGGCAGTGCTGTGCGTCCAGCAGGGCAAACAGCTGGCGGTAGGCGCTCTCGGCCAGTGTCTGCAAGGCCGTGGCTCCGTCCTGCATGGCAAACTGCCCTTCATCCAGTGTGATGACGCCAAACAGCAGGCCGCCTGCGCGACGGTAATGAATGTCGTGGAAGCGGCCATCCTGCGCTGGCAGGCTGGTGTGCCAGACTTCCTGCATGCCCGCCGTAGCCGGGCCCAGCACCGGCATCCGCACGGATTGCAAGGGCCAGTCCGGCTGCTGATCATCCCGGCCCAGCCGGCACATGCCCAGAATCTGTGCAGGAGCGATAGCCATCGGACCAAGCGGATGAGGGGAGGTGTAGTGCAAACGGGTATCTGGGTACATGCTGCCAGCTGCTGTAAGGGAGGTTGTCGACAAAAGGGTTTAACGGCCAGACGGCGCGCCACGATCCAGCTGCATGGCATGCGCACGCAAGCGTACCAGCCATGCACTGCCAAGGCCCAGCAGGGTACCTGCCAGCACATCCAGTGCCACATGCTGCTTTACCGCCAGGGTGGAGTAGGCAATGGCCACACACCACAGCAGGTTCAGTCCTTGCAGCGCACGCCCCCAGTGCAGCACCTTCAGGCGCCAGTGCAGCCAGACACCGGAAAATACCGCAGTTGCCACATGCAGCGACGGGAAGGCATTACCTGCCGTATCCACGTTTTTCAGAAAGGCCACACCGGGATATTGCTGCCAGTCGATGTCTGGCGGGGCAATGGCATTGGGCCAGAAATAAAACACCAGCAGTCCGCTGAGGCAGGGCAGCGCCACTTTGTAGCCGTAACGGATGATTTCACGGTGTGACAGCATCAACACCGGTGGCAGCGACACATAAACCCACAGCGACAGGTAAACCGGCAAGGCCCAGGGCTGAAACGGCAGCCAGCGGTCCAGAGCACTGGCTGGCACGATATGGACTGCGCCAGCCGGGTGATGCAGCAGGTAAACATAGGCGACAAAAAACAGCAGGGTAAAACCCATGGTGCCGAACATCTTGAACCAGAAGTGGGTCAGCGCCGTTTCAAGCATTCCGGCTGTGCCATTGATGTTTGTCATGCCCTTGTTCAAGTTACCTCCTGTTGGCATGTTTTAGTATGCAATTACATGTAAAACAGCGGATTTTTGCCCTGCTGAATACGTGAGGGTATACTCCGTCTTCATTTTTCTGATGCCTCTTGGTCCTGCAGCAAGGATAAGAATTATTCAATTTATCAAGAGCGCATTCCTGCGACCGGCGATGATACCGAAACACTGTGACATTGGCGATTGCGGGCAACTTGTTTATTAATACCGATACGATTATTGCAAATCATGGAACAACACTCTTCTGAATCGAATACACCAGACCTGGCGCTGGAAAGCGAAATTGCCGGTCTGATCGTTTCCGCGCTGAATCTTGACATTACCCCGGCGGAAATTGTTCCTGATGCGCCGCTGTATGGTGATGAACTGGGAATCGACTCCATTGATATCCTGGAAATCGCGCTGGTCATGTCCAAGCAGTATGGCGTGCAAATGAAAGCCGACAACGAAGACAACTCCACCATTTTTGCCTCCTTGCGCAAACTGGCGGCTTATATTCGCGAGCATCGCAGCAAATGACCCGGCTGTGGCGCAGCATGCGCCTCGCTGTACTGGCGCTGGCCGGCCTGTTTTATGTGGTGATGGATTATCTGGCGTCCTCCTCCCGTCATCCGCCGCTGTATGCGGTGGTGGTAGGGGCGGCACCGCTGACCCTGGGCCTGCTGACGGCGGGCTGGAATTCACGCTTCCGCTGGCCGGTCATGCTGCTGGCAGCTGCCGTGCTGCTGTCCATTGCCCTCAATATTGACCAGTTGCTGACCCATGCCGCCTGGTTCTACCTGTTGCAGCACGCCGGCATCATGTGCGGCCTTGGCTTCATGTTCGGCAGTACCCTGGGCAGTCACGAGAATGCCCTGTGTTCGCGTATCGCCCGCATCGCCGTTGCCGGATCGCTGGATGCAGCTTACTTCCACTACACCTGGAAAGTGACGCTGGCCTGGACGCTGTATTTTGCCTTGTCCGCCTTGCTGTCGCTGGGCCTGTTTGCACTGGCACCCCTGTCGTGGTGGGCGTTTTATGCCGCCGTGTGTACCCCGCTGTCGCTGGGCCTGATGTTTGGCGGCGAATACCTGGTGCGCCGGCTGGCCTTGCCGGACAGCCCCTCGTTCAGCATCGCCCACACCATACAGTCATACCGAAAGTACACGCAGGGCCGTGACACCAGCCAGTAGGCTGCCGCAGCGGCTCCCTTGCCATCGAATCCATGAATCTGATACCGCTTCTTCCTGCTGCTGACCCCGCTGCCGATTTTGCCCATGTGCACGGCCAGGTGATCAACCGTGGCACCTTCCAAGCCCAGGTGCTCACCCTTGCTGCCGCCTTGCCCGCTCACCCGCGGGTGCTGAACATGTGTAACGACCGTTACTGGTTTGCCGTGGCACTGTTTGCGGCGATTGCCCGCAATATGCTGACCATCCTGCCCAATTCGGCGGCACCCGAGCATCTGGCTGCGGTAGCCAGCGAACAGGCCGAGCTGCTGGTGCTGGGCGATCAGCCAGACAACCCGGTGCCCGGCCTGCCTTACATGCAAATCGACACGCTGGCGGTGCGCAAGGAACTGGCGGCGGCCCCCATGCCGCAGATTCCGTACGACCAGCAGGTTGCCTGCCTGTATACCTCGGGCTCCACCGGCACGCCCATGCTGCATTTCAAGACATTTGGCCGTCTGCGGCTGGCCATTCTGGCCGGTGCCGAACGGGTGTGGGGTGTGGCCGGCCAGCCTTGTTCGGTGGTGGGCACGGTGCCCATCCGTCACATGTACGGGCTGGAATCCAGCGTGCTGCTGCCCATTCTGGCCGGTGGCCGCCTGTCCGGGCGCATTCCGTTTTTCCCCGCCGACATTGCTGATGCGCTGGCCGGGATGCCCGCGCCGCGTCTGCTGGTGATCACGCCATTTCATCTGCGCAAATTGCTGGATGCCAATATCGCGCTGCCGCCGATTGCCGCCATCCTGTCGGCCACCGCGCCCTTGTCTGTCGAGCTGGCAGCCCAAACCCGGCAGCAGCTTGACTGCCCAGTGCTGGAAATCTACGGCTCCACCGAAACCGGTCAGGTGGCCACGCGGGAAACCGATATCGACAGCACCTGGCATACCTTGCAGGGGATTGCACTGGAGCAGCGTGACGGTGAGCTGTGGGCAGTGGGCGAGGTGTACCAGACCCCGCAAATGCTCAATGACACGGTAGAACTGTTCAGCCCGCAGCATTTCCGGCTGGTGGACCGCAAGGCCAACATGATCAATGTGGCGGGCAAGCGCAGTTCCTTGTCCTTCCTCAATGCCGTGCTTACCGGCCTGCCGGGAGTGGTGGATGGGGTGTACTGTGTGCCGGAACGCGGCAGTGACGAGCTAGTCGAACGTCTGGCCGTGTTCGTGGTGGCACCTGCGCTGGATAAGGCCGCCATTCTGGCCGGTCTGCGCCAGCATCTGGATTCGGTGTTCCTGCCGCGCCAGATCGTGTTTGTCGATGCCCTGCCGCGTGACGGCAATGGCAAGATCCTGGCCCGTACCCTGCAGGAATTGATTGCCCGTCATCTTTCCGGAAAGCACTGAGCATGCAGACCCTTCCCCTGGTGATAGCCGCCGATCATCCGGCCTATGCCGGTCACTTTCCCGGCCAGCCGGTCTTGCCCGGCGTGGTGTTGCTGGACCATGCGCAACTGGCCATCGAACAAGCTGCCGGAGTGCAACTGGCCGGGCTGGCCCAGGCCAAGTTCCATCGTCCGGTAGCGCCGGGCGACAGCTTGCAGCTGGCCTGGCGACAGGATGCAGCCAGCGTGGCCTTTGTCATCTCGCGCGGTGATGAAAAAGTGGCGGACGGCAAATTCGTGCTGGCAGCGGAGCCTGCCGCGTGAGCCAGCAGACCGATGCACCGGCCAGCCCGCAGTGGATGCGGCAGCAGGAGCGCGGCAGCCGCTTCTGGTTGCGCATCATGTCGGCGCTGTCCTGCTGGCTGGGCAGGCCTTGCTCCCGGCTGGTGCTGTACGGTATTGCGATGTATTTCGTATTGTTCGGCGGCAAGGCGGTACAGGCCTCGCGGCGCTATCTGGCCCGCAGCCTGGGCCGTCCGGCGCGCTGGCGCGATGTGTATCGCCATGTGCTGAGTTTTGCCAGCACCATCCACGACCGGGTTTATCTGCTGCGCGACCGGTTTGATGTGTTCGAGATCGACCTGTCCGGTGCCGAAGCCCTGCACCGGCATCAGGAAGGCGGACAGGGCCTGTTGCTGTTTGGCGCGCATCTGGGCAGCTTTGAAGTGCTGCGCGCCATGGCGCGTTTTCGTCCCGACATGCAGGTGAGCATGGCGATGTATCCGGAAAACGCCCGCCAGATCAACCAGGCCTTGCATGCCATCAACCCGGCGCTGGCCCCGGACATCATTCCGCTGGGCACCATGGATGCCATGCTCAAGGTGCATGCCCGGCTGGAAGAGGGCGCACTGGTGGGCATTCTGGCCGACCGTGCCGCCGGGCCGGACGAATACCTCAGCCGCATGCTGCTGGGCGCACCCGCCCGTTTTCCCAGTGGCCCGCTGCGCATGGCTGCCATGCTCAAGCAGCCGGTGTATTTCATGGCGGGCATTTACCTGGGTGGCAACCGCTACCGGGTGCATTTTGAATTGCTGGAAGACTTTTCTACCGTGGGTCGGGCCCGGCGTGAGGCGGCCATGCAGTCGCTGCTGGACAAATACGTTGCGGCACTGGAACGCCATTGCCGGGCCTATCCGTACAACTGGTTCAATTTTTACGATTTCTGGGATGAAAGCTAGACCGATCATGCGTGTATCCATCATCAGCAAGACCCTGGCCGGATTGTTTGTGGTCCTCTCTGCAGGCAGCCTGCAGGCCGCCGATTTCTCCCTGGCCGACCTGATGCAGCAACTGGGGCAAAAGAAGTCCGGCACCGCCACCTTTGTCGAGAAAAAATACATCGCCATGCTCAAGCAGCCGCTGGAGTCCTCTGGCGAACTGGCTTTCACCGCACCGGACCGGCTGGAAAAGCGCACGCTCAAGCCCAAGGCGGAAGCCGTGCTGCTGGAAGGCAACAAGCTGACGCTGGAGCGCAGCGATGGCCGCAAGATGAGCGTGAATCTGTCCGACCGACCGGAAGTATCGGCCTTTGTCGAAAGCATCCGCGCCACCCTGTCGGGCGACCGCAGCGCGCTGGAACGCTATTACACCCCGTCGCTATCCGGTGGCAGCGACGAATGGCAGCTCAAGCTGACACCGTTGCAAGCACGCATGCAAAAGGTGATCAGCCAGATCCGCATAGCCGGTAGCCGCGCCCAG
The DNA here is from genome assembly GCF_001515305.1 of Aquitalea pelogenes. GTDB lineage: Bacteria > Pseudomonadota > Gammaproteobacteria > Burkholderiales > Chromobacteriaceae > Aquitalea > Aquitalea pelogenes. Next base: position 15,884 of record NZ_LNQV01000031.1, read on the forward strand.
GTGAAGACCATCGAATTTCTGCAGGCGGATGGCGACCGTTCGGAAATGACCATTACCGGCACCAGCGCCAAATGAAAACCAGATTGTTCAAGCCGGTCATCCTGATCTGGCTGGCGGCCATGCTGGCCTCGGTGCTGGTGATCAGCCAGACCCGTTTTGTCGCTGACCTGTCCGCCTTCATGCCCAAACTGCCCAGTGCGCGCCAGCAGATGCTGATCGACCAGCTGCGCGACGGTGCCATTGCCCGGCTGGTGCTGGTGGGGATTGAAGGTGCGGACGAGGCCGAACGCGGCCGCCTGTCGCGCCTGCTGGTGGGCAAGCTGTCCGGCAATCCGCGCTTTACCGCGGTGCAGAACGGCGACCGCCAGACCCAGCAGCGCGACCAGCAGTATTTCTTCGACAACCGCTACCTGCTGAGCCCGGCTGTCACGCCGCAGCGCTTTACCGCGGCCGGAATGCACGACGCCATCCAGGACACCCTGCTGGCGATGTCCGGCGATGCCGGGCTGATCGTCAAGAAAATCCTGCCGCGTGACCCGACCGGCGAAACCCTTCAAATCCTCGAGCAGTTCATGGGCGAAAGCCAGCCCAGCACCAGTAACGACATCTGGGTGTCGCGCGACGGCAAACGCGCGGTATTGCTGCTGCAACTGGCCGAGTCCGGCCTGAATACCGACGCGCAGGCGGCAGCGCTGGAAGATGTGAAACAGGCCTTTGCCAGCCTGCCCGCCCGCCATGTCGACACCCGCCTGGTGATGAGTGGCACCAGCGTCATTTCGGTGGCCTCGCGCAACATCATCCAGGGCGAAGTGGAACGGCTGGCCACCCTGGGCACCTTGCTGGTGGTGGCCTTGCTGCTGCTGGTCTACCGCTCGCTGCCGCTATTGCTGCTGGGGTTGATTCCGGTGGTGTCCGGCGCGCTGGTGGGCATTGCCAGCGTCAGTCTGGGCTTTGGCCATGTGCATGGCCTGACGCTGGGCTTTGGCACCACGCTGATCGGCGAGGCGGTGGATTACTCCATCTATTTGTTTATCCAGCGTGCCGGGGGCGGTAACCCCTCGCACTTCTGGCGCACCATCCGCCTGGGGGTGCTGACCTCCATCACCGGCTTTGCCGCGCTGATGTGTTCCAGCTTCCCCGGCCTGTCGCAACTGGGCCTGTATTCCATCAGCGGGCTGGTGACGGCCGCACTGGTGACGCGCTATGTGCTGCCGCTGCTGATGCCGGCACGGCTGAACCTGCGCGACCTGAGCAAGCCCGGCCTGCTGCTGCAAAAAGTACTGGACGGCCTGACCCGCCTGCGCTGGCTGCTGGCGGTAGCCATGCTGGCGGCGGTGGCGGTGCTGGCTTTGCATCATCAGGACATCTGGAACCGCCAGCTCAATGCACTGAGTTCCACCTCACCTGCGCAGAACAAGCTGGATGCCGAACTGCGGGCTGATCTGGGCGGCAATGACATGCGCTATGTGGCCAGCTTCAGCGCGCCGGATCAGGAAAGCGCCCTGCAACTGGCCGAGCGCACGCGCCGGGTATTGCAGCAATTGAACCGGCAGAACGTGATTGGCGGCTTCCACACCCCGGACGAACTGCTGCCTAGCATCGCCACCCAGCGTGCGCGGCAGGCTGCCTTGCCGCCAGCGGGTACGGCCGCACCACGACTGGCCGAAGCGCTGCAAGGCCTGCCGGTGGATGCCGCACAGCTGCAAGGGTTTGTCAGCGACGTGACCCGTGCGCAGCAGCAAGCGCTGCTCAGCCGTGCCAGCCTGCATGGCAGCGCGGCCAGCGTGCTGCTGGATTCCATGCTGATCAAGCGGCCTGGCAGTTATCTGGTGCTGATGCCGCTGCGCCCGGCCAGTGGTGAAAACATCGCGCTGGACAAGGTGCGTGCGGCACTGGCCGCCCAGCAGCTGGGGCAGGTGACGGTGATCGACCTGCTGGAAGAAACCACCGCCATTTTCGATAGCTACACCCACGAAGCCTTGTTGTTCTCCTCGCTGGGCAGTCTGGCCATCCTGCTGCTCTTGGGTGTGACCTGCGGCTGGCTGCAAGCGGCGCGCGTCACCATTCCGCTGGGCTGCGCGGTGCTGTGTACCGTGGCCATCCTTGATGCCTGCGGCATTCAGCTGACCATTCTGCATCTGGTGGGCCTGCTGCTGGTGGTGGCCATCGGCTCCAATTACGCACTGTTTTTTGCCAACAAGCAGCAACTGGGCAGTGCGGCCGAGCAGCGCCAGGTGGAAGTGTCGCTGGTGGTGGCCAATCTGGCCACCGTCACCAGCTTTGGTTTGCTGGGCAGCTCCAGCGTGCCGGTGCTGTCCTATATCGGCAGCACGGTGGCCATTGGCGCGCTGCTGGCGCTGGTGTTTGCCGCCATGATGGCAAGGATGACCCCGCGTGCGTTGTCTGACTGATAGCTGGCGCGCCGGACAGCGCGCCGAGAACTTGCTGGTGCTGTTGCCGCCGGCCAAGGCCAGCCTGGAAGACATGCTGGCGCAGGGCATGGTGGCGGCAGTGCGCGCGCGCGGCCTGCCGCTGGACATTGTGCTGGCCGATGTGGGCTACCAGCAGGTGCTGGCCGGTACCGTGGCCGACAGCCTGCATCAGGCGGTGCTGCAGCCGGCACTGGAGCAAGGCTACCGCAACATCTGGCTGGCCGGGATTTCTCTGGGTGCCTTCAATGCCCTGCACTATGCCGCGGTGTATGCTGAACACCTGAGTGGCATCTTCTTGCTGGCGCCCTATCCCGGTACTGCCGACATCCTGCAGGAAATCCGCCAAGCTGGCGGGCCGCAGGCCTGGGCGGATGCTGCGCCCGGTTTGCAGGACGAACGGCGCTGGTGGTACTGGCTGGCTGCTCGGGAGCAAAACACGCGCTGCCCGGTGTGGCTGAGCCTGGCTGACGACGACCGTTTTGCTGCCGGACAGCAATTGCTGGCCAGCCTGTTGCCCGCCACACGGGTACACCGCATGGCGGGCGATCACAGCTGGCCGGTGTGGCAGCAGCAATGGCGGTACTGGCTGGAACATGGCCCGCTGGCGCAATACGTGCCGGGGCAGAAGGACGAGACATGAACACGCTGGTGTTTTCTCCATTCATCAAACTGTGCCTGGCGCTGCATCTGCTGGCTGTGCTCTTGCTGTGCTGGCAGCCGGCGTGGTGGCCCGGCCTGCTGGGCTTGCTGGTGCTGTTGCACGGGCTGATTGCGCTGCTGGGCCTGCTGCCGCGCAGCACGCTGCTGGGGCCGAATCTGACCCGCTTGCCGCAAGCCGCCATCCGCCGTGGCGAAGTGGCCATCACCATTGATGACGGGCCGGACCCGGCCGTCACCCCGGCGGTGCTGGACATCCTGCGGCAGTATCAGGTGAAAGCCACTTTCTTCTGTATCGGCGAGCGGGCAGCGCATTATCCGGAGCTGGTGCGTCAGGCAGCGCAAGAAGGCCATGCGGTGGAAAACCATGGCCAGCGGCATCGCAAGCACACATCGTTATTCGGGCTGTCGGGCTGGCGGCGCGAAGTGGGGGAGGGGCAGGCCACCCTGCAGGCCATCACCGGCCATGCGCCGCAGTTTTTCCGCCCGATTGCCGGTTTGCGCAATCCGCTGCTGGAGCCGGTATTGCAGCGCCTGGGGGTGTTTCTTGCGAGCTGGACGCGCCGTGGCTATGATACGCGCGTCCGGGACCCGGCGCTGGTATACGCCAGACTGACCCGCCAACTGGCCGCAGGCGATATACTGCTGCTGCACGATGGCAATGCCGCCCGCATGGCAGACGGTACACCGGTCATCTTGCAGGTGCTGCCGCGCCTGCTGGAGGAACTGTCCCGTCGCCAGCTACAGGCCGTGACGCTGCCACAAGCCTGTTCACCCGCACCGGCTGCGGCCAAGCGCGCAAGCTGAGCCCGTTTTCCAATCCAAGCTGATTCATCGGTTGTCTATGCAAGCTCTCAGACTTAGCGCCTATACCCTCACCACTGCCCTGGGCCGTGGGGTGGAACCACATCTGGCCGCACTGCGCGAACAGCGCGGCGGCATTGTCAAAAAACGCTGGGAAACGGTGGAGTTTGATGTCTGTATCGGTGAAGTGGCCGGTGTGGACGACATCACCCTGCCTGCCGGACTGGCCGCCTACGACTGCCGCAACAACCGCCTGGCCTTGCTTGGCTTGCAGCAGGATGGTTTTGCCGCACAAGTAGAAGCCGCCAAGGCCCGCCATGGCGCAGGCCGCATCGGCGTGTTTCTGGGGTCCAGCACCTCCGGCATTCTCAATTCCGAGCTGGCCTATCGCGAGCGCGACCCGGCCAGCGGCAGCCTGCCTGACTGGCTGCATTACCGCGAAACCCACAATGCCTATTCGGTGGCGGATTTCGTGCGCAAGCATTTTGCCTTGAGCGGCCCGGCCTGTGTGGTGTCCACCGCCTGTTCTTCCAGCGCCAAGGTGTTTGGCACGGCGCAGCGCATGCTGGCTGCCGGGCTGATCGATGCTGCCATTGTCGGTGGCGTGGACAGCCTGTGCCTTACCACCATTTACGGTTTTTCCTCGCTGCAACTGGTGTCGGGCGAACCCTGTCGCCCGTTTGATGCTGCGCGCGATGGCATCTCCATTGGCGAAGGCGCGGCGTATGTGCTGCTGGAGCGTGCTGATGGTGCTGGTGAGGGCGAAATCCTGCTCACCGGCGTGGGTGAAAGCAGCGATGCCTACCATATGTCCTCGCCCCACCCGGAAGGGCTGGGTGCGCGCATGGCCATGCAGCAAGCCTTGCAGATGGCCGGTTTGCAGCCGGACGACATCGGCTACATCAATCTGCACGGCACCGCCACGCCCAGCAACGATGCCGCCGAAGGCGCGGCCGTGCTGACGCTGTTTGGCCAAGGCACGCCGTGCAGCTCCACCAAGGGCCATACCGGCCATACGCTGGGCGCGGCTGGTGGCATCGAAGCCATTTTCTGTGTGCTGGCACTGCGCGAGGGCCTGCTGCCCGGCGGGGTTGGCACCAGCACGCTGGATCCGGCCTTGCCGGTCAATTACCTGCTGCACAATCAGCAGCAGCCCTTGCAGCATGTACTGAACAATTCTTTCGGTTTTGGCGGCAGTAATTGCAGTCTGGTTTTTTCGCGGGTGACGGCATGAGCACAGCAACAATCTATCTGGATGGCCTGAGCGTACTGGGCCCGGGCATGGCGGACTGGAACGCCGCCGCGGCCTGTCTGCGCGGCGAGCAGCCATTTGCCGTGGCAGACGTCAGCCTGCCACCGGTCACCGCCTTGCCTGCTACCGAACGGCGACGCGTGGGCGCTGCCGTCAAGCTGGCCATGGCTACCGGCTTTGCCGCCGTCGAAGCAGCCGGGGCCGATGCCGCCTTGCTGGCCAATGTGTTCTGCTCCACCGGTGGCGACTGCGACAACTGTCACAACCTGCTGGATGTACTGGCCTCCGACCAGCGGCTGGTTTCCCCCACCCGTTTTCACAACTCGGTACACAATGCCCCGGCCGGTTACTGGGGCATTGCCACCGGCTGCACCGCGGCTTCCACCAGCCTGTGTGCCTACGATGCCACCTTCGCCGCCGGTTTGCTGGAAACGGTAACCCAGGTGCAGGCCGACGGCGGCAGTGGCCTGTTGGTGGCGTTTGATACCGCCTATCCGCAACCCCTGTATGCACAGCGTCCCATTCCCTACCCGATGGGTGTGGGCATGGTGTTGAGTGCGCGCCGTAGCGATCGCAGCAGCGCCGCCTTGCAGCTGTCGCTGTGCAATGAAGCTGCCAGCACCATGGCCGATGCCGCGCTGGAACAGCTGCGGCAAACCATTCCGGCAGCGCGCAGCCTGCCCTTGCTGCAATTGCTGGCACAGGGTGGTGCAGGCCGGGTAGTACTGGATTATCTGGATGACTGCCGTCTGGCCGTCACGGTGCAAGCATGATGGACCGTCAGGCCATTGCCGCACGTATTCCACACCAAGGCAGCATGTGTCTGCTCGATAGCGTCGCGCGCTGGGATGCGGAACAAATCGTCTGTCTGACCCGCAGCCATCTGCTGGCGGATAACCCCTTGCGTGCAGCCGGACGGCTGGGTGTGGCCAATGCCATCGAATACGCCGCGCAGGCCATGGCACTGCATGGTAGCCTGCTGGCTGGCGATGCCGCCCCGCCGCGCGCCGGTTATCTCACCAGCGTGCGCGAAGCCAGCTGGCATTGCCAGCGGCTGGATGAAGAGGCCGATGCCTTGCAGGTGCAGGCCGAACGTCTGTCCGGCAACGACATTACCGCCATGTACCGTTTTGCCGTGTCATCCGGCGGGCGTCTGCTGGCCAGTGGCCGGCTGGGCGTGGTGCTCAATGCTGCCGCCCTGGCTCCGCTTTCCACTTCTTCCCGGGAGTCGTCATGAAACGCGCCCTCATCACCGGTGGCAGTGGTGCCATCGGTGCTGCCATCTGCCAGCGTCTGGCGGCCGATGGTTTTCACGTCATCATTCACGCCAACAGCAATCTGGCAGCGGCACAAGCGCTGGGCCAGTCGCTGCGCGAACAAGGCTACAGTGCCGAGGCAGTACAGTTTGACGTGGCGGATGCCGCAGCCAGCGCGGCAGTGCTGGAGCGTATTCTGGAACAAGGCCCGGTCCAGGTGCTGGTGAACAATGCCGGCATCCACGACGACGCGGTGTTTCCCGGCATGCAGCCGGCGCAGTGGCACCGGGTGATCGACGTCTCGCTGCACGGCTTTTTCAATGTCACCCAGCCCTTGACCATGCCGATGATACGCACCCGCTGGGGGCGCATCATCAATATCACCTCGGTGGCGGGCCTTGCCGGCAATCGCGGTCAGACCAACTATGCCGCCGCCAAGAGCGCGCTGCATGGGGCCACCCGCTCGCTGTCGCTGGAGCTGGCCAGCCGTGGCATCACCGTCAATGCGGTGGCGCCGGGCATCATCGCCTCGGACATGAGCAAGGATGTGTTCGACAAGGAAATGGTGGCACAGCTGGTGCCGATGAAGCGGGTAGGGCAGCCAGAGGAAGTAGCCAGCCTGGTGGCGTTTCTGGCGTCGGAGCAGGCGGCTTATATCAGCGGCCAGGTGATTTCCATCAACGGCGGCATGCTGTAAGGCTGTACAGGCAGGCTGACAGGCTTTATGCCTTGTCAGCCTCCAGCTGGGCGACCAGCTGCGCACGCGGTGCGTAAGCCAGCGCGATTTCCAGCTTGGCCACGTCGGCATCTGCCACTTTCACCTGGGCATTCACCTGCACCAGCAAAGGTGCCACCTGACGGCACTGGATGAAGAAATCCACCGCACAGTCCGGCTGTACCGGCTGCTTGAACCAGCAGTTGCGTACTGCAGCCAGCACGCCGATGGAATCTTCCGGCAGGGTTTTCACATAAGGGTCGCCCGCCAGCAGTCCGGCACCGGCAAACTGCGCCATGGATTCGATCAGCATGACCCCCGGCACCAGCGGCAGGCCGGGAAAATGGCCCGCTATCACCGCATTGTCACGCGGCCAGCGTGCCGTGCCATGAAACTGGTGCGGCCCTTCAATACACAGCTGCTCGCACACGAAAATGGCACCACGGTGCGGCAGGATGGCGGCAATGTCCTCCCGCGCCAGCAGCATGGGGTAGTGATAGTCAGCACTCATGCCGCATACTGCCTGGCCACCAGCGAGACATTGCTGCCACCGAAGGCAAAAGAGTTGGACATGATGGCATTCACCGTGCAGCCGTGACGGGCATGCAGCGGGATGAAATCCAGATCGCACTGCGGGTCCGGCGTTTCCAGCGTGGCGGTGGGCGGCAGCGAACCGCTGTTCATCGCCATCACCGCCAGGGCGAATTCCAGAATGCCGCTGGCACCGATCAGGTGGCCGTGCATGGACTTGGTGGAGCTGATGGCAAGCGCGCTGTTTTCACGGCCACCGAACACCGTGCGGATGGACTCGGTTTCCACCACATCGCCGGTTTGCGTCGCCGTGCCATGGGCATTCAGGTACTGGATATCGCTGGCTTGCAGCCCGGCATCGGCCAGCGCCTGTTGCATGGCATACACCTGTTCGGCGCTGGAAGGCGCAGTCAGATGGGCAGCATCGCTGCTGCAACCATAGCCGCACACTTCGCCCAGCGCGGCCTGTTGTCGCGCGCTGGCATGGGCGGCACTTTCCAGCACCATGGCTGCCGCGCCTTCGCCCAGCACAAAGCCGCTGCGGTCCAGCGAAAACGGGCGGCAACTGCGCGCCGGGTCGGCGGCATGGGGTTTGGCCATCACGCGCAAGGCATTCCAGGCCAGGATGGAGCCGGGTGTCAGCATGGCTTCGCAGCCCACTACCACCGCAGCATCCAGATAGCCGTCACGAATGGCGCGGAAGGCTTCGCCAATGGCGGTGGCGGAGGAGGCGCAGGCAATGGAATAGGTATTGCTGGGGCCCTTGAAACCATGGCTCATGGAAATGGCCGCGGCTGCGGCGTTGGCCATCATCCTGGGTACGGACAGCGGGTGCACCATGGCCGGATTGCGCTTGCCATTGCTGTTGACTGCCGCCTGGAAGCGGTCGTACAGCCCGTCCAGCGTGTGGGCACCGCCAAAGCCGATACCGACGAACACGCCTATGCGGCGGCTGTTTTCCGGCTGGGCCGGAAAGCTTGCCTGTTGCAGCGCTTCGCCTGCGGCAACCAGGGCAAACTGGCTGGCACGGTCCAGCCCGGCATGCTTGCTGTCCAGCAGGGGCAGCGGTTCGCTCGCCGCCGGGGCCAGCAGGATGTCGGGCAGCCATTTGGCAATACTGGCCGGCGCGCTGCCAATGGCGCAGTGGCCTTCCAGCGCACGGGCAAAACTGGTGGGAAGGTCTGCCCCCAGCGGGCTGATGGCTCCCATGCCGGTAATCAGGACCTGTGCCACTTATTGCCCCGCTTCCAGGCTCAGGTCGGGCATTTCGCCGTTATTGTGGGCGCGGATGGCAGCTTCGATATCGGCCAGCATTTCGGCAAAACCCATTTTCGGGTAGCGGGTGGGGTCGGGCAATTGAAAACCGCAGCGATCTTCGATTTCAAACAGCATCTCGACCATATCGAGCGAATCCAGGCCCAGGGCAGACATTTGCAGGTTCGGATCATCAAACAATGCAGCGTCTTTGCCTTTGGTATTGATCAGATAGTTTTTGATGATTTCTTCTAGCATAAGCATTCAATCCCGAGCGTTGCATGCAGCAAGGAGGCCAGATTATATAGTAAAATCATGACCCCGGTTTGACTTGGCTCGGCTTGCCTGCGGGTGATTTCAAGCATGTCCTATCCATCGGCATTGAATACCCGGTTGTATTTCTGTCCGGTATGTTGCACTTCCCCGGCCCATCCTGGCCGGGTGAAATGGCTGCCGGGAATGGCCAATTCGCTCGCGCATTAAATGCGGCGGGCAGTCAACGAGAAGTGAAGTGTAATAATGTGGTATCGCTGTGTGCGCATGGGCCAGATCCTGCTGTTTTATCTGATGTTGTGCTGGCTGGGGTCAATGCTGTTATTGGGCAATCTGGCAGTGCTGCCATTGCTGCTGACACCGCGCGCCTTGCGTGAACCGCTGGTGCAGCGTGCCATCAGTCTGATTTGTCGCTGTTTTCTGGCCGGTGCCGAGGCCAGTGGCCTGATGCAGCTGGACTTGCGCGCGCTGGACCGGCTGGGCGGCTGTCGGCGTACCGTGCTGATTGCCAATCATCCCAGCATGATCGACGCATTTCTCATTTTTTCCCGCCTGCCGCATGTGGTGTGCCTGATGAAGGCCAGCATCAGTTCCAATCTGTTTCTGGGGGCGGGGGCTTATCTGGCGGGTTTTATTTCAAACCGTCATCCGGAGTTGATGTTTCGTGCCGCCATTCACGCCGTACGCGATGGCAAGGTATTGATGATATTTCCGGAAGGCACGCGTACCACGCGCCAGCCGGTGAATGAGATGGGTGAAGCAGTCGCGCTGATTGCCAAAAGAGCACAAGCTCCATTACAAACCATTCTGATTAGCACTAATTCGCCTTATTTGAGCAAAGGCTGGAAAATATGGCGACCTCCCGAGTTTCCCTTGATATATCGGGCAATTCCGGGTGAGCATTTCGAAGCATCAGCCAGTCGTGATGAAATGACGCAGTGTATTCAGGACTATTACCAGCGCACGCTAGAGCGCTCGATTGACCCGCAACTGCATTTGTAAAACAGCGGCCGGTTTTCCACGCGGGATTGACCATGCCGACTGTCATCGGCTAATGTCCTTTCCCGTTTCCACAGCATCGCCGCATTGCGGTGTCCAATCATTTTCTGCCTGCCATGCCTACACCTTCTTCCACCCATGTGGTTCTGATTCCCAGTTATAACCCCGGCCCCAAGGTGTATGACACGGTGCGCGCGGCGCGTCAGCAATGGTCGCCGGTGTGGGTGATCGTGGATGGCAGCGACGATGGCTCGGCCGAAGGCTTGCAGCGCATGGCTGCTGAAGACGACGGCCTGCAGGTGTTCGTGCTGCCGCAAAACAGTGGCAAGGGTGCCGCCGTGCTGCATGGGCTGGATCAGGCCAGCCGCCTGGGGTTCACCCATGTGCTGTGCATGGATTCGGACGGCCAGCACCCGGTGGCGCAGATTCCGCTGTTCATGGCCACCTCGCAACAACAGCCACAAGCCATGGTACTGGGCTTGCCGGTTTTCGATGCCAGTGCGCCCAGCCTGCGGGTGAAGGGGCGCAAGATTTCCAACTGGTGGGCCAATCTGGAAACCCTGTGGACGGGAATAGGCGATTCGCTGTTCGGTTTTCGCGTGTATCCGGTGGCGCCCTTGCGCCGCATCATGCAGCGCCAGCGCTGGATGCGCCGTTTCGACTTCGACCCGGAAGCCGTGGTGCGCCTGTGCTGGGCCGGGGTTCCGCCGCTTAACCTGCCATCCCCGGTCAAATACTTTCAGGCTGATGAAGGTGGGGTGTCGCACTTCAATTACTGGCGCGATAACCGCCTGCTGACCTGGATGCACATCCGCCTGATGTTCGGTTTTGCACTGCGCCTGCCGCTGTTGTTGTACCGGCGTGCCGTGCAGCCGCGCTGAACTGCAGCAATTCTCTGAAAACCGGTTGATTTCATGTCTGCACCCGCCATGATTTTCCATCTGCTGCTGGAGCAACTGGCGCGTCATCCGCTGCCGCGTATTCCGGAAGCGGCGGCGGTGATGGAGGACCCGCAGCAGGTGGCAGCCTTTGCCGACAGTGGCAAGGATCAGGGCATTCTCAACTACATTTATCTGTTTCACGCCTTGATGTCGGCGTCACTGATTGCGCCGGGTGATGTGGTGCTGGACCTGGCGTGTGGCCCGGCCAACCAGCTGTTGCGGCACGCCCGCCTGCATCCGGACGCGCATTTTGTCGGCATGGATGCTTCGATGCGCATGCTGGAGCTGGCAGAGCAGAACCTGCGCGAGGCTGGTGTGCACAATGTCAGCCTGCGACAGGGCGACATGACCCGGCTGGATGGCATGGCTGCTGCCAGCACGGACGTGGTGCTGTGCTCCATGTCGCTGCATCATCTGATGGACAACACGGCCTTGCAGCACTGCATGCAGCAGATGGCGCGCATCCTGCGCCCGCTGGGTGGCGTATATCTGGCCGATTTTGGCCGCCTCAAACGCCGTGCCACGCAGCGCTTCTTTGCTTACGACCGCATGGACTTGCAGTCGCCTGCCTTCACGGCTGATTTTCTGAATTCCCTGCAAGCTGCGTTCAGCCTGACGGAATTGCAGCAGGCAGCTGCCATGCTGGCCAATGCTCCGGCCTGCTTCCACACGGCGCTGGCCCCTTTCATGGTGGTGCTGCGCAGTGCGCCACGCCGCGTGGTCGACCCCGGCCTGCAACAGCGTGTGCAGCTTGCTTATCAGCAACTGGAGCCGGGGGAGCGCCGCGACCTGCACAATCTGCTGCGCTGGTTCCGTCCGGGTGGCCTGCGGCTGCCGGACGGCCTGGTGCTTACAGACGGGTGATGACGCTGTCGGCCGGCAGGCGCGACTTGGGCAGAGTGGCGTTGAAGTCGCTGTCGCTGCGATAGCCCAGTGCCACGATGACGGCGCTGGTGAAACCCTTGGCGCGCAGGCCCAGTTCTTCATCCAGCACTTTCTGGTCGAAGCCTTCGATCGGGCAGGCATCAATCTGCATGGCGGCCGCGCCCAGCAACAGGGTGCCTACCGCCAGATAAACCTGCTTTTCCATCCAGTGGTGGGCATCACGCAACTCGAAACGGTGCATGTTGACGAAGTGCGAACGGCCACGGTGCTGGCCGGCACGCGCGTCGGCATTGGCAAAACGGCCGTCGGCCTCTTCCTGGTTCAGCAAGCCTTCCAGATAGTTTTCGTCGATGCTGGCACGGCTGCAGAACACCACGACGTGCGAAGCGTTGAGGACCTTGGCTTCGTTGAAGGCATAAGCACCGCTGGTGGCTTTGGCCACGCGGGCCTTGCCTTCGGCGCTGCCGGCAATGAAGAAGTGCCAGGGCTGGGAGTTGGTGGATGACGGGCTGAAGCGCAACAGGGTTTCGATGTGCGCCACTTGCTCGGCACTCAGCTGGCGGCTGGGATCGAAAGCCTTGGTGGTGTAGCGGGTCTGGACCAGGTCGGCAATGTTCATGCTGGATTCCTCGGTGTGGTTTCAACAGCAGCCATTATTGCCAAAGCGCCTGCGGCAATGAAGTCGGGCTGGCGGGAAGCAGTTTATGTTTTTTTTTGAAAATGAAACCGCTTTCCCGGCGATTACCACGGCCATGCCATACACGCTGGGCGGACTTCAGCTTTCCAGCATCATCTGCGTTACCAGCCAGTCGGTCAGCTGCTGGCTGGCCGTGGCATCGTGTTGTGCCGCATGGCAGGCGGCATGCCAGGCCAGTGCTTGCGCATCCGCTTGCGGCTGGCGCAGCAGGAAGTGCTGCAAGGGGCAGTCCTGCAATGCACGTTTGTCGTGGGCGTGGGAGGGCTGGGTATACAGCCAGTGCTGGGCCAGCGCTCCCAGATAGGTGGTGATTTCACCGCTGTCCCTGGGCAGGCGGAAGTGGCGCTGCCAGTGAATGAAATCGGCTTGCGCCATCGGCCGGGCCAGGCTGTAACCCTGTCCGATGCTGGCACCCAGAATGCGCGAGGCCTCTTGCATGCCGCGGTCTTCCAGGCCTTCCACCACCACTTGCCGGTCCAGGTCCTGCCCCAGTTGCAGGATGGCGCGCATCAGGGCCAGGCTGGTCAGCGGTGTCTTGCGCAGGTTAAGCGTCAGGCTCTGGTCGATCTTGATGGTGTCAAACGGCAGGGTGCTCAGGCGTTGCAGGCTGCTGTAGCCCGAGCCCAGGTCATCCATGGCCAGCTTGATGCCGGTCTGGCGCAGCCGTTCAATGGCACGGTCCTGCGCCAGTGGTGCGGTGTCGCCGGTCTCAAGTAACTCCAGGCTGAGGCGGTGCGGGGCAATGCCGTGCCGTTGCAGTGCTTCGGCCACCCATTGCGGACAGTCCTCGTCCTGCAAGGTGCTGGGCGCGATATTCAGCGAGATGTCGATCTGCATGCCCTGGCGGTCCAGTTCGGAGAGCTGGCTCAGTGCCTTGTCCAGTCCCAGCCGGAACAGGTGGTCAAGGTCGGCATCGCCCAGCAGCGGCAGGAAAACTCCGGGGCTGACCACCTGGCCGTCTTCCTTGACCAGCCGGGCCAGTGCTTCCGCTTTCAGCACCCGGCCGCTGTTGAGTTCTACCAGCGGTTGCAGATACATGGTGAGGCCACCGGCAAACAGCCGCTCGCGCAGCGCCACCGCCAGATTCTGCCGGATGGCGGCGGCAGGCTTGGTACAGGCCGCCAGAATCAGCTCCCAGCGATGCTGCAAGCCCTGGGCAAATTGCAGCATGCTGGCCGACTCGAACTGGTTGGGATAAGCCCCGAACAGGCTGATGACTGCCACGGTCAGCCCCTCGGCATTGCGCACAGGAATGCTCATGGTGGAGCGTATCTGTACTGCGCTGGCCTGCTGGTGCCACAGGGTATAGCGCTTGTCCTTGCCGTAAGAGGCCGAAGTGCAAATGCGCCCGCTGCGCCATGCCACCGCGGTCAGGCCCTGGCCACGTTCGGAGTTGGGGTCGACCACGGCTTCCGAGCCCGGCATTTGCAGGCGGCCAGCCACCAGCTCGCCCAGCGGCCCCCGGCTGTTTTCCGGTACGAACACGCCATTGGACATCAGCCGCATCAGCAGCACGGCCTGCATGCCGGGCAGGCTGCCCAGCTGTTCCAGCTCGCTGTTGACTGCATCGGCCCACAAGGTGCCCTGGTGTGGCATGGGCAGTGCAATGCTGTCCAGATAACGGGCATGCACCAGGGCCGAGGCTTCCAGCTGGGCATGCAACTGGTCTTGCAGGCGGCGGTCGATGATTTCCAGCAGGCGGTAGCGCTGGCGGATGGGCAGCAGGGTCTGGTTCAGCTGTTCGCTGAAGGTGCGGCGAAACAGCTCCACGCTCTGCACCAGCATGATGGGCGTGACCCCCACCAGGCTGTGGGTATGGCCCAGGCGGCGGCTGTCCTGGATGATTTTTTCCGCGCTGTTGTCCGGCGACAGCACCTGCAGCATGAAATTGCGATGCGCTGCTTCCAGGTTTTGCAGTTCTTCATCTCCCAGACTGGAGAGCACTGCATGGATGGAGAGCGCGGCATTTTCCTGGGCATAAAACTGCTGCACATAACGGTCGGCAGCAGACTGGATCAGACGGGCGGATTTGCGCAGCAGCTGGGCTGCTTCGCGGCCATACACTTCGAAATGGCTGCTTTCTTCTGCCGGGTAGTCGCTTTCTTCCCCCACCATATGCCACCAGCGTGGCCGGGTGGATTTGTGCTGCTTGGCCTGGTACATGGCGGCATCGGCCTGCCGCATCAGCGCGTCCGGCTCGATGCCATCGTGCGGAAACAAGGACAGGCCCACCGTCATGCCTACTTCGGCTTCAATATGGTTGCCCAGCAGGAAGGGCGATTCCACTGCCCGGTGCAATCGCTGCATCGCGGTTTCCAGCTGGGTGAGGGTGCCTTCTTCGGGCAGGTCTTCCATCACGATCACGAATTCGTCCCCGCCCAGGCGTGCGACAAAGTCGGTCTTGCGCAGCAGGCCTTGCAGGCGGCGGGCCAGTTCCTGCAGCAGATAGTCGCCAGCCTGATGCCCCCAGGTGTCGTTGACCGGCTTGAAGTCGTCCAGGTCCAGCATGCATACCGCCACCAGTTTGTCGTGGCGCTGGGCGCGGGCCAGGGCGGCGGCCAGGTGATGGGTCAGCGAGAAGCGGTTGGGCAGGCCGGTCAGCCAGTCGTTGTTGGCCGCGTTGACGATCAGCGCCTCGCTGTTCTTGCGCTCGGTGATGTCCTGGTTGGTGCCAATGGCACGCAGTGCCACCCCGGCGTCGTTACGGGCCACCACCTTGCCGGTGCAGCGTATCCAGGTCCAGCCATTTTGCGCATTGCGCACGCGGAATTCCTGCTGGAAGCGACTGTTCTGCCCTTTGAGCACTTCCATCGAGGCGTGATAAATACGCGGATAGTCGTCCGGGTGCACGGCTTCGAGCATGCTGCTGGCGCGCATGCTTTGGGCGGTGGCCTGGTAGCCCAGCATGCGGCCCCAGCGGGCATCCATGATGGCGGTATCCTGCAGGATATCCATGTCCCACAGCGACAGTTGCGAGGCATCCAGCGCCAGTGACAGTTGTTCGTTGGCCTGTTGCAAGGCCAGTTCGGTGGCCTTGCGGTCGGCAATGTCGGTGTAGCTCAGCACATAGCCTTCAGCCTGTCCATGGTCATTGCGCAGCACACTGCAATGCAACATCACCGTGATGGTGCTGCCATCCTGCCGCATGCGCCGCACCTCACCCTGGAAGGGGCGTACCAGCAGTTGCTGGCAATTGCCGGCGCGACCTGCCGGGCCGTCGCGGGCATCCGGCGGGACAATCAGGTCTATGCTCTGTCCCAGCACCTTCTGCACCTCATGGCCAAACAGGCTGCAAAATGCCGGGTTGACATAGCGGATGGTGCGTTCGGTATCCAGAATGGCAAACGCCTGTGAGCTTTGTTGCAGTACTTGCTGGAAATTGAGTTCGGTCATGGTCGGGTCCGGCAGCCGGCGGCAAAAGGCCGCAGGCCGGGTGGCAGGGCAGTCCTGTGCGCGTGTCCTGTGCCGATTTTACTCCAAACCACGTGCCCTGCCTTGCCCGCTGCCTGGAAATGGGCAAGCCGCTGTTGCTTCCCTGCCTGTCCGGCGCTTGCCAGTGACAAAACGGGCTTCTGTCGCTGGCTGGCAATCGGTATCATGCTGCTTTTGCTCGACATGAAGCGACAGGCACTGGCTGCCGTGTCGCACGGGCCATTGTCAGGAAACACCATGACTCAACCTCATCAGGCGCTGATTGCCGCCTTGCCCAAGGCCGAGCTGCATTTGCACATCGAAGGCAGTCTGGAACCGGAAATGATGTTCCGGCTGGCCGAGCGTAACGGCATCAAGCTGCCTTATCCCACGGTGGAAGCAGTCCGCGCCGCCTACGATTTTGACAATCTGCAATCCTTTCTCGACCTCTACTATGCCGGGGCCGGTGTCTTGCAGACCGAGCAGGATTTTTATGACCTGACCTGGGCCTATCTCTTGCGCTGCCGGGACGATCATGTGGTCCATACGGAAATATTTTTCGATCCGCAAACCCATACCGAACGCGGCATCGCCTTTGGCACCGTATATCAGGGCATTCGTCGGGCGCTGGATGATGCCCGTGCACAGCTGGATATCAGTTCACGGCTGATCATGTCTTTTCTGCGCCATTTGAGCGAAGAAGACGGCTTTGCCGTGCTGGAGCAGGCGCGTCCGTATCTGGCGGGCATTGATGGTTTTGGTCTGGATTCCAGCGAAGTGGGGCACCCGCCGGCCAAGTTTGCCCGGCTGTTTGCCGCCTGCCACCAGTTGGGCCTGCCCTGCGTGGCGCATGCCGGTGAGGAGGGCCCGCCTGCCTATGTGTGGGAGGCGCTGGACCTGCTGAAAGTGTGCCGTATCGACCATGGTGTGCGTGCGCTGGAAGATGCCGCCCTGGTGGCGCGTCTGGCTGCCGAGCGCATGCCGCTGACGGTTTGTCCGTATTCCAACATCAAGCTGCGCGTGTTCGACCAGCTGCAAGACCACAACCTGCGCCAGCTGTTGCAGGCGGGCTTGTGTGCCACGGTGAATTCGGACGACCCGGCCTATTTTGGCGGCTATGTGCAGGAGAACTACCTGGGCTGCGCCCGTGCCTTGCAACTGAGCAAGGCGGAAATCGTCCAGCTGTGCCAGAACGGTTTTGAAGCCAGCTGGCTGTCGCCGGAAGAAAAGGCGCACTGGATGGCCGAATGCCAGCGCATTGCCGACGGTTTTGCCGACTGATCCACCCGTAGTATGTTGCCATCGTCGTTTCCACAGCCCCGCCTGGCGGGGCTGTTGCTTTATCAGGCTGGTGGCTTGGGTTTCAGGCCAGTCCGGCGGCCAGTTCCCGTGTCAGCTGTGCTGCCGGAATGGCACGGCAGCCACTGGCATTCTGCCCGCACCACAGCGGGGTGAAGTCGTCCCGTCCCAGTGCTTCGGCCGCCGCACGCAAGGGGGCGATGGCTGCCGTAGCCAGCGGGAAGGCCGGCACACCGGCAGGGCGCGCTCCCAGCTCCTGCATTACCCGGCCCACAATGCCGCGTGCCGGCCTGCCGGTAAACAAGGTGGTCAGCGCCGTGTGTTCGCGGCGTGTGCTGGCCAGTGCCGCACGGTGCAAGGGCGTGGTGTCGGCTTCATCACACAGCAGATAGGCCGTTCCCACCTGTACGCCGGCAGCGCCCAGGCGCATGGCGGCGGCTACGCCATTGGCATCGGCAATGCCACCGGCGGCAATCACCGGCACCTCCACCGCGGCGACAATCTGTGGCAACAGGGCAAGGCTGCCAAGCTGACTGTCCAGATCCATGTCGAGGAACATGCCGCGATGCCCGCCGGCTTCCAGTCCCTGGGCGATGATGGCATCGGCACCATTGGCTGCCAGCCAGCGTGCTTCGGCCACCGTGGTGGCAGAGGACAGTACCTTGCAGCCTGCGGCCTTGACCTGCGCCAGCAAGGGCGCGGCTGGCAGGCCAAAGTGAAAGCTCACCACCGCCGGGCGATAGCGGCTGACAATGTCGGCCATTTCCTGATTGAAAGGGGTGCGGCCCGCGCCGCTGCCGGAAGGGGGTGTGATGCCCATTTCCTGATAGTAGGGCGCCAGCACCGTATGCCAGTCGGCCTGTTGCTGCCGGTCTTCGGCGGGCGGCTGATGGCAGAAGAAGTTGAGGTTGTAAGGCTGCCCGCCCAGCGTACGCATGGCTTCCAGCTCCTGCTGCAAGGTACTGGCCGAGAGCATGGCGGCAGGCAGCGAGCCCAGGGCTCCGGCCTGGCAAACGGCCATGGCCAGGCGGCTGCCCTGTACGCCGGCCATCGGCGCCTGAATGAGAGAGTGGGAAATGTTCAGCCATTGCGCCAGTTGCATGTGTGGTCCCCGTCCGGTGAAAGCCGTCAGCTTAAGCGCTTTGGCTGGTGTCCTGGTGTGGTGCTGCGCGATGTGTAGCGCGGCTGCTACCGCTCGCGGATTTCTGCGGTTTCTGTCTGGAATTGCCCTGTCATTCTGGCTGATTTACGCCATAATCCAGACAAAATGCCCGCCCATATTGCCTTCAGGGCCATACAGAAGATAACAAAGGGCTGACCTGCCATGCTGACTGTCAAGAGCAAGCTGCTGCTGCTCTCTCGCTATTTCTGGTTGATCCTGCTGGTATTCCTGGCTTTTGTGGCCAGCTTTGTGCTGTATGTGCGGGCAGAAAAGGCCATCGACCACGCCAATGATCTGCGCGAAACATCCATCCTGCTGGCCAGTGAGTTACGCCAGTCTTCGGACGACCTCACCCGCATGGTGCGCAGCTATGTGGTGACCGGTAATGTGCTGTATCAGCAGCATTATCGGGAAATCCTCGCCATTCGCGATGGCAAGGTGCCACGTCCGGTGGATTACCAGAACATCTACTGGGATCTGGTTTTGGGTGATGACCGTCGCCCGCAAACGGCAGTTGCCACGCCTTCCTTGCTGCAGCGCATGCAGGAGGCCGGTTTTACCCCTGCCGAGCTGGCTCTCCTGGCCAGGGCGAAGGCCAATTCCGATGCGCTGACCAGCACCGAATGGGCAGCGATGAAACTGGTGGCAGACAATCCGCCGCTGGATTCGCCACCACGCCTGCACGCCATCCGCATGCTGCATGATGAAGCCTATCACCGCGCCAAGGCCAGCATCATGGAGCCGATTGCGCGCTTCAACCAGCTTTCTTCGCAACGTACGGTACAGGCCATCCACGATGCCGAACGCTATGCCTGGCAGCTGCGCATTGTGTTCATCACCTTCGGCCTGCTGCTGTTGCCGCTGTTCTGGGCGCTGCGGCGCAATCTGCAGGGAATACTGGGAGCCAGTGTCGGGGAGTTGCATGCCAGCATTGCCCGCCTGGGGCGTGGGGATTTTTCGCACACCTTTGCGCCTGCCCCCGGGCAGGAGGACAGCGTGATGGGCTGGCTGGCCCAGACCCGTCTGAAACTCAGCCTGATGGCACAGGCGCAGCAAGCGGCTGATGCCCGCAACCAGCGGCTCACCGGTCTGTACAACGCCCTGAGTCAGTGCAATCAGGCCATTGTGCGCAGCCGTAGCGAGCGCGAGTTGTTCGAACAGATATGCCAGGCAGCGGTTGAACACGGTGGCATGAAGATGGTGTGGGTCGGCCTGCTGGACGAAACCGGGCAATACATCCGTCCCCTGTGTGCCTGGGGGCAGGGCACCGACTACCTGAGCGATTTGGTGTTGTCCACCGATCCGGCCAACCCGCACAGCCAGGGCCCCACCGGTCAGGCGGTACTGAGTGGTCAGGCACAATGGCTGGCCGACTTCATGCACAACCCGGCTACCGCCCCCTGGCATGCCCGTGCCGCCCGTTACGGCTGGGGTGCTTCCGCTGCCTTGCCCTTGCATTGCAAGGGGCGCGTGGTCGGCGCCTTGACGCTGTACAGTGCCGAGGCCAATGCCTTTGATGCCGATGCGCGCAAGCTGATAGAAGAAATGGTGATGGACCTGGACTACGCGCTGGACAGTTTCCAGCGCGAACAGCAACGCCAGCAGGCAGAAGCCGCCTTGCAGCAAAGCGAGCAGCGTTTGCGCACCATTATTGAAACCGAGCCCGAATGCATCAAGGTACTGGACCGCGATGGCCGGGTGCTGGAAATCAACCGCGCCGGCATGGCCATGCTGCAGGCCGACAGCGTGGAGCAGGTACGCCACTATGGCGTGCTGCATTTTGTATTGCCGGACTATCACGCCGACTTCCAGCACTTGCACCAGCAAGTGATGAGTGGGCAAAGCGGCACACTGGAATTTGAAATAACCGGCTTGCAGGGGCAGCGGCGCTGGCTGGAAACCCATGCTGCACCAATGCGGGACGAGCAGGGTGAAATCAGCATGCTGCTGGCCATCACCCGCGACATCACCCTGCGCAAGCAGAACGAGCAGCATATCCGTTATCTGGCGCACTACGATGTGCTGACCGGCCTGCCCAACCGGGTGAAGCTGGAAGAGGAAGCCGAGCGGATGCTGGCCGGCCTGAGTGCCAGCGACGATGTGCTGACCCTGATGTTCATGGACCTGGACCACTTCAAGGACATCAACGATTCACTGGGCCACAGCGTGGGGGACGCCCTGCTGGTCCAGCTGGCGGCCAGGTTGCGTCAGGCCGCGCCGCAAAATGCCTTGCTGTCGCGTCTGGGTGGTGACGAATTCGTCCTGCTATTGCCTGGGATGACGGCCGATGCAGCGGGCGATCTGGCCGAAACCGTGCTGGGTGACGTTGCCCGCAGCTATCGGGTGGCACCGTATGATCTGAATATCTCCGCCTCCATCGGCCTGGCCCTGTATCCGCAGGACGGGCAGGATCTGGAAACCCTGTCCCGCCGTGCCGATGCCGCCATGTATCAGGCGAAAAAGGCCGGTCGCAGCTGCTACCGCTTTTACACTGCTGCCCTGCAGGCCAAAACCGCACGTCACCTGCAACTGGTCAATGCCTTGCGGGTGGCGCTGGAGCAGCAGCAGTTCACCATTCACTACCAGCCGCAGATTTCCATGACCGATGGCCAGCTGCTGGGGGCCGAGGCCCTGCTGCGCTGGCATCATCCCGAGCTGGGCCATGTGTCGCCGGGCGAGTTCATCCCGGTAGCGGAAGACTGCGGCCTGATTCTGCCTCTGGGCGAATGGGTGTTGCGCCAGGCTGTGCGGCAGGCCCGCCAGTGGCGCGATCAGGGGTTGCAGCTGGGCATGGCGGTCAATCTGTCGGCGGTGCAGTTCCGCCAGCCGGACCTGCCTGTACTGGTGGCCCGCATCCTGCAGGAAGAGGGTTTGCCCGCCGATTGCCTGGAGCTGGAACTGACCGAAGGCGTGGCCATGTACGACCCACAGCAGGCGGTGGCGGTGATGAACGCCCTGCATGAAAAGGGCGTACGCATGTCGATAGACGATTTCGGCACGGGGTATTCTTCGCTCAACCTGCTCAAGCAGTTCCGCGTTTACAAGCTGAAAATCGACCAGACCTTTGTGCGGGATATCGTCACCGACTCGGAAGACCGGGCGATCGTGGCGGCCATCATCGACATGGCGGCCAATCTGGGCTTGCTGACCATTGCCGAAGGGGTGGAAACCGCCGAGCAGTACGCCCTGCTGCGCGAACAGGGTTGTCAGGAGATGCAGGGCTATCTGTTCAGCCGGCCCTTGCCGGCTGCCGATTTCTTCGCGCTGGCCAGCCAGACGCCGCGGCCCTTGCTGACGTGTGAGTCAAGACCGCTAACTCACACCATGGCAAGCGGCTTGCACGGCTGCTCATGCTGCAGCCAGTGCTGTAGTGCAGTGGCGGGCAGGGCAGGGCTGAACAGGTAACCCTGCTGTGCCTGGCAACCCTGTTGCAACATGAAGTGGTACTGGCTGTCCTGTTCCACGCCCTCGGCAATCACGGTCAGTCCCAGGCTGTGCCCCAGTGCAATCACGGCCTTGCAGATGGCGGCATCGTTGGGGTTGTCCAGCACGTCGCGCACAAAGCTGCGGTCGATCTTGATCTGATCCAGCGGCAGGGTTTTCAGATAGGACAATGACGAATACCCGGTGCCGAAGTCATCCAGCGCAAAGGTCACGCCCAGGGAACGCAGCTGGTTCATCTTGCTGGCTGCGTCATCCAGCTTCATCAGCAGCAGGCTTTCGGTGATTTCCAGCTTCAGCAAGGACGGGTTGGCGCCGGTGTTGCTGAGCAACTGGCTGACACGTTCGACAAAATCAGACTGGTGGAACTGGCGGGCACTCACATTGACGGCAATGC
The DNA here is from genome assembly GCF_001515305.1 of Aquitalea pelogenes. Taxonomy (GTDB): domain Bacteria; phylum Pseudomonadota; class Gammaproteobacteria; order Burkholderiales; family Chromobacteriaceae; genus Aquitalea; species Aquitalea pelogenes. Next base: position 38,290 of record NZ_LNQV01000031.1, read on the forward strand.
TCAGTGCAGACAAATGCGGCTGCCCGGCCCATTGCGCCAGTTGCTGGCAGGCCTGCTGCAACACCCAGTGGTCAATGGCCAGAATCAGGTTGCTCTGTTCGGCCAGCGTGATGAAGCTGCCGGGCAGCATCAGGCCGTGCTGCGGATTGTGCCAGCGCAGCAGCGCTTCCACGCTGCGGCAGGGCTGCTGGTGGTGGATCTGCGGCTGGAAGTAAAGCTCGAACTGGCCGTGTTCCAGTGCCTGATGCAGTTCGCTTCCAGCCGGGTGCGGTTGTTGATTTCCGCCTGCATCAAGGGGTCGAAGAAGCGCAGGGTATTGCGGCCGGCAGCCTTGGCCTGATACATCGCCAGGTCGGCTTCCTTCAGGATGTCCTCGCTACAGGCATGTTCGCGCGCAAACAAGGCAATCCCCAGACTGGAGCTGCTGCGGTAGGCATGACCATTCAGGCTATAGGGCTGGTGTAGGGAAAGCAGGATTTTGCGGCCCACGGTTTCCGCTTCGCGCAGCGCCTGTTCGCGCTCCTCGCCCAGGTTCTCCAGCATCACGATGAATTCATCCCCGCCCAGTCTGGCCACGGTATCGCCAATGCGCAGGCCCTCCAGCAGGCGGGCGGCCACCTGTTGCAGCAGGATGTCACCCATATCGTGGCCCATGGTGTCGTTCAGCGACTTGAAGTTATCCAGGTCCAGGAACAGCAGCGCACCATACTGCTGCTTGCGCCTTGCATTTTCCAGTGCGTGTTGCAGGCGCTCCAGCAGCAGGCGGCGGTTGGGCAGATGGGTGAGCGGGTCGTAAAAGGCCAGCGTCTGGATCTTGTCTGCCGCCGCCTTGCGTTCGGTAATGTCCTGGAAGATGGCGACGAAATGGCTGGTGGCACCCTGTCCGTCCACCACCGCGGTGATGGTGAGCCATTCCGGGTAGATGTCCCCGTTTTTGCGTGCATTCCAGATTTCACCCTGCCACACACCCTCTTCCTGCAGGGCTTGCCACAGTTGCTGGTAAAAAGCCGGAGGATGACGGTGCGAGCTGAGTACCGCCGGGGTTTTGCCCACCACGTCCTCGCTGCTGTAGCCGGTGATTTTGCAGAAGGAGGGGTTGACCCGCAGGATGATGCCCTGGCTGTCGGTCACCATGATGCCTTCCTGGGTCTGGAAGCTGGTGGCGGCAATGCGCAGTTCATCTTCCATGGCCTTGTGCTGGGTGATGTCCATCACAAAACCGTGCCATAGCACCACATCGCCTTCCGCCTCCGGCATCGCATCCACCAGCAGCCATTTGATGCTGCCATCCGGCATGCAGATGCGGTATTCAATGCGCCATTGTGTCAGCGTGCGGGCCGAATCCTGCAAGGCAGTCATGAAATGCGCGTAGTCGTCGGGGTGCACCATTTCACGAATCGGGTCGGCACACTGGCGCACCGCTTCCGGACGGATGCCGTAGATGTCGTAAAACGCTTCACTGGCAAACGGGAAGCAACCGTGGCCATCGGCAAACAGCCGGTACTGGAACACCACGCCGGGAATTTGCGACACGATCTTGCGCAGCAGGCGGTTGGCAGCGTGCTCGGCAGCCTGTTCTTCTTCGCGCTGTATCCGGCTTAGCAGGCTGTTGAACGATGTGGCCAGCAAGCCCACTTCATCCTGATGACAGACCGGCAAGGCCTGCTTGGGCAGTTCGCCATCGCCCATCCGGTTGAGCAGCCGGGTGGCTTCGGTCAGCGGCAGTAACTGGCGGCGCAGCCACCACCAACTGATGCCACCGGCCAGCAAGGTGAGGCACAAGGCCATGCCGAACAACTGCTGTTGCAAGGCGCGGATGGGGGCAAAGGCTTCTGCCGCCGGCAGGACCGACTGCATCAGCCAGCCGGTGGATTTGATTTTCACGCTGGAGGACAGCTCCAGCACGCCGTGAGAACTGACCGCAATGCCGGAACCCTCGTAGCCGTTGATATAGCGGTCATACACCGGGTTGATGCCCGGTGGCGGGCCGGACTTGAGCAGGCGCTCCTTGTCGGACGACATGATGTAGCGCCGGCTGGCCGGTGCGGTAATGAAGAAATTGCCGGTGGCACCATAGCGTGCGTCGCTGATGGCATCCAGGAAGTTGGGTTGTGCCAGATTGGTCACCCCCATGATCATGCCGATCATCTTGCCGTGGCTGTCCAGCATGGGTTCCAGCATCGAGACCACCGGCTGGCCGGTGAACTGGCCGTAAATCGGTTCGGTGATGTAATGACCGCCATGCTGCAAGGCCTGACGGAAAAAGGTGTTCTGCTGGTAGGTGCGGCCAAGTCGGCCCAGGTTTTCCGGAATGCTGGCCTGTACCGTTCCCTTCATGTCCATCACCACGATGCCCCAGTTGAACATCATCAGCAAAATGGGGCGACGGTCCAGTTCAGGCTGGATGGCTGCGGTAGTGAGCGGCTTGTCCTTGAACTGAACGGTGAGGGAGCGCAGCGCCTGAATGCGCTCGTTGACCGAGCGGTCCACCTCGTGCGCGGCCAGCGAGACGGCCGAAAGCTGCTGGGCCGAAATGGTATTTTCCATCTGCTGGCGCAGGGTGTGGCTGATCAGCAAGGTAGCCAGCCAGAGCGTCAGCACCAGTGCCAGCAACATGCCGAGGGTAAGGCGGGTACGCAGGGTACGCCTGCCATTCAGGGGAAAAGAAGGACTCATGTTTCTGCGTGCAATCCACGATTCTTGCTGACTGTCAGCATAGCGGAGGCATCGTAGGCTGTGTGTCTTCTTGTCGGACAAAACCCGCCAAAGTCTGAGGCTGATCAAGATTATGACAAGCGGGCCGGGCCTGTACCGCAGGCCAGGCCCGCCCGGAGAGGACTTACCAGGTGGTTTCGCGGTCCGGCGTGGCGCTGATCTGGTGGATGGTCAGGTCGGCACCGTTGAATTCTTCTTCTTCATCCAGGCGGATGCCTACGGTTTTGCGCAGCAGCGCATACACCACATAGCCACCGCCAAAACCAACGGCAATGCCTGCCACGGTACCCAGCAGCTGCGACAGCAGGCTGACGCCGCCCAGACCGCCCAGCGCGCTCTGGCCGAAAATTCCGGCGGCAATGCCACCCCAGGCACCACAGATGCCATGCAGCGGCCATACCCCCAGCACGTCGTCAATCTTCCAGCGGTTCTGGGTCTGGGTGAACAGCCAGACAAACATGCCCCCGGCCACCAGCCCCACCACCAGCGCACCCAGCGGATGCATGATGTCCGAACCGGCACACACCGCCACCAGCCCGGCCAGCGGGCCGTTGTGAATGAAGCCCGGGTCGTTCTTGCCGGCCCACATGGCACTGAGCGTGCCGCCCACCATGGCCATCAGCGAGTTGATGGCCACCAGGCCGGAAATACCATCCAGACGTTGCGCGCTCATCACATTGAAGCCGAACCAGCCGACAATCAGGATCCACGCGCCCAGCGCCAGAAACGGAATGGAAGAGGGCGGATGCGCGGAGATGCGGCCTTCCTTGCTGTAGCGGCCACGGCGCGCACCCAGATTCAGCACGGCAGCCAGGCCAATCCAGCCACCTACCGCATGCACCACCACCGAACCGGCAAAGTCATGGAAGGGCTGGCCAAAGCTGTGGCTCAGCCAGTCTTGCACGCCGTAGTGGTTGTTCCAGGCAATGCCCTCGAAAAAGGGATACACCAGTCCCACCAGCAAAAAGGTGGCGGCCGACTGCGGGTGGAACTTGGCACGTTCGGCAATGCCGCCGGACACAATGGCCGGAATGGCAGCGGCAAAGGTCAGCAGGAAGAAGAACTTCACCAGCTCATAACCATGGTGATCGGCGATATGGCGGGCATCACCCAGGAAGTTGACTCCGTAGGCCACGGTGTAACCGACAAAGAAGTAGGCAATGGCGGAGACGGCAAAGTCGGTCAGAATCTTCACCAGGGCATTCACCTGGTTTTTCTTGCGCACGGTGCCCAGTTCCAGAAAGGCAAAACCGGCGTGCATGGCCAGAATCATGATGGCCCCGAGGAGCAGGAACAGTACGTCTGATGGCGCGTTGGCAGTTGGCATGGCGAGTCCCGTTGTTATCGGCTGTTGTGGGACTGTGTAAAGCAAGGCGAATGCCAGCTGGCGCCGGTTTGCACCAATTTGGTCATGGCATGCACGAAAATGGCGGAAACCGGCGCTTTATTGGTGAATGACTGTCGGGATTATTTCGGCGCAAAAACAGTGCACGTGCACCAAGTTGGTGTATTTGTGCGTGTTTGTGCAACGCTTTGGTGCGTCATGCCCGGCGCGTCAGCCTGCGTGCACCGCGCTAATGCAGCTTGACCAATGGCTGGGTGCGTCGTTGCAGCAAGCGGGCTGCAGCGGTGAGCACGGTGGGTAGCCAGCCAAACAGGGTGAGCTGGTGGCGGTGGTACAAGGACAAATACATCAGCCGGGCAAACTGGCCGTGCACAAACAGGCTGCGGCGCGACAGGCTGCTCATCAGGCTGCCTACCGTGCTGTAGCGGCCCAGCGAAATCAGCGACCCCAGGTCGCGATAGCGGAAGTCCTGCAGCGGCTTGCCAGCCAGCTGGCAGCGGATGTTGTGATACAACAGCTCGGCCTGCTGACTGGCCGCCTGCGCCCGTGGCGGTACCCAGCCGCTGCCATCGGGGCAGGCGGCGCAGTCGCCCAGCGCGTAGATCTTGTCATCCAGCGTGGTTTGCAGCGTGGGGCGTACCAGCAGCTGATTGAGCCGGTTGCTGGCCAGACCATCCAGCCCGGCCAGCATGGCCGGTGCCTGTACCCCGGCCGCCCATACCACCAGTTCCGACGCAATGTTACGGCCACTGGCGGTGTGGACGGCATTGGCGTCGACGGCGCTGACCCTTTCCCCGGTCAGTACCTCCACTTGCAGATTCTCCAGCTGACGGTGCGCCCGGGCGGCCACCGAGTCGGGCAGTGCCGGCAGGATGCGTGGCCCGGCTTCGATCAGGGTCAGCCGGATGTCGCGGTCCGGATTGATGTTTTCCCGCCCATGCGCCACCAGTTCGCGCGTGGTGTTGCGCAGTTCGGCCGCCAGTTCCACCCCGGTGGCCCCGGCACCGATGATGGTGACGTGCAATTGCCCGGCGCGCAGCGGCCCGTTTTGCAAACTGGCGCGAATGCAGGCATTGACCAGTTGCTGATGAAAACGGCTGGCCTCTGCCGGGGTGTTCAGGCAGATGGCGTGCTCGGCCACGCCGGGGGTGGCAAAGTCGTTGGTGGTGCTGCCGATTGCCATCACCAGAATGTCGTAGGGCAGGGTACGCGCCGGAATCAGCGGGCGGCCCTGTTCATCTGCGGTGGCGGCCAGTTGTATGGTCTGTTGCTGACGGTTCAGCCCGGTCATGCGGCCCAGGCAAAAGCGGAAGCCGTCACGTTTGGCCTGCGCCAGGTAGTCCAGTGCCTCGCGGTGCGGGTTCATGCTGCCGGCTGCAATTTCATGCAGTAGCGGTTTCCAGATATGGCTGCGGGAAGCATCCACCAGCGTGATGTCCAGTTGGGCCGAACGCTGTGCCAGCCGTCCCAGACGGCTGGCCAGCACCAGACCACCGGCACCACCACCGACAATCACGATTCTTTTCTTGTGCAAAGACATGCAGGCTCCTGATGCCTGCTGGCCGTATCCTTCCATTCATGCACCAACTTTCATGCATCAAGTAAGTTGGCGGATGAATGGTCACGACAAGCAGTGCCGGGTTAAATACAATTAATGTCAGCTACTTTGCCTGTGCCGCTATGGTGCTCGCAAACGATATAAATTCCACACATTGTGAGTGAATGGAAGAATGTATGCGTAAACGTTTACCCGGTATCGAGGCCTTGCAGGCGCTGGAGAGTGCGGCGCGCCACCAGAGTTTCACCCGCGCGGCAGAAGAGCTGTCGCTCACCCAGAGTGCCGTGTGCAAGCAGATTGCCCAGCTGGAAGACATGCTGGGCGTGGCCCTGTTTCATCGCATCAAGCGCCGGATCAGCCTGACCGAAGCCGGCCGCGCCTATGCGCGAGGCGTACGTGACTGTCTGGAGCGGCTGGAGCGCCATACCCTGGCCTTGATGGCGCATCAGGGGGCGGAAGGCGTGATCGAGCTGGCGGCCGTGCCCACCTTTGCCACCCGCTGGCTGATTCCGCGGCTGCCACTGTTCAATCAGGCGCATCCGCATATCACCGTCAACATCACCACCCGTTCCGACCCTTTCATCTTCACCGATACCGGTTTTGACGCCTGCATCCACTTTGGCAATGGGGTGTGGCCCGGTGCCGAGGCCAGCTGGCTGTTTGGCGAAGAAATGATTCCGGTCTGCAGCCCGCAGCTGGTGTGCGGGGCCGCGGTACCGGCTGCGCAAATCGCCCAATACCCCTTGTTGCATTTGTCGGCCCGGCATGAGGCCTGGCAACGTTGGTTTGTAACGGCAGGGGTGGATAATCCGCAGGCCATGGTAGGGGCGCGCTACGAGCTGTTTTCCATGCTGGTGGAAGCAGCCCGTGCCGGCATGGGGGTGGCACTGGTGCCGCGCTTTCTGGTGCAGCAGGAAATCAGCAGTGGCAATCTGCTCACCCCTTGTGATATTTCCTTGCCCAGTGACAATGCCTATTACCTGGTCTACCCGCCGGACCGCCAGCAATCGCCGCCACACCGGGCTTTTGCCGACTGGTTGTTGCAGCAGGCAGCGCGCTATCGGGAAAGCTTGTCAAAGCAGAATGAATGAGTGAAAAAAACAAGTAGAAATGCTTACAAACAGCTACATTCAAACGGTGGCTTGAAAAAGAAGAACAGTAAACGTGACATCAAGAGCAATACGCCTGCTTGCGGGGGTGATTGGCTGCCTGTTGTGCTGCCAGTTGGTCATGGCCAAGGACGTGCTGCGCGTGCTGGCCTGGCCGGGTTATGCCGACCCGGATGTGGTGCATGACTTTGAACGGCGCTATCAGGTCAGCGTCGAAGTGACCTTTGTCGATTCCGACGAGGCACTGTGGGCCCGCATGCACGCCGCAGGCGGACCACGTTTTGATGTGGTTGCCGCCAATACCGCCGAAATGCAGCGCTACCATGCTGCCGGGCTGTTATTGCCACTGAACCCGTCCCTGATTCCCAATCTGCAACGCCAGCTGCCACGCTTTCGTGACCGGGCCGGCATTCCCGGCCTGCAGCAGCAGGGGAAGCTGTATGCCGTGCCCTATACCTATTCCACCATGGGCATCATTTACGACAAGCGGCAATTTGCCCGCCCGCCGGACTCCATGAACGTGCTGTGGGACCCGCGCTATCGTCACAAGGTGCTGGACTTCAACAGCGGGCCGCACAATTTTTCCTTTGCCGCGCTGGCCAGCGGCATTGCCCAGCCCTTCCGGCTTGACGCCGCACAACAGGCTGCCATGGTGAAGCGGCTGATCGACCTGCGGCGTAATGTACTGACTTATTACAACCTGCCCGAAGAAGCCACCGAACTGTTCATCCGCCACAAGGTGGCGGTGATGTTCGGCAATTACGGCACCCAGCAGCTCAACTCGCTGCGCCAGGCCGGGGCCGATGTCGGCTATGCCATTCCGCGCGAGGGCGTGCTGGCCTGGCTGGACTGCTGGGCGATGACGCGCGCAGCACGCCAGCCGCAATTGGCACAGCAATGGATCAACTACATGCTGGAGCCCTCGGTCAGCGCGCTTCTGCCCACCAGACAGGGGCTGGCCAATACACTCAGTGCCAGTGCCGACCTGCCATCCGGCGCGCGCGTGTTGTGGCTGCAGCCGGTGGAAAATGCCAACCGGCGTGAAGCGCTGTGGCAAAAAATCTATTCTGGCGACTTGCCGGGGAGCTTCTGAATCATGCGCTCCGGTCTCTTGTTCAAACTCGCCTTGCTGCTGGCCATTTTCGGCATCCTGTCCTCCGGCATTACCGGCTACTACGCCTATACCGCCAATCGCGCCATGCTGGTGTCGGCAACGCAAAGCGACTTGCTGACCGCCGCGCGCGGGGTGAACCGGCGCATGGTGCAATGGGAGGATGAAGCCGCAGACGATACCTTGCTGCTGTCACGCCTGGTGCAAGTGCAGGTGGTGATCAACCAGCGCAATGGCAGTGAAGCCAGACGGGCGCGGGATGAACTGGCGCAGGCCTTCGCTGCCATGCTGGCCCTGCATCCGGAATACCTGCAGGTGCGGCTGATCGGCACGGCGGACAACGGGCTTGAACTGGTACGGGTCGACTCCAGGTCCGGGCTGACAGCGCGGGTGGATGGTGGCGATTTGCAGGAAAAAGGCCACTTCCCCTATGTGTTTGAAACCCTGGCGCTGCCGGCCGGGCAAATTTACCAATCGTCTATCGAAGTGAATCACGAGCGTTCCTCGCATGATGCCGAAGGCGGCCCGGCCTGATGGTAGCTACCCCCTTGCCGCGCAGTGATGGCCAGCCCGGCGGCCTGCTGGTGATCAATCTGGACCTGGAACGCTTGCTGGGCCAGTTGCGCAGTGATTTGCCCAAGGATTACCAACTGTATCTGGCCAATCGCTGGGGGGATTTTCTGGTTCACCCGGACCCGGCCCAGACCTTCGGTTTCGACAAGGGACGGCGGGTGCTGATGCAGGACAGCTTTGCCGCCACCAAAGCCTTGTTCGAACGCAAGCAAAACCAGCTGGCGCTCAGCGGCCTGGACGACCCGCAACAAGCCGCCGGACAGGTGATGGCCTTTGTCCGCCATCCGCTTGGCCGTGGCAATCGTGACGACTTCATCGTCACCGGCCTGGTGCAACCGCTGGATACCGCGGTGGCCGGTGCGGCACCACTGGGGCAGCGCATCATCCACATGGTGCTGGCTTTCAGCGTGATTGCCATCATGCTGGCGGTGGTGTTTGCCCGTGCCATGCTGCGACCCATCAACACCCTGGCGCAGGCGGCCAGCAGTTTCTCCACCACGCAACTGCAGCAGGCACTGCCGGTAGAGCGCAATGATGAAATCGGCGTGCTGGCACGCAATTTCGATCGCATGCAGCGGCAGATCAACAGCCATATGGCCAGCCTGTACGACAACCAGCGCGAATTGAGCTATCTGGCACACCACGACAGCCTGACCGGCCTGGCTAACCGTGCGCTGTTTTTCCAGCGGCTGGAACAATTGCTGGAGCAAGCGCAACGCAATACCAGCCAGTTTGCCGTGCTGTTTGTCGACCTGGACCACTTCAAGCAAATCAACGACCAGCATGGCCATGCCATTGGCGACCAGGTGCTGCAGATCGTGGCGCGCGCCTGCTGCATGCGGTGCGTGGTAACGATATGGTGGCGCGCATGGGCGGGGATGAATACCTGATCCTGCTGCAAGGCAGCTTTACGACAGATGGTCTGTCCGAACTGCTGTCCAAGCTGTCGCTCAGTATTGGCGAACCCATACTGGTGGAGGGCAAGAAGCTGGAAGTCGGGGCCAGTATCGGTTACAGCCTGTACCCGCGTGACGGTACCACGGCCGAACAACTGGTCAACCAGGCCGACCATGCCATGTATCATGTCAAGGCCATCCAGCGTGATGGACATACCCGGCAATTGCCTTACAACTGAGCACGGCTCCGCGCTATCCCCATTGACATGTCCAGGCCCGACCACGTGGCGACCACGTCTTTCCGCTTTCCCTTGCTGACGGCTTGTCGGCAGGGGCGTAGTTCTCCCGGCAGCGTGCAGGCCTTGCCGGAACTGCTGCGCCAGTTGCATCACTGTTTCCGCCTGCCATGCGAGCGCATGGGGGTGGAATTCCAGCTGGAACTCGACCCCGCGCTCAGCACGCCGCTGCTGCTGGATGCCGTGCGGCTGCAAGCGCTGGTCCGCCATTGGCTGGCGGCAGCCTTGCAAGATGGCCAACTGCGACAAATCAGCTTGCGGGTGCAGCTCTTGGCCCAGCAACAAATGCAGCAGATCATCAGCGTGGAAGTCAGCACCGTGCGCCATGTGCCGCTGGCGGGCCTAGCCCCGCACGCACTTGCCCGGGCCCGCAAGCCGACAACAGCGGCTTTGTCATCTGCTGTTATCAGCCGGCAACTGGCGCGGCAGCTGGGTAGCCGCCAGCACTGCGAATACCAGGCTGATGGCCAGCAATACAGTGTGCTGCTGCATGCTCCGCTGGCTTCTCCCGGCACGCTGCCGCAGCCCTGGCAGTGGCCCATCCTGCTGCTGGAGCCGGATGCCGGCCGTGCGGCGGAACTTGCCGGGCAATGGCAAGTACTTGGCTATCCATTTGAAAGAGTGGACACCGCGACTGCTGCACGGCAGCGCTGGCAACAGGGCCCGCTGGCCTTGCTGCTGGTGAGCGAGCGGCAATGGCTGAACGCCGGTCTGGAACTGGCACAATCCATTCGCGCGTGCGAAGCCGCCGAACCATGGCGTGGCCATACGCCCTTGCTGCTGGCTGGGGCCGATCCTCTCTCGCTGAGCGTATCCACTTTGCCCCTGCTGGATGCCAGCTTGCCATGGCCGCCGGAGGACGCTGCCTGGCTGCGCGCGGTGACGGGCTGCCTGCCGGTGGTGCCGCCCGCGGCCATTCACTTGCCGGTACTGGACCGACAGGTGCTGTTTGGGCTGAGCCAGGGGGACTGGGCGCTGGAGCTACCCTTGCTGCAGGATTTCGCCCGCGACAAGCAGGCCGATCTGCAGCAACTGCTGCAAGCCTGGCAGCGCTCTGACCAGCAAACCTTCATCCTGCTGGCCCATCGCATCAAGGGTGCCAGCCGCACGGTGGGCGCGGCCGCCATGGCCGACTGTGCCGCCCGGCTGGAAGCCGAGGCGCGTGCCGGGCTGTCTGCCGCCTGCATGGCCCTGGTGCTGGAGCTGGAACAGGCACTGGACGATTTTGTCGATCATCTGCAGCACGGATGAGGGGAGCGGGCATGGCGCAATGCGGCACAAGCGCCTAAAATGTCCCGACAATTCCTAAAGCCCCTACGCTGGAGAGACCGCTCATGGCTGTTATCCGTCAGGATGATTTCATTCAAAGCATCGCCGATGCTTTTCAGTACATCAGTTGCTACCACCCCAAGGACTACATCGACGCCCTGTATCAGGCCTATCTGCATGAAGAAAGCCCGGCGGCCAAGGACGCCATGGCGCAGATCCTGATCAACAGCCGCATGTGTGCCGAAGGCCGTCGCCCCATCTGCCAGGATACCGGCATTGCCGTGGTATTCCTGAAAGTGGGCATGAATGTGCAGTGGGACGCCACCCTGTCGGTACAGGAAATGGTCAACGAAGGCGTGCGCCGCGCTTACAACAACCCGGACAACAAGCTGCGCGCTTCCGTGCTGCTGGACCCGGCTGGCAAGCGTCAGAACAGCAAGGACAACACCCCGGCCGTGGTGCACTTCGAAATCGTCGAAGGCGATGGCGTGGAAGTGACCTGTGCGGCCAAGGGCGGTGGCTCGGAGAACAAGTCCAAGTTCTACGCGCTCAATCCGTCCGACAGCATTGTCGACTGGGTGATCAAGACCGTGCCCACCATGGGTGCCGGCTGGTGCCCGCCGGGCATCCTCGGTATCGGCATTGGCGGTACCCCGGAAAAAGCCATGTTGCTGGCCAAGGAAAGCCTGATGTCGCACGTGGACATCCACGAGCTGAAAGCCAAGGCTGACAGCGGTGCCGAGCTGTCCCGCGTAGAACAGCTGCGCCTGGAAATCTTCGAAAAAGTGAATGCGCTGGGTATTGGCGCACAAGGCCTGGGCGGTCTCACCACTGTGCTGGACGTGAAGATTCTGGACTACCCGACCCACGCCGCCAGCCTGCCGGTGGCCATGATCCCCAACTGCGCCGCCACCCGTCACATCCATTTCCATCTGGATGGCAGCGGCCCGGCCCATCTGGCTCCGCCCAGCCTGGAAGACTGGCCGGAAATCACCTACGACACCAGCAATGGCAAGCGTGTGGATCTGGACAAGATCACCAAGGAAGAAGTGGCCAGCTGGCAGCCGGGTGATGTACTGCTGCTCAACGGCAAGATCCTCACCGGTCGTGATGCCGCGCACAAGCGCATGGTGGACATGCTGAACAAGGGCGAGGCGCTGCCGGTGGACTTCACCAACCGCTTCATCTACTACGTGGGCCCGGTTGATCCGGTGCGTGACGAAGTGGTTGGCCCGGCTGGCCCCACCACTGCCACCCGCATGGACAAGTTCACCCGCCAGATGCTGGAACAGACCGGCTTGCTCGGCATGATCGGCAAGGCCGAACGTGGCCCGGCTGCCATTGAAGCCATCAAGGACAACAAGGCGGTATACCTGATGGCAGTGGGTGGTTCGGCCTACCTGGTGTCCAAGGCCATCAAGGCCTCCAAGGTAGTGGGTTTTGCCGACCTTGGCATGGAAGCCATCTACGAGTTCGAAGTAAAAGACATGCCGGTAACGGTAGCGGTCGATTCCAACGGTATCTCGGTACACAACACCGGCCCGGCGGAATGGCGCGTTAAGATCGGCAAGATTCCGGTCAACAAGGCCTGAGCCTGAACCGGTATCGCTGCAAGCAGAAACCCGCCATCCGGCGGGTTTTTTCATTTGCGTTCCAGACCGGCAGCTTCAGGCCAATGCCTGTGCCGCCGTGGGCAGTGGCACGCGAATGGACAGGGCATTGAGTGCGATGGCATGCAGCATCTGGTCCACCGTGGTGCAGCAGTCGGCCAGCACGGCTACTTCATACTTGTCGGCAGCGCGCGACAGGGCGGTATGGGTGACGCAGTTTTGCGTCATCATGCCGCACAGCAGCAGTTGGCGGATGCCCAGTTCATCCAGCGTGGCTTGCAGGCTGGTTTCATGAAAGCTGTCGGCCGCCTGTTTCACCACCACCGGAGCATGCGGCGCAGCGGCCAGAATGCGCGGGTGAAGGGCAACGCCTGCGCTGCCAGCATTGAAGAAGGGGGCGATACCCTTGCTGCTGTCCGCCACGTGTTGCACCAGAATCACCGGCATGCCCAGTGCATGTGCCCGCTCGATGGCGGCTACGCAGTTATCCAGCACTGCTTCGCTGTTCCACAGCGGGTATTTGCCGTCGGGGAAATAGTCGTTTTGCAGGTCGATGACGATGAGTGCGCGTTGTGTGTGCGGCATGATGTGCTCCGGTTGTGGCTGAAGGTGCAGCCATTATCGGTAGTCACTGCGTTGGGAAAAAGTGGCCCGATTGCCAGAATGCGTTAAGATCGGGCCAATTCCATCTGTCGGAAATGCCCCATGTCGCCTCCTATCATTGCCGTACTGGCATTCCAGCACATCAGCCCGTTTCATCTGTCGGTGCCCTGTGTGGTGTTTGGCGATGCGCATCCGGACATGCCGGCCTTCACCCTGCGTGTATGCGTAGTGGACGCCGGTCCCATCCGCACCTCGGCCGGTTTTTCCATTGCCTGCGATTACGGGCTGGAAGGGCTGGACGGCGCGGACATCATCATCCTGCCCAGCTGGCAGGTAGGCAGGCCGGTACCGCACGCGCTGGTGCAGGCCTTGCAGCAGGCGAGTCAGGCTGGCGTGCAGATAGTCGGCCTGTGCCTGGGGGCGTATGTGCTGGCCGAAGCCGGTTTGCTGGATGGGCGCAATGCCACCACTCACTGGGCGTATGCCGAGGACTTTGCCAGTCGTTACCCGCAAGTGCGGCTGGACCCGGCAGTACTGTATGTGGAAGACGGGCCGCTGCTGACCTCCGCCGGTACGGCCGCCGGGCTGGATTGCTGCCTGCATCTGTTGCGTCAGCGTTATGGCGCGGAGCTGGCCAATGGCGTGGCCCGTCGGCTGGTGGTGCCGCCGCATCGGCAGGGCGGGCAGGCGCAGTTCATTGCCCAGCCGCTGCCAGTGTCGGC
>NZ_LNQV01000032.1 GCF_001515305.1 Aquitalea pelogenes
TTGGGGCCTCCGGGCAGCACCGGGCAGGCTGGCCAACCCGGTCGGCTGGCAGGCCGTGTTGTCGGAGCAGGGAGATGGTGCGATGACCCGCACGGATGCGCAGCGGAGAAAACGGAATATGGATGGCAGTCATGAGGCAGCGATGCAGGCAGAGGGAAGGGCGACTTTTGTTGGCAGTATTGGTATGCTAACGCGTTTTATCAGACAGCTTGGCCGTGTTTGGCTGTCTGTGTTCCAAGCAATGCCAGGAGTATTGATGATACCGACCCGCCAGCTGACCGACTACCTGCGTGAACAGGGCCTGAAGCTAGATCGAACCGAATTGCAAATTGCCGTCATGACCTTGCAGGCCGTGCTGGATGTGGAAAAACCCCCGGTGCAGCGCGATCTGTTCCGCTACCAGGTGCCCGAGCTGAGCGAAGACGGTGCCTGCTCGCTGGTAGAAGAGCTGGCTGATGAACCGTACGACCTGTCGGTATGGTTTGGCGGCGAAACCGAAGCTGCGCGCAGCTTGCTGACCAATTTCAATGCACTGGTCGATTCGGTCAACCAGAAGATCGGTGCAGACTGGCTGGGCATTTATCGCCGCGCCGGTGAGGGCAAGGATGCCCGTCTGGTAAAGCTGGCCTACCAGGGCCTGCCCAGCCGGGCTGAATTCCCGCTGACCGAAGAATTTGCCGCAGGCAGCAATAACAGCCGCGTTGGCCTGACCGGCTGGGGCGTGCTGATTGACGATGTCGCCGCCTGGCGCGCCGAAGGTGGCGGCTACTACGAATGCGACCCCAAGGTGAAGAGTGAAGTCTGCCTGCCCATCGTGGATGAGCATGACCGGGTATTGGGTATTCTGGATGCCGAATCCAGTCAGCTGAGCTACTTTGATGCCAGCCGTCAGGTATGGCTGGCGGCATTGGCCATTGTGCTGGCAGCACCGTTTGCTGCCATGCCGCCGCTTGAAAAGGCGTAAATTGCCCTCAGTTACGGAATATTCCCCACCACATGGCTTCGCGTAGCAAGCGCGAAGTTTCCCGAACAGATTCCGGAGCAAGCATGGCCGCGCAATACCCCAACCCGCAGATTGAACCCGTTGTTGATTACGTGGCCAGTTGCAAGCTGCCTACGCCGTTCGGGGTGTTCACCATGCATGGCTTTGAGGAGCAGGACAGCCGGCGCGAACATGTGGTGCTCACCATGGGCGACGTGGCCGATGGTGAGCCGGTGCTGGCACGCCTGCATTCGGAATGCCTGACCGGTGACGCACTGTTCTCCTTGCGTTGCGATTGCGGTTTCCAGCTGGAAGCTGCGCTGGAAGCCATTGCAAAGGAAGGCCGTGGTGCCTTGCTCTATTTGCGGCAAGAAGGTCGTGGTATCGGTCTGATCAACAAGATCCGCGCCTACAAATTGCAGGATGGCGGGGCGGACACCGTGGAAGCCAACGAGCAACTGGGCTTCCCGGCGGACATGCGTGACTTCCGCGTGGCGCGCCACATGCTGGATGCGCTGAATATCAAGAGCGTGCGGGTGATGACCAACAACCCGCGCAAGCTGGAAACCCTCAAGACCGCCGGTATCGACGTGGTGGAGCGGGTGCCGCTGATGGTGGGGCGCAACCCGCATAACGATCGTTACCTGGATACCAAGGCCGCCAAGCTGGGCCACATGCTGTTTTCCTGATCATTCCGTTTTTGCCGCACTTCCCCGATGCCAGCGCCGTGCGCTGGCATTTTTCATGCTGCTTACGCTGTTTGCTGTTCAACGATTCAAGTATTCTCGATACTGGTCGATAGATTTAAAATAAAACAAATATTTATTGAAAATGTGGTGGGCAGTCCGCTGAGTGAGGCATCGCGATGAAAATCACCGCCAAGCAGAATGTCTGGTTCAACACCATGGCTGAACCACAGGCCCGGCGTGGCAAACTGCCACGGCGCATGCCAAACCGGGATGGCGTAGAGGAAAGCGTGGCCCTGGCAGAGTTTCTGGACTGGGTGGCCATGCTGGATGATCTGGCACGACGTGCCGGTAGCGGACGGGATGAAGACGCGCGTCAGCTGGCCCTGGCCAAGCTGCGTTTTCTGTTGCGGCGCGTCCAGCATTTGCGCGAACAGATGATGCAGGGTGGCCGAGGACAGGCCAGGAGCGGGCTGGAACGCCTGGTGCGTCTGGTTGAGGAATGGGGGCAGGTGCTGCAGGAGTTGACCGGGCGGCAGCCCGTTGTGGTGGATGACTGGCCCTTGCCTTATCGCTTGTACAGCAGGCAGGCCGGAGAACTGCCATCGCCAGCATTTGCGCCGCGGGTGGCGGAGCGGCGGCGACGGCAACGGCCTGGTGACAATGTCTTGCTGCCACAAGAGCAAGAAGCCGCCGTGCTGGTATTGCACGGCATCCGCTTTGTGCTGGCGCTGGTTGGCGAGGGCTTTGGCATGGCGCAGCATCCGCTGCTGTTGCAGGTACAGGCAAGGCTGGCACAGCTGGTGCCGCTGCTGGGGCCGCCGGGGACGGCAGCCATTTGACGCAGGCAAAGAAAAAGCCGGAATCGCGTGATTCCGGCTTTTGTGTTGGTGGAGATAAGCGGGATCGAACCGCTGACCTCTTGCATGCCATGCAAGCGCTCTCCCAGCTGAGCTATACCCCCACGGGTACTACATCGAATTCTTGGCGTCCCCACGGGGATTCGAACCCCGGTTACCGCCGTGAAAGGGCGATGTCCTAGGCCTCTAGACGATGGGGACCCTAGGCAAAACCTGTGAAGACCTTTGGTGGAGCTAAGCGGGATCGAACCGCTGACCTCTTGCATGCCATGCAAGCGCTCTCCCAGCTGAGCTATAGCCCCGTGTCTGTTGTTCACAGTGGGGCGCAGTATAGACAGGCTGTCCGCGGCTGTAAAGGGATCTGCGAAAAAAAATTTAGCGCTGCCCCTGCGCTATAATCACCGGTTCTGCAATGACAGGGTTGGATTGCCGATGTCGGTTGGTCACTACGAAAACTTCCCGGTCGGGTCGATCTTGCTGCCACGGCGCATGCGCCGCGCCGTGCATGTCATCTATCATTTTGCCCGCTATGCCGATGATGTGGCGGACGAAGGTGACAAGCTGCCTGACGAACGCCTGCGCGAACTGACGCATTTGCGTGACGAGCTGGATGTCATCCGCGATGGCGGTATTCCGGCCATGCCGCTGATGCGCAACCTGGCTACCGTCATCAGCCAGCATCAGCTGCCGCTGCAGCCGTTTTATGACTTGCTGTCGGCCTTCAGTCAGGACGTGGTGAAAACCCGCTACCAGAGCTTTGCCGAAGTGGTGGACTACTGTCGCCGCTCGGCCAATCCGGTGGGGCGGCTGATGCTGGCACTGTATGGTGAAAACGACCCGCGCAGCCTGGCCATGTCCGATGGCATCTGCACGGCATTGCAACTGATCAACTTCCTGCAGGATGTCGGCGTGGACTGGAACAAGGGCCGCATCTACATTCCGCTGGATGATCTGGAAAAATACCGCATCCGCGAAGCGCAGATTGCCGGGCGCGATGCCACCGGCCTGTGGCGGCCGATGATGCTGGCGCAGATCGAACGCACCCGCAAGATGCTGCAAGCCGGTGCGCCGCTGGGCAAGGTGCTCAAGGGTCGCCTGGGGCTGGAGCTGCGTCTTGTCATCATGGGCGGCGAGCGCATCCTGAAAAAGCTGCACGACAGCGGCGGCGACGTGTTCCGCCAGCGCCCGGTACTGACCTGGCGCGACTGGATTTACATGCTGTGGCGTGCGCTGCGCGCCAGATAGCAGATAAACATACTTACCCAGATGGGAAGCAGCAGGCTGACCCGTCGGCAACAAAGGAGAGGCGTGTGACGCCGCAGCAGTATTGTCAGGACAAGGCCGCCAGCAGCGGCTCCAGCTTTTACTACAGCTTCCGCTTCTTGCCGGAAGACCGCCGCGATGCCATTACCGCGCTGTATGCCTTTTGCCGCGAAGTGGACGACGTGGTGGATGAATGTCACGACGAAAACGTTGCCCGCGCCAAGCTGGCCTGGTGGCGAGGTGAAGTGGAAAAGCTGTACCACGGCCAGCCCGAACATCCGGTGATGCTGGCGCTCAAGCCGCATGTCAGCGCGCTGGACCTGCCGCAGAACCTGCTGGAAGAAATCATCGACGGCATGCAGATGGACCTGGACTTTGCCCGATACGACCGCTTCCAGGACCTGCTGTTGTACTGCCATCGCGTGGCGGGGGTGGTGGGCCAGCTGGCAGCACAGATTTTCGGCTACCAGGACCGGCAAACGCTGAAATACGCGCATGAACTGGGTATTGCCTTCCAGCTGACCAATATCATCCGCGACGTTGGTGAAGACGCGCGCCGTGGCCGCATTTACCTGCCGGTGGAAGAGCTGCAGCGTTTCAATGTGCCGGCCAGCGACCTGATGAGCTACAAGGAAAGTCCGGAATTTGCTGCGCTGATGTCTTTCCAGATCGAACGCGCGCGTGAATATTACCGCCGCGCCTGGGAGCTGCTGCCGGTGGTGGACCGCAAGAGCCAGCGTCCCGGCCTGCTGATGGCCGCCATCTACCGCGCCACGCTGGAGGAAATCCAGCTGGATGGCCCGGCCAAGGTGTTGAACCAGCGCCTGTCGCTGACGCCAGTACGCAAACTGTGGCTGGCATGGCGCACCTGGACGCTGGGCTACAAGGCCTGATGCTGTGATGAAGGCCAGACCGAAAATTGCCATTATCGGTGCCGGCTGGGCTGGGCTTGCCGCCGCGGTGGAGCTGGCAGGTCAGGCTGATCTGACCTTGTTCGAGGCCGGGCGCGAACCTGGCGGACGGGCCCGCCGCCTGAATAGTGGCGACAGTCTGCTGGATAATGGACAGCACATCCTGATTGGTGCCTACCGCGATTGCCTGCAACTGATGCGCAGAGTGGGCGTTGACGAGGCCAAGGCCATGTTGCGGCTGCCGCTGGTCTGGCAGCGCCAGGGCGGCATGCGCATGCAATGCCCGCGCTGGCCTGCTCCCTTGCATGTGCTGGCCGGCCTGCTGACGGCAAGCGGCATTGGCTGGCGGGACAAATGGCAACTGGCCCGTGCCTTGCAGGGCTTGCGCTGGCAAGGCTGGCGCTTGGCGCAAGACATCACGGTTGCCGAGTGGCTGACCGCACAAAGGCAGTCGGCTCATCTGGTGGAGCAGTTCTGGCGTCCCATGGTGCTGTCGGCGCTCAATACCCCGCTGGAGCTGGCTTCCATGCAGATTCTGGCCACCACCTTGCGCGACAGCCTGGGTGGTCGCCGTGCCGATAGCGACCTGCTGTTGCCGCGCAGTGATCTGACGGCCTTGTTTCCTGGCCCGGCCTTGGACTGGCTGCGCGAACAAGGCCTGCAATGGCGTGCCGGTGTACGGGTCGCACAGATTCATCCGGCAGAGCAGGGTGTGGTGGTGGATGGTGAGCCGTTTGATGCCGCCATCGTCGCGGTGGCACCTTATCATGCGGCCGAACTGCTGCAGGAGCCGCAACTGCAAAGTCAGATCAAGGCATTTCATTATTGGCCGATATATACCGCATACCTGCGCTACGATGCCGACATCAACATGCCGGTTCCCATGACGGGTTTGCAGGGCGGCACGCTGGACTGGCTGTTCGACCGCCAGGCGCTGTCGGGTGAGCGAGGCTTGCTGGCCGCTGTCATCAGCGCACCACCGCCCGCGGTGCGCAACCTGGATCGTGCCAGCTTGCTGGACCGGGTGCAGGCGGATGTCGAGGTGCTGTTGCCGGCGCTCAACGGGCTGGTGCCGCTGGAGCGGCAGCTGATCGTGGAGAAGCGCGCCACCTTTGCCTCTGGCGTGGGTCTGACAAGACCACACTGCCGTAGCAGGGTACAATCGGTTTATCTGGCGGGTGACTGGCTGTGCCCGGAATATCCCGCCACGCTGGAAGGTGCGGTGCGCAGCGGTCTTACCGCGGCCCGCCAGTTAATGCAGGACTTGCCATCATCAAGAGTTGCCGGCAGGTAACTCACAGCTGAAAAAACAAAATGAACCAAACATTTGCCAAGAATTGTCTGGAAGGCCGCGTCATTCTGGTGACGGGCGCAACGCAAGGGGTGGGCCGGGAAGCCGCGCTGACGTTTGCTGCACATGGTGCGGATGTCGTATTGCTGGCGCGCAGCGTAAAAGGGCTGGAGAAGGTCTACGATGAAATCATGGCCGCCGGCGGCAAGGAGCCGGCAGCCATTCCGCTGGACTTGCTGACGGCAACGGACGAACAACTGGGCAATGCCGCTTTCCAGATCAAGCAGACGCTGGGCCGACTGGACGGCATCGTGCATTGCGCATCGCATTTTTATGCCTTGTCGCCACTGTCCAACCAGGGCATCGACGAGTGGATGAACCAGTACCGCATCAACACCGTGGCCCCGTTTGCGTTGAGCCGCGCCTGCCTGCCGCTGCTGAAGGAATCGCCGGATGCATCGGTGCTGTTCATGGGCGAAAGCCATTCCTTGCACCCTGCGGCTTACTGGGGTGGCTTTGGCGCCTCCAAGGCCGGTTTGAACTATCTAACCAAGGTGGCCGCCGATGAATGGGACGTCTACCCGAACCTGCGCGTCAACCAGCTGATTCCGGGCCCGGTGAATTCGCCGCAGCGCAATCGCACCCACCCGGGTGAAGCCAAGAGCGAGCGGGCGGACCTGGCCACGCTGATGCCCTATCTGCTGTACTGGCTGTCGGCAGAAAGCAAGGGTCGCAGCGGCGAAATCATCGAGCTGGACCTGCGCAGCAAAAAAGGCGAATAAGCTGCATCTGCGCCGTGGCCTGTGTGGCTGCGGCGGATGGCAAATGGGGGTAATGCATGAAGAGTCTGTGGATTCTGCCCTTGCTGGCGGTGCTGGCCGGCTGCAATTGGGTCAATAATGTATCCGGCCTGTCCAAAGAGGCACACAAGGCACTCGGTGCCGCCTGTCGTCAGACCGGCCGCTCGCTGGAAGAGTGTTTTCGGCGTAATCCGGATGCCGATACGGCGGCCATTTACGCCGGCTGGCGTGAAATGAACGAATACATGGCCAAGAACAAGCTGGATACCATGGAACCACCGGCAGACAGTGCCGCCGGTCATGCTGAAGCTTCTGCCGCGAAAGCTGCCGCCAGTTCACCGGCAGAAGGCAAGTCATCCAGTGCGGCCACGGCGCCCAAGGGTGCGGTGGCCAATGCGCCGCCGCCGCTGACCAGCGAACAGGCGGACAAAGAAGCCAAGACCGATCCGCAAGTGGCCGCCGTTCTGGCGGCCATTCGCAAGAATGGCGGTGGTGAAAAGTCCAAATCCAAGGCCAGCAGCAGCGGCGAACCAGACCAGAAACGCCTGCTCAACATCATCCAGCAACTCAATGGCAACAAACCGGCAGCCGGTGGCGAGGCTCCGGCAGAGAACGCCAACAACGCCAATCCCGGTTGAACCCCTTCCTGCGCTTTTCCTGATGGCAAAAACCAAAACTGTTTTCAGCTGCACCGAGTGCGGCGGCCAACTGCCGAAATGGCAGGGCCAGTGTCCGCATTGTTCCGCCTGGAACACCCTGGTAGAGGCCGTCTCCACGCCCGCCAGCAGCAATCCTCGTTTCCAGTCGTGGTCCACCACCAATGCCCGTGTGCAAGTGCTGTCCGAGGTCAAGACCGAAGAAGTGCCGCGTGACCCGTCCGGCATCGACGAGCTGGACCGCGTGCTGGGCGGCGGCATCGTGCGTGGTGCCGTCATCCTGATTGGCGGCGACCCCGGCATTGGCAAATCCACCCTGCTGTTGCAGGCGCTGGCGGTAATCGGCAAGCGGCGCAAGGTGCTGTATGTATCGGGTGAGGAATCGCCACAGCAAATTGCCCTGCGTGCCTCACGGCTGGCGGTTGACCCCAGCCAGGTGAACCTGCTGGCGGAAATCCGCCTGGAAGCCATCCTGGAAACGCTCAAGCAAGAGCAGCCGGAAGTCGCAGTCATCGACTCCATCCAGACCTTGTACACCGAGCAGGTGACCTCGGCACCCGGTTCTGTATCGCAGGTGCGTGAATGTGCGGCCCAGCTCACCCGCATGGCCAAGCAGACCGGCACCACCATCCTGCTGGTAGGCCATGTCACCAAGGAAGGCTCTCTGGCCGGCCCGCGCGTGCTGGAACACATGGTGGATACCGTGCTGTATTTCGAAGGCGATACCCACTCCAGTCACCGCATGATCCGCGCCATCAAGAACCGCTTTGGCGCGGTCAACGAGCTGGGTGTGTTCGTGATGACCGAAACCGGGCTCAAGGGCGTGTCCAACCCCTCGGCCATTTTCCTGTCGTCCTACCGCGACGATGTGCCCGGCTCTTGCGTGCTGGTGACGCAGGAAGGTACGCGCCCCTTGCTGGTGGAAGTGCAGGCGCTGGTGGATGACTGTCACGGCATGCAACCCAAGCGCCTCACCGTGGGGCTGGAGCAGAACCGGCTGGCCATGCTGCTGGCGGTGCTGCACCGCCATGGCGGCGTGGCCTGTTTCGATCAGGATGTATTCCTGAACGCAGTGGGCGGGGTCAAGATCAGCGAACCGGCGGCCGATCTGGCCGTCATCCTGGCCATGGTGTCGTCGCTACGTAACAAGCCCCTGCCGGAAAAACTGGTGGTATTCGGTGAAGTGGGGCTGGCCGGTGAAGTGCGTCCGGTATCGCGCGGCCAGGAGCGCCTGAAAGAGGCGGCCAAACTGGGCTTCACCCGCGCACTGGTGCCCACCGCCAACAAGCCACGTCAGCCGATTGAAGGTTTGCAAGTGATTACCGTCGACCGGCTGGAACATGCGGTTGATTACTGCCGTGGAGACTGAACATGATTTCCCATGCAGACCTGGAAGCCGAACTGGGCTATTTGCAGCGCTATGCCTTGGCGCAGCTGCGCGATCGGGATGCCGCCAACGAGGTAGTGCAGGAAACCGTGCTGGCGGCGCTGGAATCCGGTGACAGTTTCAACGGCAAATCGAGCCTGCGCACCTGGCTGACGTCCATCCTGCGCTTCAAGCTGGTAGACCGCCTGCGCCGCAAGGGCAAGGAGGTGCTGTTCGAATCGCTGGAGGATGAAACCGACGATAGCGATTTTGACGGCCTGTTCAGCAAGGACGGCCACTGGCAGGACAAGATCAAGGCCTGGAGCGGGCCGGAGGAGTCCTTGATCTCCCGTCAGTTCTGGGAAGTGTTCGAGCGCTGTTCCGAGGTGATGCCGCGCCGCACCGCCATGGCTTTTGTCATGCGCGAGGTGATGGGACTGGAAATTGCCGAAATCTGTAACAATCTGGACATTACTGCGACTAACTGTTCAGTACTGCTCTATCGCGCACGAATGAGCTTGCGCGAATGTTTCGAAATTCGCTGGACCGGGGAGGCCAGGGCATGAAGATCAATTGCCGACAGGCCAGCCGTTTGATATCGCAAGGGCTGGATCAACCATTGAGCCAGTGGGATCACGTGCGTCTGCGCGTGCATTTGTGGATGTGCGGCAATTGCCGCCAGTTCTCGCATCAGCTGCAAGTCTTGCGCCAGTCGGCCCGCCAGGCCGGGCGCGGCGAATAGCTTGTTCCGCACCAAGTCCTGTTTTGTCACAGGCCAAAGCAAAGCCGACCCGTGGGTCGGCTTTTTCATTGCTCATGAGGCCTGGTGTGCCTGCCTGCGCTGTGCCTGATGCTGCGGACAGCTGGCACAAGCCTGTTCGCACAGCCCGGCACCGGTCAGCGATTGCTTGAGCGCACACACCGAGCGGCGGCAGGCAATGAAGCGGATATCCTGTTCTGCGGCCAGCGAGCGGAAGTGACGCATCACGTTGTGGCCGAGGAAATCGGTAAACAGGATCAGCAAGTCGGTTCCTGCCGGCAGACGGTCCAGCTTGCGCTGGTGCGAGCTGTTGCGTCCGCTCAGGTGGCGGTGAATCTGGATGCCATGTTCCTGCAGCACGGAGGGGATGTTGCCCAGGGTATCTGCACCTACCAGCATTGCGTTCATGAGTGGCTCCTGTCCGGATAAGTTTTGCAAATGATAATCATTACTATTTGCAAATGCAAGCGCCGTGACAGTCCATTGTCATTGTTGTGTGGCTTATTGTGCCTGCCGGCAAGCGAAGATGCCGCTCAGGGCAGGGCCTGCACGCGAATCCGTACGCTGTGGCTTTGCTGTCCCTGCTGTTGGCTGCCGCCGATCAGCAGGCTTTCCCGCCCCTGGCTGTCCTGCGTGGTGCGGGCAACTTCCAGCCATTCTCCCAAGCGGCCTTCTACCGTGGTGGACAGTTGGCTGCCCGTGCGTTGCACACCGTTGAAGGCCTGCTGGCTGACGGCCAGTTCGATGCTCACGCGCTGTCCGTTCAGCCGCGGACGGGCATAAAAACCGGTGATGGCATCCTGCATGCTGCTGCCACGCACCAGGCTGCCTTGCGGCGTCAGCATCAGCCAGGGCAGGGGGCGGCTTTGCACAAGCTGGATAAAGCCGCTGCGCCCGTCCAGCAGGGTGAGGCTTTGCAGGACTTGACTGGATTGTACGCGGCTGTCTTGCTGGGCGGACAGGGCCAGATTGCTACCTGTCTGGCCCGGCATGATGCGGCCGATGCTGATGTTGCCTTGTACCTGCACCCCGGATTGGTTCTGCGCATTGCTGCCGGACTGGCTCACCTCCAGGCGCAGGCTGGCCGGGCGCACGTCCAGCTGACGGGCCAGTGCAGCCAGTTGGGCCTCCCGCGCCGGGCTGGCGTCGATGATCAGCTGGTTGTCCATCGCGCTCAGCCGTTCATCCGGCCTTAATTGCGGTTGCAGCGCCGCTTGCAGTTCGCTTGGCGCGCGCCAGTTCAGTTCGACCAGTTGCAGGGCCTGGGCGGCGCTGTTGGCCAGCAATAAGGAAACAAGTAACACGAAACGCATTTACAGCTCCTTGCCGGAACGCCAGATCGACCAGATCAGCCACACGCTGTTGAACAGTGCAATCATGAAGCCGATGAAGCCGAAGAAGGGCAGGCCGAACAGCTTGGGCCCGGCGTTCACCGTCATCACGATGGAGGAACCGATGATCAGGCAGCCGGTGACAATGGCCATGGTCAGGCGGTTGGTGCTGCGGTCCAGCTGTTTGCCAAAGCTGTCCAGCCGCTGCAAGTCCAGATTGATGCGGAACTTGCCCTGGCGGATGTCCTTGGACAGGCGCAGGATGTCGCGTGGCAGCCCGGTGAGCATGCCCAGCGTTTCCTGCAGGGTGAGCTTGCCGCGCTTGAGCAGGGTTTTGGGGTGGTAGCGCGCCACGATCAGTTCGCGCACGAAGGGCGTGATGTGTTCCACCAGCTGGAAGTCCGGGTCCAGCTGGCGGCCCAGCCCTTCCAGCGTGATCAGCGCCTTGAACAGCATGGCCATGTCCGGCGGCAGCAGGATGCCGTGGTCGCGAATCAGGGCCATGATGTCGTTGATCAGCTGGCTGATGTTGAGGTTCTTCAGCGGGACGTGTTCGTACTGGAACATGAACTCGCTGATATCGTAGGCAAACTTCTGCTCGTCCACCGGTGTGCTGCCGGTCCACTCGATCAGCACGTCCATCATCGCGTGTTCGTTACGCTCGCCGAGGGCGGCCAGCAGATCGACGATTTCATCGCGTCGGCCATGGCTGATGCGCCCCACCATGCCGAAGTCGATGAAGGCAATGCGGTGTTCCGCCAGGAAGAACACATTGCCCGGGTGCGGGTCGGCGTGGAAAAAGCCGTTGAGCAGAATCATCTTCAGCACCGCGTCGGCACCGCGGCTGGCCAGCAGCACCGGGTCCAGCCCGCTGTCGGCCAGTTGTTCCAGCCGGCTGGCGGACAGACCGTCGATATGCTCCTGAACGTTGACTGCCGGATTGGTGTAATCCCAGTACACCTTGGGCACCACCACTTGCGGATCGTCGGCAAAATCACGGGCGAAGCGTTCCATATTGCGCGCTTCCACCGCCAGGTCCATCTCGCGCTTGAGTGAGCGGGAAAACTGGCTGACGATTTCCACCGGCTGAAAACGGCGCGAGTCGGGAAATTCCAGCTCGATCAGCGTAGCCAGATGCGCCAGGATGCGCAGGTCGGCGTCCACCTTGTCGACAATGCCGGGGCGGCGCAGCTTGACTGCTACATGGCTGCCATCGTGCAGGGTGGCAAAATGCACCTGGGCGATGGAAGCAGAGCCGATGGGCTTCTCGTCAAAGCTGGCAAACAGCTCTTCCGGCGGCTTGCCCAGCGCTTTTTGCACCAGCAGCCGTACCGAGGCCGGGTCCACCGGCGGCACGGTGGATTGCAGTTTCTCGAATTCAGCAATCCACTCGGCCGGGAATACATCCACCCGCGTGGAGAGAATCTGCCCCAGCTTGATGAAAGTGGGGCCCAGCTCCTCGAAGGCCAGCCGCACCCGCACCGGGGTGGGCAGGCCGGCATCGGCATCCGGCAGATGCAGGTTCAGCCATTCGCCGGCTTTTTCCATGGCGCGCGGCAGACGCAGGCGCTGGGCAAACTCGCCCAGACCGTGGCGGATGAGAATGCCGCTGATTTCCTTCAGGCGTGGAAGGTCACGCATTGCAACAAGAGTTTCTCTGAGCATGGGCTATCTGGTGTCCAAGTTGGCTTTACACTCCCGTCCCTGTCCGATAGAGTGCGGCCTATGAAATTGCAACTCCGATTACTCGCCGTGATGCTTGCTGGCGTCATGGTTTTTGCCCAGGCCGCACCTGAAAAAACTGCGCAGGACGCACGGCCCAAGGTCGAGGCCTCGGAAGACCCCATTGCCAAGTATGCCTCGCCTGGCGAGGATGCTGTAGGAGATTTGCTGCTGCAGGCCATGAGCCTGCTGGGTGTTGCCTACCGTTTTGGTGGCAATTCGCCGGTCAGCGGCCTGGATTGCAGCGGCTTTGTCCGTTATGTATTCCAGAAATCCCTCAAGGTCAATTTGCCGCGTACTTCCGCCGAAATGGCCCGCATTGGCAAGCCTGTCGATAAAAGTGAACTGGTGGCGGGAGACCTGGTCTTCTTCAATACCCGTGGTTTTGCCTATTCCCATGTCGGCATGTATATGGGTAATGGCAAGTTCATCCATGCGCCGCGCACCGGTCGCAACATCGAAGTGGTCAGCCTCAGTCAAAGCTACTGGCAAAGCCGCTGGAACGGTGCCCGCCGCATCAATCGCAGCAATGCCAATACCGTGGCTGCGGCAGATGACGTGAATGGCACGGACACGGTGTCAGCCAAGGGCAGTGGCGGTAGTGCAGTCGCGCCCACGATGAAGTGCCGCAAGGGCAAGAAGTGCAAGCCGGTGGCCGAAGCCGCCAGCAGCAAGAAGAAGGCCGGCAAGGCGGAGAAGTCTTCCCGTGCAGCCAAGTCCGACAAGGCCGGCAAGCCGGCCAAGGCTGCCAAATCCGGCCACGGCAAAAAGAAGAAACCCGCCAACTGACAAGCTGGTGGTTTGTCATCACCTCCATGCCCGCCTGTGCGGGCATTGCGTTTTCAGGAATAGCCAGCCATGGCAATGAATATCGACATACCGGTATGGAAAGATCCGCAGGGCGGCATTGTGGCCTGCGTGGAAAAAATCAAGGTCATGAACGAGAACCTGGAAGAATTGCAGCAGATGGCGCAGGACGCGCTGGAAGATGCCATTCTGATGGGCTGTGACGAGGCGCAGGTGAAAGACTTCCTGGTCCGTCTGATGCAGAGCCTGCACAACCCCTACCAGCCCTGAAAGGCATTCTGGCATGCATTGGCCATTCGAAGTCCTGATCGGGCTGCGTTATTTGCGCGCCAAACGGCGCAACGGTTTTATCTCCTTTATTTCCCTGATTTCCATTGTCGGCATCGCGCTGGGTGTGGCCGCGCTGATCATCGTGCTGTCGGTGATGAACGGTTTCCAGAAGGAAATCCGTGGCCGCATTCTCAGTGTGGCTTCCCATGTGGAAATCTCCGCCTTTGATGGCCGTCTGCCGCAGTGGCAGAGCGTGGCCAAGGTGGCAGAGCGGGACACGCATGTGCTGGCGGCAGCGCCCTTCGTCAATGGTCAGGGGCTATTTTCCGCCTACGGCAATGTACGCGGCGGCCTGGTGCGCGGCATCGAACCGGTGCTTGAGGACAAGGTGGTGGATGTAGGCCGCCACATGGTGCGCGGCAAGCTGGAGGCGCTGCAGCCGGGCAGTTTTGGCATCGTGCTGGGGGTGGAACTGGCAAGACAGCTGAATGTGGGCATGGGCGACAAGGTGACGCTGTTCACCCCGGAAGGCACGGTGACGCCCGCCGGAATGATTCCGCGTTACAAGCAGTTCACCGTGATCGGCATCTTCAAGGTGGACATGTTCGAGTACGACGCCTCGCTGGCCATGATCCATCTGCAGGATGCCCAGGTGTTGTCGCGGCTGGGCAATACCGTCAGCGGCGTGCGCCTGAAGCTGGATGACCCGATGCTCGCTCCGCTGGTGAAGGCCAACCTGCAGCAGGCGCTGGGCCAGCAGGATCAGGTGACAGACTGGACCGATACCAATGCCAATTACTTCCGTGCGGTGCAAATCGAAAAACGCATGATGACCATCATCCTCACCCTGATCGTGGCGGTGGCGGCTTTCAATCTGGTGTCCACGCTGGTGATGGTGGTGACCGACAAGCAGGCGGATATCGCCATCCTGCGCACCCTGGGCGCGGCACCGTCCAGCATCATGAAGATTTTCATGATCCAGGGCTCGGTGGCCGGGGTCAGCGGTACGCTGGCCGGGGTGGCCGGTGGCGTGCTGGTGGCGTTGAATCTGGATGTGATCGTGCCGCTGATCGAACGCGTGCTGGGCACCAAGCTGTTGTCCAGCGAGGTGTACATGATCGACTACCTGCCTTCCGATGTGCAGCTGGGCGATGTCAGCACCATTACCGTGATTGCCCTGTTGCTGGCCTTGCTGGCCACCATTTACCCGAGCTGGCGTGCCGCGCGCACCCAGCCGGCGGAGGCGCTGCGCTATGAGTAATGTGCTGAACTGCCGCAATCTGGGCAAAACCTATAGCGAAGGGCGGCTCAACCTGACCGTGCTGTCCGATGTATCGCTGAGTGTGGACAAGGGCGAACGGCTGGCCATTGTCGGTGCCTCCGGTTCGGGCAAGAGCACGCTGCTGCACTTGCTGGGCGGGCTGGATACACCCAGCCAGGGCGTGGTGGAAGTGCTGGGGCGCGATCTGGCCGGCCTGACCGAGGCCGAGCGTGGTGTGCTGCGCAATCAGTCGCTGGGCTTTGTCTACCAGTTCCATCACCTGCTGCCGGAGTTTTCGGCGCTGGAAAACGTGATGATGCCCTTGCTGATTCGTCGCCTGCCGCGCAAGGAAGCGGAAGAGCGTGCGGCCAGCATGCTGACACGGGTCGGCCTGGCCCAGCGCCTGCAGCACAAACCGGGCGAGTTGTCCGGTGGCGAGCGCCAGCGGGCGGCCATTGCCCGTGCGCTGGTGACCGAACCTGCCTGCCTGCTGGCCGATGAACCTACCGGTAATCTGGATTACCAGACCGCGCGTCAGGTGTTCGATCTGATGCTGGAACTGAATGCCGGGCTGGGCACCAGTCTGGTGATTGTCACGCACGACCTGGAGCTGGCTGGCCGGGCGCAGCGAACATTGCGGCTGGTGGAAGGCCGTTTGCAGGACGCAGTGCTGAGCGCCTGAACCCTCGGTGCGCGATACGGAGAAAACAATGCTGTTTGTGCGTGAAGAAATGGATTTTGACGTGGTATTGCAGGCGCTGCAGACCGGCCCCGGGCTGACCCAGCTGTTGCTGGGCGTGCTATGCCTGTTGCTGGGGGTGTTTGCCGCGCGCAATACCTTCCGCCGCTGGTTCATGCATCACCCGGAGCGTTACGAGCGGTTCCTGCCCTATACCGCCTTCCGGCTGGTGTTGCCGCTGGTCGCCCTGCTATCCATGCTGCTATCCATCATCGGCTGGATGATGGTGATGCATACGCGTCCGCACCTGCTGCCCTTGTTTGCTGCCATGCTGTTCTGGCTGGGGGTGATCCGCCTGTTTACCGCGGTCATGCGTCAGGCGCTGCCGCAGGGCAAGTTCGAGCGTAATTCCGAACACTTCATCGCCACCATGCTGTGGCTGGGTTTTGTCAGCTGGGCCATTGGCTTTGATGAAGTGATGCTGGACTGGCTGCAGTCGGTTTCCTTCTCTGTCGGCAAGTCGCGGCTGGACCTGCTCACCATCCTCAATGCCATGCTGTGGGTATCGGTCATCGTGGTGGTGGCCTTGTGGGTCAGCCGGGTGATAGAGGCGCGTGTGATGGCGCTCAAGCACATGGACCTGTCCTTGCGCATTGTGTTTGCCAAGATGGCCCGCACCCTGCTGATCGTGGTGGCGGTGCTCATCGCCCTGCCGGTAGTGGGGATAGACCTCACCGTACTGTCGGTGTTTGGCGGTGCGGTGGGTGTGGGGCTGGGTTTTGGCTTGCAGAAGATTGCCAGCAATTATGTGTCCGGCTTCATCATCCTGCTGGACCGTTCCATCCGTATTGGTGACCGTCTGATGGTGGATAACCGGGTAGGCTATGTCACCCGTATCACCTCGCGCTATGTGGTACTGAAAAGCGCAGATGGCTCCGAGGCCCTGGTGCCGAATGACGCGCTGATTTCCAACACCGTGATCAACCAGTCCTACTCGGACAAGGCCATGTGGATCAGCCTGCCCATCCAGGTGGATTACGGTACCGATCTGGACCAGGCGCTGGCCGTGCTGCGTGAGTCGGCAGTGCACCCGCGGGTAAAGACCGACCCGGCCCCGGCGGCTTTTGTCACGGCTTTTGCCGACAGTGGCATCAATCTGGAGCTGGGCATCTGGGTGAAAGACCCGGAAAACGGCTTCATGGGCTTGCGTTCGGAAATCTATCTGGCCATCTGGCGGCGGTTCAAGGAACTGGGTATCGAAATTCCCTATCCGCAGCGGGATGTGCGTATTGTCAGTGATGTGGCCGTGGCCTTGCCCGGCCGGGGAGAGCAGGGATGACAGGCAAACGACTGGCGATTGTGGATGACGATGCCGCGGTACGGCAGGCGCTGATCTGGCTGCTGGACGGTCAGGGCTACCAGGTCAGCGGCTTTGACAGTGCCGAAGAGTTCCTGGCCACCGGCCCGGATACCGGCTTCAACGGTCTGATTGTCGACCTGCGCATGTCCGGCATGTCCGGCATCATGCTGCTGGAGCGCCTTGCCGGTCTGGACTACTGCCCGCCAGCCATCATGCTGACCGCCCATGGCGATGTGCCGCATGCGGTGGCTGCCATCAAGCTGGGCGCGCTGGATTTCATGGAAAAACCATTCGACGACGAGGTATTGCTGTCACGGGTGGAAAAAATGCTGCTACAGGATGAAAGCAACCGCGCCAGCCATGGCCGCCGTCAGCGGGTGGGCAGCATGCTGGCGCAATTGACCGAGCGCGAAAAAGAAGTGATGCAGCTGATTTTGCTGGGCAAGCTGAACAAGCAGATTGCCGAAGAGCTCTCCATCAGCATGAAAACGGTGGAAGTACACCGTGCCCGTGTGTTCGAGAAAATGGGCGTCAAGTCGGCGGTGGAACTGGCCGGCTTGCTGGCCGCCAGCAAGGCCGATGCATCCGGAGGGCGTGGCGATGGGCACTAAGCAGCCGGTTTCCGTGCTGGTGGTGATTCACACCAAAGCCGGTGAAGTCTTGCTGATTGAACGCGCCGACCGGGCGGGCTACTGGCAGTCGGTCACCGGCAGCCGTGAAGGCAGCGAGACCCTGCTGGAGACAGCACGGCGCGAGGTGCTGGAAGAAACCGGGCTGGATGCCGACCAGCATGTGCTGAGTGACTGGCAATTGCACAACCGCTACGAAATCTACCCGCACTGGCGTCATCGCTACCCGGACGGCGTGACGCATAACGATGAATATGTGTTTGGCCTGCAACTGGACGCGCCACAAGCGGTGCGGCTGGCGGAAGGCGAGCATGTGTCCCAGCAATGGCTGCCCTGGCAACAGGCCGCCGAGCTGGTGTTTTCCCCCTCCAATGCCGCAGCCATCCGCCAGCTGGCAACACGGCTGGGCTTGCCTGCCGACTAGCCGTGCAGCAGGCAGCCGGCCACGGCTGCTGCGGCAATCACCTTGATCACCCCCACCTTGTAGCGCTGCAGTGCCAGTGCCGCAGCCACGGCCAGCAGGATGGCCTGCCAGTCCGGCCCGGCTTGCCAGCCTTGCGGCCAGAGCGCATGCCAGCCAAAGAACAGCGCCAGGTTGGCGATCACGCCCACCACTGCCGCGGTGATGGCAGTCAGTGGCGCAGTGAGCGACAGCTTGCCATGGCTGCTTTCAATCAGCGGCCCACCAGCCAGAATGAACAGGAAAGATGGCAGGAAGGTAAACCAGGTCACCAGGCAGGCGGCCAGTGTGCCAGCCAGCCCCGGAACCATACCCCCTGCATGCTGGAAGCCACCGACAAAGCCGACAAAGGCCACTACCATGATGAGCGGGCCGGGTGTGGTTTCGCCCAGTGCCAGTCCGTCCATCATCTGTCCGGCATTCAGCCAGCCATGCTGCACCACTGCACCCTGATAGACATAGGGCAGCACCGCATATGCCCCGCCAAAAGTCAGCAAGGCAGCCTTGGTGAAAAACCAGCCCATCTGGCTGAAGGGGTGGTCCCAGCCAAACAGGCCAAGCAGCACCAGCATCGGGCCGCACCACAACAGGCTGCCGGCCAGCACTACGCGCACCAGCCCGCCACGGCTGAAACGGGCATGAGGAGGCGGTGGAGTGTCATCGTCTATCAGTGCCGGTCCGGCTGACTGATGCGCTGCGCCATGTCCGCTGCCTGCGGCGGCAAACAGCGCCGGGTAGTGTTTGCCCGCCAGCGCGCCGATCAAGGCCGCAGTCAGGATGATCAGTGGGAAGGGCAGTCCGAAACCGGCCAGCGCGATAAAGGAAGCCAGTGCCAGTCCCCACAGCAGGCGGTTCTTCAAGGCA
The DNA here is from genome assembly GCF_001515305.1 of Aquitalea pelogenes. GTDB lineage: Bacteria > Pseudomonadota > Gammaproteobacteria > Burkholderiales > Chromobacteriaceae > Aquitalea > Aquitalea pelogenes. The sequence continues at coordinate 18,959 of NZ_LNQV01000032.1, forward strand.
CGCTGACCAATGCGCAGTGCCGCATGCAGCACGATGGCGACAATGGCCGGCTTGATGCCGTAAAACATGCCCGCCACCACACCCAGCTGGCCAAATACCAGATAGGCCCACGACAGCGCAATCAGGATCAGCAGCGAAGGCAGCACAAAAAGTCCGCCAGCCACGATACCGCCAGGCGTGCGGTGCAGCAGCCAGCCAATATATGTCGCCAGCTGCTGGGCTTCCGGGCCGGGCAGCAACATGCAGTAATTGAGCGCGTGCAAAAAGCGGCGCTCGGAAATCCAGCGGCGGCGTTCCACCAGTTCCTGATGCAGGATGGCAATCTGCCCGGCCGGGCCGCCAAAGCTGATGAAACCCAGCTTCAGCCAGAAAGCGCTTGCCTCGCGCAAAGAGACGGACCGTGGTGCTGGCGGTGTGTTGTTGACAGGCATGGACTGTCCGGAATCGGTATTTGTGTAAGCAAAGTGTGCCCATTTTGCACGGGCAGTACAAACTTCGTCACAAAACAGGCAAGGACAGCATGCGGCAGGATCGTTACAATCCGTTTTTCCGTTAATTGTCATCATACTGTCATGCTTGCACTGGAAAGCTTCAATCAGGCTTGTTTCCTGCTCATCAACGCCACGCCCGTCTCGTCCGTGCTGATGATCAAGCTGGCCATCTTCTTTGCCAAATACCTGATTTTGCTGATTCCGGTATTGCTGCTGCTGATGTGGCTGTGGGGTGAGCGTGCCCAGCGCGAGCGTGCGCTGAAGGTGCTGTTCAGTGTCGGGCTGGCCTTGCTGTGCAATCAGCTGATCGGCATGTTGTGGGATCACCCGCGCCCCTTTGCCATTGGCCTGGGGTATCGCTTTATCGACCATGCAGCCGACCCGTCCTTCCCCAGTGACCACACCACCATCTTCGCCACCACCGCCTTTGCCTTCTGGCTGGCCGGCAAGGCCAGGCTGGGCCAGCTGCTGTTGCTGCTGACCGCGCTGGTAGGGGTGTCACGCATTTATCTGGGTGTGCACTGGCCGCTGGATATTCTGGGTGGCCTGCTGCTGTCGCTGCCCTATGCGCTGGCCATGCATGCCGCCTGGCCGCGCTTTGGCCAGCGTGTGCTCGATGGCCTCAACCGCAGCTATCGTTGCCTGCTGGCCAAGCCGATTGCGCTGGGTTGGGTCAAGGCCTGATTCAGCCGGCCAGCTGCAGGCCCCCTTGCAGCATCATCACGGTTGCAATCACCACCATCATCAGGCTGGACAGATAAGGCAGACGTCGTATGGTGCCATCCAGCTGATGAAACTTCTCACCCAGCCGCCGTGCTCCCCAGGCGGCCACCACGCCAACGCTCACCAGTGAAATGGCCAGGCCGATGCTGAACGACGCCACCATGGTCAGACCCAGCGCTACCCGCTTGAGCTGCAGGCAAATCAGCAGGATGGTGACTGAGGCCGGGCAGGGCATCAGGCCGCCAGTCAGCCCGAACAGGGCAATCTGGCCATTGCTTACCGTTTTGCCGGCAAAGCGCCGGGCAATTTCCTCGGCATGGGCTTTCTCATGGGCATCCTGATACGGCTCGGCGGTGTCGGCCTGGGTCGACGCGCGTTGCGGCCGTGCCAGCATGCTGCCCTTGCCGACAACAGCGGCATTCTGACTGCGCTGCTGGTAGCGCCGCGCTGCCGGTGGGCCAAAGCGCAGGGCAAACTGATGGCCATGATTGCCATGCAGCATGTGCAGCGTGACGGAAAACTGGTGCGGCGAGGCAATGGGCTGCTCCGCCTGCAGGTAGCTCCCTCGTGATATCAGGAGGTAGTCCTCTTGCTGGCCCTCATCCCGCCGTACCTGTAGCCGGTACTGCACCTCACTGGCCGGCTTTTGCGGGCGTAGCTGTGCGCTGTAGCAATACAGGCGAAAACAGGCCTCGCTGTTCCAGTCATTACCCTCCAGCACTAACTCCACCAGTCCATGGCCGGTATTGATCATCTTGCCGCCGTGCGGGGCGTGCTGCCAGGCCCGGGCCGCCAGATTGTCCAGTCGCGTGCGCCATGCCATCCAGCTGGCAATGCCCAGCACGATGATGCCGGAGAGCAACAGCAGCCATGGCTCCGCCTGTTCAACCAGCAACTGGTTGCCATAGTGCAGGGCGCTTGCCGCCAGCAGCCAGACGACGAGCGAGTGGGACAAGGCCGCGCACAGGCCTAGCAGCACGGCCTGGGCAATGCTGCCGCGGATGGCAATGATGAAGGACGCCATCAGTGTTTTGGAGTGGCCAGGCTCCAGCCCGTGCAGGGCGCCCAGCAGGATGGCGGATGGAATGAACAGCCAGAGGTTGGTGGAACCTTGCTGTATCAGTTCGCTCAGTGGTGGCATGATGCGGATGCGTATCAGGATGAGAATGTCCGCAATATACTACCCCCCAGTATGTTTTGAGAAAGAAAATCGCAATGGGACACACCGTAAAGGGAAAAAAACCGCTACTGGCCAGAGTACGGCGTATCCAGGGACAGGCCGCCGCCATCGAGCGGGCGCTGGAGGAAGGGCAGGAGTGCATGGCGGTACTGCAGCAGATTGCTGCGATACGCGGTGCGGTCAATGGCCTGATGGCCGAAGTGCTGGAAGGCCATTTGCGCGAGCATTTGCTGGCCCCCGCCGCCATTGGTGCCGACGTCGACCCGGAACGGCAGCAGGAAGCCGACCAGGTGATGCGCCTGGTCCGCTCCTACCTGAAATAAAGCTGGCTGCTGCAAGCCGCATCAGCTTCAGGCTGACTGGCATGCTGATACCTGAAGTTGCCTCCCCCCAGGATGGAAATCGCGCATTATTTGCGCCAGGGACTGGCACAAGCGAGGCTGCTTGCGCTATGGATAGATGATGAAGCCACTCAAGATAACGACTTACAACATCCACAAGGGCATGTCCCCGCTGAACCGCCATGTGCGGGTCGATGAAATTGCCCATGCGCTGGAAATGCAGTCACCGGATTTGCTGTTCTTGCAGGAAGTTCAAGGCAAGAACCTGCTGCGTTCGCTGCGTCACGAGGGCTGGCCGGTACAAGCCCAACATCACTATCTGGCCCGGCGGCTGGATCACAAGGTGGTGTATGGCCTGAATGCCGCCTATGAACACGGCCACCATGGCAATGCGGTGCTGACCCGTCATCCCATCATCGAATGGTGTAACCGCGACCTGTCGGTCAACCGCTTTGAAAGCCGTGGCTTGCTGCATTGCATGCTGTTGCCGCGTGGCTGGAACCGCCCGATAGCCGCGTTGTGTGCACACCTCAATTTGCTGGCCCGCGACCGGCGCAAGCAATACGCCAATCTGCTGCATTACATCGAGGCAGCCATTGCGCCGGATACGCCCATCATCCTGGCTGGTGACTTCAACGACTGGCAGGGCGAGGCGAGCGAACGCCTGCAGCAGGCGGGCTTGCAGGAAGTGTTTCTCACCCACCGAGGCCATTACGCGCAAAGCTTTCCGGCACGGCTGCCGGTGCTGCCGCTGGACCGCATTTATGTGCGCGGCCTGCGGGTGCTGAGTGCCGATGTGCTGCGCGGCCTGCCCTGGTCGCGTTTGTCGGACCACTTGCCGCTGACTGCATCGCTGCTTCCAGCCTGAAAATGCTGATGTTCGATATGAAACATCAGTGTTTTGCGATTGATAAAACCATGCCGTAATCCTGCTTTATCAGCAGAAAAATTTCCGTTTTACTGCAAAGCTTGCGCTTTTAGGGCAGGAATACTGCATCAGGCTTGACGTAAAGCGAAAATTGATGTTCAATACCCAAAATTAATCGCCGATTTGACACAGCTTGCGGGCGTAAAACAGCTAAAGCGTGGGTAAGCAGACCCCGTATCAATTCAGTTTCTGCTTATATAATCTTTTCAGTATTCAAAGATTCCATGCATAAAGCCCGCCAGCGTCACCGGCGGGCTTTATGCATTCCGGAGTATTTGAATGATTCATCTGCAAAACATCCGCAAGCGTTTTCGTCGCCCCGGTGGCGGCTGGTTCGACGCTGTGCAGGATACCTCGCTCGCCATCACCGCTGGTGAAGTGTTCGGCCTGATCGGTTTTTCCGGTGCCGGCAAATCCACCTTGCTGCGGCTGATCAACCTGCTGGAGCGCCCGGACAGCGGTGCCGTGATCGTGGACGGGCAAGACCTCACCGCCATGGATGCGCCTGCCTTGCGGCGCGCCCGTCAGCATCTGGGCATGGTGTTCCAGCAGTTCAACCTGATGGCCAACCGCACCGTGGCCGACAACATCGCCTTCCCGCTGGAGATTGCCGGCTGGTCCAAGGCCGATATCGCCCAGCGCGTGGCCGAATGTCTGGAAGTGGTCGGGTTGTCCGACCGTGCGCAGCACTATCCGGCCCAGCTGTCCGGCGGGCAAAAGCAGCGGGTGGGCATTGCCCGCGCACTGGCTCCGCGCCCCAAGGTGATTCTGGCGGATGAACCCACTTCGGCGCTCGACCCGAAAACCACCCAGTCCATTCTGGACTGCCTGCGCGACATCAATCAGCGCTTTGGCGTGACGGTGGTGATTGTCACCCACGAAATGCATGTGGTGCGTTCCATCTGCCACCGCGCGGCCGTGCTGGACGCCGGCCAGGTGGTGGAAGTGGTGGAGGTGAGCGATGGCAAGGTGGATGCCCGTTCAGACCTCGCCCGTTCTTTGCTGGAGGCTGCGTGATGGAAGAAATGACTTTTGCTGCGGCATTGGCCGACCTGGCCGGCATGGCACCGGAAATCTGGCAGGCCTGTCAGGAAACCGGCCTGATGCTGGGCGTGGGACTGGCTGCCGCCATCCTGCTGGGCGGGCCCTTGGGTATCTGGCTGTACCTGTCGCAGCCGGGCCAGCTGTTTGCCAACCGTCTGGTCAATGGTGTGCTGGGCTGGACGGTGAACCTGGTGCGCTCCTTCCCCTTCATCATCCTGATGGTGTCGCTGGTGCCGCTTACCCGCCTGCTGGTGGGCAGCACCATCGGCCCGGTGGCGGCTGCCGTGCCGCTGTCCTTTGCCGCCATTCCGTATTTTGCCCGGCTGGTGGAACAAACCCTGCGCGAGATTCCACGCGGTGTGGTGGAAGCGGCCGAGGCCATGGGGGCCAGCCCCTTGCAGATCATCATCAAGGTCTTGCTGAACGAAGCCCGCTCCGGGCTGATTTCCAGCCTGACCATTCTCACCATCAGCTTTCTGAGCTATTCCGCCGTGGCGGGGGTGGTAGGTGGCGGCGGTATTGGCGATCTGGCCATCCGTTATGGCTATTACCGTTTCCAGACCGACGTGATGGTGGCCATGGTGCTGCTGCTGGTGGTGATCGTGCAGATCATCCAGCTGCTGGGCAACCGGCTGGCCGCCAGGCTGGATAAGCGCTGAATCAATCCTACAGACCGGGCGACACCGTCAGCCCGGCAACCCGGCTGGTGTGCTGCCTGGCAGCCAGGCCAGCTGCTTTCCCTTATCAATCATTGCAAGGAGTTCACATGCGTAGATTCGTCATCAAGGCACTGGCCGTATCTTGTCTGGGTCTGGCCATTGCCGGTCCGGCACTGGCAGCTGACCCGGCCAAGAAGGAAATCGTGATTGGCACCACCGTGGGTGACTTTGGCGACATGGTGAAGCAGTCGATCAAGCCCATCCTGGAAAAGCAGGGCTATGCGGTCAAACTGGTGGAATTCACCGATTATGTACGTCCCAATATGGCCCTGCAGGAAGGTGCGCTGGATGTGAACGTATTCCAGCACAAGCCTTACCTGGACAACTTCGTCAAGGAACACAAGCTGAGCCTGAAGGAAGTATTCCAGGTGCCGACTGCACCGCTGGGCATCTATCCGGGCAAGCTGAAGTCGCTCAAGGACGTGAAGGAAGGCAGCACCATTTCCGCGCCGAACGATCCGTCCAACTTTGCCCGAGCACTGGTGATGCTGAGCGATCTGGGCTGGGTCAAGCTCAAGCCGGGTATCAACCCGCTGACCGCTTCCGAGCGTGATATCGCCCAGAACGTGAAGAAGCTGAAGATTGTCCAGCTGGAAGCCGCCCAGCTGCCGCGCTCGCGTAACGATGTGGACTTTGCCGTCATCAACGGCAACTACGCCACCAGTTCCGGCATCAAGCTGACCGAGGCCGTGTTCCAGGAAAAGAGCTACGCCTATGTCAACTGGGGTGTGGTGCGCGCTGCCGATGCGGGCAAGCCGTGGGCACGTGACGTGATTGCCGCTTACAACAGCAAGGCCTTCAGTGACTGGGCCAAACAGAAATATGCCGGTTACAAATTCCCGCAAAGCTGGAAATAAACCGTAACCCATGCATGTGGCCCTGTCGGGATGATGACGGGGCTGGCAGGTTTTCTTGTAACACTCCTGGCTACAAGACTTGTACGGAGGGCAATGCCCTCCGTTTTTTTATGGCCAGCCCGGATGCTGGCATGACCGGTTTATTCGCACACGGTGAAGGGAGCCTTGTGTTCCAGCAGGCCGGGCTTGTCTTCGCTTGCCGGTGTGGCATCAACCACGGCATGGACCGGGTTGCCATCCGGGTCCAGCAGGGTACAGCGCTTGCTGTCATCCCCGAGAACCAGGCTGGGGGCGGGGCGACCACCGGCAGCCAGGCCCGCGGCCACAAAGCCGGTCAGCAGCTGCGGGCTTGCCGCGCGGAATACCAGATGAACATGGCTGCGCTGTTCCGGCTTGCCGCCTGTCACCAGCAGTTCGTCGGCGCGGAAGAAGTCGGCGCCTTCTGCACTCAGCGTGCGGCCCAGCTCATGCAGGATGGCCTGGTAAAAGCGTTTGCTGGCAGCCAGATCTGCCACCACCACGTGGACCTGTTCCAGCAGACGTGCGTTGTGATAGTGCATGGGACATCTCCTCTGTTATTGACAGCTTTTGTCCCATCATACGCCGCAGCCACAAGGCTTGCCCATCCGGTGAAGTACGGCCTCAGCGTGCCAGCCATTCCTCGACAAACTGCTGGCGGAAGGCATGCAAGCGTGCCAGCCGCTCCACCGCCATGGCACGGCCTGCTGCGGTTTGCATCATGTCGGGCAGCTTTTCCAGTTTCACTTCGATGTGATCGAGCGCGTATTCACGGTCATCCAGCGCCCGGCCTGCGCCCAGCGGGTTGTCCGGATGCGCCAGTTGCCTACCCATGCGGCCCGAGGTGTAGAACATGCGCGCAAGGCCAATGGCACCCAGCGCGTCCATGCGGTCGGCGTCCTGCACGATGCGTGCTTCGTCGGTCTGCGGCGGGATATTGGCAGAAAAACTGTGCGCCTCGATGGCGTGCGCCACGGCAGCCAGCTTGTCAGCCGGAAAGCCAGCATCCGCCAGTAACTGACTGGCCTTGGCAGCAGCCAGCCGCGATGCCTGTGCCCGGTCCGGGTGATTCTTTGGCAGATTGACCAGATCGTGCAAATAACAGGCTGCCAGCACCACCAGGGCATCCGCCTGCGGGTGATGCGGCAGGATGTGCCGCGCCGCCGCCCATACCCGGTGAAAGTGCGACAGATCATGGGCACCGTCGGCATCCGGCTCCTGTTGTTGCAATAGCCCGATCAGCTGCTGTTGCCAGTGTTGCAGTTGCGGGGTGAGTTCAAGCGGTGACATGGTGGCATTCCAGAGGGTGGGGCGAGGATTACACCGCTGCTGCCGGCAGGCGTCAACCATGTCGGCAGCAGGGCGTTGGGGGGTGTGCTCAGGCGGTCAGGCGGCAGTAGTCCTGTGCAATGGCGGCGGCCAGGCGGGCATTGTTCAGTACCAGCTGGATGTTGGAAGCCAGGCTGTTGCCGCCGGTCAGCTCGCACACCCGTGCCAGCAGGAAGGGGGTGGATTCCTTGCCGCCGATGCCTTGATCACTGGCTTCCTGCAGGGCTTGTTCGATGGCGGCGTCAATCTTGTCCGACGGCATGGCGAATTGCTGCGGAATGGGGTTGGCCACCACCATGCCACCCTGTAGCGCCATCGCCCATTTGGCGTGCATCACGGCGGCAATGTCGGCCGAACTGTCCAGACGGTAATCCACCTTGAAAGCACTTTCACGGGTGAAGAAGGCGGGCAGGGTGGCGGTCTGGTAGCCGATTACCGGCACGCCGTGGGTTTCCAGGTATTCCAGCGTCAGTCCCAGGTCCAGAATGGACTTGGCCCCGGCACACACCACGGTGACCGGGGTCTGGGCCAGTTCTTGCAGGTCGGCAGAAATATCAAAGCTGTGCTGGGCACCACGGTGCACGCCGCCAATGCCACCGGTGGCAAATACGCGAATACCGGCCATGGCGGCGATGATCATGGTGGAAGCCACGGTGGTGGCTCCGGTCTGGCGGCCCGCCACGATGAAAGGAAGGTCGCGGCGGCTGACCTTGACCACTTCCCGGCCACGTTTGCCCAACAGTTCGATTTCATCCGCGCCAAGGCCAGCCTTCAGGCGGCCATCAATGATGGCAATGGTGGCGGGTACCGCGCCATGGGCACGCACTTCGGCTTCCACTTGCAAGGCGGTGGCCACGTTTTGCGGATAGGGCATGCCGTGGGAGATGATGGTGGATTCCAGTGCAACGACGGGCTGACCGGCGGCCAGCGCAGCGGCGACTTCGGGGTGGATGTCCAGGTAAGGGTGTTGGCTCATGATTGCTCCGGATAAGGCAAATTGGGGCACAGCTGTTGTACTGCTGTCAGTGACAAGGTGGGGTTGTTGGTAGCGGCGCAGCTCAGGGTGAGAGCGGCACAGGCTTGTGCCAGTTCCACGGCGTGGGGTAAGGGCATGCCTTGCAGCGCGCCCCAGGCAAGGCCGGCCATCAGCGCATCACCAGCGCCGGTAGCGTTGACAATGTCGCAGGCCGGGGCCGGGCACCAGCCATGCGTACCGTCGGCATGGCTGTAAAACACCCCGTCGGCGGCCAGGCTGACAATCAGCTGCCGGATGCCCTGCTGGTGAAACCAGCTGGCCAGGGCCGGGGCCTGTTCGGGGGTATCCAGCGGCAGGCCGGACAGGCTGGCCGCTTCCAGCCGGTTGGGTTTCAGGGTGTGGATGCGGCCCAGCCAGGGACGCAGGCGGTCGGCCTTGAAAGCAGATACCGTGTCCATGAACACCGGGGTGTCGCCCGCTTCGGCAAACAACCAGGCCAGGGCATCGAGCGAGAGATTGGCATCAGCAACAATCAAACCGGCATGGCGCAGCAGTTCGCGCTGTGGTGCCAGACGCGTGGCATCCAGCCGGGTCAGGATATCCATGTCATTGATGGCAATGGCCATGTCGCCATCCGGTCCGTGAATGGACAGATAGGTGGAGGTGGCAGCATCCGGCAGCAGCAGGACGTGGCGGACATCAACCCCGGCGCGCTGGGTGGTTTCCAGCAGCGCCCGGCCGTAGATGTCATCGCCTACGGCGCTGATCAGCCGGCAATCCGCCCCCAGCCGGGCCAGGTTTTCCGCGATATTGCGTGCCACACCACCGGCCGAGCAGCTTATCCTGCCGGGGTTGGAGTCACCCTGACGCAGAGCGGCCACCGTGCTGCCACGAATGTCCATATTGGCACCGCCCAGCGCCACCACATAAGGGCTGTCGGCCAGAATATAGCCCTTGCCCAGAATCTGACCCTTTTGCATCAGCTTCATGATGTGGCCGGCCACGGCCGAGCGGCTGATGCCCAGCTGGTCAGCCAGTTCCTGCTGCGGAATCAGCGGATTCTGCCGCAGCCATTGCAGGATTTCCTGTTCGCGTTCGGTCATTAAACTTATGTTTGTTAGTAAAACATTTGTTTATGCTAATGGCCCGGTCAGCGTCTGGTCAAGTTCAAAGGGCACGCCACTGTGATTTGCGGCTATAACAAAAGTACTGCCAAGGCTGCGACTGGCCTGGGCAGACTTTCACCCTTGCGGTGAATCACCCGTCCGGCATCCGGGCGGGTTTCTTTTTTGTTCCGTTGGTCAATGGCAAAAAAATGCCGCCAGCGTAACACTGGCGGCCACGACTGCAAGGAAGGTGTTTTACAGGCGGTACTGCTGCAAGGTGCTGATCTGGTGGCGTGCCAGTTCGTCCAGATGACGCGCACTGCTGGCCGCTTCCTGTGCTGCCGAGGACGCTTCTTCCGTCATCTGGGCAATCTGTTCTACCTGTACCGCAATATTGTTGGTGGCCTTGCCCTGTTCCTTGATGGCATCGGAAATCTCGGTGACCATGTGTACGGTATTGCCGGTGGCCTCGCCAATCTGCTTGATGGCATGGTCGGCATGGTCGGCACGGCTCACGCCATTGCGTACCAGTTCCTCGGCGGCATGCATCTGTTCGGTGGCCTGGCGCGAGCGGTCACGCATGGCATTGATGGTGGAGGAAATTTCCTGGGTGGAGCTGCTGGTGCGTTCGGCCAGCTTGCGCACTTCGTCGGCCACCACGGCAAAACCACGTCCCATTTCGCCAGCCCGTGCTGCTTCGATGGCGGCATTCAGCGCCAGCAGATTGGTCTGGTCGGCAATATCCTTGATTACCCCCACCACGGTATCCACCTGTGCGCTATAGGTGTCCAGTTCGCGAATGCTGCCCGCTGCGCTGTCCACTGCGCTGGAAATGTCGCGAATGTCGTGAATGGTCTGGCTGATGGTGGTGGAACCCTGATGCGCCAGGCTGCCGGCATTGTGCGCGAGGTCGCGGGATTCTTCGGCACGGGTGGCCACGTGGTTTACGCTCACGGTCATCTGCTCGATGGTGGCAGCCATATTGGCAGAAGAGGACGATTGCGCATCGGCCGCAGCAGCCACCTGGGTGGCAGTCTGCGACAGGTCTTCCGAGGCTGCGGCTACCGAGCGCGCCCCTTCCAGGATGGATTTCAGATTGGTCTGCAAACCACCCAGCAGATTATTGAAGGCAGTGGCGGTATGGCCGATTTCGTCCTGGCTGATGACCGGAGCGCGCTGGGTGAAGTCCAGCGACTGGCTTACCTGCTGCATGGTGTGCTGGATGGAAGTCAGGCCACGGCTGATGGTGCGGAACAGGGTGACGCCCATGAACAGCACCAGCAACACCACGCCAGCAATCATGCCGCTGGTTTGCAGCAATGAAGCATTGTACGCAGCCTTGTTGGTTTCCAGCGTATCAAAGGCCAGCTTGAGGTTGTACTCGGTATGGGCATTCAAGGCCTTGCGCAGGTCTGCACCGGTGGTATTCAAGGGGCCGTCGCGCAGCATGGCATCAGCCAGATCGTCCTTGCCGCTGTTGGACATGTCGAAGTACTTGTTACGTTCAGCACGAAATGCGGCCAGCTTGGCTTTTTCATCCTGTAACAACTGACGGTCGTGATCATCAGCAAGCAGGTTTTTCTCGTAGTCATTCAGCAAATCATCCAGCTTTTTGTCAGCTTCGCCCGACATGGCTTCTGCGGCTGCCTTTTCCCCAGTGGTATGCGATACCGAGTGCTTGATGATGGCACTGCGGATGTCCATGAAGGCATATACCATGCCGTTCAGGTCGCGAATGCTGGGCGCAATATTGCTGATGGTGTCTTCAAACCGGTTGCTGGCCTGCTTTTGCTGGTAAATGCCAAAGCCGCCCACCAGCAGCAGGGCAAGCAGGGCAATGGCGAGGGTGAGGATGAGGCGTCGGATGATGGTCATGAGCGTTTTCCTTGCAAGTGTTCATCTTGTTGTTATTCGTCATTAGGTATATGTAGTCGTGCTACGTAAATATACCTATAGCAGCTAGGCATGACATTTGCAGGAAAGTTTTGATTTTTTAGATGATTATGCAGTTTTGCTTCAAGCAGCATAAAAAAATGCTCCTGATATGGCGGGTGTGATCAGACATAAAAAAGACCGCAGCGGCGCAGGCCGTGCGGTCGTTTAGCGGAAAGGGCAGATTTAGGCTGGCAGTACTTCCCAGCGGCCCTGGCCCAGAATCTGCAATTGCTGCTGATGGTATTGCAGCAGGCTGCTGCGGTGGCCGACGCTCACCAGCGTGGTGTCCGGCAGTTGCTCTCGCAGCAGGCGGTACATGGCATCTTCCAGTCCTTCATCCAGCGCCGAACTGGCTTCGTCCAGAAAAGCGATATCCGGCTTGTTCAGCAACAGGCGGCCAAAGGCCAGGCGCTGCTGTTCGCCCAGCGACAGGCTGTGGCCCCAGTCACGCTCTTCATCCAGCCGCGGCAGCAGGTGGCCCAGCTGTATGCTTTGCAGTATCTGTTCCAGCTGTGCACTGCCGCCCTGCGGCGGGCTAGCCGGGTAGTACAGCGCATCGCGCAGGCTGCCGCCCGGCAGGTAAGGCTTTTGCGACAGGAACATCACACCGCTTGCTGGCAGGATGATTTGGCCCTTGCTATAGGGCCATAAGCCGGCCAGGCTGCGCAGCAGCGTGGTTTTGCCCGAGCCGGAACGGCCGCGAATCAGCAGTGCACTGCCTGCCGGAATTTCCATGGAGACATTGTCCAGCAGGCAGTCGCCAGCCGGGCTGTGCAGGCTGAAGGCTTCCAGCGCCAGCCGCTTGCCCTGATGGCTGATGGCGGGGCGCGGCAGGCTGGCGGCTTCCTGCATGGAGTCGCAATAACCGGACAGACGATTGAGCACTGCGCGATAACCGGCAAAGTCGTCATAGGCATTGCGGAAAAAGGACAGATTGTCGTGTAGCGTGCCGAAAGCCTGGGAGGTTTGCATCAGGTCGCCCAGGGTAATCTGCCTGGAGAAAAAGCGATGGGCCTGCACGATGAGTGGAAACACCACGGCGGTCTGGCTGACAATCAGGTTGAAGCCCTGGAATTTCAGCGACCGGAACACGATGCGCCAGTTGTTGTGGATGATCTGGCCAAAACGGCTGCGCAGCAGCATGCCTTCCACTTTTTCCCCGGCATAAAAAGCAATGCTTTCTGCATACTCCAGCAAGCGCACCAGCAGGTAACGATAGTTGGCGTTGTATTGCTCGTTCAGGAAGTTCAAGCGTACCAGTGGGCGGCCGATCTTCACTGCCAGCACGGTGGCAATCAGCACGTAGACAAATACCGCAAATACCATGGCGCGCGGTATTTCCACCCCCAGCAGCTGCAAGGGGCCGGACAGGTTCCACAGGATCAGCGTGTAGGCCAGGGTGGACACCAGAGCGCTGACCACGCCCATCGACAGGCCGAGCGAACTGCTGACGAAGCTGCTGACATCCTGCTGGATACGCTGGTCGGGGTTGTCGCTGTGTTGCGGCAGGTATTGCAGGCGGTAAAAGGCTTGCTGACTCAACAACCTTTGCAGCAGTTGTTCGTTCAGCCAGGCACGCCAGTGGATGGAAAAGCTCTGGTTGACGTAAAAGCTGAACAGGCTGCGCAGCACATGCAGGCTGGCCAGAATGCAGAAAATGCGGACAAAGCTCCAGAACAGGCTTTCATTCAGTTGCTGCAAGGAGGTATACAGCCCGTTGCTCCAGTTGGACAGCACCACGTCCAGCCGCACGCCAGCCAGGGTCAGCAGCAGGATCAGCGCAATGGCCAGCAGTGGTTTGGCACTGCGCCGCAGGCTGAAGTAAGCACCGCTCAGTTGCCAGAATTGGCGGCCCCAGCTGGTGAGCCGGGTCAGGCTCCACACCGCAATGACAAACAGCAGGCAAGTGATGCCATAGGCCTTGGCTACCCACACCAGGCTGGTGCCCAGTTCCTGATTCCAGTTCATGTTTCCCCTTTGATGCAATCAGACATGCCGTGTGCAAGCAGTTGGCAAGCGCACGGCATGGGTGGATGGTGAGACGCTGCCCGGTAGGCAGCAGCACAGCTTACGATGCCGGCTGCCTGCTGCCAAACGGTGACTGGCTGTCAATGATGAACAATTGTTGCCCGCCAGCAGCAAGGCCGGTGCCGGCGTTCAGCCGGGCTTTACCACAATATCTTCACCGCCGTTTCGCCCAGCCAGTCCTGCAAGGCCAGCAGCAGGCTGTCGTCCAGCCGGACGCCCAGCCTTGCGACAGGGCCACATCGCCTCGTGCTTGGGCATTGCTGTAGCTGATGCGTACCAGGCCGCCGTTTTCCTCGTCACGATAGGGGGTGAGCAAGGCTTTCAGCCGGTTGACATCGGCATTGCCGTTCATCTGCAAGGACAGGCCGCGGGCAAAGCAGCTGCGTGCTTCGCCCAGATCGTAAATGCGGTCGGCCATGATGCGCAGGCCGCCAGAGAAACTGTCCTCGCTCACCTTGCCTTGCACTACCAGCACGATGTCTTCTTTCAGCTTGTTGCGGTTGACTTCGTAGCTGTCGCCAAACAGGCCGATTTCGCGCTTGCTGCTGCCATCGTCGAGTTCGACAAAGGCCATCTTGCCGCGATTGCCCATCTTGACGCGGATGCCGGTGACAAAACCGGCCAGCAGCTGCGGCTCCTTGCGCGGAGTCAGGCGCGAGAGTGTGGTCTTGATGAAGGCTCGCACTTCCTGCGCATAAGCGGAGAACGGGTGGCCGGACAAGTAAAAGCCGATGGCCAGTTTTTCTTCCGCCAGTTTGACGGCGTCATTCCATGGCCGGGTGGCCACCATTTCCACCGCCGGGGCCACATCGTCGCCAAACATGTCGAACAGGCCGCCCTGATTGGCATTGGCGTGGGCCTGATCGGCCGCTTCCATTGCCAGGCCGACATTGGCAAACAGCAGGGCACGGTTGGGTTCGATGCTGTCAAAGGCACCAGCGCGGATCAGCGCTTCGATCACCCGCTTGTTGACCAGCTTCTTGTCGGTGCGCTGGCAGAAATCAAACAGGCTGGTGTAGGGGCCGCTGGCTTCACGCACCGCCACGATATGGTCGACGGCAGATTCGCCACTGCCCTTGATTGCGCCCAGTGCATAGCGGATTTCCTGACGGCTGACCGGCACAAAACGGTAGAAGCTGTGATTGACGTCCGGAGGCAAGAAGCGCAGGCCGTTCTTGGGGTCGGTGGCGTCGTCATAAAACACCTTGAGCTGGTCGGTATTGTCCAGTTCGGTGGACATGGTGGCAGCCATGTAGGCGGCGCAATGATGTGCCTTGAGCCAGGCCGTATGGTAGGCCACCAGCGCATAGGCGGCGGCGTGCGACTTGTTGAAACCGTAGCCGGCGAATTTCTCCATGTAGTCGAAGATTTCGTTGGCCTTGGATTCCGGAATGTCCTGCTTGGCGGCACCCTGCACGAACATGGCGCGCTGCGCCACCATCTCCTCCACCTTCTTTTTACCCATCGCGCGGCGCAGCAAGTCGGCACGCCCAGCGAGTAACCACCAATCACCTGGGCGGACTGCATCACCTGTTCCTGATACACCATGATGCCGTAGGTGGGGGCCAGTACCGGCTCCAGCAGCGGGTGCAGGTATTCGAACTTGGCGCCGTGCATACGCTGGATGAAGTCGGGAATCAGGTCCATCGGGCCCGGACGGTACAAGGCCACGAAGGCGATAATTTCTTCGAACTTGCTGGGTTTGGCCTCCACCAGCATTTTTTTCATGCCGGAGGATTCAAACTGGAACACGCCGGTGGTGTTGGCGCTGGCAAAAATCTTGTAGGCGTCGGCATCGTCCAGCGGCAGATGGGCAACGTCCACGTCCTCGTTGCTGACCTGCTTGATGTAACGCTGGGCCAGTTCGATGATGGTGAGGTTGCGCAAGCCCAGGAAGTCGAACTTCACCAGGCCGATCTGTTCCACGTCGTCCTTGTCGAACTGCGACACCGGTGAGGCACCGTCGGCACTGGCAATGTACAGCGGGCAGAAGTCGGTAAGTTTGCCCGGGGCAATCAGCACGCCACCGGCGTGCATGCCGATGCCGCGGGTGAGGTCTTCCAGCTTCATTGCCAGTTCGATCAGCTCATTGGCACCTTCCGATTCAATGACTTCACCGATCTGCGGCTCCACTTCCATCGCCTTTTCCAGGCCCAGCGGCTTGTTGGCCTCCAGCGGAATCAGCTTGGACAGACGGTCGCACAGGCCGAAGGGCAGGTCCAGCACCCGGCCCACGTCGCGAATTACCGATTTGGACGACATGGTGCCGAAGGTGGCAATCTGGCTGACGGCTTCTTCGCCGTATTTCTGCCGGGTGTATTCGATCACGCGCCAGCGGTTTTCCTGACAGAAGTCCACGTCGAAGTCGGGCATGGATACCCGTTCCGGATTCAGGAACCGCTCGAACAGCAGGGCGTAACGCAGCGGGTCGAGGTCGGTAATGCTCAGGCTGTAAGCCACCAGCGAACCGGCACCGGAACCCCGGCCCGGGCCTACCGGGCAGCCATTGCCCTTACCCCACTGGATAAAGTCCGCCACGATGAGGAAGTAACCGGGGAAACCCATCTGGATGATGGTGTCGCACTCGAACTTCAGCCGGGCATCGTATTCCGGGCGGCGCGCCTCGCGCTCGGCCGGGTCGGGAAACAGCTGTTCCAGCCGCACTTCCAGCCCGCGCTTGGCTTCGTACACCAGAAAATCATCCAGCGTCATGCCTTCCGGGGTGGGGAACAGCGGCAGGTAGTTCTTGCCTAGCACCACCGAAATATTGCAGCGCTTGGCAATTTCTACGGTGTTTTCCAGCGCTTCCGGAATGTCGGCAAAGCGCTCCAGCATCTGTTCGGTGGAGAGGAAATACTGGCATTCGGAGAAATTGCGCGGACGGCGCTTGTCGCCCAGCGTGTAGCCCTCGGCAATGCACACCCGTGCCTCGTGGGCCTTGAAGTCGTCCGGGTCCATGAACTGGATGGGATGGGTGGCCACGACCGGCAGGCCGGTTTCGCCTGCCAGCCACAGTGTGGCCTGTACCACACTTTCCACCTGCGCATTGTCCACGCGCTGGACTTCCAGATAGAAACTGTCGGGAAACAGGCTCTCCCAGTACTGCGCCCGGCGCATCGCTTCTTCGCGCTGGCCCATGGCCAGTGCCACGCCGACATCACCCAGATGGGCACCGGACAGGCACAGCAGGTTGCTGTTATCACCCTGTTCCAGCCAGGCGCGCTTGATTTCGGCGCGGCCACGGTACTGGTTGTGGGTGAAGGCCTGGGTCAGCAGTTCGCATAGCCTGCGATAACCCTCACGGTTTTTCACCGTCAGCATCAGGCGGGTGGGCTTGTCGCGGTCTTCTTCGTTTTCCAGCCAGATATCGGCCGAGACGATGGGCTTGATACCCTTGTTACGGCAGGACTTGTAAAACTTGACCATGCCGAACAGGTTCATCAGGTCCGACATGCCCATGGCAGGCATATTGTCCTTCTGCGCACGCTTTACCGCGTCGTCGAGGCGGACAATGCCGTCGGTGATGGAAAACTCCGAGTGGAGGCGAAGATGGATAAAGCGGGGTGCGTTCATGGCGGCATTTTACCGGCAGCGCGGCATCTGCACCATGCATGCGGCAAGATAAATCGTATGCCAGCGGCAGCATGCTCGCTGCCTTGGGCTGGCTGTTTGTTGCCACTGTCACCAGCCTGTCATTCCTCCTTTTCTTGTGCTGCGTCGCAGCATTAGAATGGTGGCATCAGGAATCAGCCAAACGGTGAGCAAGATGGATTGTGATGTCAGAGAGCTGGATGGTACCAGCCTGTACAAATTACTGACTGGCAGTGTGCTGCCGCGTCCCATTGCCTGGCTCAGCACGCAGGATTTGCTGGGTGTGGCCAACCTGGCGCCGTTTTCCTTTTTTACCGTTGCCGGACTCAATCCGCCGATGCTGGCCGTGACCATACTCAGGAAGCCGGATGGCAGCGACAAGGACAGCCTGGCCAATATCCGCGCGACCGGCGAATTCGTGGTGAATATTGTCAGCCAGGAGCTGGTTGAGGAAATGAACCAGTCCTGTGCCGCCTATCCGGCGGAAGTGGACGAGTTTGATCTGGCCGGCCTCGCCAAAGTCCGTAGCAAACAGGTGAAGGCACCCGGCGTGGCGCGTTCGCCGGTGCGCTATGAGTGTGTGCTGCATAGCTGCCTCGACCTTGGGCACGGGGCGGGGGGGAGCACGCTGGTGCTGGGTGAAATCCGTCATGTGCATGTGGCGGATGCGGTGTATCAGGATGGCCGGATTGATGTACAGGCACTGCACCCCATTGGCAAACTGGCGGGGGATGCCTACACCCTGGTGCATGCGGATTTCTCGCTGGCACGGCCCTGATTTTTTCTGACCACATAAATGAAAAAAAGCACCTGTCCGGTGCTTTTTTCTTGGCAAGGCTTAGCGTAAGGCCTGGCTGATTTTTTCTGCCATCTCGTCCAGCAAGGCATAGCGACGGTTGTATTCGCTGCGCTTCTTGCTCGCAATTTCTTCCATCGGCTTGCGCGGAATGGGGAAGGGGATGCGGAAGTATTCGGTGTTGATTTTCTCGGCACCGATATCCAGCCAGAAGCTGTCGTAATCTGCCTGGAATTCACGCCGGTAGCGCCAGGAGCTGTAAATATGGCTGTCCTTGCACACGGCCAGCACTTGCTGGCAGCCCATTTCACGGGCAATGACGGTCAATGCTTCCAGTACCAGCCGCTTGGGAAACAGGCCGTGACAAGCCTTGGTGGCGGTGCGGATGCACTCATGGCCAAATTCCTTGCGCGGGCCTTGCAAGCCGCCAATCAGTGCCACCGGCTGCCCCTGATACTGGCACAGGGTAAAGGTGAGAGTAGCCAGTGCCACCTGTTGGGCATCGACAAACTGCAGCGACAGCTCGCCTTCCTTGTCGAAGTAATGGTTATGCCCCATCACCCAGCTGAAGCTGCTTTCATCCTTGCCGGTGACGCTGGCAATGCAGATATTGTCCAGCGACAGCAACTGGCTGCGCACGGCTGGCGGCAGTTGCAGTACCCGGCCATAGTGCTGTTGCAGCATCTCTACCTTGGCGGCATTGCCCAGCCCGCGGTGCAAATAGGGGCGATGCAGTTTTTGCGAAAGTCGCGGAGCCAGCTTCAGGTAGTCCAGCAGCATGGGCTGGCTGCTGAGGAAGCCCAGCCAGCGGTAGCTGCTGGACAGTGACAGCAAGCTGCGCAGTACCAGCTTGATGCGGTTCTTGCGTTCATCCAGATAGTCGCGCTGGGAAAATCCGCCACTCGCCAGCTGGCCTAGCAGTCGGACAGGGTGAGGTCGGGACGCTGATTCGATTGTTTTCACGCAGGGTTCTTCTAAAAGCGTTCGTGCACGGAAATGCATTATGGTTTATCCGGGTGTCGGCGTCTTTGGCCGGCTTGTCCCGTCGTCGTTACCGTTTGTGACGGTTTACTTTTTTTCTTCGCGGGGTTTGAGGGCAGACAGGGCTGCGCGTTGCATTTCCAGCGTTTTCATCTGCATGGACAGCATGCCCAGATTCATGGTCAGCCAGCCTTCCACTACCCGCAGCTCTGCCAGTTTGCGGTCGATTTCCTCCTCGCTCATCGGCGGGAGAAAGGGCTGGGCGCTGACAGGAGTGGCAGTTTGCCAGAACTGGCGGAACATGGCGAATGGGTCGTTCGGGTTGAAATCGGCGCTCATGACGTTTCTCCTGGTCAGAAATAGAAAACGGGCAAGACTGGCTTGCCCGTTCAGTATAAGACCAAAGACGACAGCTTAGCTGTTGTTGGCTGCTACCTGCGCATCCACGGCAGCCAGGGCCACCATGTTGACAATGCGGCGTACCGAGGAGATCGGGGTCAGGATGTGTACCGGCTTGCTCATGCCCATCAGGATGGGGCCGATGGTCACACCGTCGGATGCCGAAACACGCAGCAGGTTGTAGCTGATGTTGGCAGCTTCAACGTTCGGCATGATCAGCAGGTTGGCCGAGCCCTTCAGCGTGGTTTCCGGCATGGCCTGGGTGCGGATGGCTTCCACCAGGGCGGCGTCACCCTGCATTTCGCCATCGATTTCCAGGTCAGGCTGGGCCTCGCGGATCAGTTCCAGTGCGGAACGCATCTTGTCGGCGGATTCACCGTTGATGGTGCCGAAGCTGGAGTTGGACAGCAGGGCGGCCTTCGGTGCAATACCGAAACGCTTCATCGCTTCGGACGCCATCTTGGTGATGCCGGCCAGTTGTACTGCATCCGGCTTGGCATTCACGTAGGTGTCGGTGATGAAGATGTTGCCGGTCGGCAGGATCAGCGCGTTCATGGCACCGGCCACCTTGTCGGCATTGTCGTAGCCCAGCACGGTTTCCACGATGTCGAAATGCTGACGGTAAGTACCATAGGTACCGCAAATCATCGCATCTGCATCACCGCGGCGAACCATCAGCGCGCCAATCAGCGTGGTGTTGCCGATCACGCGGCGACGGGCCTGCTCCTGGGAAACGCCCTTGCGCTTCATCAGGTTGTAGTAGTCCTTCCAGTATTCGGCAAAGCGCGGGTCGGATTCGTTGTTGACCAGTTCGAAATCCTTGCCCGGCTCCAGCTTCAGGCCCAGTTTTTCGATACGCTTTTCGATCACGCTCGGACGACCGATCAGGATGGGGCGGGCGAGGCCTGCCAGCACGATTTCCTGGGTGGCGTGCAGTACGCGCTCGTCTTCACCTTCGGTCAGGACAACGCGCTTGCTTTCCTTCTTGGCCTGGGCAAACACCGGCTTCATGAACAGGTTGGTCTTGTACACGAACTGGGTGAGCTGGTCGGCGTAGGCGTCGAAATCCTGGATCGGGCGGGTGGCCACGCCGGAATCCATGGCGGCCTTGGCTACGGCCGGGGCAATCTTGACGATCAGGCGCGGGTCGAAGGGCTTCGGAATCACGTATTCCGGGCCAAAGGACAGTTCCTGGTCGCCGTAAGCGGAGGCAACGACGTCGGACTGTTCGGCCATGGCCAGGTCGGCAATGGCGCGGACGGTAGCCAGCTTCATTTCTTCATTGATGGTGGTGGCACCCACGTCGAGCGCGCCACGGAAGATGAAGGGGAAGCACAGTACGTTGTTTACCTGGTTGGGGTAGTCGGAACGACCGGTACCGATGATGGCATCCGGACGGACTTCCTTCACCAGCGGCGGCAGGATTTCCGGTTCCGGGTTGGCCATGGCCAGAATCACCGGGTGAGCGGCCATGCTCTTGACCATTTCCTGGGATACCAGACGCGGGCCGGACAGACCCATGAAGATGTCGGCGCCAACCATGGCGTCGGCCAGTTTGCGCCAGCCGTTGTCGGCAATGGCGTAACGCAGCTTGGATTCGTCCAGCTTTTCGTCACGGCCGTGGTAGATCACGCCCTTGGAATCGCAGACGGTGATGTTCTCACGCTTCACGCCCAAGGCTACCAGGAGGTCCAGGCAGGCGATGGCAGCAGCGCCGGCACCGGAGGCCACCACGCGGACATTGGCGATGTCCTTGTTGACCAGGCGCAGCGAGTTCAGTACCGCGGCGGCGGCCACGATGGCGGTGCCGTGCTGGTCGTCATGGAAGACCGGAATGCCCATGCGTTCGCGGCACTTCTTCTCGATATAGAAGCACTCGGGGGCCTTGATGTCTTCCAGGTTGATGCCGCCGAAAGTCGGCTCCATCGCACAGATCATGTCCACCAGCTTGTCCGGGTCGTTTTCGTTCAGTTCGATGTCGAAAACGTCGATGCCGGCAAACTTCTTGAACAACACACCCTTGCCTTCCATCACCGGCTTGCCGGCCAGTGGGCCGATGTTGCCCAGGCCCAGTACGGCGGTACCGTTGGTGATGACAGCTACCAGATTACCGCGCGCGGTGTACTTGTAGGCATTGAGCGGGTCTTCCACGATGGCGTCACACGGGGCGGCCACACCGGGGGAGTAGGCAAGGGCGAGGTCACGCTGGGTAGCCAGCGGTTTGGTCGGGGACACCTGGATCTTGCCGGGCTGAGGAAACTGGTGGAAATCGAGTGCGGCTTGGCGCAGTTGCTCGTCCATTCGTGAACTCCTGGGTGGTTTCTTATGGTCGTTTTGAATAATTTAGCTGAATATTATAAGGGCTAACCCTCTATCGGGGCTATGGTCCTGTCAGACAAAGTACGCGGCTAGAGGTTTTCACCTCTGCCGCGTTGTTTGTCCTGTCCTGCTATTAATGCATCATACCTAACATTCGGGGCAGCCACAGTGATATACCGGGCAGATAGGTCACGGCAACCAGGAAACCCAGCATGGTGAGCAGCCATGGCCACACAGCCACGGTCAGTTCGGTAATGCCCATCTTGGTGATGCCAGAGGCCACATACAGGTTAAGCCCCACCGGCGGATGACACATGCCCACTTCCATGTTCACGGCAATCAGAATGCCGAAGTGTACCGGATTCACCCCCAGTTTGACTGCCACCGGGTACAGGATGGGCGCCATGATCAGCACGATGGCCGACGGATCCATGAAGTTGCCGGCCGCCAGCAGCAGGATGTTGGTGAGCAACAGGAAGGCAACCACACCCAGGCCCTGTGCCGTCATCCATGCAGCCATGGCTTGCGGAATCTGCTCGGAGGCCATCAGGAATGAGAACAGTACGGCGTTGGTGATGATGTACAGCAACATCGAGCTCATCGACGCGGCGTTGATCAGCACGCGCGGCACATCCTTCAGCCCCATGTCCTTGTAGACGAACACGGCAATGATGAAGGCGTACACGGCAGCCATGGCGGCAGCTTCGGTCGGCGTGAAGATGCCGCTGTAAATACCGCCAATCACCAGTACGATCAGCAACAGGCCCCACACGCATTCGCGGAAGGCTTGCAGACGCTCGCCCCAGCTGGCACGCGGCAGGCGCGGGTAGTCAAACTTCTTGGCACGGTACCAGGTGGTCAGGCCCAGCAATACCGACAGGCACAGGCCGGGCAGCACGCCGGCCATGAACAGCTGGCCGACCGATGCGGTGGACACGCTCATGCCATCCGGGCCGGTCACGTCCATGCCGGCTGTGGCGATGGAGTACATCACCAGGTTGATGGACGGCGGGAACAGAATGCCCAGCGCGCCGGATGTGGTGATCACCCCGGCACCAAAGCGCTGCGGGTAGCCCTGTTTCACCATGGCCGGCAGGATGATGGAACCTACGGCCACCACGGTGGCAACGGAAGAGCCGGTAATGGCGGCAAACAGTGCGCAGGACACCACGCCAGCCAGACCCAAACCACCATACCAGTGGCCTACCAGGGTGGTGGCAAAGCGGATCATCCGTTTGGCCACACCGCCGTGCATCAGGAAGTTGCCCGCCAGAATGAAGAAGGGAATCGCCATGATTTCGAACTTCTCGATACCGGTGAACAGCTTGAGCGCCACCGATTCGATCGGAACCTGGGTCATGGTGAACAGGAAGGTCAGTACCGTCAGACCCAGCGAGATGGAGATCGGCATGCCGGTCAGCATCAGGGTAAGCAGCAGACCGAAAATGATGAGGGTGGTCATTAGTGCTTGCCTCCGTGGTTCAGGTCGTGCGGGTGCAGGTTGTCCAGATCCTCGGCACCTTCTTCGATTCCATCAACATGGCCGTGGTCATGCTTGGGCAGGCTGCCGGTCTTGATGAAGTTCCAGGCTACTTGCAGGAAGCGGAAGCACATCAGGGTAGAGCCGCAGGGGATGGCGAGATAAACCAGCCACATCGGGGCTTCCAGGTCGGGCGATGTCTGGTCGGTATGGGCGATTTCCCAGACAAAATTGCCGCCCAGCACGGCAATCACGCCGGTGAACAGTGCGCCGGACAAGAGACCGAAGATGATGAACTTGGCACGGGTCTTGTCGGACAGGCGGTTGATCAACACGTCCACACCCACGTGGATGCCGGTCCGCACGCCATAGGCAGCGCCGAACTTGGCCATCCATACAAACAGGTAGATGGTGAGTTCCTGGGCCCACGCCATATTGATATGGGCCAGATACGGTTGCAGGGTTTCGATGCCCGAGCCGTAGCGGTGCAGTACCGCCACGAAGGTGATGAGGGTTGCACTTCCCATCAACAGGGCAATCATCCACTCCTCCAGATGGTCGAGGAATTTCAGCATGATTGTTCTCTTTTCGCAAAAAGAGCGTGGGTGCAACAAGGCACGCACGCTCGATTCAGGGCTGATCAGTTGTTGGGGTTGAAACCGGTTTCTTTGTAAATGGCCTTCAGCAGGTCCGGACCGATACGGTCGGCCATCTTGGTGTGTACCGGCAGCATGGCTTTCTTGAAGGCTGCACGCTCGCCTGCGGTCGGGGTGTAGACCTGAGTCTTGCCGGAGGCCTTGATGGCAGCCAGTGCACGGTCGTTTTCCTTCTTGGCGATGTCATTGGCGTACTTGGAGGCATCAACGATGGCGCCATCCAGCTGGGTACGCACATCAGCCGGCAGGCCGTCCCAGAACTTCTTGTTGACGATGACGGCATAACCGAGGAAGCCGTGCTGGGTCAGGGTCAGGTTCTTTTGCACCTCGTAAGCCTTGCTGGTGTAGAGGTTGGACGCTTCCAGTTCGGTGCCATCCACCACGCCGGTTTGCAGTGCCTGATAGACTTCGGAGAAGGCCATCACCTGCGGCAGGGCGCCTACCGAGCGCATTTCTTCTTCCAGTACCTTGGAGGACTGGATACGGATCTTCATGCCCTTCAGGTCGGCCGGGGTGCGGATCGGCTTGTTGGAAGAGAAGTTCTTGAAGCCGTTATCCCAGTAAGCCAGGCCCTTGATGCCCTTGCTTTCCAGCTTGCCCAGCAATTGCTTGCCGATGGCACCGTGCATCACCTTGTTCACTTCGTCGTAGTTGTCGAACACATACGGCAGGTCGAAAACTTCGAATTCCTTCACGCCCAGCGGGCCAAACTTGGCCAGCGACGGGGCGAGCATCTGAACCGCGCCCAGTTGCAGGGCTTCCAGTTCTTCCTTGTCCTTGTAAAGCTGGCTGTTGGGATAAACCTGTACCTTGACCTTGCCATGGGTACGTTCTTCCGCCAGCTTCTTGAAGTATTCGGCAGCCTTGCCCTTGGGGGTATCCGGCGATACCACGTGGCTGAACTTGATGACGATTTCACCAGCAGCCTGGGCCATGCCGGCTACACCAAAGGAAGCACCGATCAGCAGTGCGGCAATCTTCAGTTTCATGCGTCTCTCCGTTTGCATTTCTGTTAGCGTTGAATGTTTTTGCTTTGTTATTACAGCCCTTGTCTGCGGGCTGTTAATACCGTGTAAAGTAGAAGGCGCGCCAACAACATGCCATTGGGGACTTCATCATTGGGGTTTTCCCTAACTCATTTATGCACGTCATTGATATGCTCGCCCGTCGTCGTTCCCCCCGCCTGCTGTGGCTGGGAACCTCCCTCACCCTGATTGCCCTGGTACTGGCCCTGGGTGGCCTGTTTTATCTGGTGTATCGCGACTGGGTGGATGAGCAGCGGGACAATCTCATTCAGGAAGTGCTCTGGCTGGAACAGTCGATGCGCCTGCATATGGAAGGCCAGCAAGAGTGGGCCGAAGGGGTGGCGGCAGATATTGCCAATGGCAGGCTGAGCCCGGAACGCTTTATTTCCAATGCTGCGTTTTTCATGCGCGAAAGCCCGGAAGTGTTACTGGTGCAGCAAATCGACGCACAAGCCATGCTGCTGCGCGACCAGCACGGACAGGTTGCACCGGGCCGGGTGTTGCATGGTGACGAATATGACGCGGTGTGGCGTGCCATGCGCTTGCGCCGCGCATCCTACGGTCAGCCTTACCGCAGGCCGGATGGCAAATACCGCTTTGATCTGGCCGTACCCATCATTGCCAATGAAAAAGTACTGGGCAGCATACGGCTGGTGTATCAGTTCGATCAGCTGCTGCACCGTCAGGTGCCGTGGTGGATTGCCTCCAAGAACTACATCAGTTTTGTCGATGTGGGGGGGCGCACGCTGGCCAGCAAGTTCGACCCGTCAGAACATCCCGGCAATATCTCGCACCAGACCAGTTTCGATCCGCCCGGTTTCGGCGTTTACCTGCGCGCGGTCAGCTACCGTTCCGGCCTGGGGCTGACCCTGCCGGTGCTCACCGGCCTGATCACTCTGCTGGCAGCGGCCTTGCTGTATTCCATCTGGCGCATCCGTCGCCACATGCGCGAACGCTCGCGCGCCGAGCAGGCACTTTCCACCGAAGTGGCCTTGCGTCAGGCGATTGAAGACTGCATGAAAAGCGGCCTGGTGGCCATCAGCCTGCAAGGCGAAATCCTGCGGGTCAACCGGGCATTCTGTGAAATGCTGGGCTATGCCCCGGAACAGCTGGTGGGGCAGCGGCCGCCGCATGTGTTCTGGCCAGCCAGTGATCATCAGCAGATGCGCGCTGCCATGGATGCGGTGCGGCAAGGCATGCAGCCGGAGCAGGGTTTCGAGTTGCGCTTTGCCTGCCAGAATGGCGATTTTATTGAAGTACGCCTGTATGCCACGCCACTGATCGAGCGTGACGGCAGCCACCGTGGCTGGATTGCCGCGTTGTTTGACATTACCGAACGCAAGCGCCAGCGCCTGGCACTCAATGCCTCGCACCAGCGTTTTCTGACCGTGCTGAACGGCATGCAGGCCGGGGTGTGCGTGGTCAGTCAGGACAGCGGCCAGCTGCTATATGGCAACCCTACTTTTGCGTATTTGTGGCTGGCGGAAGAGCCGGACGCACCATGTTGTCTGCTGCTGCCGGGGCTGCGTGCCGATCCGGAACATGACGATCTGGCCAGTGAGTTCACCCTGCAGGATGGCAAGCAGTGGTTCCAGATGCAGCGGCGCAGGCTGGAGTGGGTCAACGGGGAGTCCGCCTGGTTGGTGATCCTGACCGATGTCACCGAAGAGCGTGAACGCGAAGGGCGGGCGCAGGCGCAGCAGGAACGCTTCCAGACCACTTCACGGCTGATTGCCATGGGCGAGATGGCCTCCAGTCTGGCGCACGAGCTGAACCAGCCGCTGACTGCCATTTCCACTTATTCGGCCGGGCTGGCCAGACGCTTGCCGGACACGCTGGAGTTACCCAACGGGGTGCGCGATGCGGTGTCGGCCATCAGCCAGCAGGCGCAGCGGGCGGGGCAGATCATCAAGAGCATCCGCGCCTTTGTGAAAAAGCACGAACCTCAGCTGGAAACGGTAGATCCGGCCCGCGTGGTGGCGCGTGCTGCCGGTCTGGCCGAGATGATGGCCTTCAAGGCCGGGGTTCAGTTGCTGATCGAGCAGGATGACACAGTCTGCCGGCTGGACATGGACCCGGTGCTGATCGAGCAGGTATTGCTCAATCTGATGAAGAACGCCATCGAAGCCATGGTGGAAGCCCAGACGCGACGCCCGCACATCATCGTGCGTACTGCTGTCGGTGCTGCTTTCTGGCGGGTGGAGGTGGCTGATAACGGACCGGGGCTGGCCGATAACATCAAGAACGAGCTATTTACCCCGTTTTATTCCACCAAGCCGGATGGCATGGGGATTGGTTTGAATATCTGCCGCTCCATTGTCGAGTTCCATCGCGGCGAATTCAGCGTCAGCACCGGGGTGAGCGGTGGCTGTGTGTTCTGGTTCACCCTGCCTTTGCGCCGCGACGCGTAAGCATCATGAAAAACGGCACCACTTGGGTGCCGTTTCCAGATAGCGCAGTGAATGTGTAGCTTGCGCGCTGTTCGCTCAGCGCAGCGGCGGCTCCAGCACGGTTTCCTGCGTTTCCGGCAGCGTATCCGGGTAGTCGCGGCTGTAGTGCAGGCCGCGGCTTTCCTTGCGCAGCAAGGCCGAACGCACGATCAGCTCGGCAGTCTGCACCAGATTGCGCAGCTCGATCAGATCGTTGGTGACGTGGAAGTTGCTGTAGTACTCGTTGATTTCCTCGGACAGCAGGCGAATCCGGCTCAGCGCCCGCATCAGGCGCTTGTTGGTGCGCACAATGCCCACATAGTCCCACATGGCACGACGCAGCTCGTCCCAGTTGTGCGATATCACCACTTCCTCGTCGGTATCCGTCACCTGGCTGTCATCCCAGGCCGGGATCGGCGGCAAGGTGATGACCGGTTCTGCCAGAATGTCCTCGGCCGCAGCCTTGCCAATCACCAGACACTCCAGCAAGGAGTTGCTGGCCAGACGGTTGGCGCCGTGCAGGCCGGTGCAAGCCACTTCGCCCACGGCATACAGCGCGTCCACATCGGTATGGCCGGTGAGGTCGGTCACCAGACCGCCGCAGGTAAAGTGCACGGCTGGCACCACCGGGATCGGCTCCTGGGTGATGTCGATGCCCAGTTCCAGGCAGTGCGCGTAGATATTGGGGAAGTGCTCTTTGATGAAGTTGGCCGGCTTGTAGGAAATATCCAGATAAACACAATCCAGACCATGCTTTTTCATTTCGAAGTCAATCGCGCGCGCCACCACGTCGCGCGGTGCCAGTTCGCCACGCGGGTCGTGATCCGGCATGAAACGGGTGCCGTCCGGCAGCTTCAGAATGCCGCCTTCGCCACGCACCGCTTCGGAAATCAGGAAAGACTTGGTGTGCGGATGGTACAGGCAAGTCGGGTGGAACTGTATGAACTCCATATTCCCCACCCGGCAGCCAGCACGCCAGCCCATGGCGATGCCATCGCCAGTCGCCGTATCCGGGTTGGTGGTGTACAGGTAAACCTTGCCCGCACCACCGGAGGCCAGAATGGTGTGCTGGGCGGCAATGGTCACCACCTGATCCAGCGTCTTGTCCAGTGCATACACGCCATAACAGCGCTTGCCTTCCAGCCCCAGCTTGCGTGAAGTAATCAGGTCGATGGCCAGGAAATCTTCCAGCACGGTAATGTTCGGATGCGCCTTGATCTTCTGACCCAGGGTGGACGTCACCGCTGCACCGGTTGCATCCGCAGCATGAATGATGCGGCGATGGCTGTGGCCGCCCTCGCGGGTCAGGTGATAACCCGTCTTGTGGTTATCATCGCGAGTAAAAGGCACACCCAGCGCAATCAACCAGTCAATTGCTTCCTTGGAGTGCTCCACAATAAAGCGCGTGGCTTCTTCATTACACAAACCGGCACCGGCAATCAGGGTATCGCGGATATGCTCTTCAACAGAGTCTTCCGTATCCAGCACCGCGGCGATGCCGCCCTGGGCATAAGTCGAACTGCCTTCCAGCAGATCACGTTTGGTAATCAGGCCAACTTTGCGCGTGGCAGCCAGATGCAAGGCCAGGGTCATGCCGGCCAGACCGCTACCGATAATCAATACATCAAACTTGAGCATGGCAGATGCCGCCGTCAGGCGGACTAGGGCAGTTTGCAGAAGGCTAAAGAGTAGCAGAAGCGCTGCAGTGCGGCATCAGCATTATCTTGTCGGCTTATATATAGATATTGCAGCGTGGATGCGACCAAATCACCTTCGTTGATCGTGGTCGCGGTTGTCACGACATGGGCGGCGAATGTGGGGCTCGATGTTTGATATAAAACCCGAATTTCATAAAGCATTACCGTTCAGTGACTTAGCGGTCTGTGCGACGGAATTTTGGCAAAACCTGCAGATTTCTTCGCACAAAGTGTTGACGAGGGTGGGGCAGGGCGGTATAGTTCGCCTCCTCAGCAGACAACGCAGCGACGGAAACGAAACGCAGCGACCTGCACCGCTCTTTAAAAAACAGAATAACCGATAGGTGTGAGTGCTTGGCGAAAGCCAAATACTTGCACTGCAAGACAAGAAATACTTGTTATTTTCTTTGATCTTGCGTGCCAGAAATTTGCTATGAGATTGAACTGAAGAGTTTGATCCTGGCTCAGATTGAACGCTGGCGGCATGCTTTACACATGCAAG
>NZ_LNQV01000033.1 GCF_001515305.1 Aquitalea pelogenes
GTTACTGCTTTTTAAACTGTTGGCGGAGTGGACGGGACTCGAACCCGCGACCCCCGGCGTGACAGGCCGGTATTCTAACCAACTGAACTACCACTCCAACCTTGGTGGGCGTTGACGGAGTCGAACCGCCGACATTCTGCTTGTAAGGCAGACGCTCTACCAACTGAGCTAAACGCCCTGAAATCTTTTCGCTGTCTGCGTTTGCGTCTCAGCGAGGAGGCGAATTAAAGCACAGGCTAAAACTCCGCGCAAGAGGTTGGTTTCACTTTTTTGCGTAATAGCCGGAATAAACGGATCGACTCCTTATGCAGACTGAATTTTGTCAGACAGGGGCGTGACGGATTCTTTTGCTGTCATGTATGATTGCCCGATTCGCTTAATCGGATGATGTGCATAATGAAGCCGACCTTTCTCGATTTTGAGCAGCCTATCGCCGAGCTCGAGAACAAGATAGAAGAGCTGCGATTCGTACAGGATGATTCCGTACTGGACATCTCTGAAGAGATCGCACGCCTGCAAAAGAAGAGTCTGGAACTGACCAAGACTCTATATGCCAAACTGTCCCCCTCGCAGATCTCGCAGGTGGCGCGCCACCCGCAGCGCCCGTATACGCTGGATTACCTGCGCAGCATCTTCACTGACTTTGAAGAGCTGATGGTGATCGCGCGTTTGCTGATGATCCGGCAATCGTGGGTGGCCTGGCCCGCTTCAATGGCCAGCCAGTCATGGTGATTGGTCATCAGAAGGGCCGTGATACCAAGGAAAAGATTTACCGTAATTTCGGCATGCCACGCCCAGAAGGGTATCGCAAGGCATTGCGCCTGATGAAGCTGGCCGAAAAATTTGGCATTCCCATCATCACCTTCATTGATACTCCGGGTGCTTACCCTGGTATTGGTGCGGAAGAGCGTGGCCAGTCCGAAGCGATTGGTCGCAACCTCTACGAGATGACGCGCCTGCGTGTCCCCATCATCTGCACTGTTATCGGTGAGGGTGGCTCCGGTGGTGCGCTGGCCATTGCGGTGGGTGATCAGGTGAATATGCTGCAATATTCAACTTATTCCGTGATTTCGCCCGAAGGCTGTGCTTCCATTCTGTGGAAAACGGCTGAGCGTGCATCGGAAGCAGCTGAAGCGCTGGGCATTACTGCCAACCGTCTCAAAACACTGGGACTGATTGATCGCGTCATCAATGAGCCAGTGGGTGGCGCTCATCGTGATCATGCGCAAATGATGAATGCCATGAAGCGCGTCATTCAGGAGCAGCTGAAAGACTTTGCCAATCGGCCGATTGATGCCCTGCTCAAAGAGCGCTTTGATCGTTTGATGAGTTATGGACGCTTCAAGGAAGATGCAGCCTGATCTGCTTGAGCATGTATTAGCCAACTGGCCGGACGAATTGTCCGGCCTTTGTGCTTTTGAGCTTGGCCTCAGTGGTGGGCTGGACTCCATGGTGTTGCTCTCCCTGCTTGCGCGTGCCCGGGCACGCCGTCCAGGCTTGCAGGTGTCTGCGGTGCATGTTCATCACGGCCTCAACCCGGCTGCAGAAGCCTGGGTGCAACACTGTCAGCAGGTTTGCGCCCGGTGGAACATTCCACTGCGCGTTGTTCGTGTGCTGGTTGATCGCAACGCTCCGCAAGGCATTGAAGCCTGTGCTAGACAATTGCGCTATGAGGCCTATCAGCAAACAAAGGCCGATGTGGTGGTGCTGGCGCAGCATCTGGATGACCAGGCGGAAACCGTGCTGCTCCAGTTGTTACGTGGCGGTGGGGTAAGAGCTTTGGCTGGCATGCCGGTATTGCGGCAACTGGCCGACAAGCCGCTGTGGCGTCCTCTATTGCAATTCACCCGCCAGCAACTGGAGCAATACGCCGGTGAGCACGCGCTGGCCTGGGTGGAGGATGATAGCAACGACGATTTGAGATATCGCCGCAATATGCTTCGTCATCGCATCATGCCCTTGCTGCAGCAGCATGTTCCCGCTTATCGGCACCAAATCGCTCGTTCCGCCTGGCATATGGCGCAGGCTACCCAATTGCTGGATGAGGTGGTGGCTGGCGATTTGTCTGCCTGCCTGACGGCAGATGGCCTGGCAGTGGCACCACTACTGGCATTGTCCGAGGTTCGGCAGGGCTTTGTCGTGCTGGCCTGGTTGCAGGAGAGGGGTTTGCAAGGGGTTGCCCCGAATCGATTGCAAGAGTTCCTGCGGCAATTGCGCCACGCAGGTGTTGAAGCGCATCCTTCTTTGCAATTGGATGGAAGGGTTTTGTTGCGCTATCGGCAGTCTCTCTATTTGGTGACCCAACTCAAATATGTGCCAGATAGTCCGATCAGGCTGGATGCAGCCTCGCTGGAAAATACCGTTTGCTCACCTGACTGGGCTGGGGGCTTGCGGTGGAAGGGTGGCGGGGGCTTGTCAATGGATGTCATTGCCGAAGGTTTGGTACTGCAACCCCGTCTGGGTGGCGAGTTGCTGATGCAGCCATATGGCCGCAAGGAAGTGCGCAAGCTGTTGCAGGAGGCGGGAATGCCCCCGGTTTTGCGCAAGCAATGGCCGCTACTTTATTCTGCTGAAGGCAAGCTGCTGGCAGTACCTGGCGTCGCGGTAGCAAGTGATTGTTTTGATCCCGGCGGCTTTTGGCCCGAATGGGTGCCAGAAATGAAAAAAGCGCCTTGAACAAGGCGCTTTTTCTTATGCAGCTTATGATTAATCCCGGTCGCCGCTGAAAGCCAGCAACAATTGCAGCAGGCTGGTAAAGAGATTGTAAATGCTGATGTAAATGGACAGGGCGGCCGAGACATAGCTGGACTCACCGCCATCCACCACCACCTTGACTTGCCACAGGATCATCAGCGAGCTGAACAAGGCAAAGGCTGCAGCAATGGCCAGTTGTACGCCGGGCATTTGCAGGAAGAGGTTGGCAACAACAGCCACCATCAGCACGATGCTCCTACGGTCAGGAAATTGCCCAGTGCGGACAAATCACGTTTGGTCGTGCTGGCAATGCCTGCCATCACGATGAAAACCAGAGCAGTTGCCGCACCGGCTGTCATGATGAGCTGGCCGCCATTGCTGAAGCGCAGGGCAAATTGCAGCAAAGGCCCCAGCAGCAGGCCCATCATGAAGGTAAAGCCCAGCATCAGGAACACGCCCAGCGAATTATTGCGGTTTTTTTCGATGGCAAAAACCAGGCCATAGAATACTGCCATGATGGCCAGCATGCCCATGATGGGGCTGGCAGCCATGAAGGCAAAGTTCAGGTGGGTGCCAATCAGTGCACCCATGACTGTGGGGATCATCGAAAGACCAAGCAAGCCATAGGTGTTGCGCAGAATCTTGTTTCGCGACAGGTCGGCGGTGCTGGTTTGGTAGGTATTGTGCAGATCTGGTTGCATGCTGCGCTCCCTTTGTGTGTTTATACTGCGTCAGTGTGTGCTCAAGGCGATGTGCCTGCATTCTGACACGAAACCGTGTGTTTGGTTCATTCTGGATGGCTTGAAAGATAGGCTGTCCTGCGGTATAGTTCGGCCTCCTTTCGGGTGGCAATATCCTTGTTACCCAATTGTGCGAGCGTGGCGGAATTGGTAGACGCACTGGATTTAGGTTCCAGCGCCGCAAGGCGTGAGAGTTCGAGTCTCTCCGCTCGCACCACCAGATAGATGAACAGTTTTATATTATTTTCTGTTTTCTCTATATATTTCCATCTGCTTCAAATTCAAGCTGCGACTTTCCCATTGTATGCATTTGCGCATCTTCATCAATTGAAGGAGGTTGATCCATCTGTCATGGATCCCATTGTGCAGAGGTCTCGCTGGATGGGGCCGTTGGATGTTTTCCCGGCTTGGACTCTTGATGGATGAGATCTTCTCTGGAAGACATGGCTGCGTGTGTATCAGCAAGCCGTGCTAAGATCGCTGGTTTGTTCCCCTTTCCTTACACCTGACTGAATATTAGGTAAACCATAAGGGCTCTGACTTGATTATGAATCATTCCATTATTGGGCGTGCCCTGCTGTTGGGTGCGTTGTTGCTGTCTGGTGTCGCGCATGCCGAAACGGAAGATATTCCTTTGCCGGGTGATGTGCAAAATGCACCAGTCAAGACGATAAAGTCATCGACTCGTCATGAGCGTGCGGGAGGGGTGGCAAAGCGCGCTGGTGCAGAGCGTCGGTCGGCAAAGCACGTCAAACGAAATGGCCATGCTCATGCCAAGCGAAAAGCCGTGAAGCTGCACAGGGGTGGCGGGGTCGTCAAAGTGCATAAGGCCAAAGTTTTGACTAAGCACACTCCAGCCCATTCATCGCATGCCAAGAAATACAAATCGCATAAACCAAGCAAAAACAATAGTATAAAAAAGAGCACAAAAAAGAAGAGTAAGAAAATGCACTGAGCCTCTTGCCAATTAGAAGGCAGGACGCTATATTGCAGCCCTTCGCCGGTGTAGCTCAGTTGGTAGAGCACCTGACTTGTAATCAGGGGGTCGCGAGTTCGATTCCTGCCGCCGGCACCAAATACTACGGCTTGTAGAGATACAAGGCCCGTTTTGCGTTTGTTGTTCTATGAATTGCATTTCAAGTGCGAGATTGCCACTGCGGATGTGCGTCATCTGCCGCTGCAGTCCATGCAATACGCCAGGATGAATTTGCCCGCATATCACGTGATGGTATGTTCCTGTGAACTGAGTCTTGGTAAGGTGCTCGCCGATTTCTCCCTTTTCATCTTGCCGAGTTTGACATGCTTGCCAGTGGCAGTGATTCGGCTGCATACAAAACAGGGCACATGCTATACTGCGCGTCTTCGCAATGTGGTGCTGTCCTGCCAAGGCTGTTGTGCTGGCGGTGGATGAACTGCACTTGTAGCTGGGGCTTGAGGCCCCATATAGAGCCGAAGCCCTGGAGGGTTTCACCTGTTTTCCAAGATACGAATTGTTCGTGCAAGAGCCGAACTCGTATTCAGCTGACTAGTTTAAGGATTGAACATGCAAGTACAACTGGAAACGTTGAGCAATCTTGAGCGTCGCATGAACATCGCTCTGCCGATGGCTGCCATTGATGCCCAAGTGACCGAGCGCCTGAAGCGCGTGGCTCGCACTGCCAAGATTCAA
Source organism: Aquitalea pelogenes (assembly GCF_001515305.1). Classification (GTDB taxonomy): domain Bacteria; phylum Pseudomonadota; class Gammaproteobacteria; order Burkholderiales; family Chromobacteriaceae; genus Aquitalea; species Aquitalea pelogenes. The sequence goes on from NZ_LNQV01000033.1 coordinate 5,104, forward strand.
GGTTTCCGCCCGGGCAAGGCTCCGCTGAAGATTGTTGAAGCCAACTACGGTGCCCAGGTGCGTGAAGAGGTGTTGGGCGAGCAGGTTCAGCAAGGTTTTTACAGTGCTGTCAGCGAGCAGAAATTGCGTGTTGCTGGCTACCCGCGCTTCGAGCCGGTTGCCGCTGAAGGTGATGCTGAAAACTTCAAGTTTGCCGCTACTTTTGAAGTGTATCCGGAAGTGAAGGTTGGCGAGCTGGCCGACAAGGAAATCAAGAAGCCTTCCACCCCGGTTACCGATGTTGAAATCGAAAAAACCATCGACATCCTGCGCAAGCAACGTACCCGCTACAACCGCGTTGAGCGTGCCGCTGCTGAAGGTGATCGCGTGATCATCGACTTCAAGGGCAGCATCGATGGCGTGCTGTTTGAAGGTGGTTCTTCCGAAAACTTCCCCTTTGTAATCGGTCAGGGTCAGATGCTGGCTGACTTCGAGGCTGGTGTGACCGGCCTGAAGGAAGGCGAAGTCAAGAATGTGGAAGTGTCCTTCCCGGCTGACTATCATGGCAAGGATGTAGCAGGCAAGACTGCTGTATTCGAAATCACCGTGAAGAACGTTGCTGAAGCAACCCTGCCGGAAGTGAATGAAGAGTTCGCCAAGCTGCTGGGCATCGCTGATGGCGACGTAGAAAAGATGCGCGCTGAAATTCGCAAGAATGTTGAGCGCGAAGTGAAGCGTCGCCTGCAAGCTCGCACCAAAGAAGCCGTGATGCAAGCGCTGCTGGATGCGACCGAAATCACGTTGCCGAAGGCTCTGGTTCAACTGGAAATCGGTCGTCTGATTGAACAGGCGCAACGCGACATGCAGCAGCGCGGCATGAACGTAAAAGACATGCCTTTCCCGCCGGAACTGTTTGCCCAGCAAGCAGAGCGCCGCGTGGCACTGGGTCTGATCCTGGCTGAAGTGGTGGAAGCGAACAAGCTGGAAGCCAAGCCGGAACAAGTCAAAACCATGATCGAAGAGTTTGCTGACAGCTACGAGCATCCGGAAGAAGTGCTGACCTGGTATTACGCCAGCGCAGATCGTCTGGAAGGCCCGACCTCCATGGTGCTGGAAGACAATGTTGTGGAATTTGTCCTGTCCAAGGCCAAGGTTGAAGTGGAAGAGCTGTCCTTTGATGCCCTGATGGGTAACAACGCCTGATAACGATACAAACGGAGTTGGTCGATGAAATCGATGATTGAACCGCAAGGGCTGGGCCTGGTGCCCATGGTGGTGGAGCAGAGTGGCCGTGGCGAGCGCGCCTACGACATCTACTCGCGCCTGCTCAAGGAACGTATCGTGTTCCTGGTGGGGCCCGTCACTGACGAATCGGCCAACCTGGTTGTAGCGCAGATGTTGTTCCTTGAGTCGGAAAATCCGGACAAGGACATCTATTTCTACATCAACTCACCGGGTGGTTCGATTACCGCCGGCATGTCCATTTACGACACGATGAATTTCATCAAGCCGGACATCTCCACCCTGTGCATTGGCCAGGCTGCCAGTATGGGTGCCTTCCTGCTTTCGGCAGGGACGCAAGGCAAGCGCTTTGCGCTGACCAACAGTCGTGTGATGATCCACCAGCCCTTGCTGTATGGCGGTGGTCTGAGCGGCCAGGTGACCGATATTGAAATCCATGCCCGTGAGCTGGTGAAGGTGAAGGCCAAGATGAATGAGTTGCTGGCCAAGCATTCCGGCCAGACCATGGAGCGTTTGCAGGCCGACACCGAGCGTGACAATTTCATGTCCGCCGACGAAGCTCGTGAATATGGCCTGATTGATAAAGTGCTGACCTCCCGCAAGGATGTCACGGCGTAAGCAGTGGAACTAGCTAATGGCTGATAAAAGCAGCAACGAAAAACTTCTGTATTGCTCTTTCTGCGGCAAGAGCCAGCATGAAGTCCAGCGTCTGATCGCCGGTCCTCAGGTGTTTATCTGCAATGAGTGTGTTGAGCTTTGCAATGACATCATTCGCGAGGAGCTGGAAAAGGTAGTGGGTGAGATTGGTGAGGCAGGAACTGCCTCAACGGCTTTGCCCACGCCACAGGAAATCCGCGCCGATCTGGATCAGTACATCATTGGTCAGGATTTCGCCAAGAAAACGCTTTCTGTTGCCGTGTACAACCATTACAAGCGTCTGTACACCCCGGCAAGCGACAAGGATGAAGTCGAGCTGGCTAAGAGCAACATCCTGCTGGTAGGGCCTACCGGCTCAGGCAAGACTTTGCTGGCGCAGTCGCTGGCACGTTTGCTGGATGTACCGTTCGTTATTGCGGATGCCACCACGCTGACCGAGGCCGGCTATGTGGGTGAGGATGTCGAACACATCATCCAGAAGCTGCTGCAAAAGTGCGATTACGATGTGGAAAAGGCCCAGCGCGGCATTGTTTACATCGATGAAATCGACAAGATTTCGCGCAAATCGGAAAACCCGTCCATTACCCGCGATGTTTCGGGTGAGGGGGTGCAGCAAGCCTTGCTGAAGCTGATCGAAGGGACGGTTGCTTCTATTCCGCCGCAAGGTGGACGCAAGCATCCGAACCAGGAATTCATTCAGGTGGATACCACCAATATCCTGTTCATCTGCGGTGGTGCATTTGATGGTCTGGAAAAGATCATCCGTCGCCGCTCGGAAAAGGGCGGGATCGGTTTTGGTGCTGAAGTCAGCTCCAAGGATGACAGCAAGTCCACCTCTGCCTTGTTCAAGGAGGCTGAGCCGGAAGACCTCATCCGTTTTGGTCTGATTCCCGAGCTGATTGGCCGTCTGCCGGTGGTTGCTACGCTGGAAGAGCTGGACGAAGAGGCCATGGTCACCATTCTGACGCAGCCCAAGAATGCATTGATTAAGCAGTATCAGCGCTTGTTCCGCATGGAAAACGTCGAGCTGGAAGTGCGTCCGTCTGCATTGCGTGTCATTGCCAAGCAGGCGCTAATTCGCAAGACGGGTGCGCGTGGTTTGCGTTCCATCATCGAGCGTGTATTGCTGGACACCATGTATGAGCTGCCTTCCATGGAAAACGTGGAAAAAGTCGTGGTAGATGAAAAGGTTATCGAAAAAGGTGAAAAGCCTTTGTTTATCTATCGTGACAAGGATGAGCAGGCGCAGTCTGCCTGAGTCTGTTCAGTCGCAGATAAAGCCGCCCTTAATGGGCGGTTTTCTTTTGTAATGTCGCCAAACTGATTTAGTATGGGGTGTTGATTTTCAGCATGACCGCCCCATCTTTCATGCAATGTTTCACGTACGCAAGGTTAGGTGATATGCCCCAACCCGCAGAACTCCGCGAAGAAACCACATTGCCCCTGCTCCCGTTGCGGGATGTGGTTGTTTTTCCTCATATGGTCATCCCGCTGTTTGTCGGCAGGGCCAAGTCAATCAGGGCGCTGGAAAGCGCCATGGACGAAGGCAAGCAGGTGTTGCTGGTAGCCCAGCGCTCTGCCTCCAAGGACGAACCGGAAGCGGATGACCTTTACAGCGTCGGCACGATTGCCTCGGTGCTGCAAATGCTCAAGCTCCCGGATGGCACGGTTAAAGTGCTGGTCGAGGGCCGTCAGCGCGCGCAAATTTCCCAGGTTGAAGAAGATGGTGGCTGCTTTGTCGGCACCATCACGCCGCTGGCAGCGGACGGCGAGGACTCTACCGAGTCCGAAGCCATGCGCCGTGCCTTGCTGGCCCAGTTTGAACAGTACGTCAAACTCAACAAGAAGATTCCGCCGGAAGTCATGACATCCCTGGCGGGGATCGAGCGTGCCGGCCGCATGGCAGATACCATCGTCGCCCATCTGCCGCTCAAGCTTGAGCAAAAGCAGGAAGTGCTGGAGATGTTTGATGTCCGTGCCCGGCTTGAGCATCTGCTGTCTCAGCTGGAAGGCGAAATCGACATCCTGCAGGTGGAAAAGCGCATCCGTGGTCGCGTCAAGCGCCAGATGGAAAAGAGTCAGCGCGAGTACTACCTGAACGAGCAGGTCAAGGCCATCCAGAAAGAACTGGGTGACATGGATGAAGTCAGCGACATCGATGAGCTCGAAAAGAAGATTCGTCTGGCTGGCATGCCAAAAGAAGCCAAGGACAAGGTCAGTGCCGAGCTTAAAAAGCTCAAGATGATGTCGCCGATGTCAGCGGAAGCGACGGTTGTGCGCAATTACATTGACACCCTGCTTGAGTTGCCCTGGAAGAAAAAGACCAAGATCAACAAGGATGTGGCCAATGCCGAGGCAGTACTGGATGAGGATCACTTTGGCCTGGAAAAGGTCAAGGAGCGCATTCTGGAGTACCTGGCAGTGCAGCAGCGTGTCGACAAGCTCAAAGCGCCTATTTTGTGCCTGGTAGGGCCGCCAGGGGTGGGTAAGACCTCTCTGGGTCAGTCCATCGCCCGTGCGACCAACCGCAAGTTTGTCCGCATGGCACTGGGTGGCGTGCGCGACGAATCCGAGATTCGTGGTCATCGTCGTACCTATATCGGCTCCATGCCGGGCAAGGTACTGCAGAACATGAGCAAAGTCGGGGTGAAGAACCCGTTGTTCCTGTTGGATGAGGTGGACAAGATGGGAGCTGATTTCCGTGGCGACCCATCATCTGCCTTGCTGGAAGTACTGGATCCGGAGCAGAATCACTCTTTCGTTGACCATTACGCCGAGGTTGAGTACGACCTGTCTGATGTGATGTTTGTAGCCACTGCCAATTCGCTGAATATTCCCCATGCCTTGCTGGATCGCATGGAGATCATCCGATTGGCCGGTTACACCGAAGACGAAAAGGTCAATATCGCACTGAAGTACCTGGTGCCCAAGCAGATGAAGGCCAATGGCGTGCAAGATGGCGAGCTGGTACTGCAGGAAAGTGCCTTGCGCGACATCGTGCGCTACTACACCCGCGAGGCGGGTGTCCGTAGTCTGGACCGGGAAATTGCCAAGATTTGCCGCAAGGTGGTCACTAGCACGCTGCTGGGCAAGAACAAGGCAGCCAAGGTGACGGTGAATGCGAAGAACCTCGACAAATATCTGGGCGTTCATCGCTTTGATTATGGCGTGGCTGAGCAGGAAAACCGTATTGGTCAGGTGACGGGCCTTGCCTGGACCGAGGTGGGTGGCGAGTTGCTCACCATCGAAGCAGTATCACTGCCTGGCAAGGGTAATATTGTCCGTACCGGCCAATTGGGTGAGGTGATGCAGGAGTCCATCACCGCGGCAATGAGTGTGGTGCGCAGTCGTTCGCGTGCCTTGGGAATCAAACCGGATTTCCATGAAAAGCATGACATGCACATTCATGTGCCGGAAGGTGCAACACCCAAGGATGGGCCGAGTGCCGGCATTGCCATGACGACTGCAATTGTTTCCGTTCTGGCGGGAATTCCGGTACGCTCTGACGTGGCGATGACGGGCGAAATCACCTTGCGTGGCGAAGTGCTGCCCATTGGTGGTTTGAAAGAAAAACTGCTGGCTGCGCATCGTGGTGGAATCAAGCATGTGCTGATTCCGCATGGCAATGCCAAGGATCTGGTGGATATTCCTGCCAACATCAAGCAGAAGCTGGAGATTCATCCCGTTAAGTGGATCGACGAGGTATTGGCCCTGGCATTGGAGCGCCAGCCCGAACCCTTGCCTGATGACGCGAAGCCGGACGAGTTGCACCCCGCGCCGGAAGGTGCGGCCGGTGTATCCGTAATGACGCATTAAAAATCAGTATGTTGCAGCCGTAGTGAAATTACCGGGCCGCTTGTGCTTTCCGGATGACCTTGCCATAAGGCAATATTCCTCTGGAAGCCGCTTGACACAAGGATTTTGACCTTGCTATAAAGCAAGCGGTTTTTATCCGAATTACGTAGACCGAAGAACGACGAAAGGGGACTTACGTGAACAAGTCTGAACTGATTGATGCAATCGCCGCTGAAGCTGATATTTCCAAAGCTGCAGCTGCCAAGCACTGGATGGTATGGTTGCCGCTGTTACCGACGCTCTGAAAAAGGGCGACACCGTGACTTTGGTAGGTTTTGGTACTTTCTATGTTGGCGAGCGTGCTGAACGCAGCGGTCGCAACCCGAAAACTGGCGAAACCATCAAGATCCCGGCTGCACGTTCTCCGAAGTTCCGTGCTGGCAAAGCACTGAAAGACGCGCTATAATCTTCAACCTTGTCGTTAGCGATAGCGGCAAGGTTTTATAGCGGGCGTTTAGCTCAGTTGGTAGAGCGTCTGCCTTACAAGCAGAATGTCGGCGGTTCGACTCCGTCAACGCCCACCAAAGTTTGGAGTGGTAGTTCAGTTGGTTAGAATACCGGCCTGTCACGCCGGGGGTCGCGGGTTCGAGTCCCGTCCACTCCGCCAGAATCTACAGAAAAGGTGAACGTATTCAGTCGTTCACCTTTTTTTTTACCAATGGGGTGGCTTGCGCCGATATCGCCATGTTCGATTTTGTTCAGAATAATAAAATTGCCATTCAAGTCATTCTGGGCGCGGTTGCGCTGACCTTTGTTGGCTTTGGTGTGGGTAGTTACACCTCTGCCGTGGAAGACCCGTACCTGGTCAAGGTAGGCTCTGCCAAGATTTACAAACGGGATCTCGACCGCCTGCTTGAAGGCCAGCCTTCCGATGCGGCAACCCGTCAGCAAGCGCTGGAGGACTTGATTCGTCAGGACTTGCTGCTCGCAGCGGCGCAGGACGGTGGAGCAATCGTCAGTCCGGAGCAATTGCGCAAAGTGATTGCCGGCATTGCCGAGCTGCAGGAAAACGGCCAGTTCAGTGCCACGCGCTATAAAGAATTCCTTGCTGCACGCAATATGTCACCCGAGGCTTTTGAAGCCAAAATCAGCCGTGACATCATGCTGCAAAATCAGATCAACAATTTTGCTGGTACTGGTTTTGTATCGCGCAGCGTAGTGGAACGCATGGGCGGTTTGATGGCGCAGGAGCGCCAGGTACGCCTGCTGTTGTTGAAACCGGCTGACTTTGCTTCCCAGGTCAAGACCGATGACGCGGCGCTGAAGGCTTTCTATGATGCCAATGCCAAGCGCTTCCGTACGGCGGAGTCCGTCAAGCTTGATTACGTGTTGCTGTCTCCACAGTCTGTTGCTGCTACCTTGAGCGTGACGGATGCCGAGGTGAAACAATACTACGAGCAGCACAAGGCGGAACTGGCAGGTGAAGAGCGCCGCGCTTCCCATATCCTGCTGACGGTACCCAAAGATGCCAAACCGGCAGAGAAGACAAAGATCAAGGCTGAAGCTGAAGCCTTGCTCAAACAGTTGCGCGCCGACCCTGCTAAGTTTGCGGAACTGGCCAAAGCCAAATCGCAAGACCCTGGTTCAGCTGCCAATGGTGGCGATCTTGGCTTCTTTGCACGTGGAGCCATGGTCAAGCCGTTTGATGATGTGGTGTTCCGTATGCAAGCTGGGAAAATCAGTGAGGTGGTGGAAACCGAGTATGGTTACCACATCATCAAGCTTGACGAGATAAAGCAACCTGACTTCGCCGCAGTCAAGGCCGCAGTGGAGGCCAAGCTGAAACAGCAGAAGGCCGCGGGACAATTGCGCAGCATGGCCGACAAGCTGGCAGAGGTTGCCTATCAGCAAGCAGACTCCCTCAAGGGTGTGCAAGATGCCCTGAAGTTGCAGATTCAACACTCTGACTGGGTGTCTCGTGACAAGAAATCTGCCGATCCGGTATTGTCCAACGCCAAGTTGCTGGATGCGGCCTTCAGTGATGATGTGCTGAAGAAAAAGCACAATAGCGAGCCGGTGGATATTGGCGGCGGTAATCTGGTGGTGGTACGTGTGGCTGACCATCAGCCTGAGCGTCAGCAAAAGCTGGATGAAGTGCGTGATGTCATCAAGAATGAGCTGATCGCCACTGAAGGCGCCAAGCTTGCAGAAAAACAGGGACAGGCTCTGTTGGCGCAGCTTAAGGCGGGCAAGGGTGTTGATGGTCAGAAATGGGGCGAACTGCAAACGGTTTCGCGTCGTAACCCTGGCAATATGATTGGGGGTGATGTGCGTGCGGTATTCTCTGCTGCAACCACCACCCTGCCGGCCTTTGCCGGTAGCAAGCATGATAATGGCGACTATGCGATTTACCAGATTGCCAATGTTGCTGCGGGTGCTGCTGTCAATGACGCAGAGCGTACCCAGCTGGCTGGGGCAATGATGCAGATGACTGCGCGCAGTCAATTGGGTAGCTACCTGGAAACACTGCGCCAAAAGTACCCCATCAAGATGGGCAAGCAACAGCTGAACGATCAAAGCGAACAGTAATATTCTGACGGGCAGGGCCGGTATCCGGTTCTGTCCCTTGCTTGAATTGCGTTACGCAATAAAAAAAGGGCCGTAAGGCCCTTTGTTTTATCCGGGATGCTTAAGCCGCAAAATTCTTGGCAGCGAAGTCCCAGTTTACCAGCTTCCAGAAGCTGTCCAGATAGTTCGGACGGCTATTGCGGTAGTCGATGTAGTAGGCATGCTCCCACACGTCACAGGTCAGGATCGGGGTCTTGTCGGTGGTCAGCGGAGTGGCGGCATTGCTGGTGGAAACCAGGTCCAGCGAGCCATCGCTATTCTTCACCAGCCATGCCCAGCCGGAGCCGAAGGTGCCAACGGCAGTCTGGGTAAAGGCCTTCTTGAACTCCTCGAAGGAGCCCCACTTGGCGTTGATGGCATCAGCCAGCGCGCCAGTCGGTTCGCCGCCAGCATTCGGAGCCAGGCCAAACCAGTAGAAAGTGTGGTTCCATACCTGAGCGGCATTATTGAAGATGCCACCGGAAGATTTCTTGACGATTTCTTCCAGCGAGGCATTTTCAAACTCGGTGCCCTTGATCAGGTTGTTCAGGTTGGTGATGTAAGTCTGATGATGCTTGCCGTAGTGGAATTCCAGGGTTTCCTTGGAGATGTGGGGGGCCAGCGCATCCAGTGCGTAAGGCAGTTCCGGCAGTTTGTGTTCCATCATGCTCTCCTTGTTGAGAATTGGGCTTGCGAAATTGCGAAAGCCGAATCTAGCGGATAACTGTAACAGCAAGTGTACTGGATTCAACACTTGATCGCCAATAGTTGACTAAATAAGTAAAGTAAGAAAATGAATAAGTCATTCGACGTCGTGGTTCTGGGTGCCGGGGCTGCTGGCATGATGTGTGCCGCTATTGCGGGTCAGCGTGGACGCAAGGTGTTGCTGCTGGATCATGCCGAAAAGCTGGCAGAAAAAATTCGTATTTCCGGTGGTGGTCGCTGTAATTTCACCAACCATGATGCGAAGCCAGAGCGCTATTTATCTGAAAACCCGCATTTTTGTCGCTCGGCACTGGCACAGTTTGGTCCACAGGATTTTATTGCCATGATTGAACGGCATGGCATTGCTTATCACGAAAAGAAACTGGGGCAGTTGTTTTGTGATGATTCCAGTCAGCAGGTTATCGATATGCTCGACGCCGAGTGTCAAAAAGGCGGGGTGTTCCGTCAGATGGGCGTTAGCATCAGTACTGTTACCAAAGATGAAACAGGTTTGTTTGTGCTTGAAACTACCGCAGGTCTCTTCAGTGCGCATGCGCTTGTGGTGGCCACCGGTGGCTTGTCCATCCCGCAAATCGGAGCAACACCGCTAGGCTACCGTATTGCCGAACAGTTCGGGCTGCCGGTAACAGGGCTGAGTCCGGCCTTGGTGCCGCTGACGTTTCATGTCGAGGATGCCGAGGCCTTTGCGCCGCTGGCCGGGGTGTCACTGGATGTGGAAGTGCGTGCAGGCAAGGGGCGTTTCCGTGAGCAGATCCTGTTTACTCACAAAGGCTTGTCCGGCCCGGCCATCCTGCAGATTTCCTCTTACTGGGAACCGGGAATGGATGTGGTGATCAATCTGCTGCCTGATTGTGACGTAGCGACGTTTCTGGAGGAGCGGCAAGGCAGTGAACAGCTGTTGAGTAATGCGCTGGCTGAGTTGGGCTGGCCCAAGCGTTTTGCCGAGGCGTGGTTGAGCCGGTTGGGCTTCAATGTCAGGCTGAAGGATTTGTCGCCCAAAAAGCGGCTGCAACTGGCGGAGCAGATTCAGCATTGGCGCATCAAGCCCAATGGTACCCAGGGCTACAAGAAGGCTGAGGTGACGCGTGGTGGGGTTTCCACCAAGGCCTTGTCTTCCAAAACCATGGAAGCCAAGGATGTACCAGGTCTGTTTTTTATCGGCGAAGTCGTTGATGTTACCGGCTGGCTGGGTGGGTACAACTTCCAGTGGGCGTGGTCATCCGGCTATGTGGCCGGCAAAAACTGCTAGAATTGCCACCTGATCCCGGTTCTTGCCTGTTGCACATTTCATTGAGTCTCCATGACCGAACAGTACGAAAATTTTGATGGTGCCATGGCATCCCTGCGCACCCCGCCGCATTCGACCGAAGCCGAACAATCGGTTCTTGGCGGTTTGATGCTGGATAATGGTGCTTTCGACAAGATTGCTGATGTAGTGTCCGAGGCGGATTTTTACCGCCACGACCACAAGCTGATTTTCAAGCATATTGCCCGTCTGATTGAGCTGGGCCGTCCCGCCGACGTGGTGACGGTATCCGAGGTGCTGGACAAAAACGCCGAGCTGGCGGATGTGGGCGGTCTGTCTTACCTGGCAACGCTGGCGCAGAACACGCCATCTGCTGCCAATATCCGTCGCTATGCCGAAATCGTGCGCGAGCGTTCCATCATGCGTCAGCTGGCGGTGGTAGGGGCGGAGATTGCCGAATCGGCATATGCCCCACAAGGCCGCGATGCTGCCCAGCTGCTGGACGAAGCAGAGGGCAAGGTGTTCCAGATTGCCGAATCCACCGCCAAGTCAAAGCAGGGCTTTCTGGAAATGCCAGGCCTGTTGAAGGAAGTGGTGGAACGGATTGACATGCTTTATAGCCGGGATAATCCGGACGAAGTGACAGGTATTCCTACCGGCTTTATCGACCTGGATGCCAAGACATCCGGTCTGCAGCCAGGGGATCTGGTGATTGTGGCTGGACGTCCATCCATGGGTAAAACCGCGTTCTCGATGAATATTGCCGAGCATGTGGCAGTGGAGGCGCATTTGCCGGTGGCAGTGTTTTCCATGGAAATGGGGGGCGCGCAGCTGGTGATGCGTATGCTGGGCTCGGTGGGGCGGCTTGATCAGCATGTATTGCGTACTGGCAAGCTGGGCGATGAAGACTGGCAAAAACTTACTTACGCTATCGGCAAGCTGTCGGAAGCGCCGATGTATATCGACGAAACCCCGGCACTCACCGCACTGGAACTACGTGCCCGTGCCCGCCGTCTGGCACGTCAGCATGGCGGCAAGCTTGGCTTGATCGTGATCGACTATTTGCAGCTGATGTCGGGTTCTGGTCGTGGTGATAACCGTACTGCCGAGTTGGGCGAAATTTCTCGTGGCCTTAAGGGCCTGGCCAAAGAGTTGCAGGTGCCGGTGATTGCGCTGTCGCAGCTGTCGCGTGCGGTGGAGCAGCGTCCCAACAAGCGCCCGATGATGTCTGACTTGCGTGAATCCGGTGCCATCGAGCAGGATGCTGACATCATCATCTTCATGTATCGCGAAGAGTACTACAACCCGGAAAACGTGGAAGTGAAGGGCATGGCCGAGGCCATTATCGGTAAGCACCGTAATGGTCCTACCGGTGCGGTGCGGCTGGCCTTTGTCGGCAAGCACGCCAAATTCGAAAATGCGGCCACGCTGGGTATCAGCGGCTGGGCGGATAGTGACGGCTAACCCCGCCTGATGATCTGGTTACCGGGTGCGGCAAGTCTGTATCCGTTCACGAAAGGTAGTTCATGAGCTATTTCGACAAACATGTATTTATCTGCTGCAACCAGCGTGCTGCCGGGGAGGATTGCTGCAATAACCATGGTTCCAGTGAGCTACTGGGCTATATGAAGGACCGTGTCAAGGCGCTGGGGCTGGCGGGTGACGGCAAGATCCGTATCAATAAGGCGGGCTGTCTGGGGCGTTGTGATGATGGGCCGGTGATGGTGGTTTATCCGCAAGAGACCTGGTACACCTTTGTCGATCGTGAGGACATTGACGAAATCATCGATGAGCACATGGTAGCTGGTCGTGTTGTTGAAAGGTTGAAGATCTGATGTTGAAAGCCCTGAACAAGTGTGTGATTTCCGGCCCGGTTGGCGACCTGGAGACCATCGTGGTATTGCCGCAAGGCGAGCCGCAGGGAATTGCCGTGATTTGCCACCCGAACCCGCTACAGGGCGGCACCAATACCAACAAGGTGGTGCAGACAGCCGCCAAGGCGCTGTCTCAGCTGGGTTATGCCTGTTACTGCCCGAACCTGCGCGGGGTGGGGGAGAGCGGCGGTCAGCACGACCATGGGGTTGGCGAGGTGGAGGATGTCATTGCCGTGGTCGAGCATGCCCGTACGGTGCATGGTGACTTGCCGCTGGCACTGGCAGGGTTCTCGTTCGGCGGTTTTGTGGCGGCGCGAACCCGTGCCGTGATTGAGGCTGACAAGTTGCTGCTGATGGGTGTGGCAGTGGGTAAGTACACCATTCCGACTCCAGCGGTGCCGGCGGAGACTCTGGTGATTCATGGTGAAGAGGATGAGGTGATTCCACTGTCAGCCGTGCTGGACTGGGCGCGTCCACAGGACTTGCCGGTTTTGGTGTTCCCGGGTGCCGGTCACTTCTTCCATGGCAAGCTGATCAAGCTGGGGCAGATGATTCAGCGCTGCTGGTAAGCCCGTCCTGCCAACACGAAAATAGCCAGTCTGTTGACTGGCTATTTTTAATTAACGGTGCAGATCGCCGGCTGCTTCAGGCTGGTAGGTGACTTCCAGGACGGTGAGTCGGGTTTGACCTGCCAGCGTAGGCCAGTCAATCGATTGCCCTTCGGCCAGGCCTAGCAGGGCAGCACCAACCGGCGCCAGAACTGAAACATGCCCAGCAGTGCCGTCTGCCTGATTGGGGTAGACCAGTGTCAGCAGTTTTTCTTCGCCGCTTTGTTCAATACGTACCCGTGCCGTACTGTTCATGGTGATGATGCCCGCCGGTATGTCTTCCGGCTCTACCACTTCGGCACGTTCCAGCTCGGCTTCCAGCGCCGCCAGCGTTGTCTTGTCCTGTGCTGGCATGCGCTCCATCCAGGCTGCCAGCCTTTCGTAATCAAGACTGGAAACAATGATGGATGGTTGGCTGGGCATGGTTGACTCCTTCTCGCAATAAAAAGCACAGGCATTTTCAAGCCTGTGCACATGGTGATAAATGAGGTATTGGAGTTGGAGTATCAGGACGACGGAAAGTTGCCACTGGCCTAGCCAAGCAGGCTGAGTGCACTGCGCTGGGAAAGATTGGCTTGTGCCTGCACGGCGATGGCTGACTGGCCAAGGATTTGCTGCTGCACCAATTGCGCTGTGGCTGCTGCAAAGTCGGTGTCGCTGATGCGACTGTTGGCTGCCTGGGCATTGAGTGAGGCATTCTGCAAATTATCGATGGCCGCAGCAAATTGGTTGCTGGCTGCACCCAGCTGGGTGCGCGAGTTGCCAATGGTGGCAAGGTCTGCTTGCATCTGCGATTGTGCTGCAATGGCGCTGGCGGGGCTGGATAGATCAATGGTGCCGGTGGCTGCCAGATTGGCATTGTAGCTGTTGAGGCCTCCGCTGGAAGGGGAGGCTGACAGATTGCTGGTGTTGACGTTGATCTGGTTACCACTGCCGCCATTGGGCCCTACCTGAAATTGCAGGCTGTTATTGCTGCTCAGTAGTGCCGTGCCGTTGTACTGGGTGTTCTGGATAATGGCCGAGTTGCTCTGGGTGAGCTGATCCACCTGTTGTTGCAAGGCCTGACGATTGCTGCTGTTGAGGGCTGCATTACCGGCCTGGATGGCCAGTTCCTGAATCTGCTGGGTATTGCTTTGCAATTGCGACAGGGCACTGTCGGCAGTTTGTACCACGGAAATCCCGTCCAGTGCATTGCTGCTGGCCTGATTATCGCCACGAACCTGGGCCTCAAGGGATTGTGACAGGGCTGTATTTGCAGCATTCACTGCAGCATTGTTCAGTTGTGTGCCGGACGAGAGCTGTTCCAGAGTCTGTTCAGTTTTCTTGCGCGATTTCTCCAGCTGGGACTGTGCACTCAGAACACTTGAATTGCTGCCGATGGTTAACATGTCATGCTCGCTTAAAGTACAGTCAGATCACGGCCTTAACTATAGATTCAGTCTTGCTGCTTAACCAGTATTTACACAAAAACACCCGCCTGGAGCGGGTGTTTACTGTTGTATTGCTAATAAAACTCAGCGAGAAGCGGGCTTGGCAGGTGTGCCGGCAGACTGTGTCAATACTTCATAACCAGTTTCGGTAACCAGAATGGTGTGCTCCCACTGTGCCGACAGGCTGCGGTCCTTGGTGGCGACTGTCCAGCCATCACCCATCATGCGCAGATGACGTTTACCCTGATTGATCATCGGCTCAATGGTGAAGATCATGCCGGCTTCCAGTTTGAGCCCGGTGCCGGGGCGGCCATAGTGCAGGACTTGCGGCTCTTCGTGGAAGCGCTTGCCAATGCCATGGCCGCAGAACTCTTGCACTACACTGTAGCCGCTGGCTTCAGCATATTGCTGAATCGCATAGCCGATGTCACCCAGTGTGGCGCCCGGTTTAACTTTTTCAATACCGCGCCACATGCATTCATAAGTAATCTTGCACAGGCGGCGGGCGTGCTCGCTGACTTCACCGACATAGAACATGCGGCTGGTATCGCCGTGGTAACCATCCTTGATGACGGTAATGTCGATGTTCATGATGTCGCCGTTCTTCAGCGGCTTGTCATTGGGAATGCCATGGCACACCACGCTGTTGATCGAAGTGCAGATGGACTTGGGGTAGGGGTTGTGGCCGTCCGGCGCGTAGTTGAGCGGAGCCGGAATGCAGCCTTGCACATTGACCATGTAGTCATGGCAAAGCTTGTCGATGGCCTCGGTGGTGACACCGGGTTTGACGAAGGGAGTGATGTAGTCGAGTACTTCGGACGCAAGCTTGCCGGCGATACGCATTTTCTCGATATCGGCGGCTGTTTTCAGTTCAACGCTCATTGTGGTGGTCTTGGTGTGTGCGGCAATATTCCATTCTAGCAAATGATGAAAAAACGGGCATCCCGAAGGACGCCCGTTTTACAGTTTGTTGCTAAGCGATGTTCAGCTTAGAACGCTACCTTCAGGCCAACACCGAAGGCTTGCGGGTCAACGCCTTGAGACAGGGTGCCAGTAGTGCCGCTAACCGAGGTCCATACCGGAGTGTTGGCAAAGTTAGCTGCCTGAGCGCTCTTGTTGGTGATCTTGGTGTAGTAGCTGAACACTTTGGTGGTCTTGGTCAGGTTGTAGTCCACACCCAGGGCCCATTGATGAGCCTTGTAGTTGTCCTCAGTGCCAGCGGTAGCACCCTTCAGACGGCCCAGCGAGCTGTATTCCAGCTTAATGGTAGCGGCACCGATGTCCTGGCCCAGAGACAGAGTCCAGTCATCCTGCTTCAGGGAGCTGGCACCAGCGATAGCTTGGTCGAAACGACCGAATTCATAACCTGCACCAACAAAAGTACCGGTGGCAAATTTGTAGCTGGCAGCCAGCTTGGTGTAGGTCACATTAGCGCCGGACCAAGCGTAAGTGTTGTAGGCAGAGTTCTTGAATTGGTCTTGTTTGAAGCCAGTGTCGTTGGTGCGATCCCAGCCAGCAGCCAGTTGCAAGCCGCCGTTGGTGTAGTTGGCAGCCAGGGACAGGTGGGAAGCATTGGTGCTACCGTTGCTGCCGCTGGAGGTGCGGCTTTCATCTACACCGTAGGAGCCACCAACCTGGAAGCCGGACCAGTTCGGGGAGAAGTAGTGGATGGAGTTCTTCAGACGGGCTTCGCCACGGCTGTAAACGTTGGCTGCACCGTTGTTTTCGGCAGTGGTGTCACCAAACAGGTTCAGACCGATGTTGGTCAGGGATTTGTAGGCGGAGTCGTTCTGACCCAGCAGTACTTTACCGAAGGTGCCGTTGTCCAGACCAACAAAAGAGTTGCGGGTGGCGAAGGTGGCGGTATCGTTCTTGTCGTTAGTGCCACCTTGTTCAAAGTAGCGCAGGCTGCTTTCAACCTGCCAGATGGCCTTGGTGCCATTGCCCAGGTCTTCATTACCCTTGAAACCGATGCGGGAGTTGTCATCCACGACACGGGTGCGGGATTTGTAATCGGAAGCGGAGCCGGCGGTAGCGCCGGTAGCTTTGGTGGATTCGATGCTGCTGCTCAGGAAACCATAAATGGTTACGTCGGCGTGAGCGGCGAACGGAACGGCGAACAGGGTTGCAACCAGTGCGGCTAAGCTTTTCTTGTGCATCATCAGTGCTCCATCAGGGGTTTTGTGTTTCGTTATGCGTACTGGCTGTGGCGGAACTCTATGTTTGAGCCGTCCAGGACGTCAGTACTGTCGAAGTTTAACCACAAAATGTGACGGTGATGTTGCAGTAATGATGCAGATCAAGCCTCGCCAAACCGGATTTGTTGTATTTATGCCAAAAACTTGTTGGGGTAGATCTCGTCGATCAGTGTTCGACAATCGACAATGCGCAAATCATTGTCCTTGGCGAAATCCATCAGAAACTGGAAGACCTGCGGATCGATCTTCTGCAGCTTCTTGTCGACGGCAACGCAACGCACACCTTCCAGCAGCATGGGGCGGACGAAGGCGTGGTAGGAAAGTTTCTGATCGCCACCGAAAGAGGCCAGGATGCCAGCCAGACGTTCTGCCCAGTCGCTGGGGCGGAAGGTGCGGCCTTCGGAGGTGAGTCCCTGGATGACTACTTCATATGGATTGCAAATCATGGTGATTAACCGGAGTGTGCTCTTTAAGGTGTGGTCTCTAGTATTTATCTATAGCAAAGACAGTGTTGTTGTATTGGACTGTCTTTGTGGCAAGGCAATAGCGGGTTTACCCGCAATTTTACCTGAAAATCAGATGCGCTTGAATGGCGGTAACGAGGACAACAGCTTTTTTCCGTAACTTTGTTTCACCAGCCGATTGTCCAGAATGGTGACACGGCCATAGTCGCGCTCGGTGCGGATCAGGCGCCCAACGGCCTGGATCAGCTTGATGGATGCTTCGGGAACAGTGAGTTCGACAAAGGGATTGCCGCCGCGCTTCTCTATCCAGCGTGACAGTGTCTTGCCAACCGGGTCGTCCGGCATGGCAAATGGCAGTTTGGCAATGATGACGTGGACACAGCTTTCCCCGGGCAAATCCAGCCCCTCGGAGAAAGAGTCCAGCCCGAAGATGACGCTGGCCTGGCTATTCTTGAGACGGGTATGGTGGGTTTCCAGCAGCACGGATTTGGGAATCTCGCCCTGAATCAGCAACTGGCTGCGCAGGCTCTCCGGCAAGGCAGCTGCCACATCCTGCATCTGCTTGCGTGAAGAGAACAGTACCAGCGTACCGACGGCTTCTGCGGTATCAATCAGCTTGGGCAACCATTCGACGATTTCCCTGGTATGGCCTTGCGGGTCCTTGGGGCTGGTCAGCATGGGTGGCAGGTAGAGTTCACCCTGCTCGGTGAAGTTGAAGGGCGAGTCCAGTGCCACGCAAGTCACTTGTGGCAGCCATTTCAGGCCGGTTTGCCCAAGCAGCAGGTCAAAGGCACCAAGCGAGCGCAGGGTGGCCGAGGTGAGTATGGCTCCGGCGGCTCGACGCCACAAGGTGGCTGCCAGGCTGGCCGCTGCGCTGACGGGGGATGCGGAGAATATGTAGTCTCCCTTGCCCTCAATGCGACGGGTGATCCACTTGGCAATGGGCGGTGCGCTTTCTTCTGTTTCCTTTTCAAACAGATCCCACACGGCCATCAGCTGTTCGGCACGGCCGTTGAGAAAACCGATATCGGCGGCGGCTTTGTCAATTTGCGTGGTATCGCTGCCTTTTTCCTTGCGCGCTTCGGTCAGTGCATCATTCAGTGCGGCCAGGTGCTTGAAGATGGCGCGGGCGGCCATGGCCATATTGCTTGCCGGCTGTTGCAGACGTTCCGGCAACTGGCCGTCTTCCATCAGCCAGGTGGGTTCCATGTTTTCACTGTTCGCGCTGAGGGCTTCCTCCCCGCTAAGCAACCACAACCATTCATTCAGCGTTTCCATGCAAGCGCTGGCAGCATCCATGGCTTGTGCGGTGATTTCCACCTTGCCGGTCAGTGTTTCCACCCTTGCGGCAGTGGGGGCTACCTTGTCCAGCCAGCCCATGGCCTGGGCCAGCGAGTGTTCGGCCGAGAACTGGTTGATGGCCTTTTTGGCCAGATGGTGCGCCTCGTCAATGCAGTAGTAGCTGTCTTCCGGCGCAGGCAGGATGACGCCGCCGCCCATGGAGACATCGGCCAGCATCAGGTCGTGGTTGGCGACGATGACGTCTACGGTTTCCAGCGTGTCGCGTGCCAGATAGAACGGGCATTCCGGCCGGTTGGGGCAGGCGGCTTTCAGGCAGCCGTGTCGGTCGTTGGTGACCCGACTCCACAAGCCGTCCTCGATCACTTCTTTCCAGGTGTCGCGGTCGCCGTTCCAGCGCCGGTAGTAGAACTCATCGGCCATGCTGCGCAGGGCTTCTATTTCTCCCGCTTGCGGCTTGCGGTCCCATAAGGCCAGCATCGGGTCCGGGGCCAGCAGCTGGCCTTGGGCATTTTCAGCGGTCAGGGCGTAGATGCGCTGCGGGCACAGATAACGGCCACGGCCCTTGGCCAGCGCGAAGGTGAGCGGCAGGCCGCTGTTTTCCACTACGAAGGGCAGGTCGCGGTTAACCAGCTGCTCTTGCAGGGCGACGGTGGCGCTGGTGACGACCAGTTTTTTGCCGCGCGACCTAGCCATCACGCCACCGGCCAGCAGGTAGGCCAGGCTTTTGCCAACACCGGTCGGCCCTTCGATCACCGCGATGCTTTCACCCTCGCGGTTGGGATAAGCATCGCCTTGCTTTTCCAGGCTGCGGGACAGGGCGTTGGCAATCTCGGCCAGCATGCGCCGTTGTGCCGCGCGCGGGCGGAAGCCCGGCAGGTTGTCGGCAATGGTGCGGTAGTGGTCGCGAATGGCGTCTTTTTCGGCATCGGTCAGCATGGCGGGATTGTACCGCAAGCTGAGGCTGATTTAGCGGCTAAAGCGTCATGGATTTTCGTTTGTGCGCAAATGGTGCTTTGCAAAATGACGACGCACTCAGCTTGTGGATACGATAGCCAAATTCATCAAGCGTGATCAGCAACGGCACAAGCTTCGCGTGAAAGCGGTTGGCTTGTGACAAGAATTGACTGAGACGTTTTGCGTACGC
Organism: Aquitalea pelogenes; assembly: GCF_001515305.1. Classification (GTDB taxonomy): domain Bacteria; phylum Pseudomonadota; class Gammaproteobacteria; order Burkholderiales; family Chromobacteriaceae; genus Aquitalea; species Aquitalea pelogenes. Next base: position 24,376 of record NZ_LNQV01000033.1, read on the forward strand.
ATGGACAGACAAATAACAAGTACGCAGTGTTCTGCACACAGGAGAAATGAGTTGATGACACCCGTTAGCCGCGTTCTGGTGGTAAGCGATGATGCAAAGTGGCAGTCCGACGTTCTGGCCGGGCTGGGTGCCGTGGCCGTGCGGCTGGAAAATCCTTATGGCCTCACCTTTATTGGCGCCTCCCGTCTGAAGGAGGCAATGGACATCATCCGGCGTGATGGTGATATCCAGGCCGTGCTGGTGGACAAGCAGTTGCAAGAGAAGGGCCTGAATCAGGCGGCGGTGACGCTGGCCAACCAGATCAGTGATTTTCGCCCGGAATTATCCTTGTATGTATTGCTGATGGATGATGACGAGCGCGTGCTGGTGGAGAATCTGGCCAGTCACGCGGTGGATGGCTATTTCTACCGCGACGAAACCGACTACAACGGCTGGTTCCGTATCCTCACTGCCGAACTGGCGGAAAAGTCTGCCACGCCGTTTTACGACAAGCTCAAGCAGTATGTGCGCATGGCCAAGGATTCCTGGCACACGCCTGGCCACGCGGGTGGCGATTCGCTCAAAGGCAGCCCGTGGGTGGGGGATTTTTATGATTTTGTCGGCGAGAACATGCTGCGCGCCGACTTGTCGGTCTCGGTACCGATGCTGGATTCGCTGCTGCACCCTACCGGGGTGATTGCCGAGTCGCAAAAGCTGGCCGCCAAAGCCTTTGGCGCACGCAAGACCTATTTTGCTACCAATGGCACCTCAACTTCCAACAAGGTGATCTTCCAGACCTTGCTGGCACCCGGTGACAAGCTGCTGCTGGACCGAAACTGCCATAAATCCGTGCATCACGGGGTGATTCTGTCCGGCGCCTTGCCGGTGTATCTGGATTCTTCCATCAACAAGCAGTACGGCATTTTCGGTCCGGTACCCAAGGCCACCATTTTTGCCGCCATCGAAGCCAACCCGGATGCGAGGGTGCTGATTCTGACCTCCTGCACCTATGATGGCCTGCGTTATGACCTGGTGCCCATCATCGAAGCTGCACACGAGAAAGGCATCAAGGTGATCGTGGATGAAGCCTGGTACGGTTTTGCCCGTTTCCACCCGGCGTTCCGCCCCACGGCACTGGAGTCCGGTGCCGACTATGTCACGCAAAGCACCCACAAGATTCTGTCCGCCTTCTCGCAGGCCAGCATGATTCACGTGAATGACCCCGGATTTGACGAGCATCTGTTCCGGGAGAATTTCAATATGCATACCTCCACCAGTCCGCAATACAACCTGATTGCCAGCCTGGACGTGGCACGCAAGCAGGCGGTGACCGAGGGCTACCGGCTGCTGGACCGCACGCTGAAGCTGGCGGAAGAGCTGCGCGACAAGATCAACTCCACCGCGGCTTTCCGCGTGCTGGAGCTGGAAGACCTGCTGCCAGAGGAGATGCGCGAGGACGGCATCCGGCTGGACCCGACCAAGCTGACCGTGGATATCAGCCAGTCCGGCTTTACCACCGACGAGCTGCAGCATGAATTGTTCGAGCGATACAACATTCAGGTGGAGAAATCCACCTTCAGCACCATCACCCTGTTGCTGACCATGGGTACCACGCGCAGCAAGGTATCACGGCTGTATGATGCGCTGCTGCGTCTGGCCAAGGAGAAACGCGCACCGCGTGCTGTCGGGCGGATGCCGGAGATTCCGCGTTTTTCCCGCCTGGCCTGCCTGCCACGTGATGCATTTTACGAAGCCGGCGAGCGCCTGCCTTTGCTGGATGATGATGGTCGACCCAATGCCGCGCTCAATGGCCGGGTGTGTTGCGACCAGATCGTCCCTTACCCGCCTGGCATTCCCGTTCTGGTGCCGGGGCAGGTGATTGACGACAGTATCCTGTCTTATCTGGCACGTCTGCAAAAGACACAAAAAACCATAGAAATGCACGGACTCGCCGAAGATGGTGGAGAAATGTATGTCAGAGTGCTAAAAGATAGGGAGCTTTCGCATTTGCCTGACAGATTGTTGTTTGGCTGAGACCTTGTCAGAATGGTCAATTTCCGATAAATATAACAATTGTCGCAAATATATAAATCCAGTATCCAATTGATACGGTTTTGCGACACCAGTTAACTGACTTGAGACCTGCGTGTAGTAATGTGCCATTGCGCATGAAGACACACACCGTGTTCTATGCGCGATGGTCTTTTTTTTTGGAAATCTTACCCATGAAGCAAGTAGGACATTACCTGCAATTCAGCGACCTGAATCACGAGGAGTATCGTCACATCTTCGAGCGTGCCAAGGTTCTGAAGCGACGACACAGCGAAAAACAGCTGTATCAGCCGCTGGTAGGCCGCGTAATGTCCATGATCTTCGAAAAGAATTCCACGCGTACGCGGGTTTCCTTTGAAGCCGGCATGGCCCAGCTTGGCGGTCATGCGATGTTCCTGGACACCAAGACCTCCCAGCTGGGGCGCGGTGAACCGATTGAAGATACGGCACGGGTGCTGTCGCGCATGAGCGATATCATCATGATCCGTACCTTTGAGCAATCGCTGGTCGAACGTCTGGCTGCGCATTCCAAAGTGCCGGTCATCAATGGCCTGACCAATGAATACCACCCCTGTCAGATTCTGGCCGACATCTTTACCTTCATCGAGCATCGTGGCTCGATCAAGGGAAAGACCGTTGCCTGGATCGGCGATGGCAACAATGTATGCCGTACCTGGCTGCAGGCAGCCAAGATTCTTGGCTTCAAGCTGAAGGTGGCAACCCCGGTAGGTTACGAGCTGACCGTGCTGGATGGCGAACACTACGGCCCGGAACACTTCGAGCCCAGCCACAGTGCCGTCAAGGCCGTGGAAGGTGCCGATCTGGTTACCACCGACGTGTTCACCAGCATGGGCTACGAGGCCGAAAGTGCCACCCGTCTGGAAGCATTTGCCAGCTATCAGGTAAATGCCGAACTGATGAAGCATGCCAAGCCGGACGCATTGTTCATGCACTGCCTGCCTGCCCATCGCGGCGAGGAAGTGACCGCCGAAGTCATCGACGGCCCGCAGAGCGTGGTATGGGACGAGGCGGAAAACCGCATGCACGCCCAGAAAGCCCTGATCGAATATCTGCTGCTTGGTCATCAGTACGACTGAACCGGCAGGACAACCCACTAGATTCGCTGGAAAGAAAACGCATCATGTCTGACATCAAAAAAGTAGTGCTGGCCTACTCCGGTGGCCTGGATACCTCCGTCATCCTGAAATGGCTGCAAGACACCTACCACTGTGAAGTGGTCACTTTCACCGCCGATATCGGCCAGGGTGAAGAGGTGGAGCCGGCCCGCAAGAAAGCCATTGCGCTGGGTATCAAGCCGGAAAACATCTTTATCGAAGACCTGCGCGAAGAGTTCGTGCGCGATTACGTTTACCCGATGTTCCGTGCCAACGCCATCTACGAAGGCGAGTACTTGCTGGGCACTTCCATCGCCCGTCCGCTGATCTCCAAGCGCCAGATCGAAATCGCCAATGCCGTGGGCGGCGATGCGGTATCGCACGGTGCCACCGGCAAGGGTAACGACCAGGTGCGTTTCGAGCTGGGTTACTACGCTCTGAAACCGGACGTCAAGGTGATTGCGCCGTGGCGCGAATGGGACCTGCTGTCCCGTGAAAAGCTGCTGGCCTATGCTGAAAAGCACGGCATCGACATCAGCAAGAAAAAGAACGGTGGCAGCCCGTACTCCATGGATGCCAACCTGCTGCACATCTCCTACGAAGGCACCGTGCTGGAAAACCCGGCTGCCGAGCCGGAAGAAGATATGTGGCTGTGGACGGTCAGCCCGGAGAATGCCCCGGACCAGGCCGAATACATCGAGCTGAGCTACGAAAAGGGTGACATCACCGCCATCAACGGTGTGGCCATGACCCCGGCACAGGTGCTGACCGAGCTGAACCGCCTGGGCGGCAAGCATGGTATCGGTCGTCTGGACATCGTGGAAAACCGTTACGTCGGCATGAAGTCCCGTGGCTGCTACGAAACCCCGGGCGGCACCATCATGCTGAAGGCACACCGCGCCATCGAATCCATCACGCTGGACCGCGAAGTGGCCCACCTGAAGGATGAGCTGATGCCGAAGTACGCCAAGCTGATTTACACCGGCTACTGGTGGAGCCCGGAGCGTCAGATGCTGCAAGGCCTGATCGACGCTTCGCAAGCCACTGTAAACGGCTGGGTACGCCTGAAGCTGTACAAGGGCAATGTCATCGTTGTTGGTCGAGAATCCAAGACCGATTCGCTGTTCGACCCGAACATCGCCACCTTCGACGAAGACGGTGGCGCATACAACCACGCCGATGCGGCCGGCTTCATCCGCCTCAATGCCCTGCGCATGCGGATTGCCGCCAACGCCAAACTCAAGCGCGGCTGATTGGCCCCGTGAACAAAACCGCCTTCGGGCGGTTTTTTATTTGGTGCAGTAGCCGAACGGCGGAAAAGTTGAGAGCCGGATCAATGCGGCGTATCGTAACGACTTTGTTTGTCTGACTGGCAGATGTCACGACAAATCATGTGAGCCCACCACTGCATTCATCAAGGAACATCAGGGTGTCTGAAGAGCAATTTACCGATATTTCCATGGCCGTGTGCCTGACCGGCCTCATCATTTTCATGGGCTTCATCATCTGGGATCTGGGCAAGAAGTCCCAGGCGGGCAAGATGGGTACCGCCATCCTGTTTCTGGTGCTGGGCTTTGGCGTGGTGGGCTTTATCTTCAAGAACGTGCTGGTGGAGTTTCTGGTGCTCAAGTAAGACAGAGCGGCAGCACCAGGATAAAACGGTTGGCATGTGCCAACCCGTTTTGCATCTGGATCAAATAAGCCGACAGGCAGTTTCAGCGCTGCGGTGACAGGATCAGGCGCAAGCCCAGTGCGATGAAAATACTGCCGGCAATGCGGTCCAGCCACTGGCTGGCCTTGGGGGTACGGGTCAGCCAGCTGCCAATGGCACCGGCAAAATAACCCAGGCTGCCAAACAGCAAGGCTGCTTGTGCTGTGAAGATCAGCCCCAGAATGGCAGTTTGCCAGCCACTATGGCCCTGTGCCGGATTGACGAATTGCGGCAGGAAAGCCAGGAAGAACAACACCACCTTGGGGTTGATGGCATTGGCGATCAGGCCCTTGCGAAAGTGGGCAGACAGCGGCGTGTCATCAACCGAACCCTTGTCGGCCTTCAGGCTGCTGCCCCGGCTGCGGATGGCTTGCCAACCCAGATAAACCAGGTAGGCACCACCAGCAAATTTCAGCAGGCCAAAGGCCGTGGGCGAGGCGGCAATCAGGGCGCTCACGCCCAGTGCGGCCAGCAGGGTGTGGGTGATACAGCCCAGCGCGCAGCCCAGACCAAATGCCATGCCCTGACGACGGCCCTTGGCAATGCCCAGGCTCAGTACCATCAGGTTGTCCGGTCCGGGGGAGAGGGTGATCAGCATGGCGGCGGCCGTGAAAGCCGCCAGTTGTTCGGGGGTGACGATCATGATTGCTTGCCTGCGCGGGTTAAAACAGCATGATTGAAGATTTGCGCTCAAACGACAAGCGGAATGTGCCAGTGTCATGCCTTGCGAGTGCGGACAGGCAAGATGCTGTCGATATCAAGGGGCGGCGGGTGACAAGGCGGCATACAGTCTCTAAAATTGCGCCATTGAGCTATTCAGCCTTACAGGATCTCCCATGCCGTCTTTTGATATTGTTTCCGAAGTCAATAAAGTAGAAGTGCGCAACGCCGTTGAGCAAGCCAACAAGGAAGTGTCCACCCGCTACGATTTCAAGGGCAGCGATTCCCGCATCGAGCAGACCGACAAGGACATCACCCTGTATGCCGACGCGGAATTCCAGCTGGATCAGGTCAACGACATCCTGGTCAACAAATTGTCCAAGCGTGGCGTTGACGTGCGCAGCCTGGAGTATGGCAAGCTGGAGAAGGTCAGTGGCAACAAGGTCAAGAAAGTGCTGACCGTGAAGGAAGGCCTGGAAACCGAGATGGCCAAGAAGATCGTCAAGATCATCAAGGATGCCAAACTGAAAGTGCAGGCCAGCATCCAGGGTGAGGCAGTACGTGTGTCCGGTGCCAAGCGCGACCTGCTGCAAGAATGCATTGCCCTGCTGCGCAAGGAAATTGCCGACGACAAGGAAAATGGCGTACCGCTGCAGTTCAACAACTTCCGCGACTAAGCCTGTTTTCCTTATATGCAGAACCGGCCCACTGTGGCCGGTTTTGCTTTTGCAGGGCGTCCCTCCTACAATACGGCCCTTGTTGAATAGACAGCAACCTGAGTATTGGAATCAGCATGTTACGCATTACCGAATTGAAACTGCCGCTGGATCACAGCGAGGCAGAACTCTCCGATGCCATCGTGGCCTTCCTGGGCATCAAGCCGGCCGACCTGAAAAGCTACACCGTATTCAAGCGCAGCTACGATGCGCGCCGTGGTGTGATGAGCCTGGCCTACATCATCGACATGGAAGTGGAAGGCGAGGCCAGGTTGCTCGCCCGCTTCAAGGGTAATGCCCATGTGCTGCCCACGCCGGATACCAGCTATCACTTTGTCACCCAGGCACCGGCCACGCTGCAGAAGCGTCCGCTGGTGGTGGGCTTCGGCCCCTGTGGCCTGCTGGCTGCGCTGGTACTGGCCCAGATGGGTTTCAAGCCCATCGTGCTGGAGCGCGGCAAGAAAGTGCGTGAGCGTACCAAGGATACCTGGGGCCTGTGGCGCAAGAATGTGCTGAACCCGGAATCCAACGTGCAGTTTGGTGAAGGCGGAGCCGGTACTTTCTCGGACGGCAAGCTGTACAGCCAGATCAAGGACCCGCGCCATCTGGGCCGCAAGGTGCTCACCGAGTTCGTCAAGGCCGGCGCGCCGGAAGAAATCCTGTTTATCGCCAAGCCGCACATCGGTACTTTCCGCCTGGTGAGCATGGTGGAAAAAATGCGGGCGGAAATCGAAGCGCTGGGTGGTGAAATCCGCTTCCAGCAGCGTGTCACCGACCTGCACATCGACAACGGCCACATTCGCGGTGTGACGCTGGCCGATGGCAGCCAGATCGAGGCGGATCATGTCATTCTGGCGCTGGGGCACAGTGCGCGCGATACCTTCGAGATGCTGCACCAGCGTGGCGTGTTCATGGAAGCCAAACCGTTCTCGGTCGGTTTCCGCATCGAGCACCCGCAAACCATGATCGACAAGGCGCGCTGGGGCAAATATGCCGGGCACCCCATTCTGGGTGCTGCCGACTACAAGCTGGTGCATCACGCCAGCAATGGCCGTGCGGTATACAGCTTCTGTATGTGCCCGGGTGGTCAGGTGGTGGCAGCCACTTCGGAAGAGGGGCGCGTGGTCACCAATGGCATGAGCCAGTATTCCCGTGCCGAGCGCAATGCCAACTCTGGCATGGTGGTGAGTATCAACCCGGAAGACTATCCGGGTGGTGCGCTGGCTGGCATTGCCTTCCAGCGCGCGCTGGAAAGCCACGCCTATGTGCTGGGTGGCAGCACCTACGAAGCACCTGCCCAACTAGTGGGGGACTTCCTGGCTGGACGTGCCTCCACGGCGGTGGGCTCGGTCGAGCCTTCCTATCAGCCTGGCGTGCACTGGACCGACCTGTCCACCGCGCTGCCGGATTTCGCCATTGCGGCCATGCGCGAAGCCCTGCCCGAGTTTGGCAAGAAAATCCGTGGTTACGACATGCACGATGCAGTGCTGACCGGGGTGGAAACTCGCACCAGCTCGCCACTGCGCATCACGCGTGGTGAGGATTTGCAAAGCCTGAACGTGAAGGGGCTGTATCCGGCCGGTGAGGGCGCTGGCTACGCCGGTGGCATTTTGTCTGCCGGTGTGGATGGCATCCGCGTGGCCGAGGCGGTGGCATTGAATATGGCAGCGCAAGCCTGATGATGTGTCCCATGTGCTGACAGGCAGCCTGCTTCACGCGTGCTGGCTGTCTGGCCGGGTAATGGTTTTACAGTAATCAATCAATACCGATGTTGTTGCCGGGCGCTTCTGAGGAAGCGCCTTTTTTATTGAAATTTTGAATTTTTATTTATTAATTGCTACGGCTGGCAAAGGGAGTGTGTGTGTAATGAAAATGCGATGATGAAACTGTCTTAGTTGACGTCCTATTATTTTGCAGATATTTCAACCTGTACTAAAGGCCGATTCGCGGTTATTTGGTAATGCTTGTAGCTGATGATGAGAGTGCTATAAGCAAGATATTTCCCGCCAAATGACTGGGGTGTGTGATGAAACTTTCATCAAGATTGTTAATGTCCATTCTGGTATCAGTATTGACCATGTTGATTCTGGTTGTGATGGCAATCAGTTTTGAAAAAATGGCAGATCGCAGACTGGATGATGCCTTGAATAATCTGCTGCCATCAGTCAGGGATTTGAATAGTGCCGTTGATGCATTTGTAGAAATGCGGACCGATGCCAACAAGTCATTATTGGTCGATTCTGCCGATGAGCGTAAAAAGCTGCTGCAAATGTTTCAGGCGGCAGCAGTGCTGCTGAAGCAGGCGTTAGATCGATATGAAAGCAATAATCTGTATGATCAGCAAGACAAGGAACTGCTTTTAAAGGATAAGAGCGCTTTTGAATACTACAATAAAGTGGCGCTGTCGGCACTTGCTATGGAGTCGACCGGGACCGGGCGTAGCATTGCTCTTGCGCAATTTTTGAATGGGGATGTCAAGATGGCGGCTGAGGCATTCATGCGCGCTATTCGTGAGCATATTGCCTACAACATGAAAATTGCAGAGAAGATTCAACGTGAGGATGCATCCGCTTCGGCCCGCAATGTGCTTATACTCTCTTCCGTTGCCGGAATTTCTTTTCTGATATTGTCGCTTGTATATTTAAATGTTTACCGGGCTATCGCTGGTGGCCTGGCTGAAATGAAATCCGTTATTCACCAGTTGAACAAGGATAAAAACCTTACCGTGCGTCATGTGCGAAAGGGTAGGGATGAAGTCAGTGATGTGCTGAATACCGTGAATGCACTGATTGAGAATCTGCATCATAACTTTGGCGAAATGCAGACCAGTGCTCGCGCCGTGATGGTGTCTTCCAGGGATTTCAGTCAGTCAGCCAAGGAGGTGGCCCTGGCTTCCAGCCAGCAGAGTGAAGCGTCTGCCAGTATGGCCGCATCGATCGAACAAATGACGGTTGCGGTGAACCATATTGCCGAACGAACAACCCATGCCCGCAACCTCGCGCATGAAGCCGGAACGCTGGCACATCAGGGCTCGGCCACCATCAGCCAGACCATTCAGGATATCCGTGAAATTTCCCAGGCAGTGGAGAAGTCGGGTGCCAGTATCCGCGAGCTGGAAAACTATAGCAGTACAGTGAATACCGTGGTGCTGGTGATCAAGGATATTGCTGACCAGACCAATCTGCTGGCCTTGAATGCCGCAATTGAGGCTGCCCGGGCCGGAGAGTTGGGACGGGGATTCGCGGTGGTGGCGGATGAAGTACGCAAGCTGGCAGAACGTACTTCGGTTTCCACGCAGGAAATCGCACAAACCATTCATGCCATGCGAGATAAATCCAGCCAGGCCACCGAGCAAATGAAAGTTGCCGAAACGTTGGCGCGTCTGGGCGTATCCAGGGCCGATGATGCGGATCAGGCAATCAACAAGATTGGTGATGCGACGGTCAGTACCGTCAAAATGGTGGAGGAAATGGCGATTTCCATTGCCGAGCAGGGGCAGTCGGCCAACAGTATTGCCCATCGCATCGAGCAGGTGGTGCAAATGGCAGAAGCATCTTCCGCCAGTGCGGCAGATGCTGCACGTAATGCGAGTCAATTGCTGACGCTGGCGGAGCGGCAAATCGGCATCATTCAGCAGTACATCTTGTAAATCTGTCGAGAGTACTTGCAGCAAAACGGGCCTTCGCCATCACTGGCAAAGGCCCGCAGGCTTATGGCAAGCAGAAAGATTTACAGCTTGATCAGGGTGCTCTTCAGTTCGGTGTACTTTTCCAGCGCGTGCAGCGATTTGTCGCGACCATTACCCGATTGCTTGAAGCCGCCGAAGGGGAAGTTCATGTCGCCACCTTCGTCATAGCAGTTCACCCATACCGTACCGGCACGCAGGCGACGCGAAACCTGGTGTGCGGTGCTGACATTGGAAGTCCATACCGCAGCGGCCAGGCCGTACTCGGTGTCATTGGCAATGCGGACAGCTTCGTCGATGGTATCGAAAGTGATGACGGACAATACCGGCCCGAAGATTTCCTCGCGGCAGGTGGTCATGTCCGGGCGCTGGCAATCAAAGGCCGTCGGTTCGATGAACAAGCCCTTGTCGGTGTGGGCTGCCTTGCCGCCACAAATCAGGCCGGCACCTTCGCTGATGCCCTTGTCGACGTAGGACAGCACCTTGTCGTACTGGATCTTGTCCACAATGGCACCCATGCTGGTGGCCGGGTCCAGCGGATCGCCCGGATACCAGCCTTCGGCAGCCTTCTTGAATTCAGCCAGGAATTGTTCCTTCACCTTGCTGTGCACCAGCACGCGTGAACCGGCGGTGCACATTTCACCCATATTGAAGAAAATGCCACCGGCGGCAGTGCGGGCTGCCTTGGCGATGTCGGCGCAGTCTTCCAGCACGATATTGGGCGATTTGCCACCCAGCTCCAGCCATACGCGCTTGAGGTTGGACTGTGCGGCATAACCGGCAATCAGCTTGCCCACGCCAGTGGAGCCGGTGAATGCCAGGCAATCCACGTCCATGTGCAGGGCCAGCGCCTTGCCGACTTCACCGGCACCCGGCAATACCTGGAAAATGCCATCCGGAATACCGGCATCCTTGGCCAGCTGGGCCAGGCGAATGGCGGTGAGCGGAGACTTTTCCGACGGCTTGACGATGACGGCATTGCCGGCCGCCAGCGCAGGGCCGAATTTCCAGCTGGCCATCAGGATGGGGAAGTTCCACGGCACCACTGCAGCCACCACGCCAATGGCTTCACGGGTGACCAGGCCTACCAGTTTGGGGTCGACCGGTGCCACTTCGCCGCCAATCTTGTCGATGGCTTCAGCAAACCATTCCACGCAATACGCCGCACCCGGCACGTCCACCGTGGTGGAGTCGCCAATCGGCTTACCCATGTCCAGGGTTTCCAGCAGCGCCAGTTCGTCACCATGCTCGCGAATCAGTGCGGCAAAACGCTTGAGGATCTTGCCGCGTGCCAGCGGTGCCAGTTCGGACCATGCACCCGATTCAAAAGCAGCACGGGCTGCCTTGACCGCTGCATCCACTTCCGCTTCGCCACACCAGGCGATGTCGGCCAGCTTCTGACCGTTGGCCGGGTTGATGCAGTCAAAAGTCTTGCCATCGGCGGCGCTGGTGTACGCGCCGTTGATGAAAGCGCGGCCTTCGATATTGAGTTCGGCAGCAAACTGTTTCCACTGTGCATGGGTACGAGCCATTGGTGTTCTCCTGATGTTATATGCGGTGATCCCGGTTGCTCGTGACTGGCAACCGTCAATCAGAATGTGGGCGGCGAGCTGGCGCTGACGATTTCACAGATTTCCTTGCCGGCATTGCGAAAGCGGTGCGGCAGTTTGCTGTCGAAATAGTAAGAGTCGCCCGGGCCCAGGACACGGGTTTCATTGTTGACCGTGAGTTCAATCGAACCGGCAATGACAACACCACCTTCCTGACCCTCATGCGTCAGCATGTCAGGCCCTGTGTCGGCACCCGGTTCGTAATGTTCTTTCAGGATGGCAATGTCACGACGCTCGTGCGCAGTGCCAACCAGCAGCAATTTGATTTGATCATTGCCCAGATTGGGTAAATCCTTGGCCTGATAGAACACGCGTGGCTGTTGCGGCTCTACATCAAAGGTAAAGAATTCGGCCAGCGTCATGGGCATGCCTTCCAGCACTTTCTTCAAGGAACTGATCGACGGGCTGACGCGATTTTGCTCGATCAGCGAGATCGTGCCGTTTGTCACGCCTGCCCGTTTGGCAAGCTCGCGTTGCGAGAGTCCGAAGCGCTCTCTGACCACTCTCAATCGTGCTCCAACATCCATCTGGCGGTTTCCATCTATGTTAAGAATTTTAGACGTTCCATCATACGGGTTTTTGATCGTATCCTGCATCTGTTGTTGCGTCGCAAAATCAAATTATTTTGCAAGTTTTCGAGTTTATAGCCAGAATCGACCACATGAATCAAGTGCGCTGTGGATTTTTTTAAACATCTGCAACAGTATATTTGATCAAACCTTGGCTTGTTGCAAGAACCGTGGCATGCTGTTTCGTGCTGGTATCCTGCACGGTGACAACATACTTTCATCTGCCCAGTTGTTTCGGCCCTTCAGTGTGGTTTCGAGCCTGGCTGTTCAGATGCGGTATGAATAGCCAGGTGGGGTAAGGTGACGTGGTGGCGTAGCTGTTTCCGCTGTCACGACAGCCTTCCTTATGTATGTCAGTAGCAGGCGGTAAGGCAGTAACTGTCGGCATCCGCAAGGCGGACGCCTAAATCGAGTAAACGAGGTCCTTATGCAGCAACCGATCATCGGCATTCCGTGTGACGTCAAACTGGTTAGCGGTTTGCCATTTCACGCGGTTGGCGAGAAATACATTGCAGCTGCCGCAGGTGGCGTTGGTGGTATCCCTGTGCTGATTCCGGCGCTGGGTGAAGATGCACCACTGCGTGAATATCTCAAGTTTGTGGATGGCGTGCTGTTGCCAGGCTCGCTGTCCAATGTAGAGCCACATCGTTATGGCGGAGAAGCCAGCCGCCAGGGAACACTTCATGATCCGGCGCGTGACGCAACCACGCTGCCGTTCATCGACCTTCTTCTGCAAGAAGGCATCCCGCTTCTGGGTATTTGCCGCGGTTTCCAGGAAATCAATGTTGCACTGGGCGGCGAACTATTCCAGCACGTACAGGAAGAGCCAGGCTTCCGCGATCATCGCGAGCCGGATACTCAGAATCTGGATGAGATGTATGGTCTGGCACATGTCTTGCACCTGCAACCGGACAGCTTGCTCAAGAGCTGGCTGGGGAAGGATGAAGTCAAGGTGAACTCGCTGCACCAGCAAGGTATCAAACGTCTGGCCGACCGCCTGATTGCGGAAGGCGTGGCGGATGACGGGCTGGTGGAAGCATACCGGGTCAGGGATGCCAAAGGCTTTGCCTACGGCGCGCAGTGGCATCCGGAATGGAAGTACTGGGAAAACCCGGTGTCCATGGCCATTTTCAACGCGTTCGGTGACGCTTGCCGCGCGCGTCGTGCCAGCCGACAGGGCTGAGACGCACGTCATCCAGAGCCGGTTTACCGGCCACTATGGAAGTAGAGGAAAACATGAATCAAATCAATGATTGGCTGCGAGAACATCGCATCACGGAAGTCGAGTGTATTGTCCCGGACATGACCGGTGTGGCACGCGGCAAGATTGTTCCCAAAGACAAATTCGTCTCCGACCCGGAAATGCGTCTTCCGGAAGCGGTGCTGATCCAGACTGTGACCGGCGACTATCCGGACGACAGCATGCTGGACCTGACTGACCCGGACATGGTGCTGACACCGGATCCGAACTCCCTGCGCTTCGTGCCCTGGGCTGTGGACCCGACCGCCCAGCTGATCTACGACTGCTACCGCGCCGATGGCTCGCTGGTGGATGTGGCACCACGTAGCGTGCTCAAGCGCGTACTGGGCCTGTTTGACGAACTGGGCTTCGAACCGGTACTGGCACCGGAAATGGAGTTCTACCTGATGTCGCCGAACCCGGATCCGGACATTCCGCTGTCCGCCCCGATCGGCCGTACCGGTCGTGCCGAATTCGGCCGCCGTTCCTACTCCATCGACGCGGTGAACGAATTCGACCCGCTGTTCGAAGACATCTACGACTACTGCCATGCGCAGAATCTGGAAGTGGATACGCTGATTCATGAAATCGGCACCGCCCAGATGGAAATCAACTTCCTGCATGGCAATCCGCTGGATCTGGCCGACCAGGTATTCCTGTTCAAGCGTACCGTGCGCGAAGCGGCATTCCGCCACAATATGTACGCCACCTTCATGGCCAAGCCGATGGAAAACGAACCCGGCTCCGCCATGCACATGCACCAGAGCCTGATCGACAAGAACACCGGCAAGAACGTGTTCACCAATGAAGATGGCAGCCCGTCCGACATCTTCTTCCACTTCATCGGCGGCATGCAGCACTACATTCCGGAAGTGATGCCGTTCTTCGCGCCGTACGTGAACTCCTTCCGCCGTCTGAGTCCGTACACCGCAGCACCCACCAATGTGGAGTGGGGCTACGACAACCGTACCGTCGGCCTGCGTGTACCGCATTCTTCGCCGGCCGCCCGTCGCGTGGAAAACCGTGTGCCTGGCGTGGATGTGAACCCGTACATTGCCATGGCTGCCACCCTGGCCTGCGGCTATCTGGGCATTGTCAACAAGATCAAGCCGCGCGAGCCGATGTCCACCGATGCTTACGAGTTGCCTTTCCAGTTCCCGCATGGTGCTGAAGAGTCGCTCAAGCGTCTGGCCGCCTGCCCGGATATCCCTGAAGTGATGGGCCCGCACTTTGTGAAGATGTACCTGGGCATGAAGGAGAAGGAATTCTCCGAATACTTCCGCGTCATCAGCCCGTGGGAGCGCAAGTTCCTGCTGTTGCACGTATAAGAAGAAGCTTCAGGTGAGTGCTGCCGGTCATCGCTGGCCGGCAGCCGGCATCCGGAACACCCGATGTCAGGGTAGTGGCAGTTGCAACGGACTAGATGATTCCGCAGCCCGTAAAGCCGGGTTTGGCGTGGAAAGCGTCATGTTGCAGCCTGAGGCTGGCCGATTCCGGTCAGCCAAACAATAAGCCCCCAGAGGGCTGGAGAGATAGTAGAGAGGAAGCTTTTATGCAGAACCAACGTACTACGACCGAATGGCGCGAACTGGATGCAGCACACCATCTGCACCCGTTTACTGACACCAACTCGCTGAACCAGCAGGGTGCACGTGTCATCACCAAGGCAGAGGGTATCTTCCTGTACGACTCCGAAGGGAACAAGATTCTCGATGGCATGGCGGGCCTGTGGTGTGTCAATATCGGTTATGGCCGCAAGGATCTGCCGGAAGTAGCCAAGCAGCAGATGGAACAGCTGGCTTACTACAATACCTTCTTCAAGACCACGCATCCGGCGGTGGTGGAGCTGTCCCACCTGTTGTCCGAAGTGGCACCGGAAGGTTTCAAGCACGTTTTCTACACCAACTCCGGCTCTGAGTCCGTCGATACCATGATTCGCATGGTTCGCCGCTACTGGGATGTAAAGGGCAAGAAGGACAAGAAAACCCTGATCGGCCGCTGGAACGGCTATCACGGTTCCACCATCGGTGGTGCAAGCCTGGGTGGCATGACGTACATGCACGAGCAGGGCGATTTGCCGATTCCGGGCATCGTGCATGTTGAACAGCCGTGGTGGTACAAACATGGCAAGGACATGACGCCGGAAGAATTCGGCCTGGCCGCCGCCAAGTGGGTGGAAGACAAGATTCTGGAAGTGGGTGCCGACAAGGTAGCCGCTTTCGTGGGTGAGCCTATCCAGGGCGCGGGTGGCGTGATTGTGCCGCCGTCCACCTACTGGCCGGAAATCCAGCGTATCTGCCAGAAGTACGACATCCTGCTGGTGGCTGATGAAGTCATCTGTGGCTTTGGCCGTACCGGTGAATGGTTCGGTCAGCAGGTATTCGGCTTCAAGCCGGACATCTTCACCACCGCCAAGGGTCTGTCCTCCGGCTATCAGCCGATTGGCGCGGTATTCGTCAACGAGAAAGTGGCCACCACGCTGGCCGAAGGTGGTGACTTCAACCACGGCTTTACCTACTCCGGTCACCCGGTGGCGGCTGCTGTGGCACACGCCAACGTCAAGGCGCTGCGTGACGAAGGCATTGTCGATCGCGTCAAGAACGACACTGGCCCTTACATGCAAAAACGCTGGCGCGAAGTGTTCGGTCAGTTCGAGCATGTGGATGATGTGCGCGGTGTGGGTCTGATCCAGGCGTTTACCTTGGTCAAGAACAAGGCCACCCGTGAGCTGTTCCCCAACTTTGGTGAAATCGGCACCATGTGCCGCGATATCTTCTTCAAGAACAACCTGATCATGCGTGCCTGCGGCGACCATATCGTGTCCGCACCGCCGCTGGTGATCAGCAAGGAAGAAATCGACCAGATGCTGGAAACCGCCGCCAAGTGCATGGTGGAGTTCGAACAGCAACTGAAGGAACGCGGGCTGGTCTGATCCGCCGGCAGTGTTCCATCCTCATGCAGGCTACCCACGGGTAGCCTGCATTTTTATTTGCAGCAGGCATGGCAAGATGGCAGCGAGGCATAATCAGCGCTACAAAAGATAAAGACGGGCGCGCTGCAAGCAAGGCATGCCATGCTATTATTCGTGCTGTCATGGCCTTGTCAGGTGCTTGGCTGCTGGTGTGGCTGACAAGGAAAGCAGGCTCACGGGCCTGATGTCTGTGCCGGTAGTGGCGGGGATGCCTGAGTCGGACAGCACGTGACGGAAAATCGAATCGCGATAATCACAATTACAGGATCAAACCAATGTTTGTCGGAATCGGCTACCTTCTTCTCCTCGGCTGCGTGCTGGGGGGCTTTGTCGCAGCAGGGGGTCATCTGGGGGCGCTGATGCAGCCTCTGGAAGTGGTGATGATTGCCGGTGCAGCGGCCGGCGCTTTTGTGGTCGCCAATGGTGGTGCTCCCATGAAAGCCACCATCAAGGCCCTGCCTACCGTGTTCAAAGGCTCACCCTACAACAAGGCCTTTTACATGGAGCTGTTCACCTTGCTGTTTGAAATCCTGTCCAAGGTGCGCAAGGAAGGCCTGATGTCGGTCGAGGCTGATGTGGAGAATCCGGAAGCCAGCCCGGTTTTCTCCAAATATCCGGCGGTGCTGCATGATCACCATGTGGTCGAGTTCATTTGTGACTATTTGCGTCTGATGGTGGGCGGCAACCTGAACGCCTTCGAAATCGAAAACCTGATGGATGTGGAAATCGAAACCCATCATCACGAAGGTGAAGTGCCGATCAGTGCCGTGAAGGGCCTGGCCGACGGCTTGCCGGCTTTCGGTATCGTGGCCGCGGTGATGGGTGTGGTGCATACCATGGAGTCGGTAGGCGCACCGCCATCCGAGCTTGGCATGCTGATTGCCCACGCGCTGGTGGGTACCTTCCTCGGTATTTTGCTGGCTTACGGCTTTGTGGCTCCGCTGGCCACCATTCTGGAACACAAGCTGGGTGATGGCACCCGTGTATTCCAGACTATCAAGGTGACCCTGCTGGCCAGCCTGAATGGCTACGCGCCTCAGGTTGCCGTGGAATTTGGCCGCAAGGTGCTGACTTCGACCGATCGTCCTTCCTTCAAGGAACTGGAAGACCACGTCAAGCAAGCCAAAAAATAAGCGAAACAGGGTTGGATCATGGCTGACGAATCGCAACGCCCCATTATTGTCAAACGTATCAAAAAAGGCGGGCACGGCCATCATGGCGGTGCCTGGAAGATTGCCTATGCCGACTTCGTGACGGCGATGATGGCGTTCTTCCTGCTGATGTGGCTGCTTGGTTCTGCTTCGCAAGGCACGCTCAATGGCATTGCCGAATACTTCAAGACGCCCTTGAAAGTAGCCATGTCCGGTGGCGATGGTGCCGGTGATGCCACCTCGGTGGTGAAGGGCGGTGGTAACGACCTGACCAAGAAGGCCGGTCAGGTCAACAAGAGCAGCAAGGAGCAGGAGCGCAAGGTACTGGAAAAGCAGGCGCTGGATAATCTGCAGCAGAAAATCCAGTCCAGTGTCGAGCAAAGCCAGGTGCTGAAGGACTACAAGAACCAGATGAAGCTGGAAATGACGCCGGAAGGGCTGAAAATCCAGATTGTCGACGAGCAGAACCGTCCGATGTTTGATTCGGGCAGTTCGCGCATGTTGCCGCATACCCGTGTACTGCTGCAGCAACTGGCCCAGCAGCTGAACCAGCTTCCCAACCGCATCAGCATTTCCGGCCATACTGACGCCACGCCTTTTGGCAATGGACAGAATGGTTACAGCAACTGGGAGTTGTCGGCTGATCGTGCCAATACCGCGCGACGTGAGCTGGTGGCTGGTGGCCTGCAGGACGACAAGGTGATGCGCGTGGTGGGTGTGGCTGCGGCCAATCCGCTGATCAAGAGCAATGTCTTCAGCCCGGAAAACCGGCGCATCACCATTGTGGTGCTCAACAAGGATGCCGAGCAGGCCATCCAGAACGACGGGGTGAAGCCGCCGCTGAATCAGGAACCCATCGGTCCGATCGGCCCGGTGGAAGCCGCCCCGGCCAAGGCAGAATAAGTCCGCATGCGCCTGGGCTTGTTGCGCCATGTGCTGCTGCAATTGCTGGCGGCTTTGCTGGCCTGGTTCTTTGTCGCACCGGTGGTACAGCCGCAGGCCTGGGCCATCTTGCAGGCGATGTTTGCCGTGTTACTGGCTTATGTCTGGCGCTTGCCGGGCTGGCAGAAGTTTGCGCATGGCCTGTTTGTGCCTGCGGTGGTTCTGTTGCAGCAACTGGGTTTGCCTGCCTGGGTTTATCTGTCCGGCCTGCTGTTGACTCTGGCACTGGGACGCAACGCCCTTACCGAGCGGGTACCGCTGTATCGCTCAGCCCACGAGGTTGCAGAAAAGCTGGCTGCTTATCTGCCGCAGGATGCCCGGGTGCTGGAGGCCGGTTGTGGAGATGGCCGCCTGGCCATGCAACTGGCGGTGCTGCGTCCCGATCTGCACATCCTGGCACTGGAAAATGCCTGGGGCAGCTGGTTGATGGCGTGGTTGCGCTGGCATCTTGCCCGTCGTCCGGCCAGGCTTGAGTTCGGCTGCCGCAGTTTCTGGAAGGAGCACTGGGGGAGGCACGATGTGGTTTATGCCTTTTTGTCTCCTGCACCCATGCCGCGTGTTTGGCAAAAATTCCTGACCGAAGGTGCGCCCGCCAGCGTGCTGGTGAGCAATACCTTCACGGTTCCCGATGTCCAACCTGATAGCCGGATTCCGCTTGGCGGACCGCTGCAGAAAGAATTGCTGATCTGGTGCCACCCTCATGGATCTCGCTAACTGGTTTCAGTCCATCTCCGAACGACGCTGGCCGATTCTGCCTGGCACGCTGGAAGGTGTCAGGGACGCCTGCGCCCGTAACAACGATCTGATCAGTTTTACTGATCTGGCCAATCTGTGCCTGTCCGACCCGCTGCTGCTGTTTGATCTGCTGCGGGTGGTGGGCGGTTCGCGTGCCTTGCAGCGCAATGAATCCATTCCTTCTGTCGAGCAGACCCTGATGTTGATGGGGCTGGAGGCGGTGGTGGGGCGTTTTGGCAAACTGACTGCCATGCACATCATTCCGGACAAGCTGGATGCCGAAGTGGTGGAGGCGGTGGAAGACTGGCTGGGCCGAAGCAGGGTGGCAGCGCTCATCATCAAGGAATGGCTGTCCATTTCCGGCGAACACAAGGTGGAAGACTGCTTTGTCGCTGCGCTGATCTACAACCTGCCTGCCTGTCTGTACCTGATTTATCGCAACCAGTTGCCGGACAAGCCCTTGCTGCAAGAAGTGGCCGACCATTTCGAGACAGACTATTCCAAGTTGCTGGAGCAGTTTGTGCGTGCCGTCCCGCTGCCTGTCGGCCTGCTGACCTTGCTGGGTGGTGGAGCGCCAAGCAAGCGCAAGCAATTGCTCAAGCTGGCGGTGGCCACGGCCAATACCCTGGAGCAGGGCTGGTGGCGCGGGCCGTGGAATGTCGGTCTGGACGTGGTAGGCAAGCTGATCGGTATCAGCCAGCAGCAGGTCTATCTGGGGGTGGTCCAGGCCTGCCTGACGGTTGCGCGTCAACCGCGGGCACCGGCGTATACCTACCCGGCGCGGGCCTTGCTGTTCATCGAAGGCGAATACAAGCGGCCTGAAATGAAGAAGGCCGTGGCGCTGACCAGCCCGGACCAACTGGAGCAAGGCATCCGCGAATCGATCCGGCATCTGTCGAACGACCTCAAGTTCGAACGCGTGCTGTACTATCGCTACGATCACGACAGCCACAGCCTGCGCCTCAAATACCAGGTGGGTCTGGCTGAGGGCCATGCCCTGCGCAAGCTGGCGGTAGAGCTGGAGCCGGGCACCTTCTTTACCTTGCTCACCAGCAAGGCACAAAGCTTCCACGCACCGGAGAGTGTGCGAAACCAACTGGTACGCAAATACCAGGATGACTTTTTCGATCATATCGGTGATAGCGAATTCGCCATCATGAGTCTGTACCTTGGCCATCGTCTGGTCGGGGTGTTCTATGTGGACAATGGCCGCAGCGGACGCGTGATTGACGACACCAGCTACCACCGCTTCAAGGAACTGGTGGCCCGGCTGACGCCGCACCATTGATGCATGTTGTACACCGTTAAAACCATAAGCTCGCCCCATAACGACGAAATCAAGCAGCTGACCCGGCTGGTGCAAAACAGCCGGGAGCGGCGCAAGCAGGGTGTGATGGTGCTCGAAGGCATCCATCTGACTGCGGCGGCGCTGGATGCAGGGCAGCCACCGCAGCGCCTGTACCTGAATGAAACAGCCAGCGCCCACCCCGAAGTACAAGCCTTGCTTACCCGTATGCCTGCCGCTGTCACCGTCATCATGCTGCCTGAAAGCATCATGGCCAAAGTGAGTGCACTGGCCAGCCCGCCCGAACTGCTGGCACTGTGCCAGCGTCCGTGTCCGCCCCTGCCTGCGCCGGATGCCGCGCGCGTGGTGCTGGAGGACATCCAGGACCCGGGCAATCTGGGCACCATCCTGCGTTGTGCTGCCGCTTCCGGCGTGCGTGAGGTGCTGTTGTCCAAGGGCTGTGTCGATGTTTACTCGCCCAAGGTGTTACGTGCCGGCATGGGTGCCCATTTTGTGCTGCACATTCACGAACAGGTGGATCTGGCAGCGTCGCTGACACAATTTTCCGGTCGCAAGCTGGTGACTTATCTGGAAGGGAGCTGTTCGCTGTATAGCCAGGATCTGACCGGCCCGGTGGCGCTGGTATTCGGCAATGAAGGTGCGGGTGTCAGCCCGGCCTTGCTGGCCTTGGCCGATGCCCGGGTTCGTATTCCGATGCCGGGGCATGCCGAATCCTTGAACGTGGCGATGGCGGCGACTGTCTGCCTGTTCGAGCGGGTAAGACAGCAAGAAGCGGTAAAACCATGCTGAAATCCTGGCTTGCCATCTGTCTGGGTGCTGCACTCGCTGTGCCGGCCACGGCTGCCGCGCTGCAATCGGTGGCGGTGGATATCGGTCATTCCCTGCAGGCACCGGGTGCGCGCAGCGCCAGTGGTCAGACCGAGTTCAGCTTCAACCGGCGCGCCGGTTTGCTGCTGGCCGGCATGCTGCGTGAGCAAGGTGTGGATGTGGCGGTGATCGGCGAGCAGGGCAATATCAGGCAATTGACCGAACGCACCCAGCTGGCGCAAGGACGGCAATTATTGCTTTCGGTACACCACGATTCGGTCCAGCCGCAGTATTTGCCGGAAGCAGGGCGTTTTCAGGGCTATTCCCTGTTTGTGTCACGCAAGAACCCGTTTGCTGAAACAAGCCTGGCCTGTGCCCGCCAGATTGCCTTGTCCCTGCAAGAGGCGGGTGAACGACCCACCTTGCATCACGCCGAACCAATTGCCGGTGAGAATCGCCCACTGGCCGATGCCGCTTTGGGCATTTACTGGTTTGATGACCTGGTGGTGCTCAAGACCGCCAGCCAGCCCGCTGTGCTGATTGAACACGGTGTGATTGTGAATCCACAGGAAGAAGTCCGCCTGGCATCGCCCCTTGTGGCTAGCCGTATGGCGCGTGCCATTGCAGCCGGTGCCTTGCGTTGTCCGCTGGCAGAGGCAAACAAAAAGCCCTGATGCGCCAGGGCAGCAGGGCTGGTGTGGAGCGGCACAGGCTTATTGCAGCTTGCTGTTCATGCAGCCGGCGCTCTTGCACTCGCGCTTGCGATCATTGATGAACTGCAGGCGATCAATGGTGGTGCGGGTGGCGCAATCCAGATTGACAAAGAAGCCACGCGAATCGCTGTAGCTACAGTCGGCATTGCGCTGGCGAATCCAGTTCAGCTGTCCGGCCTTCAGCAGCTTCTTGCCATCCGCATCCAGTTGCTTGGCCAATTCCCCATAACTTTCGTTCAGATCTTTGTCTGCCTGGCTGTACACCTTGTTCAGACAGTACAGGCCGTCAAAATCGTTCTTGGGTTTGTCACAGGCAGAATTGGCCAGTGCACTGGCGCTCAATGCCAGCAGAATCAGGCTGAGCAAGGATTTCATATGGGTTCTCCTGGGCTGGGAAGATGCGAGGATGCACAGTTTAGCACATCGGCATCATCGGGCTGTCGCTGCTGGCAAGTCCTGGCGTGCTTGGGTGATGGCGGCAATACGCGCCTTCTCTACCATGGCCGGTATCTGGCGCGGGTCGTCACAACTGCGGGCAATGGTTCCGGCGTCCACTTCCAGTGCGGCTTGCAGCAAATGCTCCATCCACTCCACTTGGGGATAAGCGCAGTCTTCAAAATGCAGGCGGCCGCGGGCATCGGCCAGCACGGCACACAGCATCTGGCGGAAACGTTCCGGTCGGCGTAGCGCGTCGCAGTCCTTGAACAGGCGCAAGATGGTGGCGGGCTTCATTTCAGCCGTGCAGTGAATCTTGGTGTGATTGAGCACGGTGATGCGTGCCAGATCACGGCATTCCGCCGGTACACGCAGCCGTACGCACAGTGCCAGCAAGGGTTTTTCACCACGCTGCTCATGGCCGATATGGCGCGGCAGCACATCGGCCGGTGTCAGCGCCTTGCCCAGGTCGTGGGTCAGGGCGGCAAACCGCACCGCCAGTGGCTGCTGCATGCTGGCTGCCATGTCGATGACACGCATCACATGATCGCCGGTGTCGATTTCCGGGTGGTAGTCTGCTCGCTGCGGCACGCCGAACAAAGCATCGATTTCCGGCAGGATGCGTTGCAGGGCACCGCACTCGCGCAACACCAGAAAGAAGCGCGATGGTTTGTCTTCCATCAGTGCCTTTGCCATTTCCTGCCATACCCGTTCGGCCACCAGCGCATCGACCTCACCGGCTGCCACCATATTGCGCATCAGCAGCAGGGTTTCATCCGCCACGGCAAAGCCGAAGCGGGCAGCAAAGCGGGCCAGGCGCAAAATACGCACCGGGTCTTCGGCAAAGGCCGGGCTGACATGACGCAACAGGCCGGCCTTAAGGTCCTGCTGGCCGTGATACGGGTCAATCAGCTGACCTTGCTCGTCTTCGGCAATGGCATTGATGGTGAGGTCGCGCCGCGCCAGGTCCTGCTCCAGCGTCACGCTTTCATCGGCATGAAAGGCAAAGCCGTGATAGCCCTTGCCGGTTTTGCGCTCGGTGCGTGCCAGTGCGTATTCTTCGTGACTGCGCGGATGCAGGAAAACTGGGAAGTCCTTGCCACCGGTTGTAGCCCTGTTTGAGCATGGCTTCCACGCTGGCCCTACCACCCACCCACGTCACCGGTCCTTTACCCGCAGTCC
>NZ_LNQV01000034.1 GCF_001515305.1 Aquitalea pelogenes
AGCGGTATCGAGTGGTACTGAGGCAGGGCGCTGCAACACCTGCGGCGGCGTTGCGACGTCGGCTGAAGGGCAGGTGAGATGTGGATCAACAAGGGCTGCTGCGGCAGCCCTTTTGTTATGTCTGATCAATAATGAATAAATTGTGACAAGGAATTATTCGTATTTTTTCGATTACGAAAATAATGCAAAAACAACAGGATAGATCACTTCGCGTGAAGATATTCTTGGCTTGCCTTTGTCTTTATCTGCAACGATAATCGCCCCCATCATGCAGGAGAGAGTGGCCAATCGCGGCCACCGCCGAAGGCGCAAGCGCACCCGCAATCGCTCAGGCAAAAGGACTGCATCATCGGATATCACGTATCTGCTTTACTCTGGAGAGCGCTGCCCATGAAGGCAGCCACCGAAGGGGCTAACGGCGGCTGAAAATGCCCGCCGGAAAATCTCAGGTGTCAGGACAGAGGGGTGTTGTACCAAGACAGGCAAAACACCCCCTTTGCAAGGACGCACAGATGACGGCCCCGAAACGTACCCCCCTGTTTGACGCTCATGTCGCCGCCGGCGCCAAGATGGTTGATTTCGCCGGTTGGGAAATGCCCATCCATTACGGCTCCCAGCTGAAGGAACATGAGATCGTGCGCAGCGACGCCGGCATGTTCGATGTGTCCCACATGACCGTGATCGACATCACCGGCAGCGATGCCAAGGCCTGGCTGCAACAGCTGATTGCCAACGACGTGGCCAAGCTGGGCTTTGAAGGCAAGGCGCTGTACTCCGGCATGCTGACCGAAGACGGCACCGTGGTGGACGACCTGATTGTCTACCTGACTTCCTACGGCTACCGCATGGTGGTGAATGCCGGTACCACTGATAAAGACCTGGCCTGGATGGAGAGCCACAAGGCCGGTTTTGATGTCTCCCTCAATGTACGTCGCGACCTGGCCATGCTGGCCGTGCAAGGCCCCAATGCCATTGCCAAGGTCTGTGCGGTAAAGCCGCAACTGGCCGACGCCATTCAATCACTCAAGGTATTCCAGGGCTTGCCTGCAGGCGACTGGTTCTTTGCCCGAACCGGCTACACCGGTGAAGACGGTCTGGAAATCATGATTCCGGCCGGCGAAGCCATCAACTTCTTCAATCAGCTGGTAGAGGCCGGCGTGGCCCCCATCGGCCTGGGCGCACGCGACACCCTGCGTCTGGAAGCCGGCATGAACCTGTACGGCCACGACATGGACGAAACCGTATCTCCGCTGCAGGCCGGCATGGGCTGGACCATTGCCTGGGAACCGGCCAGCCGTGACTTTATCGGCCGCAAGGCACTGGAAGCCCAGAAGGCCGCCGGTGTGCCGATGAAGCAGGTGGGCCTGGTGCTGGAAGGCCGTGGCGTGCTGCGTGAAGGCCAGAAAGTGGTAGTGGAAGGCGTGGGTGAGGGCATCATCACCAGCGGCACCTTCTCGCCCACCCTCAAGCACTCCATCGCCATCGCCCGCGTACCGGCCGCAACCGGTGCCGACGCACAGGTGGATTTGCGTGGTACGCTCACCGCTGTCCGCGTGGTGAAGATGCCGTTCGTGCGCAACGGCAAGAAAGTTTTCGAATAACAGCGAGCCGGAATACAGCTAGCCAGCCCTTGGCGCTGGCTGGCGGTTTCCCGCTCCCGTAACGGTTCAATCAATCCGAGGAGATTCAATCCATGAGCAATA
This sequence comes from Aquitalea pelogenes, assembly GCF_001515305.1. Taxonomy (GTDB): domain Bacteria; phylum Pseudomonadota; class Gammaproteobacteria; order Burkholderiales; family Chromobacteriaceae; genus Aquitalea; species Aquitalea pelogenes. The sequence continues at coordinate 1,704 of NZ_LNQV01000034.1, forward strand.
TCCCTGCCGAACTGAAATACGTTGCCAGCCACGAATGGCTGCGTCTGGAAGCCGACGGTTCCGTTACCGTGGGCATTACCGAACATGCACAAGAGCTGCTGGGCGACATCGTGTTCGTCGAGCTGCCGAAAGTGGGTGCCAACCTGGCTGCTGAAGAGCAAGCTGGCGTGGTGGAATCGGTAAAAGCCGCTTCCGATGTATACGCCCCGATCGCCGGTGAAGTGCTGGAAGTGAACGCCGAACTGGAAGCCGCTCCCGAGCTGGCCAACAGCGAGCCCTATGGCGCTGGCTGGTTCTTCAAGATCAAGCCGGCCAATGCCGCAGATCTGGACAGCCTGCTGGATGCCGCTGGCTACGCCAAGGAAATCGGCGCCTGATTGCACGCTGTCAAAGCCTCGTGATGCACACCATCGCGGGGCTTTTTCAGTTTCAGGCACAGCTCTTCATTACCGGACACCCACCATGACTCTTGCTTCCCTGTTTAACCGTAGCGAATTCATTGCCCGCCATATCGGGCCCTCCGATGCAGAACGCAGCGAAATGCTGGCCGAAATCGGTGCCGCCTCGCTGGACGATCTGGTTGCCCAGACCCTGCCGGCCGACATCCGCCTGAACCGTGCGCTGGACCTGCGTCCCCGGTGCCGGAAGCCGAAGCCCTGGCCGCGCTGAAAGATGTGGCCAGCCGCAACATCGTCAACAAGTCTTTCATCGGCCTGGGTTACTACCCGGTGCTGACCCCCACCGTCATCCTGCGCAATGTGCTGGAAAACCCGGGCTGGTACACCGCTTACACCCCGTATCAGGCTGAAATCGCCCAGGGTCGTCTGGAAGCCTTGCTCAACTACCAGCAAATGGTGATGGACCTGACCGGTCTGGAAATGGCCAATGCCTCGCTGCTGGACGAAGCCACCGCCGCCGCCGAAGCCATGGCCATGGCGCGCCGTGTATCCAAGAGCAAGTCCGAACAGTTCTTTGTCGACAGCCGCGTGCTGCCGCAAACCCTGGACGTGATGAAGACCCGTGCCAAGTACTTCGGTTTCGAGCTGGTTTCCGGCCACCCGGAAGAGGCTGGCAATGGCGACTACTTTGGTGCGCTGTTCCAGTATCCGGGCGAAGCGGGTGACCTGATCGACCTGACGCCGTACATTGCCGCCGTCAAGGCCAAGGGTGGTGTGGCCGTGGTGGCTGCCGACATCATGGCGCTGGTGGCACTGAAGTCGCCGGCCGAAATGGGTGCCGATGTGGCCATCGGCAACACCCAGCGCTTTGGCGTGCCGATGGGCTATGGTGGCCCGCACGCGGCCTACTTTGCCTTCAAGGATGAAATGAAGCGCTCGGCACCGGGCCGCATCATCGGTGTGTCGGTGGATGCCAAGGGCAAGACCGCGCTGCGCATGGCGCTGCAAACCCGCGAGCAGCACATCCGCCGCGAAAAGGCCAACTCCAATATCTGTACCAGCCAGGTACTGCTGGCCAATATCGCCGGCATGTACGCGGTGTACCACGGTGCGGAAGGCGTCAAGCGCATTGCCAGCCGCATCCACCGTCTGGCTGCCATCTTCGCCCATGCGGTGAAGAGTGCCGGTGGCAAGCTGGTATTCGACCGCTTCTACGATACGGTACAGGTGGAAGCGGCCAATGCCGACGCCATCTACGCCGCCGCCCTGGCTGCCGGTTACAACCTGCGTCGCGTGTCTGCCACCGTGCTGGGCGTGGCCTTCCACGAAGCGGCTACCGAGGCTGATCTGGCCACGCTGATCCAGCTGTTTACCGGCAAGGATGCCGACATCGCCGCGCTGGATGCCGCCGCTGCCGATGCCATCCCGGCCGGCCTCAAGCGCGAATCCGCCTTCTTCACCCACCCGGTGTTCAACACCCACCACAGCGAGCACGAGATGCTGCGCTACCTGAAGAAGCTGGAAAACCGCGACCTGGCGATGAATCACTCGATGATTTCGCTGGGCAGCTGCACCATGAAGCTGAATGCCACCAGCGAGATGATTCCCATCACCTGGCCGGAATTCGCCAATATGCACCCGTTTGCCCCGCGTGATCAGGCTGCCGGTTACCTGCAACTGATCGACGACCTGCAAACCCAGCTGAAAGCCATCACTGGTTTTGACGCCATTTCCATGCAGCCCAACTCGGGTGCGCAGGGCGAGTATGCCGGCCTGCTGGCCATCAGCCGTTACCACGAAGCGCGTGGCGAAGCGCAGCGCAATATCTGCCTGATTCCGCAATCGGCCCACGGTACCAACCCGGCCACCGCGCAGATGATGAACATGCAGGTAGTGGTGGTGAAGTGTGACGAATCCGGCAACGTCGACGTGGCCGACCTCAAGGCCAAGGCGGAGCAGCATTCGGCCAACCTGGCGGCGCTGATGATTACCTACCCGTCCACCCACGGTGTGTTCGAACAGCCGATCCGCGAAATCTGCGACATCATCCACAGCCATGGTGGCCAGGTGTACATGGACGGTGCCAACCTGAACGCCCAGGTGGGCCTGTGCCGTCCGGCGGACATCGGTGCCGACGTGTCGCACATGAACCTGCACAAGACCTTCTGCATCCCGCACGGCGGTGGCGGCCCGGGCATGGGCCCCATCGGCCTGAAAGCCCATCTGGCCCCGTTCATGGCCAACCACGTGGTGGCTGACGTGCCGGGTGCGGTTGCCGGTCAGACTGCGGTGTCCGCTGCGCCGTTCGGCTCGGCTTCCATCCTGCCCATCTCCTTCATGTATATCCGCATGATGGGTGCCGAGGGCATGAAGGCTGCCACCGAAAACGCACTCTTGTCCGCCAACTACATGGCCAAGAAGCTGGGTGAGCATTTCCCGGTGCTGTATACCGGTGCCAATGGCCGTGTGGCGCACGAGTGCATCATCGACCTGCGCCCGCTCAAGGCTGCCAGCGGCGTGACCGAGGTGGACGTGGCCAAGCGCCTGATGGACTACGGCTTCCACGCTCCGACCATGAGCTTCCCGGTACCGGGCACGCTGATGATCGAGCCGACCGAATCCGAACCCAAGGCCGAACTGGACCGCTTCATTGCCGCCATGACCGCCATCCGTCAGGAAATCGACCAGGTGCAGAACGGCACATGGCCGGCGGACAACAACCCGCTGCGCAATGCACCGCACAGCAAGGCTGACATCGCTGGCGACTGGGACCGTCCGTACAGCCGCGAAACCGGCCTGTTCCCGCTGCCTTATGTGCTGGAAAACAAGTTCTGGCCGAGCGTGAACCGTATCGACGACGTATACGGCGACCGCAACCTGGTGTGCAGCTGCCCCAGCACCGACAGCTACATGTAAGTCAGCCCATGCGTGGGGCCTGTCTGGGTCCCACCGCCATAAGCCCCCGTTTTTCGGGGGCTTTCAGGCCGCAGGCAAGGTCATTTGGTACGATTTTCCAGGGCCCGGCAAAGCCGGGCCTTTCGATTGAGTTATCGCTTCCGCAGCCTTCCTGTCTATTCCCAATTCCCCCGCCCTTGCCCTGCAAGGGAGCCTCGCCTTCTTTATCAGAAAGCGAGATGAGGTGGAAATCATCTGTAAGCCCCCGTTTTTACGGGGGCTTTTTTATTTTTCTGGCGCCAGCTGACTGCTTGTCCACCCGTCATGGCGGGTAGGCGTTAACCACCTGTTGCTTAAAATATGGGCAGGTATTAAAGAAATGAGATTTATTTTAAGTTTATGGTTTAAAAAGGCTGGATGATTGCTAGAATGACTCTCTTATTCATTGCACATGACGAAATGCTTGTTGTCATGGATTCACCATTCAGGATGCAAGAGCAGGTTGGAACGCGATATGCCGCATGATGGAGTACCGTTTACCGAGGAAAGCATGGCGCGCTTTGCCTTGCTCGACAGGCTGCGCCATCCGGTATGGGTATTCGATATTGAAGCCCGGCGCGTGTACTGGGCCAACCCTCCTGCCTTGCAGGTGTGGGAGGCTGCCAGCCTGGATGAATTGTGCAGCCGTGACATGGGGCAGGACATGTCCGACTCCGTGGCACGCCGTTTGCAGCAGTACCAGAGTGACTTCATCAGCCATGACATGATGTTTTCCGAAACCTGGACGCTCTATCCCAACGGTCATCCGCGCAGCCTGAAGGTGATGTTCAGCGGAATACGCCATCAGGGACGCATGCTGATGCTGTGCGAGGCGCTGGGTGAGTTGCAGGCCGACCCGGACACCCTGCGCAGTGCGGAAGCCCTGTTGCATTCGCCGGTATTCATCACCCTGTATCAGGCCGATGGCAAGGCGCTGTATCGCAATCCCAGTGCACGTGAGCAGGTGCTGGACCCGGCAGAGTGCTGGCAGACGCGTTTTGTCGACCCGGCCGATCTGGCCGCGTTGCAACAACAGCTGCGGGCACATGGCAAGGGTCGCTTGGTGGCCAGGGTGCTGACCCGGCAGGGGGAGCGCTGGCATGAAGTATCGGCACGCCATTGCCGCGATGCGGCATCCGGCCAGCCTGCAGTGCTGGTCAGCGAAATGGATGTCAGCGAGCTGAAAGAGGCCGAGGCGCGCGCCAGCTATCTGGCCATGCACGATATCCTCACCGGGCTGCCCAATCGCAATTTCGTCCAGCAGCATTACCCGGCCTTGTTGCAGCAGGCCCGTGCGCAAAATCTGGAAGTGGCCTTGTTGTGCATCGACCTGGACCGCTTCAAGAACATCAATGACAGCCTGGGTCACGGCTTTGGCGACTTGCTGCTGGTGCAGATGAGCGAGCGCCTGAAACAACTGCTGTGTGCCGGCCAGCAACTGGCCAGGCAGGGTGGCGACGAATTCCTGTTGCTGCTGTGCGCTCCGCAGGTCAAGGAGCTGGCTGCCAGCCTGGCCGCAGCCATCGTGGAAAGCCTGGGTCGCCCCTTGTGGCTGCACGGGCAGGAAGTACAGCTGACCGCCTCGGTGGGCATCAGCCTGTGCGCCGACGGGGCCGAGGATGTGCAAAGCCATATGCGCCATGCCGACCTGGCCATGTACAGCGCCAAGGAAGCCGGGCGCAATGGCGTCCAGTTTTACGACGAATCCATGGATGCCCGTGCCCGATCGCGCCTGGCGCTGGAGTACGAAATCCGCCGCGGCCTGGAAAATGGCGAATTCGAAGCCTTCTACCAGCCTCGCGTGGATTGCTTCAGCGGCCGCATTGTCGGGGCTGAAGCGCTGGCGCGCTGGCGACATCCGGAACGCGGCCTGTTATTTCCTGACAGCTTCATCCCCGCCAGTGAGGAAAGCGGCCTGATACGCGAACTGGACCGGCAAATCCTGGCACAGGTGGCCTCCCAGCTGGCGAACTGGCATCGACAGGGGCGGAACTTGCAGGTATCGGTCAACCTGTCGGCCAGCCAGTTTGCCGACCCGGAGCTGCCTGCCACCCTGCAACAGATCCTGCAGCAAAGCGGCTGCCCGGCCGCCAGTATCGAGCTGGAAATCACCGAGTCCCTGCTGCTGGCGCACGACCCGCACACCATGAACACGCTGGCCGCCTTGCAGGCCATGGGTTTTGCCATTGCCATCGACGATTTCGGTACCGGCTATTCCAACCTCGCGTATCTGCAAAACTATCCGCTCAACACCCTGAAGATTGATCGCTCCTTCATTTCCGGCCTGCCGCAAAGCTCGGCCATTCCGGAGCTGATCACCAGCCTGTGCCGCATCCTCAAGCTGGCCATGGTGGCCGAAGGAGTGGAAACCCATGCCCAGTTGCACTGGCTGCGCGAACAAGGCTGCCAGCAATATCAGGGCTATCTGTGCAGTCGCCCGCTGTCATTGCGCCACTTCAACGAATTGCTGGAGCATGGTGAAGAGCCGCCACGAAGCGCAGTCTGAATAAGCTTAGCGGGAATGCGTCATTCAAATTTGCCGCATCTTCCCTTAAGCTGATGTCCAGCCGGGGCCCCGCATGATGACGGCCTTCCCCCGCACGGAGACCAAGATGAACCTACGCACCCTGTTACCAGCCCTGATGCTGGCCAGCCCGCTGGCGCTGGCGGCCAAACCCCTGACTGTCTGTACCGATGCCAATCCGGAAGGCTTTGACGTGGTGCAGTACAACTCGCTGGTGACCACCAATGCCTCGGCCGATGTGCTGATGAACCGGCTGGTGGAATACGATGCGTCCGCTCACAAATTGCAGCCTGGCCTGGCCAGCAGCTGGCAGGTCAGCGCCGATGGCCTCAGCTACACTTTCAAGCTGCGTCCGGGCGTGGCCTTCCACAGCACCGATTACTTCAAGCCCAGCCGCAAGCTCAATGCCGACGACGTGGTATTCAGCTTCGAGCGCATGCTCAACCCGGACCACCCCTGGTACAAGACCGCGGCCAACGGCTACCCGCATGCCCAGTCCATGCAATTGCCCAAGCTGATCAAGTCGGTCAGCAAGGTGGACGACAACACCGTGCGCTTTGACCTGAACTATCCGGAATCCACTTTCCTGTCCACGCTGAGCATGGGCTTTGCCTCCATTTACTCGGCCGAATACGCCGCCCAGTTGCAGGCTGCCGGCAAACAGGCTGAGCTCAACAGCAAGCCCATCGGCACCGGTCCCTTCGTGTTCCGCAGCTTCCAGAAGGACAGCGTGGTGCGTTATCAGCCCAATCTGGCTTACTGGGGTGGTAAACCCAAGGTATCGGCACTGATCTACGCCATCACGCCGGATGCCACCGTGCGGGTACAAAAGCTGAAGGCAGGAGAGTGCCAGCTGGCCTTGTCAGCAAAACCGCAAGACGTGCTGGCGGTGCAGGGCGACAGCAAGATCCGCGTACTGTCCACACCGGCCTTCATGACCGCCTTTGTCGCCATCAACAGCCAGCACAAGCCTTTTGACAATGCGCTGGTGCGCCAGGCAGTGAATCTGGCCTTTGACAAGAACACCTATCTGAAGACCGTGTTTGATGGCACGGCTACAGCCGCCACGCTGCCGTATCCGCCCAATACCTGGAGCTATAACAAGAGCGTGAAGCCGTATCCGCAAGACCTGGCACGCGCAAAAAAACTGCTGGCCCAGGCTGGCTACCCCAACGGCTTTGACACCACGCTGTGGGTACGCCCCAGCGGCAGCACGCTCAACCCCAACCCCAAGGCCGGCGCCGAGCTGTTGCAGGCAGATCTGGCCAAGGTAGGTATCCGGGCGCAGATCAAGGTGATCGAGTGGGGCGAGCTGATCAAGCGCGGCAAGGCGGGCGAGCACGACCTGCTGTTCATGGGCTGGGCCGGGGATAATGGCGACCCGGACAACTTCCTCACCCCGCAGTTCTCCTGCGCCGCCGTGCAGTCCGGCACCAACTTTGCCCGCTATTGCGACCCGAAGCTGGACAAGCTGATTAGCGACGGAAAGAAAACCAGCGATTTTGCCCAGCGCAGCAAGCTGTACCTGCAGGCGCAAAAGCTGATCAGCGATCAGGCCTTGTGGCTGCCGCTGGCCCACCCCACGGCCTATGTGCTGGAGCGCAAGGAGGTGAGCGGCTACGCCGCCAACCCCTTTGGCCGCGTCAACTTTGCTGCGGTGAATGTGCAGTAAGCACTCAAGCCGGCTAAGCCGTTAAGTCCGATGCAAAAGGCAGCCTTGTGCTGCCTTTTTGCATCGCCAAGCGGCTGCCCATGGCAATCGCCGTGCTGCCCGGGACTCCTTGCGGTATCATGTGCCGGTGTTTGTCGATCACAGACGCAGCGGGTGCCGGGAACAGTCTGTCCCGGGGTTCCGCGCACCGGGAAGAACCTGCCATGAGCCGTAAAGAAAGCAAAGTCCAACCTTTGACCGCATTGTCGAAGCCAGCCTGCAGCTGTTCAACCAGCAGGGCGAGCGCAGCGTCACCACCAATCACATTGCGCGCTATCTGAATATCAGCACCGGCAATCTGTACTACCACTTTGCCTGCAAGGAAGACATCATCAACGAGCTGTACCGGCGCTACTCCAAGGGTATGGCCGATTATCTCAATGCCGCGGGCGAGCTGAGTGTGACTGCCTCGGTGGAAGGGCTGGTGTCCCTGCTGGAGAAGGTATTGCGCCATTTGTGGACCTTCCGTTTCATTCCGCAAAGCATTTCCAGCCTGTTTTCGGTCAACCAGTCCTTGCAGGAAAGCTACAGCAAGATCGAAGCCGGGCTGATCAGCCGTGGCGTGGAAAAGCTGTTTTTCAAGCTGCGCGATCAGGGCATGCTGGAAGGTGACGACGTGCAGATCGGTTTTCTCGCGCGTAATTTCCAGCTGTTGCAAACCGGCTGGATTGCCCGTCCCGACATTGCCAAATGTCCGCAGGAAGCACAGACCGTGGCGCGTGAGGGTTGCCTGAGCCTGCTGTATTTCCTGGCACCTTATGTGTCCAGCCGTTTCCGCCAGCCTTTCGAGCGCGTGCTGGCCGGCATGGCGCCGGTACATGGTGCGCTGCCGGCGGTATAAGCCATCTTTTCCTTGCCGCATTGCATGGCCAGTCGCTGACTGGCCATTTGTCATTTTGTGCCGGATTTTTCATAAGCTTTGCAGGAAATCCGGCTTGGCTTCTTCCCCTGCTGACGGTATGGTTAGGCCGATATGCAACAGGCGTAAAGCCACAGGAGAGAAGAAGATGAAACTGGAAACCCTGGCCGTGCACGGCGGCTACAGCCCGGACCCGACCACCAAGGCGGTGGCGGTGCCGCTGTATCAGACCACCAGCTATGCCTTTGACAGCACCCAGCACGGTGCCGACCTGTTCGACCTGAAAGTGCAGGGTAATATCTATACCCGCATCATGAACCCCACTACCGATGTGCTGGAAAAGCGCGTAGCTGCGCTGGAAGGTGGCATTGGTGCACTGGCGGTGGCATCTGGCATGGCGGCCATCAGCTATGCCATCCAGACCATCGCGGAGGCTGGTGACAACATCATTGCCACCAGCACGCTGTATGGCGGTACTTATAACCTGTTTGCCCACACCTTCCCGCAACTGGGCATCGAAGTGCGCTTTATCGACTACAAGGACCCGGCCTCCATCAGCAAGCTGGTGGATGGCAAGACCAAGGCGGTGTTCTGCGAGTCGGTGGGCAACCCGCTGGGCAATGTGGTGGACTTTGCCGCCTTTGCTCAGGAAGCGCACAAGCATGGCCTGCCGCTGATTGTCGACAATACCGTGCCCTCGCCGTACCTGTGCCGCCCCTTCGAGCATGGCGCGGATATCGTGGTGCACAGCCTCACCAAATACCTGGGCGGCCACGGCACCAGCATTGGCGGCATCATTGTCGATTCCGGCAAATTCCCCTGGGGCGAGCATAAAGAACGCTTTGTGCGCCTGAATACGCCGGATGTCAGCTACCACGGCGTGAATTACGTCGAGGCACTGGGCCCGGCGGCCTATATCGCCCGTGCCCGCGTGGTGCCGCTGCGCAATATGGGCGCCGCCATTTCGCCGTTCAATGCCTTCCTGATCCTGCAAGGCATCGAAACCCTGGCCTTGCGCCTGGACCGCATTTGCGACAATGCGCTGAAGGTGGCCGAGCGCCTACAAGCCCATCCGGCGGTGGAGTGGGTGGAATACGCCGCCCTGCCTTCCAGCCCCAGCAAGGCGCTGGTGGACAAATACATGGGTGGTCGCGCTTCGGGCATCCTGTCCTTCGGCATCAAGGGTGGCATCGAGGCCGGTGGCCGTTTCATCGATGCACTGCAACTGGTGACCCGTCTGGTGAATATCGGCGATGCCAAGAGCCTGGCTTGCCACCCGGCGTCCACCACCCACCGCCAGCTGTCGCCGGAAGAGCAGCTCAAGGCCGGGGTGCGACCGGAGCTGATTCGCCTGTCCATCGGCATCGAGCACATCGACGACATTCTGGCTGATGTGGATCAGGCGCTGAAAGCAGCGGCCCTGTAAAGGTGCTTTGTTGATGCAAAAAGGCTGCCGGATGGCAGCCTTTTTCAATGTGGTGGAACTAGCGGCGGTGTACCACCTGCGGGTTCAGGCCGTTGGCCAGGTGGTGATGCCACTTGCCGTTGATGAACTCCTGCACAAAGCGCTTGGCGCGCTCGGCGTGGTCCAGCTCGCCATGCGGGGCGATATTGCTCAGGTGTACCGGGTGGCCCAGTTTGCGCGCCAGCTCTTCGGTATCGATGAATACCAGTGGCTGGCCGGGAAAACTGGGGTAGCTGACGGTTTCGCGTGACAGCAGGGTCAGTTGCAGATGGTGCTTGTCGCGCTGAATGAAATCGTACAGCTCATCCACTGCGGCTTCCTCGCCCTCCAGCATTTGCAGGAAATCCTTGTTCATCAGCAACAGCAGGCTGTTGATGCCCAGGCGCTGGTTGCGGGCACGATAACCGGCCAGCAGCCCCAGCAGGGATTGCGGTGAATAGGCCGGATTAAGGGCGCTGGAGTAAATCAGGCGGATCATTGCAGTCTCCTGGCGCTGGAGCGCTCTTGTGGTGATGATGGCCGGTGTCATGGTGCGGACCCGGCTGGCTCCATGATAGGTGGAATTGCCTTGTCATGCACCTTGCCCGCTTGTGTGGCCAAATTTCAGCCGCCGGCCGCGCCCAGATGCAGCCAGAGCAGGAAGCTCAGCAGTGCCGCCAGTGCGTGCAGCCAGGCGCGCCAGCGATAACTCACGGCCACGCCTTGCGGCGTGAGGGTGTTGATCAGATAGGGCTTGCCGTCATCCGGCTTGCGTACATGCAAGGTGGGCGGGGTGCTGGCCAGCTGCTGGTGTAACTGGCGTACCTCACGCTCGGCAGCGGCACGTACCAGCTGCCATTCCTGTTCGCTGATCTGCCCGCTGCCGTCCAGATCAAAACGGCGCAGCAAGGCCGGCTGGTCCTGTTTCCATTCGCTCAGCTTTGCGCCCACATCCTGGCGGAATGCCTGCTGGTCGGGTCGCACGCCACCGTGGCTGCTCAACTGGCCCAGTACGTAGAGCGGGTCGCCTTCATCTATCCATTCTTCCACCAGCGTTTCATTGCCTTCCTGCCAGCTCTCGCGGTGTGGCGGCTGCACCTCGGCACCTTCCGGGTGGATGATCACCGCCTGCTTGCCATCCTGCAGCACAAAAGACTGATCGCTGCACTCCGGTACGGACAGCAGGCTGCCGCTGTCCAGCGTCAGCGGGTCTAGCGTACGGCCGGACAGGGCGCTGCGCCGGTCATTGTGATAGCGCCAGCAGCGGTACCACACGCAGCGGCGGCCGGAATAGGGGCTGTAGTTGACGGCACGCTCATGGTTGGCGGCCACGCCATAGAGTTCCACATGGCCCAGTGCGGCTGTTGCTGCGCGTGCGGTGGGCGTGTCGGCAATCAGCCGGTAACGCCGGTAATTGAGCCACCAGCCGATCAGCCCGCAGAGCAGCATGGCAGGCAGCAGCAGTTGGCGAAAACCGGCAGTCCCAGTTTCAGGCCGGCAAAGCCCAGCAGCAGGTAAAGGCCAAAGGCCATCCAGCCATTGCGCGTCCACTGCCAGCTCAACCACTGCTGCATGATTCAACCCTGGCGGAACAGCTGGGCCAGATCAACATCCCGCTTTTCGGCGACGCTGAACTGCAAGGCGCGGGCGGGCTGGAAGTTGAACAGGCGGGCGATGAGCACATCGGGGAATTGCTCGATGCGTACATTGTTGAGGTTGACGGCATCGTTATACAGCTCGCGCCGATCGGCAATGGTGTCTTCCAGCTGGCTGATGCGCTCGGCCAGATGAGAGAATTGCTGGTCTGCCTTCAGTTCCGGGTAGGCTTCCGCCACGGCCAGCACCTGGCCGATCAGCCCGCGCAGCTTGCCTTCCTCGTGCCCCAGCCCTTCCATATTGCGACTTTGGGCGTACTGGGCCACGGCCGAGCGCGCCTCCATCACCCGGCTGAGGGTTTGCTGTTCGAACTGGGCGTATTGCTTGCATACCTCCACCAGCTTGGGCAGTTCGTCATGGCGCTGCTTGAGCAGCACGTCGATATTGGCCCAGCTGCGGGCAACGGCATGCTTGAGGTTGACCAGCGCGTTGTACAGGGTGATGAAATACAGCAGGACAATGGCGATCACGCCAAAGAAAATCACCAGCTTCATGGAGGGGACTCCCCGAGGGTGCCGTGGTGGCAGGTAAAATACTGTTAAGCAGGATTATTCTAGCGGCATCGTCAGACATGCTGCCAGCAGTGTCAAGAAAGAGGATGGGGAATGCAGCTGCTCAACATCATTGGAGCTGGAAAACTGGGACGTACGCTGGGTCGCCTGGCGGCGCAAAGCGGCCAGTACCGGGTACAGGACTGCGTGGCCCGCAGCGCGGCATCGGCGCAGGCAGCGGTGGATTTTATCGGCGCAGGCCGGGCATGCAGCCAGCTGGCACAGGTGCAGCCAGCAGCGCTGACCTTGCTGTCCGTGCCGGACGATGCCATTGCCGCCACGGCACAGGCGCTGGCTGATAGTGGGCGGGTGCAGCCCGGAGCGGTGGTGTTTCATGCCAGTGGCGCGGCAGAGGCGGAAATACTGGCACCCTTGCGTGCAGTGGGGGCGCATGTGGCCAGCCTGCATCCCGCGTTTTCCTTTGCCGACCCGGCACGGGCAGTGATGCAATTTGCCGCCACCTTGTGCGCGCTGGAAGGCGATGCGCAGCGCTGCCGCCGTTGCAGGACTTTGCCGCGGCCATTGGCGCACGGCCGTTTGCGCTGGCACCGGGTGGCAAGGCGGCCTATCACGCGGCTTTGTCGGTAGCCTCCAATTATCTGGTCACGCTGACCGATATCGCCCGTCAGCTGGCACGGCAGGGTGGTGTGGATGAGGCGCTGTTGCCCGCCTTGCTCGGGCCGTTGATGCAGGGCAGTCTGGCCAATGCGCTGAGCATGGGGCCGCAGCAGGCGCTGACCGGGCCCATCGTGCGTGGTGATGCTGCGACGGTAGCGCGTCATCTGGTGGTATTGCCGCTGGAATTGCAGCCCGCCTATCGGGTGCTGGGCGAGCGCACGGTAGCACTGGCGGGGGCGCGTCTGCCTGAGGAGGCGCGGCAGACGCTGCTGGCCTTATTGCGCGACTGAATCGGCTTCTGGTGCTGCCACCTTGAATACCTGGCGCAGATAGGCAAGGAAGGTGGCATCGCTGCACATGGTCTTGCCCGGGCTGTCGGATAACTTGGCCACCGGCTGGCCATTGCAGCTCACCAGTTTCAGCACGATTTGCAGCGGCTCCAGCCCCATGTCATTGGTGAAGTGGGTGCCAATGCCAAAGCTCACCTGAATGTGCGGGCTGTAGCGGCGGTGCAGTTCCAGTGCCTTGTCCACGCTCAGGCCGTCGCTGAAGGTGAGCATCTTGGTGGCCGGGTCGATGCGCAGTTTGCGGTAATGGGCAATTGCCTTGTCCGCCCATTCCACCGGGTCGCCACTGTCGTGACGCAGGCCGTCGAACAGCTTGGCAAAGTACAAGTCGAAATCCGCCAGAAAGGCATCCATGCACACCACGTCGGTGAGCGCGATGCCCAGGTCGCCGCGGTATTCCTGCACCCAGGCCTCCAGGGCTGCGTTCTGAAAATCACGCAGCCGCACGCCCAATGCCTGGAAGGCCTGAAAGAACTCATGCGCCATGGTGCCGATGGGGGTGATGCCCAGCTTCCATGCCAGCCAGACATTGCTGGTGCCACGGAAAATCTTGGGCAGGGCGGCATTGAGCTGCTCCACCACTTGCTGCTGCCATTCACGGCTGAAGCGGCGACGGGTGCCGAAGTCGGAAATCAGCAGCGGAAAGCGCTGGCTGGCGCTTTCTTCTGCCTCGAAGCGCAGCAGGGTGGCAATTTTCTCATCCAGCCGCCGCTGGCCTTCCTCACGTACCTGCGGCGTGTCCAGACGGCGGAAGTACAGCTCGTTGACGATGGCCAGCACGAAAATCTCGAAGAACATCGCCTGTACCAGCGGTCCTTCGATATGAATGTTCAGCGCATCGCCATCGCATTCCACCCGGATGAAGCGGCGCTGCAGGTGGAACAGTTCCAGATAATCGACAAAATCACTCTTGATGAAGCGCAAGCTGCGCAGATAGGCCAGCTCCGGCTGAGTGAACTGTAGCTGGCACAACCAGTCCAGTTGGGCTTCCAGCTCCTTGTGCAATTGTGACAGCGGGTAATCCGGCTGGTTACGGCAGCGGAAGGCATACTGCCCGTAAGCTGCCGGAAACTGATGCAGGATGGCCTGAAGCATGGTGAATTTGTACAGGTCGGTATCCAGCAGGGAATGGATCAGCGGCGGCAGCTTGGGCATGGTGTGGGCTTTCAGGCAGCGTGCAGGATGAAAATGGCCGGGCGTTTGTGGAAGTCCGGCGCGTCTTGTGGCCAGTCCTTCACCAGGCGGCTGACGATGGTTTCCGTCGGCAAGGTCAGGTCGCAGGCTACCGCCAGCCGTGTAGCGGGGGCCAGTGTCTCACGCAATTGCTGCAGCAGCGCATTGTTGCGGTAGGGTGTTTCGATGAACACCTGGGTTTCGTTGCGCTGGCGCGAGCGTTGTTCCAGCTCCTTCACCACTTTGGCCTTTTCCGCCGCATCCACCGGCAGGTAGCCGTGGAAGGCAAAGCACTGGCCATTGGCCCCGGAGGCCATCAGCGCCAGCAAAATGGAAGAAGGGCCGATCAGCGGTGCCACGCGGATGCCGCGCTCGTGCGCCAGTGCCACCAGTTGCGCGCCGGGGTCGGCTACCGCCGGGCAGCCGGCTTCGGAGATCAGGCCCACGTCTTCACCCGCCAGCAGCGGCGCAAGCAGGGCGGTGACATCGGCTGGCTTGGTGTGTTCGTTGAGCGTGCTCATCGCCAGCTCGCGAATGGGCGTGCTGACGCCCAGCGCCTTGAGGTGCTTGCGCGCGGTTTTTTCCGCTTCCACCACAAAGTGGCGGATATGCAGCACCTTGGCCGCTTCGCTGGCAGGCAGCCAGGCAATGCTTTCGTCGCCCAGCGGGGCGGGAATCAGAAACAGGGTGCCGGCCATTACAGAATCTCCACGCCTTCGGCGTTCAACATGCTGATGAGTCGGAACAGTGGTACCCCGATCAGGGCGTTCGGGTCGTCCGACTCCACTTTTTCCAGCAGCGCACCACCCAGGCCTTCGCTCTTGGCGCTACCTGCGCAGTGCAGGGCATCCGGCTCGCGCGTCAGGTAATTGCGGATTTGCTGTTCGGTCAGCTGACGCAAGGTCACGCGGGTAATGCCCACGGTTTCCTGCAAGCGTTCGCTGGCGGTGTTGTATAGTGCCAACGCCGAATGAAACACCACGGTGCGACCGCTCATCCACTGCAGCATGGCTACGCCGTTTTCAAACGAGCCGGGTTTGCCGATTTGCTGGCCATCGAGCAGGGCGACCTGGTCGGAGCCGATGATCAGTGCATTCGGGTAGTCGGCCGCCAGCGACTGGGCCTTGGTGCGTGCCAGGCGGACGGCAGTGTCCAGTGCACTTTCACCCGGCAGCGGGGTTTCGTCGCAGACGGGCGGCACGGCGGTGAAGGGCAGCCCGAGGCGGGCGATGATTTCCTGCCGGTAGCGGGAGGTGGAAGCCAGGATGATCTGCATGGTGGTATTGCTTGATTATTTTGACAAATCAGGGAGGCGGATTATATCATGCTGGGTTTATGTCTAACCCGATTTTGATCGACCCGCTCAAGTTCGCCCGTGAGGGCCGCGTTCTGACCGGCAAATTGCCCGTCAGCACCCTGGACGAGCGTGTGCACAGCGACCTGTCCGATACCTCCGGTACGGTGGAATACACCCTGGAAGGTTTTCGCGATGGCTCGTCCCGCCTTTCCCTGCGCCTGCAGGTGAAAGCCAGTGTTGCGGTAAGCTGCCAGCGTTGCCTGGAAGTGATGCCGTTCGAGGTGAGTACCGATTCGGTGGTTACCTTGTTCACCCGGCAGGAAAAGCTGGATGAAGCCTGCGAGCTGGACGAAACGCTGGATGCCATTCTCGCGCCGGAAGAGCTTGATGTGGTGGCAATGATCGAAGACGAAATCATCATGGGCTTGCCGCACTCGACGAAACACGACGAATGCGGTTCGGAAGCTCTGACACGTGCCAAGGCTGACAAGCCCAATCCGTTTGCGGTGCTGGCCACGTTGAAGATCTCCAAGTCTTGAGTTATCAATACACGCGATTTTCCTAGGAGTCGAACATGGCTGTTCAACAGAACAAAAAGTCCCCGTCCAAGCGCGGCATGCATCGTGCCCACGATTTTCTGACCGCTCCGTCGCTGGCCAAAGAGCCGACGACCGGTGAAACCCACCTGCGTCACCACATCAGCCCGAACGGCTTCTACCGTGGTCGCAAGGTTGTTGCCACCAAAGGCGAATAATTCGTCCTTTCTCACCCAATACTTACCGTTTGTATAAAAACAGGTAGGTTTCACTACCGTACACGTTGATGACTATCACCGTCGCGGTTGATGCAATGGGCGGTGACGTTGGCCTCAAGGTCACCGTCCCAGCATCGATCCAATTCCTGCAAGACCATCCCAACACCAATCTGATTCTTGTCGGAGACCAGGCAGCCATCGAGGCTGAATTGTCCCGTCATCCGGGTGTTGCGCGTTCGCGCGTCCGTATCCAGCACGCCACCCAGGTGGTAGGCATGGACGAGTCGCCGCAGCTCGCCCTGAAGAACAAGAAAGATTCGTCCATGCGGGTGGCAATCAATCTGGTGAAGGAAGGCGAGGCGCAAGCCGCCGTGTCTGCCGGCAATACCGGCGCACTGATGGCAACCGCACGCTTTGTCCTCAAAACCATTCCGGGCATCGAACGACCGGCCATCGCCAAGATGATGCCGTCCGTCAAGGGCAGCACCTGCATGCTGGACCTGGGCGCCAACGTCGATTGCACGCCAGAACAACTCATGCAGTTCGGCATCATGGGTTCGGAGCTGGTTTCCAGCATTACCGGCAATGCCAATCCGCGCGTCGGACTGCTCAATATCGGTTCGGAAGACATCAAGGGTAACGACAGCGTCAAGCGCGCCGGCGAATACCTGCGTCAGTCCGAGCTGAACTTCATCGGTAATGTCGAGGGCAACGACGTCTACAAAGGCACGGTAGATGTGGTAGTCTGCGACGGTTTTACTGGAAATGTGGCGCTCAAGTCGGCTGAGGGGCTGGCGCACATGATTTCTTCTTTCCTGCGGCAGGAATTCACCCGCAACTGGTGGACCCGCCTGTGTGCGCTGGCAGCCATGCCGGTGCTCAATCAGTTCCGCAAACGTGTCGACCCCCGTCGTTACAACGGTGCCAGCTTGCTGGGCCTGCGTGGCATCGTGGTGAAAAGTCACGGTGGAACCGATGCCGTTGGATTCCGTTTCGCGCTGGAACAGGCTTGCGAGGAAGCCGGCTCCGACGTGATTGGTCATATCACCGACCGGGTTGCACACCAATTAAACAATCTCAAGCAAGCCGAGCCGGAAGCGAACTGATTAATACATGGCCCATTCCCGCATTCTAGGCACTGGCAGCTATCTGCCATCCAATGTGCTCACGAATGCGATGCTGGCCGAGCGCGTGGAAACCAGTGACGAGTGGATTGTCTCGCGCACTGGCATCCATGCCCGCCACATCGTGTCCGATGAAGAAACCACCAGCGATCTGGCGCTGAAGGCAGCAGAAGCTGCCATCCAGAGCGCTGGCATCGACAAGACCGAGATCGATCTGATCATCGTCGCCACCACCACGCCTGACATGATTTTCCCCAGCACCGCCTGCCTGTTGCAGGAAAAGCTGGGTATTCATGGCTGTGCCGCATTCGATGTGCAGGCGGTTTGCGCAGGCTTCATGTTTGCCCTCACCACCGCGCACAACTACATCAAGGGCGGCATGGCCAGCAAGGTGCTGGTTGTCGGCGCCGAAGTGATGTCGCGCGTGATGGACTGGGAAGACCGCCGCACCTGCGTGCTGTTTGGTGACGGTGCCGGTGCCGTGGTACTGGGTGCCTCGGAAGAACCGGGCATCCTGCATGCCAAGCTGGCCTCTGATGGCCGCTACAAGGACATCCTGAATACCCCGGCACAGATTTCCGGCGGCAAGATCCAGGGCATTCCCTTCTTGCACATGGACGGCCCGGCGGTGTTCAAGTTTGCCGTCAAGGCACTGTCCGACATCGCCAGCACCACGCTGGCCGAAGCCGGTGTCGACAAGACACAAGTCGACTGGCTGGTGCCGCATCAGGCCAATTTGCGCATTATCGAATCCACGGCCAAGCATCTGGGCATGTCGATGGAGCGGGTGATCGTGACATTGCCGCAACAGGGCAATACCTCGGCTGCCTCCATTCCGCTGGCGCTGGATCATGCAGTGCGTGATGGCCGCATCCAGCGCGGTCAGACCATCCTGCTGGAAGGCATTGGCGGTGGTTTTGCCTGGGGTGCCGTGCTGCTGAAGTACTGATTCTTCGCGACGGAAGCATCGCTGGTTTCATGCCGTGCCCTGCCTGAGATAACGCCCATTTTCATGGGCGTTTGATCTGACTGCTTGGCAGCAAGGTCTGATTGCCTCATCCTTCCGTCGATTATTATTCCGTCGAAATTGCGGAGACTGTCTATGGCGTTTGCCTTTCTCTTTCCCGGTCAGGGCTCGCAAAGCCTGAAAATGATGGACGGCTTTGCCGACCTGCCGGTGGTGAAACACACCTTCGAAGAAGCCTCCACCGCGCTGGGCGTGGACCTGTGGGCCATGCTGCAGGCTGACAGTGCCGAGGCCATCAATGCCACCGTCAACACCCAGCCCATCATGCTGGCTGCCGGTGTGGCGACTTACCTTGCCTGGCAGGATGTCAGCGGTCTGCAACCTTCTGTTGTGGCCGGTCACAGCCTGGGTGAATACACCGCCCTGGTTGCCGCCGGTGCGCTGCCGTTTGCCGAAGCGGTAAAACTGGTACGCCTGCGTGCCGAAGCCATGCAGAACGCCGTACCGGCCGGTCAGGGTGCCATGGCGGCCATCCTGAACCTGTCGGACGATGAGGTGCGCGCTGCCTGTGCCGAAGCGGCCAATGGCGAAGTGGTGGAAGCCGTCAATTTCAACTCCCCCGGTCAGGTGGTGATTGCCGGTAGCAAGGCTGCTGTCGAGCGCGCCATGGAAGCCTGCAAGGCACGCGGTGCCAAGCGTGCGCTGCCGCTGCCGGTATCGGTGCCTTCGCACTGTGCGCTGATGAAGCCGGCCGGCATGCAGCTGGCCGAGGCCCTGCTGCAAGTACACATCAATACCCCGGCCATTCCGGTGCTGCACAATGCCGACGTGGCCAGCTACAGCGATGCGGCCGATATCCGCGATGCGCTGGTGCGCCAGCTGTACAGCCCGGTGCGCTGGACCGAAACCATCCAGAAGCTGGCAGCCGACGGCATCGTCAGCATGGCCGAGTGCGGCCCTGGCAAGGTGCTGGCTGGTCTGGCCAAGCGTATCGACGGCAACGTCAAGTGCCTGGCACTGACCGATGCTGCCGCGCTGCAAGCGGCCAAGGCCGAACTGCAATGATATTCATCCGTCAGCGCCGCCTGGCCGGCACTGGCGGATGTTGAAGTACACAACAAGGAGACATCCTCAATGAGTCTGCAAGGCAAAGTAGCCCTGGTTACCGGCGCTTCGCGTGGCATTGGCGCAGCCATTGCCGATGCGCTGCAAGCCGAGGGCGCCATTGTCATTGGTACCGCGACTTCCGAGTCCGGTGCTGCTGCCATCCATGAGCGTCTGGCTGCCAACGGTGGTGCCGGTCGCGTGCTCAACGTGACGGAAGACGGTGCCATCGAAGCGCTGGTTGACGCCATCGACAAGGAATTCGGCGCGGTGGCCATTCTGGTCAATAATGCCGGCATTACCCGCGACGGCCTGCTGATGCGCATGAAGGACGACGACTGGGATGCCATCATGGATACCAACCTGAAGTCGGTATTCAAGGCATCCAAGGCAGTACTGCGCGGCATGATGAAGGCCCGCTGGGGCCGTATCATCAACATCGCTTCGGTGGTGGGTGCAACCGGCAACCCCGGTCAGACCAACTACGCAGCGGCCAAAGCCGGTATCATGGGCTTCACCAAGTCCATGGCACGTGAGGTTGGCAGTCGCAATATCACGGTAAACTGTGTGGCACCGGGTTTTATCGATACCGACATGACCCGTGCACTGCCGGAAGAACAGCGCACCGCGCTGGTGGGCCAGATTTCCCTGGGCCGCCTGGGCGATGCCAAGGATATTGCTGATGCAACCGCCTTCCTGGCATCGGACCGTGCGGCCTATATCACCGGCCAAACACTGCATGTCAATGGCGGCATGTTCATGCCTTAACCGGTCCTGTCGAACAAAAGACAAGATTTAGGTGGGCTGCTCTAATTTTTTTTTGTAGAATACACGGGTTTTGTGATCCCGAATCAGAAAGGTCAAGGGTTTAGACAAATGGAAAACATCGAAGCGCGCGTTAAAAAGATCGTTGCCGAACAACTGGGCGTGAACGAAGCTGAAGTCAAGATCGAATCGTCCTTCGTTGATGATCTGGGCGCTGACTCCCTCGACACCGTTGAGCTGGTAATGGCTCTGGAAGAAGAGTTCGAGTGCGAAATCCCGGACGAAGAAGCTGAAAAGATCACCACTGTTCAGCAAGCCGTTGATTACGTTACCGCCCACCTGAACAAGTAATACTTTCAGGCCTGTACAGGACCTCTGCGCGGTGTGGCCTTGGCTCGCCTGCAGAGGTTCTTTTGTTATAGAGGGTTCCAAACGTCCGTTTGACTGTCATCAACTTCACACGGAAGTTGTGGGATCATCGGGAGACTGCCTCCCCTCTACTCACGGAGATTCTTCGTGTCCAAACGCAGAGTTGTAGTAACCGGTCTGGGACATATTTCCCCGGTCGGCAATGATGTTGCCACTGGCTGGGCCAATCTGTTGGCCGGCAAGAGCGGCATTGGCAAAGTGACCCGTTTTGATGCCAGCGACCTGAATTGCCAGATCGCCGGCGAGGTCAAGGACTTCGACATCAGCGCGTATATTTCCCCCAAGGAAGCGCGTCGTTCCGACCTGTTCATCCACTACGGCATTGCAGCAGCGCTGCAGGCTGTGGCTGATGCCGGCCTGGACGATGTGGCTGATCTGGACAAGACCCGCGTTGGCGTCAACATCGGTTCCGGTATCGGCGGTCTGCCGCTGATCGAGGAAACCGGCGTGGCCGTACAGGAAAACGGCATCCGCAAGATCGGTCCTTTCTTCATCCCCGGTTCGCTGATCAACCTGATCGCCGGCCACGTCTCCATCCTGAAGGGCTATCAGGGCCCGTCGTATGGCATCGTGTCTGCCTGCACTACCGGTGCGCACTGCATCGGCGATGCAGCCCGGATGATTCAGTATGGCGATGCCGACGTGATGGTGGCCGGTGGTGCCGAAGGTGCCATTTCCAAGCTGGGCATGGGCGGTTTTGCCGCCATGAAGGCGCTGTCCACCCGCAATGACGATCCGGAAACCGCGTCCCGTCCGTGGGACAAGGGCCGTGACGGCTTTGTGATGGGCGAAGGAGCCGGTGTGCTGGTGCTGGAAGAATACGAGCACGCGGTCAAGCGCGGTGCGCGTATCTATGCCGAGCTGATCGGCTTTGGCATGAGTTCCGATGCCCACCACATTACCGCTCCGAATGCGGATGGCCCGGCCCGCGGCGTGCAGAACGCACTGCGCGATGCCCGGATCAACCCGGATCAGGTGCAGTATGTGAATGCGCACGGCACTTCCACCCCGCTGGGTGATGCCAACGAAACCAGCGCGCTGAAGATTGCCTTTGGCGATCACGCCAAGAAGCTGGTGGTGAACTCCACCAAGTCGATGACCGGCCACTTGCTGGGCGGTGCTGGCGGCGTGGAAGCCATCTACTCCATCCTGGCGCTGTACAACCAGGTATCGCCGCCCACCATCAACCTGCACGAGCAGGATGTGGAAGCCGGTTGCGATCTGGACTACGTGGCCAATACCGCCCGTGACATGAAGATCGACATCGCCATTTCCAACTCGTTTGGTTTTGGTGGTACCAACGGTACCCTGGTGTTCAAGCGCATGTAATGGCCGACGCGTGTTGCGGTGCTGCTGCGCCGCAACGCGAAAACGCATTGACAGCCCGAACCGCTGCGATACACTCGCGGCGGTTTTCTTTTTTTGCGGCGCGCTCCATGCCGCTGTATGGAACAGGCATGTTTACCGAACGACTCGACTTCCTTCCCGACCTGCTGGCCCTGCATGCCGCCCATCGTGCGGAATTCCCCTTCCTGCTGATGTCCTCCGGCGATCAGGGCTGGGACATGCTGTTTGCCGCAGAAAGCACCACCCTGTATCACGGCGGGGAAGGGGAGGCTTTTGTCGAGGCCTTGCGCGGTTTCCAGCCGCAGGAAGTGGATAACCCGCATGGCCTGCCCTTTGTTGGCGGCTATTTCCTCTATCTGGGTTACGACTTGCTGTCGCAGTTTGAAGCCAAGGTGGACGAGGCACTGCCGGACAGCTTTCCGCTGGCGGCCATGGCGCGGGTTCCGGCTGCATTGTTGATCAACCGGCGTGAGCAAAGCGCCTGGCTGGTGGCCGAAACGGCTGGTCAATTGCAGCGCCTGCAACAGCTGGTACACGGCATTGCGCCATTCAACCCGCATCCGGTCAGCTTGCTATCGCTGCAAGAAGACCCGCCGCAGTGGTATACCGATGCCGTGCTGCGGCTGAAGCAGTACATCTATGAAGGTGATGTGTTCCAGGTGAACATTTCGCGCGGCTGGCGCGCCGAACTGGGGCCCGATGTTGCCGCGCCGGACCTGTTTGCCGCGCTGCGCCGTGCCAATCCCGCGCCGTTTTCTGCACTGGCGGATTTTGGTCAGGCGCAGATTGTCAGCTCCTCGCCCGAGCGCCTGGTGCGGGTGCGCGATGGCTGGGCCGACACCCGCCCGATCGCCGGCACCCATCCGCGCTCGCCCGACCCGACCGAAGATGCCGCCCTCAAGCAGCGGCTGATCTCCAGCATCAAGGAGCGCGCCGAGCACGTGATGCTGATCGACCTGGAACGCAATGACCTGGGGCGTATCAGCCAGCCCGGCACAGTGGAAGTGAACGAACTGATGGCGGTGGAAAGCTATGCCTACGTTCACCATATCGAATCCAATATCCGTGGGCGTTTGCGTGAGGAAATCACCCCCGCCGACACCATCCGCGCACTGTTCCCCGGTGGCACCATCACCGGCTGCCCCAAGGTGCGCACCATGCAGATCATCCGCGAGCTGGAAAACAGCGCACGTCGTGCCTATACCGGCAGCCTGGGCTATCTCAACCGTGATGGCAGCATGGACCTGAATATCCTGATCCGCACTTTCATGCAGGAAGGGCAGCAGCTGCGCTTCCGTGCCGGTGGCGGCATCGTGGCGGATTCGGATCCGGAACGCGAATTGCAGGAAACCCGCCACAAGGCACGCGGCCTGCTGCGTGCGCTGGGGGTGGAGCAAGCCTGATGGCCATGCTGATCAACGGCCAGCCGGGCGAGCAGGTTTCCGCACTGGATCGTGGCCTGGCCTATGGCGACGGTATCTATCGCACCATTGAAATCCGTGCTGGCCAGCCCCGCTTGTGGACCTGGCAATACCGGCGGCTGGTGGCGGATGCCCGACGTTTGAAGCTGCCGGTGCCGGATGCAGCCCTGCTACTGGATGAGATCGGTCAACTGGCAGGCGGCCTGGAGCAAGGCGTGGCCAAGATTGTACTCACCCGCGGTGTAGGCGCGCGCGGCTATGCCATGCCTGCCGATGTTCGGCCTACCCGCATGGTGTCCGTCACCGCCTGGGCCGGCTATCCGCCCGAGCGTGCCCGTGACGGGGTGCATGTGCGCTGGTGCGACACCCGGCTGGCCTGTCAGCCACTGCTTGCCGGTATCAAGCACCTGAACCGGCTGGAAAACGTGCTGGCCCGCTCGGAATGGTCTGACCCGGACATTCACGAAGGCCTGATGCTGGACACGCGCGGCCTGCTGGTGGAAGCCACCATGAGCAATGTCTATCTGGTGACCGGGCAGCAGATCATCACCCCGAAACTGGATCAGAGCGGTGTGCAAGGCATGCTGCGCGACTGGCTGTTTGCCCATGCCCCGCAACTGGGTTACCCCTTGGTCGAGGCTGAAATCCTGCCCGCGCAATTGCAGGCTGCCGATGCGGTCTTCCTGTCCAATAGTCTGATCGGCCTGTGGCCGGTGGCCAGTATCGACGGCCAGAGCCTGCCGCACGCTCATCCCTGTTGCGCACAGCTGCAGGCCTTGCTGGCAGCTGAGAACTGATTACTGTCGCCAAGTCCCTATCTCCGCCCGCTGTATTCGCTTAGATAAAATTTGCATAAGGTTTGCTGATTAAATTATTTCTGGCGCTAAATAGTGCTCGCTATAGTGGCAGCCACGATGAAGGGAGCGGTTTCCCTTCCGTGTTCCGGCCTGCATCCGCGATGCGCCAAGGAGAATCAGCATGGTGGCAGCCAGCCTGCTGGAACAGCTTGCCTGTCAACAGCCCGCCGCACTGGCACCCATCGAACACGACCTGGCTTTCATCAACCAGCTGCTGAACGCGCACCAGTTCGAACAATTCCCCCTCAGCCTGCAAGCCGGACGCGTGCGTGGCCGCCACGAAGAATGGCGTTTCCGCTCGGTATTCCAGCCGGTGTATGCGCTGGAGGCCGATGGCGCTACGCGCCTGTGGTCGGTGGAGGCACTGGCGCGGGTGACTGACAGCTTTGGCGGCCAGTTGATTCCCACCGTATTGTTTGCTGCCGAAACCTCACCGCGCCGCTCGGTGTTTCTCGACCGTCAGCTGCGCTGTCTGCACCTGCTCAATTTCCTGCTGCAACACCCGGGGCCGGACCTGATCCTGTCGCTCAATGTGAATGCCCAGCATCTGGTGAATGTCAGCGAGGCGCACGGCCAGTTTTTTGCCGAAGTGCTGCAACAGCTGAATATCCCGGCCAGCCGCATCTGTCTGGAAGTGGTGGAAGACGCCGTCAGCGATCCACTACGCCTGCTGGAAGCCGTGCAGCGCTATCGCAGCCTGGGTTTCCGTATTGCGCTGGACGACTTTGGCCAGGGTGCATCCAATCTGGAGCGCGTCTGGTTGCTGGAGCCGGATTACGTCAAGCTGGACAAGGTGCTGATGCGCCATGCGCTGATGCGCCCCAGCGTGCGCGACAAGCTGGCCAAACTGGTGGACATCCTGCACCTGCACGGTGCGCAGGTGGTAGGCGAGGGGATAGAAAGCGCGATGCAGCTGGATATCGCCCGCGCTGCCGGCTGTGATTTCGTGCAGGGCTTCCATCTGGCGCGCCCGGCAGAGTTGCTCGGTCTGCCGGCCTGAACCTCCAGTTGGCGGTGTCATGCCGCACGCTTACCCTTCCAGCGGGACAAACCACTCCATGTGACGTGCGCCCCCCAGGCTCTCCAGCCCGTGATCGTGCAGTGCCTGCTGCAATTGCAGCAAGAAGGCCTGCTCATCCGCAATGCCGCGATACACTTCCATCCAGGTTTGCTGTGCCTGCTGCGCGTTGTCATCCTGCCGTCGCATCAGGCTGACTTCCACGCCCTGCTGTGCCAGTGCGGCCTGCATCTGCCGCAGCAGGGGCAGCCAAGCCGGCCCGTCGATGGTGGCAATCTTGTAATACACATACAGCTCGCTGGTCATGCTGGGCTTTCCTTCCTGAGGCATGCAGGCTTTGCAGTCGCGCAAAATCGCTTATCATAGACCACTTCGCCCACGCTGGTGGGCATCTGGCAAACCAGGTGACAGTGCAGGAAAGGGGAGTGGTGTGCAGCAGGGTATTACCACCTTGGTGGTGGTTGGCGTCGGTTTGATTGGTGGCTCGTTTGCCTTGTCGCTCAAACGCGCAGGCAAGGTGCAACACGTCATCGGCGTTGGTCGCACACTGGAAAACCTCACCCGTGCGCTGGAACTGGGCGTGGTGGATGAAATCAGCCAGGATCTGGCTGCCGTGGCCAGCCGGGCCGATATGGTATTGCTGGCCTGCCCGGTGGGGCAGATGGGCAGGATGATGCAGGCCATGGCCCCGCATTTGCAACCGCATGCCATCGTGACCGATGCCGGTAGTACCAAGGGCGACGTGGCCCAGCTGTTTGCCCAATACCTGCCGGCGCAGCTGGCTAACTGTGTACCGGCCCACCCCATTGCCGGGTCTGATTTGTCTGGCGCTGCTGCAGCCCAGTACGGCCTGTATGAAAAGCGCAAGGTGGTGCTCACCCCCTTGCCGCAAACCACCATGGCAGCCTGCGATACGGTGGCCGAACTGTGGCAGGCCTGTGGTGCCGTCATTCACCGTATGCGGCCGGAAGAACACGACAGTGTGTTTGCCACCGTCAGCCATCTGCCACACCTGCTGGCCTTTGCCTATGTCGGCATGGTGGCAGGCAAGCAAGATGCGCGGCGCTGTTTTGATTTTGCCGCCACCGGTTTTCGCGATTTCACCCGCATTGCCGGCAGCCATCCGGAAATGTGGAAAGACATCACCATGGCCAATCGCAGCGCCTTGCTGGACGAACTGGAACGCTACCGCCAGGCGCTGGCCGACCTGACTGCCCAGGTAGAAGCGGCCGACGCCGATGCCCTGGCGCAGACATTTGAAACCGCCCGTGCCGCGCGTGTGGGCTGGTATCAGCGCTTCCTGCGCGAAGGACAAAGCTGACATGGCGCGCACCCTGCTGATTACCGGTGCCTCCCGGGGCATTGGCGCGGCCACTGCCTTGCAGGCCGCTGCCGCCGGGTGGCAGGTGGCAGTGAACTACCGGCAGGATGCCGCTGGCGCTGCACAGGTGGTGGCCAGCATTCAGGCAGCCGGAGGCGTGGCACAGGCTTTTCAGGCCGATGTGGCTGAGGAAGCGGACATCATCCGGCTGTTTGACGCTGTGGTTCAGCATTTTGGTGCGGTACACGGACTGGTCAACAATGCCGGCAGTACCGCGCCCATGGGCCGCTTGCAGGACTTCAGCGCCGCACGCATCCAGCACATGCTGCAACTGAATGTGGCTGGCCCCATGCTGTGCTGTCGCGAGGCGGTACGCCGCATGTCCACCGCCACTGGCGGGCAGGGCGGGGTCATCGTCAATGTTTCCTCCGCCGCCTCCCGGCTGGGGAGTGCTGGCGAATATGTCGATTACGCTGCCTGCAAGGGAGCCATCGACACTCTTACCCTGGGCTTGGCCCGCGAAGTGGCCGCCGAGGGCATTCGCGTCAACGCGGTCCGCCCCGGACTGATAGCAACCGGCATCCATGCCATCAGCGGCGAGCCCGGCCGGGTGGCCAGGCTGGCACCGGGGGTGCCCATGCAGCGTGGTGGATTGCCCGAGGAAGTAGCCGCCGCCATTGTGTGGCTGCTGTCCGATGCTGCCAGTTTTTGCACCGGCAGCATCCTGGATGTCTCCGGCGGGCGTTAGTCCGCCACCTTGGCTGATGACGGGGCCTGGGCACCCGGTAACACAAACACCCGTTCCGGCAGGCTGAACTGGCGCAGCTTGAGCAAGGCCAGCGGGCCATCAGCCGCGCTGGTGCGCAGGATATAGCGCGCTGTCAGCCCATCGGGCAGGGCAAAGTCCAGCTGGTAACGCGCCTTGTCCAGTTGCTCCACCTTGGCCTGCTCCAGCAGACGGATAAATGCCCAGCGCCCGTTGAATGCCAGCGTTTGCCGGCTACCGGTCTTCAGCGATTCCCACACCAGTTGACTGCCTGGCTGCTGGGCATGGCCCGGCCAGCGCAATGCGCTCCAGCTGGCTTGCTGGTTGAAATAACTCACGGTTTGCCCATCCACCGTCAATTCGGTGCGGACCAGGCCGGGCATCGCCACCGGCTGCAGTTCAAAGCTGTAAGCAGCGTCCCCTTCGGTAAACCAGCGGCTGGCCAGCCGACTGAGGCTGTTGACGGCATTGAGGAAGGCAGCATCAAACGGCGCAGCATTGGCCAGATTGGGGCTGGGCAGCCATTGGTCACCTTCCTGCACCAGCGCACCGCCCAGGGTTTGCTGCAAGAAGCGGGCTATTTCGCCCTGTTGCGGGGCCAGATAGCGGCCAAGGGCCGGAATGGCGGCATCGTTGTCGGTACTGTTGAAGGGGTAACGTCCGCTCATCTCGCTGCCCCAGGGCAGTACGATGCTGCGCCGCCACAGCGCATTGATGTCCGCCGCCGCAGGCAACAGCACCACGGCACCGGCCTCATCCAGCGGGCTGACAAAGGCTTGCTGGGCAAACCCCGCCCATTCCTGGCCCAGGCTGGCGGCCAGCAGCGCGGCGTATTTCTGGCCGTCGCTGATTTCATTCTGCCGTCCTTGAAACAGCGCCTGGGCCAGTTGGCGGGCTGCCGCATCCGGATTGGGGCTGGCGGCCAGTTGTTGCAGTTTCAGCCGTACTGCGGTGAGGGTTTCCAGATAGCGGGTCAGGCTGACGCTGCTGGCCGGTGCGCTATTGCCCGTGTTATTGCCATCTGGCGGAACGCTGAGTGCCAGCAAGGGGCCAAAGGCGGCGCTCAGCGGGTCGGCTGCAGCCTGCGGCTCGTTTGCTGCATTCTTGCCCACCAGTTGGCGGGTTTTATCCAGCAGATTGCTGGCCAGTGACTTCTCTGCCGCCCCGGCGCGGCCCTGATATTGCAACATCGCCATCAAGGCTTGCAGCGGCGAGCGTTGCGGGTCGGCATAGGCATTCAACTGTTCGCTGGCGGCGGCCAGCGATGTGGTGTTCTGCCAGTGCAGCCGGTTAAGAAAGGCCTGCCAGGCGGCAGCATAATCGGCAAAGTAGCGCTGGCGCAGCCGTTGCGCCAGCACCGGCCCCTCGTTCTTGCTGCTGGCAACGCCTAATACCCAGCCCGCCTCGCTACCCTGTTTGGGGTCGGCCTGCTCAAACGCCTCCTTCAAATATCCTTCCCAGGCCTCGCGGGTATAAATGCCCGCTACGGTGCCGGGCAGGGCAAACAGCCCGCGGCTATCCACCCCCGGCAGCAGGCTGGCGGCACTGCGTGGCGGGTACTTGGCTGCTGCCTGTTTCAGGATGGTTTGGTACAGCGTGGCATCGTCATGCTCGATGCCATTAAGCGATAACAGTGTCTGGCGCGCCGCAGCCACCACGGCGGGGTCGGCAGCCTGCCGCCAGCCTGCCTGGCCTGGCAGGTGCTGGCTGTAAAAGCGCAGCACATCGGCCCGCCTGCCTTGTGCCAGCCCATCCGCCTGCAAGAGTTGCGCGCTCAGGAAGGCAGGCTGCGCCCGTGCCGGCTGGTCCAGCATCAGGTAAGCCTTCAGGCTGTCATAGCCTTGCCGTTGTGCCTGCTGCAGCAAGGCATTGTCGCTGCTGGTCAAGGGCAGCTCATTCAAGGCCAGTAACACCTGACGCAGATTCTGTCGTGCCGGCTCCACCAGCCAGCGCTGTGCGGCCTTGCCATAGCCATCCAGCAAGGCCTGCTGTACTGCAGGCAGCTGGTTCAGGCCCAAACGCCACCACCACGGCAAACCCTGACGCTGTGCCTGCTGCAATTGACTGATCTGCTGTTGCACCGCCCCTAGCGTAGGCAGGGCCACGGTCAGCGATGTGGCCTGTTGCAGCGCCTGCTGTTGTTGTTTTGCCTGCTGGATCATCTGGAAATTGTGCTGAAACGACAGCGCCACTCCCAATAGCAGCAAGCCGACCATGGCGGTGACCGCCCAGCCTGCCTTGTCGCTGTGCGACAGCCGGTGTCTGCGTGGCGAAAACTGCTGCCAGGGTCGTGTGGTGGCGGGGAGTCGCGCTGTGTCGTCTGCCACCCAGCCTAGCTGCACCAGCGGCTGCCCCGGCGGTAACTGCTGGCTGATGGCGCGTAGCTGCTGTACCAAGTGTTTGGTGACGTCGGGCTGGTCCAGCGCCGCCGACAGCGCCAGACGCTTGTTGTCCGACGACTTCTTTAACACATCCGCCTGCCCCTCTACGGCCAGCGTCCAGGCCAGCTGCTGCAAATCGCGGGTGGTGGTTTCCGTGTTGCTGGCATCCCGTATCTGACAGACCACCCCACCGGCAGGCACGGGCCAGCCGCTCAGTGCCAGGCACAGCGGCAGCCGCCAGCCACTGCGCTGGTTGAAATCCAGCAACTGTTGCAGCGCCGGGCTGCCCACGTCCGGTAGCGTGGGTGCCACCAGCATCACGCCGTCCAGCGGTGGACGCCAGTGGCCACGCAGGGTACGCAGTACCCGGTCTTCCACATCATCAGGTTTGACATAAAACACGCTTTCCGTGTCCTGCCAGCAGGCCTGAATAGTGGCATCGCTGGTTTGTGGAACGGATACCTCGGCTTGTGCGCTGTGTAACACCGCCACCCAGGCTTTGATGGTTCGCCATTTACCCGGATAGCGTTGCTGCATGTATTGGCGAGGGCTCAGCCAGGATTTGACGTCAGGGGACGCAAATGCCCCTGCTGCTGTCCTGCCGCTCACGTGTTCGGGCGGGATGGCCTGACGTTCTGCCTGCCTGATCCACAGATAAGCCACCACACTGGGCAAACTCAGTAGCGCAATACACAGGCCGATGCTCCAGGCCACCCGTTCCGGTTGCTTGGTATAAAAGCCACCCAGGTACAGATTGGCAATCAGCAGCAAGGCCATGCATAACAGCAGCAATGACAATGCCAGTACGACAGCCCGGATACGTAATTTTCCTGTCGGTTTCAGCAGGGAGGAATTCATTGAAATAATCCTTTAGACGCCTGATTGGCTACTGCATGACGGTGATCAACCATGGGCATTGGCATGTCCAACCACGACGATACGAGGCTTGGGCTGGCAGCGGCAGTTGCACAAGTCATCTTGCAGGGCAATGCGTTTGCCATGGCTCAACAGGCTGTGCCGTTCCCCGACACAAACAATCCGGCCGTGCTGTTACATGCAGGGCAACTGACCGGGTCATTTTCATAAGCCATTTTTTTGCCATGAATCAGGCCGGGGCCGGAGGCATGTACGGTGCCGCCTGCCGTGGTTTTGTCACCGTCCACTGCAATTAAGCGTTTCATGGTTTTCCTTTTGTTAGCGGTACCGCTGGCGTGATAATGCCCAGCCAGTCTTGCTGGCTGTCCTTGGCCAGCCAGCCGGTGGCGCGTTCATTGATATTTGCCTGATCCATCGCACGCAGCAGGGTGATCCAGGCCTGCAGTGGACCCAGGTCTCCCCAATAGGCCTGCTGTGCTTGTTCCTGCAAGGACCAGCTCGCCTCTTCCAGCCAGGTATTGGACTGGCTGCTGGCTGACAGATAAGCAGCCGGGGCCTCATCCAGTGCTGCATTGTCTTGTGCACGCTGTACATGTTGGCTGTCAGACAAAGGGACCGGGCGATGCAGCCGAAATGCACCGCCATCGCAGCCCAGCATGATGGCGAATGCCGCTTCAGCTGCCGGTAGGCTGCGGCTGACATCGCTGGCCGGGCAGTGCAGGCCCAGGCAGATGATTGTTGCCACGGGGCGGGTTTCATCGTGCAGTCGGTCGATGATGTATTCCAGCATCGCCACACTGCCTTCCAGTTGTGGATGAGGTGGCAGATGCAGGCCGTATTGCTGCATTTGCACACGCAAGGCAGACCATGCCGCCGCACTCCCACACCAGGCAAAGCCACAGGCTTGCATGCGGCTGCCATGCAGCCATGTGGCTAATGTTTTGGCCAGCTTGGCCAGGATGGCATCCTGCCGCTGTTGCCAGGTGGCATCGGCAAGTGTCAGCACATCGGCCATCCTGAGCACCCCTTCCTTGGCCTGAGGCGGGGCCGCGTGCAGGCCGCGTGCCAGCTTGTCCCGGCTGGGCGTATCGCTACATGCAGGCCCCCATAACATGGAATCCCGCACGCTGGCACTCTCCTGACGGCACCTCAGCCACCAGGCATGGTGCTCAGCCTGGGTATGCTGCTGGACAGCGGCATACAGTTGCCACAAGGCATACCAAGCCAGTCGCAGCGATACCGCTATGCCGGCCAGCAAGCATCCGGGCAGCAAGGCATACCACCAAAACTGCTCCCGTTGTGCTGTGCTCGGTGTGCCCTGGCTGAACCACCACAAGGTGAGCAGGGCATCACCGGCTACCAGCACTACACTCAGCAACAGGCAGGGCCAGATACGGGGTGGTGTCGCCAGCGGGACTGCGGCATAAGCCGGTGTACTGGCATGCCGCAGTGCTGCATCCATGGTGCAGTGCATTAGCCTCCCCCTTGCTGCCCGGCCAATTCCGCCGGCTGTGCCTGAGCCCCGGCAGGCGGTTCGCAGCTTGCCGCCGCTTTTTGCAAGGCGTTCAGATAGCGCTTGTTGGTGATGTCGTCGTACAGAATGGTCCGCAAGCGGAAGTAGCTGCCGTCCGTCTCGCGGTTGCCGGTGGCCGCCATCATGAACCAGGCGCGCGAGTCGTGTACGTGCTCGTCAAACAAGGCCAGCAGATCGCGGTTGGCCGCAGCGGTCAGCCCCTGGCCATTGCCTGCGTCACGCCAGCGTTGCTCGCCTTCGCGCAGCAAATACACCCCTTCGTATTCGTGGTCCGGGTTGATCGGGCGGGAGAACAGCGTGCTCAGCCACAGGCCAGTTTGGGTCAAGGTCCAATGCCAGGGGCGTTTCCAGTCCGGGTCGCTGTCAATCAGGCTGGCCTGGCCCGGCTCGGCCAGCGGGCTGGGCAGGCGCTTGCCCTTTTCATTGAACCGCTGGTCTACCCGCCGCCAGTGCAGATAGTCTTCGCGAAACTCCAGCGCCGCTTCGCGCAGCTGTGAGTGGTCCATGCTGGGGTCGAAGTCCTTGGCGGGGGACGGCACGCTCAGCCCCGGTACCACCTGGCCGCTGCGCGGGTCCACCACGCCGGGCGGGGCCGGGTTGGCCGCCACCTTGTCCTGCGCTTTTTGTACATCGCGCATGGTGCTGCCGGGGCGGTTGATCACGGCGGCCAGTTCGTCCTGCGCCTGTTCATGCGCCTGCGCTTGCTGCCAGGTGGTTTTGGCCCAGTCGTTATGCATGGCATCGTCCGGCGGAATACGGCGGAAGGCGGCGGTTTGCTCCTGCTGCACCCCGCCGCTGCCGCCCAGGCCACCGGCAAAGCGTTCGATGCGCCAGGCGGTGATCAGCGCGGTTTGCTTGACCACGATTTTTTCCACCGTGTCTTCGTCGCAGTCACGCAGTTGCGCCCAGGCGTTGAAGCGGGTGATCAGGTTATTACTTACTTTAAATTGTTCTTGAACCTCGCTGTCCATCCAGCGCCAGCTTTCGATACCGGCCAGCTTGCCTTCGCTGGTGTCGTAGGATTCTTTCGGCACCGTCATTGGCGCAGCGGCACGGAAAGCCAGCAGGTACATGCGGCGCAGGGCAATCTGCGACAGTTGCATGCCCACCTCGCCGCCACAGCGGCCTTGCTCGCACAGGCCGTAGCCACCGCCGACATCGGAATGCACGCCGGGGTAGACAAATTCTCCCAGATTACCTGCCGGGTAGCGGCCGGACGGCAGGCGGGTGGAATCCAGCGGAAAGCAGATGCGCTGCTCGTGCGCCGCCACCAGATGCACATGCTGGCCGATAAAGCCGGGGGCCTGCGGCAGCGGCATGGTATTGTCCGCCCAGTCCATATGGCCCAGCGCCGGCGGGCGGATGGCGGCCAGCCCCACCGAGGCCACGGTATCGAACAGGCCGACAAACGGCACCTTGACCGGCACGCCAAACAGCCGGTACTTGCCATCTTCACCGTACTCGCACAGCTCCAGCAGCCAGTGCAAGAAGGCGCGCGCCTCGGCAGCACCACGGGAGAAGCCATACACATGCACCCGCAAACCAGCCAGTTTGGGTGCTTGCTGCACCTCCAGATGCTGAATGATGGAAGCCATGCCATTGCGCATGGCCTGGTGGCGGCGCTTGCTGGGCGGCACCGGCCCCTGCCGCTTGGTATCCCAGTGATTGAGCTCGCCATTCACCATGTCACAGGCAATGCGATAGGCTTCCTCGGTGGTCAGGATTTCCGGTTGGTCCGGGTCCGGGCTTTTACTGCGCCGCAGTGCATCAATCAGCCGGGTCAGCCCCCACAGAATGCGCATCTGCCCGCCCGCGGCGTATTTCAGTCCGGCGGCGGAGAAGCTCATTTCATGGATTTCCTTGAACTGGGTGCCCACCCCTTGCAGATAGTAGGAAAAATAGCCATCGCGCGCCGCGCGCTCCCCCTGGATGGAAGCATCGTATAGCCGGGCAATATTGGAGTGGCTGTTGGTGAGCCGGTCGGTGGCGCGGTGGTTATTGGTGCCATCGAAGAACAGCGACACATTGGTCACCAGCCCGCAAGGGGGCGGGCGGCGCTGGGCGCGCGCGGCCAGGCAGGCCTCCTGCATTTCCTGTTGCTGCACATAGCGCGTATTGCGTAATTCCTGGGCATCACTGGGGAAGGCATCCAGTTGCTCATCCCAGGGGGCGGCCAGTTGGGCGTGTTCCAGGTTTATTGCGCTTTCGGACATGACTGACCCTCCATCTGTTTGGCTTCAGCTCTCCACTTGGCCAATGTGGGAAAAACCTGTTTGCTATCAATCACCAGCCTCACCTGATGGCAGGGCAGGAAGGCCAGATTGATGCCATAGGTATCCTGGTACGGCGGAATCTCCACCTGCGCGCTGTAGTGCTGGTAGCTGGCCCGAATCTTTTTCATGTATGCATCAAATTTTTCAGGTTCTTTATCCATATTTGGTGCACACCCCAAGCAAGGATTGGGGTCCTCCACCCAGCGCACGGTGGCCATCAGGCCGGGACGCCAGGTGCGCGGCAGCGTGGCGCAGCACTCCTCGCCGCCGGACACCCCGGCCACACCCAGAAACTCAAACGTGACGGATTTGACGGTGTAGATATGCGGGTTGAAGTCATACAGATGGGTAGGCACGCCGATCAGCCCGCCACCCGGCCCGGCCAGGCTGGAGCACGCTGCCAGCCAGGGCAGCAGCAGGCAGAGCAGCGCGCGTTTAAGCCAGCGGATGCCGTGCCGCCAGAGCTGTTGCTGCAAATAGCGCATATCGCGCAGCTGCTGGGCATCACTGGGGAAGGCATCCAGTTGCTCATCCCAGGGGGCGGCCAGTTGGGCGTGTTCCAGGTTTATTGGGCTTTCGGACATGACTGACCCTCCAGTTGTTTGGCTTCAGCTCTCCACTGCTTGATCAGTGGATATTTCTGTTGGCAATCCAGTACCAGCCGTACCTGATGGCAGGGCAGGAACACCAGATTCAGGCCGCAGGTACTGCCATATTGTGGAATCTCCACCTGTGCGCTGTAGTGCTGGTAGCTGGCTTCTTTCTTTTTCACATATTCAAGAAATTTGCTTCTTTCCTTATCCATATTTGGAGCACACCCTAAGCAAGGATTGGGGTCCTCCACCCAGCGCACGGTGGCCATCAGGCCGGGACGCCAGGTGCGGGGCAGCGTGGCGCAGCACACCTCGCCGCCGGACACCCCGGCCACACCCAGAAACTCAAACGTGACGGATTTGACGGTGTAGATATGCGGGTTGAAGTCATACAGATGGGTAGGCACGCCGATCAGCCCGCCACCCGGCCCGGCCAGGCTGGAGCACGCTGCCAGCCAGGGCAGCAGCAGGCAGAGCAGCGCGCGTTTAAGCCAGCGGATGCCGTGCCGCCAGAGCTGTTGCTGCACATAGCGCGTGTTGCGTAATTCCTGGGCATCACTGGGGAAGGCATCCAGCTGCTCATCCCAGGGGGCGGCCAGTTGGGCGTGCTCCAGGTTTATTGTGCTTTCGGACATGGCTGATTCTGCACTTGTAAGTGCTCCAGTTGTTTGGCTGCTTATTTTTAAGATGGAAGCCCAGCTAAAAAATGTGGCTGCGCTGCACCGTTTTGCCGGGTACAACGCCATTCTTTCGCCGTTGAAAACAGTGAGCCATGCTTACTTGAAAAGTGGTGCAAGGTTTTTATTTAAAATTTTCAAGTAGTTGTTTGATAGCTTCTTAAATTCTTCTGTTTCTCTTTTTTCCTTGTCTTTGAAATTTTCGGTTGATGAGTTGTTTTTATTGATTGCTCGGATGTAAGTAATGGAAATGTTGTTATTTTCTTTCGAGTAAAGTTGAATAGAGGCAAGTATGGGGGTGTCAAAAGCATATTTCGTTTCGAACGTATTGCAGTCGAGACTGGGTATTGCTTTGTTGTTGTTTGTAATTTCTTCCTCTGATTTTCCTGTGTTATTTTTTTCGCATATCTTTGGCAGGTAGGTAAAGGGTATGCTTTGACTCATCGTAATGCTTAGCATGTAGTCTGGCATTTGTTCTAAAGTGTTTGATGAGGTGTATAGTTCAATGCCAATCTGATTTTTACTGACGATAAAAGATCCAGTATCCAGTCCGACAGGCAGTGGCTTCCATTCTCCCGGTGGGAGTGGAATATTGAAATTGCCTATTTTTATTTCCTTACTGATTGGTTTGTTACTATTTATCCAGTCTTTTAGTTGATCAATGCTTTCTTTTGAAAAATATATTTTTTCCGATTTTAATGTGTCGGCATGGCTTGTTGCTGAAGTGCAGAAAATGCTGCTTAGTATTACCATGGCGATTGCGCTGTGACGGAGTGTGGTTGACATAATGTGTTTTCCTTAGTGACTGTGTGGAGGTTTATTTGGTAATGGCAGGAATTAACTACGCTTGAGATGGTTGTTTGTTTTTTCTGTGTTTTTGCAGTTTTTCATCAATAAAGGCATTGCGCTCTGGTTCAGAAAGCAGACTTTCCTCATCGGCAAGTAATTGCATTTGATAAAGAAGTTGCATCATGGCTTCTTTGTTAGGCAGGCCAAATTTATCAGCAGTGGCTTCATGGGTTTGTTGCCATTTTTCCGCCTGATGCCAGGCACTCAACGCTTGTACGCTACCATCGCTCAGGTGTAGTACTTGATGTGGCCAGTCCGGCAAAGAGGGGAAATCAGTTGGGCGGTTTATCCGACTGGAAACGCCATCCCGGTCTTGCCAGTGAATGGAGTGAATGGGTTCGAAAACAAATTTGAATTCGGCAGGGGATAAATTGCTGAGTGCTATATGCAAACAACGTGGATCGTAAAAACGAAATATCATGGGTAGCAGGCCATTCTCCAGTTCCACTTGCGTGGCTTGTGTTAACCGTTGAGCAAGTTGATCCAGATTGATATGTGCTTGTGCGATGATGAAAATAAGACGAGGTTCATTTTCTATAATCTGCATTAATTCCAGTAATAGTTTTACTTGTGGTTGTTGCTCCGTGTTGATGGCAATTAATACCGGCCCGGATACGGCTACCGATTGGTGAGCCGTATTGTCCAGTAACAGACGATGGGCTGGTTCTGTAGAGTGGTATCGAATGGTTTGCAGAATTAAATTCTTATCATCTGCCAGATCAATCATGGCAAATAGCTGGTTTTGCTTTTCTTGCCGTAGTTGGGTGAGCAATTCATCTAGCCATTCTGCTGTTGTATGCGATTTGGTTTTTTGTACATGCAACATTAGCTATGTCCTCCAGTGAGTACTTGTCCTTCTTTGAAAGCGCGCTCCAGGCAAGACTTGCAATTCACCTTGGTAAAGGATGGAAGTGGAATGGATTTGGCCTGTGGACTGGTAATACTGAAGTCGCCAAAGTGGGTGATTGGCCCTGCGCCGCTACCCAGTTTTAGCCCTTCACTGCCAATGCTGATCCAGCTGCCGCCAGCCGCCAGCATGATTTCTTTGGCATTGATGACGACCTTGCCATTGGAGCTGCTGATATTGAGCTCCCCCATGGATGCCAGTTGTAATGCATCAGACTGCGCCTGGATTTGAACGGGACCTTTATTGGCGAATAATTTGATGCCTGCTTTCAGGGCAAACAGGCTGATGATTTCACTGACATTGACGGTCAGCTTTTTCATAACCGTGATTGCGGTATTTCCAACACTGCTGACGGCCAGGGTTTTTCCGCTATGCAAGTGCATGCTGTCGGGCGTTGATAGTGCGATTCCTGCCGGTGCAGTCGCCACCAGTACGGCTTCCTGTAACTGTTTGATTTGTTGCTGTAACAACTGGTGTTGTGCTTGCCAGTCCAATTCCTCTGCATTGGCTGTTTTGGCTGCAAAACTCATGGCACGGACGTCCTGGTTGGCGTTGTCCAGTGTCTGGTAGGTTTCGCTCAGGTCGGTTTGCAGGCCAGTGGCTTTGCGCTGCGAATAGGCCGAAAGCAGCAGGCCTTTACCGGCCCGGATGGCCCCCCACTGGTCGCTGCGCAACTCAAACCCTGCCCCGCGCGGCTGGCGCTGGGCATCCACCAGGTGGCCGAGGTTGAGCTGGGTCTTGCCATATTCGGTGGCCAGCTTGATATGCTCCTTGCCCTGCAAGTCCTCCATGCGCAGCTTGTTGTGGGCGCGGGTGAGGATGACATTGCGGGTGTGCCAGCCGCTGTCGATGTGGTCCGGCTTGCTGCTGTCGTGCAGCACCGAGGCAATGTAGGGGTGGTCCGGGTCGCCATCATCAAAACCCAGGTTGACGCGGGTACCGGCATGCAAGGGCAGATGAAAACCAAAGCCGCCGCCGGCAAAGGGCTTGGCCAGCCGCACCGGGCGCGAGTCGCCACCGGGGCTCCAGCGGTCCAGATCAAACAGAAAACGCACCCGGTAGCGGCCCAGCTCATCCAGAAAGGGATAGCGATAGCTGTTATCGCCCGGACTCACCACCATGGCAGGCAAGGTGCCGTGAATGCGCGGCCTGGGCAGCAACGCCGGTCGCCAGGTGCGGTCGGCCGGAATGGCCTGGAAGTGGTTGTGATAGGCCTGATCGCGCGCGCCCTGATGCCGGGCGGCAATGATCAGCCAGCCATGCGGCGCTTCATCAAACCCCTGTGCCAGCCGCAACACCTCGCCCGGACGGCTGTGCAGCACGGTGCCACTGCCACTGGCCACGCACTGGCGCGCCTGCGAAGCCTGATGGCGCAGCTGGGCGATGCGGGCGGTTTCCGCTGCATCACGCCCGCCCTCACCCCAGGCATAATCCAGCCCGTAGGCCGCTGCTTGCGGTCCAGCCACACCATGCTCGGCATCCAGTACGGTATCGGCGGTGAGATAGTTGAAATCGGTGCGGCGCACGCTGTGCAACAGGCTGCGATGGTGAATCTGCCACTGCTGGACGGCCGGGCTGTCATCCTGGCGCAGCCGCCCGCCGCCCGCAGCGGAATATCCAGTAGCCGCCCGCGGCCATAGTGCTCCAGATTATCGCCAAACAGCAGCACCTCCTTGCCCGCCTCCTCCACCACAAACTGGTAAAACAGGCCCGCCTCCGCCGCCAGGCGGGAAATGAACTGCAAATCCGACTCGCGCCACTGGGTGAGATGTGCATGGGTGGGCAGTGGCGCCGTCAACTGAAAGCGCACGGCACTGGCGGCAAAGCCATGCTGCTGCAACAGCGCCGTGATGACCTGCTGCACCGTGTTGTTCTGAAACAGACGGCAGGTGCTGCCCTGGGCCAGCAGGCTCAGGCGCGGCCCGATGGCAAAGCGGTAGCGGGTTTGCTGCACATTGCTGTCCTCACGCCAGGCCTCGCACACCACGCCATGCCACACGCGCTGCAAAGCGGGGTCGGCGGGTGGACTGGGCAGGCCGGGAAAGGAAGGCAGCGGGTTGAGGGGTGGCGGGCTGATGGTGAAGCTGACCGGCTGGTGGATGAGGCTGGCGAGCGGCAGGGCGGGGTCGGGGCTGGTGACGGTGACGTTGAGCAGGTAGGGGGTGTCGAGTGCTTCGTCGAGGGTGAAGTGGTGTACGGAGAGGTCCAGGCCCAGGTGGGAGGGGAAGCGCAGCTGGTAGGGGTTGGGCATGGGTAGCGTCCTTGTCTGATGGCGTGAAAACCCATACAGCAGGCGGTGATGCCTGCTGCATGGGGGAGCTAGGCGTTAGCGGTTTTCCACCCAGCTGTCGGAGTGGATGATGTTGCCGTCCTTGTAGGCCCAGGTGATTTTTTCGTAACGCACTTCCACTTCTTCAAGGTGGTTGTAGCGCTCCTTGGCGACGTCCTTGATGTTGTGCATCCTGGGTTTGACGGCCACCACCTTGACGTTCTCCAGCTTCATGTTGAAGTACTCTTTTTCTTCACCGGCATCGTCAATGCGGTACCACTTCAGTTCCATGCCCTTGAGGTTCTGGCCGCTGGTGACCGCCTTGTACAGGTAGGGCGAGGCGGCATCGAATTCCTTGACGAAACTCAGCGGGGTATGCACGCGGGTGCCGGTGAGCTTGCCGGTATTACCATCGGTGGGGATGTAAACGCTGTGGTCGAACTCCAGTACTTCGACCGAGCCTTCACGACCCTGCACGGTGACAGAGCCCTTGATGTCGGCACCGCCGTCGTCCTTGATCCACAAATAAGCGGGTATGGCCATGCTGTTTCTCCTTGCTGCGGGGCTCTGCCCCGGTGGTGGTGCCACCCGGCACGCAGGGTGCTGCGGGTGGTGCTGTTGACACCCGGTTGTCACCGCCCGGCGGGCGGTTCGATCAGGGTGATTTCCACGCGCCGGTTTTTGCTGCGGCCGGACGCATCGTCATTGCCAGACAGCGGCTGGGTGTCAGCCAGCCCCTGTACGGCAAAATGGGTTAGGGGAAAGGTGGAGGCCGTCACCAGCCATTGGCGTACCGCCTCGGCCCGTGCCAGCGACAGCCGCAGATTGGCCGTGCGGCTGCCGGTGTTGTCGGTGTGGCCGTCTATCAGCACCCGCTTGCCGGGATTGGCCTGTATCCATACCAGCACGGACTGCAAGGCCAGCTTGGCTTCCGGCTTGAGCAGGCTCTGGCCGCTGTCGAACAGTGCCGTGCTATCCAGCCGGATTACCTCCGGCTTGGGTTGGGGCGGGTGGTAGGACTGAATGGCGCGCTGGACGATGTCAGCCAGGTATTGCCCCTGATACAGGCCAAAGCCGAGCCGGAGTGGCACGCCATCGGCAGCCAGTGTGCCAAGGTGCTGCTGCCAGCTTTGCAGCTGTTGCACCGCCTTGCCCCGCGCGGGTTCCTGGCTGACGGACAGTGACTGGAAGGCGTGCAGGCGCACCGCGGTTTGCGCAATCAGCTGCTGATTGTTCCAGGCCGAGCAACAGACAAAGGCCAGTAGCAGCAAGGCACAGCTAGTCAGCAGGGTGGCCAGCTGTCGCCAGTGGCGCGGGCAGGCGCGGATGGGCGCAAAGCACCCCGCCAGCACGGTCAGCTGTGCATTGTCGGTGGGGCCGCTGAACACCGGGGTGGCGGGGGTGTGTAGCCCGCTATGCCGGGTGGCGGCCTGTTGCCAGGGTGGCTCGCCAGCATCTGCCAGCGTGGCCGGGTGAGCCAGCCAGCCGACAGCGTGCACGGCAGGGGCGCCTTTGCTGGCTTGTTGGGGCAGCAGGGCTGGCAGCAGTTGCTGGCTGACATGCTGTTGCAAGCTGTTGAGTACCGCGGCTTGCTGCAGGGCCATGGACGCATGGTCGGCCGGTGCTTGCAGTGCGTGCGCCAGCACGGCCTGCATCTGCTGTTCGATGGCGTCTTGCAGCGCCGGATAGCTGGTACAGGGTGTGATGGCGGCATCCTGCGGTACTTGCAGATTGGCTTGCGGATGAGCGGTCAGTATCAGCACTGCACCCGGCAGCGGGTGGCCTTGTTGCGCTTGAGCCAGTTGCCAGGCGTGATACCAGTCGGCCAGCCGGGCGCTGGCAGCCGGTGTGGCATCGGTTTCATCGGCATTGATGACCAGTATCACTCCGCGCACCCGAATGCCGCTGCTGTGCCAGGCCGCCAGTTGTTGTGGCCGGTCCAGCCAGTGCCAGGCCGGTTGCAGTGTGCTGCGCCAGCCTTGCTCACCTTGCAAGCTATGTGCTGCCGGCCCTGCCAGCAGGATGACTTCTGTTACATCGCTGGCCGTGCTTTGCCGCCGCAAGTGGCTCCATAGCGCCAGCATGCCGATCAGCCATGCCAGACTTAGCAGCATGGCCACCGCGCCGGAAACCGGCAGCGCCTGCCAGATCAGCAGCAGACCCAGCGTCAGCATGGTCAGTGGATACAGCCAGTACCAAAGCAGCTGTGGCATGGTGCGTCCTTAGTTGCCAAGCTGGCGCAGTGCTTGGTGCAGCCAGCCTTGGAGCAGTAAATAGATGACGAGTAGCAGCAGGCCGGACAGCATGGCCCACAGCCACGGAGAAAAACTGCGCCAGTGCCAGACCGGGCGGGGTGGCGGGACGGCTTCCTGGGTGGGCTCCAGCGCGTTGATCACCTTGTCCAGTTGCTGTCGCCATTGCTTGCGTTGCGAGGCATCGCCCTGGCTGTACTTGCCTTCAAAGCCCAGTGCCAGCACCAGTTGCCAGCAAGCCAGCAGCCAGTACGATGGCTGCGGGCGGGCCAGCTCGCTGCGCATTTGCTCATACAGTTGTTCTCCGCCTTGCAGCGAGGCAAAGCGGTGCACTTGCAAGGGCCTGGCCTGCCAATGGGCACGGGCTGGTTCCGGCAAATGGCGCAGGGCGGTTTCGTCCAGCAGGCAGCAGCAGGCATAGATGATTTGCTCCCGCTCGGCGCGTGGTGCTCCGGCTTGTTCCAGCGCCTGTTCCAGTTGATCCAGCAACTGCTGGCAATCCTGGTTCAGCTGGTGTTCGGTCACCGGCTCGGCTTGTTGCTGCAAACGGGTGACGATCAGCGCGATGTCGCGCATATTGCCGCGCACGGCATGCAGGATGGACAGAGGGCTCATGGGGTAGGCACCGCGTACAAGGCCAGTTGCAGCTCTGGCA
Organism: Aquitalea pelogenes; assembly: GCF_001515305.1. Taxonomy (GTDB): domain Bacteria; phylum Pseudomonadota; class Gammaproteobacteria; order Burkholderiales; family Chromobacteriaceae; genus Aquitalea; species Aquitalea pelogenes. The sequence continues at coordinate 44,355 of NZ_LNQV01000034.1, forward strand.
AGGAGGATGGGAAGTAAAAGGCGCAGGACTGGGCGGCCAGCATGGCGGCAAAGGCCGGATGCTGCTTGTCCAGCGCAAAATACAGGCTGTCCACCCGGCTGGGCAGGGCGGTGGGCAGGCGTTGCATGGCTTTGAGCGGAATGCCATTGAGCGCCGAGGACAGTATGCGTGCCACTTCGTCCGGGGCACCGGCCTTGGCCACCAGGGGTAATTGCTCTTGCAGCTGGTGCAGCGGCATGGCGGCGTGAACCGACAGGTAGAAATCCATGCCATCGCGCAAGCGGGCATCTGTCAGATGCGCCAGCCACAGATTGCTGCCATCGCGTTGCAGCGGCAGTACCACCACCGGGGTGGGAATCACCGTGTCCAGCAGGGTGCGGATCAGCTGTTCCAGTTGCTGGAATACCCTGCCCAGTTGGAGGTGGTCGTAAGCGGGGATATCGGTCAGCTGCTGTTCCAGGGCAAAGGTGCTGAGCATGCCGGCCAGCCGCGACAGGCACAGATAGGCGGCATAGGGCGGGCAGCTGTCCAGCGTGGGCAGCATGCGCAGCTCCGGCCAGCTTTGCGCCAGGCTGTGCATCAGCCATAGCAGGCTGAGATCGGACAGCAGATAGTCGGCGGCTTGCCGGGTGCGTTCACGGCGCTGTTGTTGCAGGCTGTGCTGCCTGGCCAGCAACAGCTCGGCCAGCAATTGCAGGCGCTGTTGCAGCAAGGGTGAAGCGCTGCAGCACAGCAAGGGCGGGATAAAGCCGGCGTCCAGCTCGAAACGGCCTTGTGGATTGCGTTGCAGCCGTGCCAGCGGCAGCTTGCTCATGCCATCCAGCGCTTCGCCGTCAAATTTCAGCAGCAGATTGAGTTGTTCGACCGCCAGTTCGTCTTCCTGCTCGCCCATGTGGTCGGGCACCTGGGCAAACTGTTGCCGGTAGCGGCGAGGGGTTTCTTCCGGCCGCACCTCGCCCTGATGCAGGTTATTGCCAAGCGGGTTGAGCAGCGGCAGCGTCAACCACAGTGTCACGCTGTCGGTGGCGTGGCTGAGGGTATCCAGATGACGGGCCGCAGGCGGCTGACCGCTGATGCGGGTATCGAAGGCCGTACCATCGGGAAACCGGCCTGCCAGCTGTTGCAGCCGGACCTGGCCCTGTTCCAGAGCCAATGGGTCCAGCGCCAGCGTAGTCAAGCCCCAGGGAAAGGGGCTGGCCAGTGCCGCCAGTTGCTGTTGTTGCCAGGCGTGCTGTGCTTCTTGTTGCTGGAATAACTGTGGCAAGAGCAGGATGCCTTCATGCCATAGGGGTTTGTGAATGCGCAAGCTGGATATCCTTCACGTTGAGCGGGGGGTACGGTTTGCCAGGGACGGTTGGGGCGTGGCCTGGCGTGCTGGTGCTTTCTGCCCGGCGGCCCCCAGCAACTGCAGGCGCACCGCATGGTCGGGCGTGAAATAACTGCCAAAGCGCACCAGGCCGCTTTGCTTGAGATGGCAGATCAGCTCATAGCCCAGTACATCGTCTTGGGCATTGGCCAGCAGCTGGATGTCGATGTGGGCCAGGCGTGGCTCGTAGCGCAGCAAGGTGCTGGCAATGTGTTGCCGCAACAGGTGCGCACTGGCCGGTAAATGGCGGTAAATCATGGCGAGGTCAGGCAAGCCGTAATCCGGCAGGTGCTTGATTGCGCCTTGTCTGCTGTTGAGAATCACCCGGATGTTGTCCATCACGCTGAACAGGTGCTGGCTGTTTTCATCCCAGGCGTGCAGGCTGCTGCCATCCTGAAAATTGCCCAGCAACTTTTCGTAGAGCGACGGCCCGCTATGGCGCTGTCGCGTGTTCATTTGCCACTCCTTGCTGGCACAGCCGGGGCACTGGCCGCTGCTGCAGGCGCTATGGTTTTCTGCGCTGGTGGGGTGGCCGGTGTTTGCGGCTGCGGTGCGGCTGGCGGGTCCGGCGGGTGTGGCAGCCAGGGGATGAGGATCTGGTTATCCAGTAGTTCCAGACGGGCTGCTTTCTGGTTATCCAGCTCCTTGACTGACATGCTGACGCGCCAGATGGCCGGTGGTGCGGGCTGGCGGAACAGCGCCACCACGGCGATCTGGCTGGTGTTGGGTTCTACCGCTGCATTGAGGCTGACACTTGCGCCGGGGCGGAGCAGCAGGTCGTGACGTGCCAGCATTTCATCGCCCAATGTCTCCCGGTCCTGGCTCAGCAGCTGTTCATAGCTGGCACGGGCAAAGGTCTTGCCGTCGCGCAACTGATAGACCCGCACCACCACGGAGAGGGCATGCCCGCGCTCATCCGGATTGATGGCCTCGCGCGCGGTGAAGTCCAGTTTCAGTGTGGTCAGCTTGGGATAAAACACGGCTGAAACCACTTGCTGGCTACCGTTTTTCAGTGCTTGCCAGGCTCCGCAGCCGGTGAGGGGGAGCAGCAGGCAAAGCAGAAGGGTAATGCGCAGGCGCATGCGGAAGGTCTCCGGCAAAAGGGTGGATAGGTCAGGCATGCAGCATCCCCAGGGGAATGTCGGCCAGCTGGCCGGGTGTGGCGTTGGCTGGTGCTGGCAGATGGGCGGCACGGCCCAGACGGTGGCTGTGGCGGCTTAGCCGGGTGGCGGGCCAGGCGGCAGTGGGCAGGCTGGCAAACAAGGCCAGATCCCAGCGCAGGCCCAGATAGGCGCGTAGTACCTGGCACAGGTCGTCATGGGTTTGCTGCCCGGCTTGCAGGTGGCCAAGTTCGGCACTGTGTTGCAGGTGCAGGGTGAGTTTGACCGTGCGCTGCACGTCCCGCAGCCGTGCGCCCAGTAACACCGTGCCGCGGCTGCAGGCGGGTGGCCCGGCCCAGCCGCCCGGCACCCAGCAGCACCTTACGCGGGTAATG
>NZ_LNQV01000035.1 GCF_001515305.1 Aquitalea pelogenes
GACTTCCTTCCTCCCGGTACGCTGGTCGTGACCCAGGGAGAACAGCAGGATTTCCAGCTTGTTGGTCCCTGCCAGTTTTGTTCTGGCATCGATTTTTTTTAGCAGATCTGACACGAAAGCACCCTAGGCAATAAGTGGAAGAAATACGGCACACAAACAGACCGGTTTGCCTTGCGGGCCCGGCTGGCGCTGTGCAGCATTCAGATATTCACGGTATAGCGGAAACGGTTCCAGTTGGCTGCTGGCTTTGCATGTGCCGGTGCTTGAACTGGATTTTTTAGAATTCATTTAAATTTATTCTGGTTTTTATTGATTGTTCAGTATTGCCCCAATAAACCACACTATAGCCACTGTCATTGAAAACAGCCAAGCACTGCCAGATTATTTATGCGGCAGGTCAAATGAACGGATACGGCGGGTCAGTATAAACATTTCCGCATGACATGATTTGTCTGTACGCATGGAAAAACAATATGTCTTCATGGTGGGTTGGACATGCCCTCATTTTGCGAAGGCAGGCGGCACATCACGCTGCTGCGCAGTTGCTTGCGCTGGCTGTCTGCTGCCAGGTCGACAATCCAGCCGCCGGGGGCATTGGACATCAGCAAGGCCACACGCTGTCCCTTGCCTTGCATGATGTCACGGTAAACCGTGAGGTCATCCACATGCAGCTGCCCCTGATCGGTAGTGATGCTGTAACTGGTGACAAAGGCACTGCCTCTGGCTTCCGGATATTCCCGCCCCCAGCCAATCAGGAAATGGCGGACCTGGCAAAGCCCGGACGCCTCGGATGGCGCATGGGGTTTGGCCGGAGCCGACCAGGATTGCAGCAAGTCCTTGCCGCTTTGCAGCCAGCTGCTGCAGCCAGCCAGCAGCAAGGTACACAAAATGAGTATGGCCCGCATGGGACTCCGGATATTCAACAATGCCGCCATGTAGCGGTGTCTCAACGCAACCTGGCAACAGGATGGCATTGCCATGTGTCACGTCATGGTTGGCGCATGCTACCGTAAATTTGCCGCTCTGCGGAATGCCTGCCCATGTAAATCCTAGGTGCAGGGGGATGGCCCCTTTTCTGGTGCGGGCATGTTTATTGCTGCGTTTTATCCCATCCTGTCACCGACAACGCATGTACAGCCCGATGCCCAGCACACAATCCTTGCGTCCTGTTTCCCTGCATGCCCATGCCGTAAACGGTTTCCAGCCGGCGGCACTGGAAAACCTGATTCATCATCTTGATGGCATGGCCTATCGCGGTCGGCATGACCCGGAGCGTCACATGCAGTTTGTCAGCCGTGGTTGCCTGGCCTTGTGCGGTTACAGCGCGGCCCAGCTGACCGCCAGCAGTGGCGGCTGGATGGGGGTGATTCACAAGGATGACCGCCAGGCGGTGGCCGAGGCGCTGGCCAGCAGCCTGCGTGGCAATGGCCGTTTTGCCTTGCAGTACCGGATACGGACTGCGGGTGGCCAGCTGCGTCATGTACGGGAAAGCGGGGTGGCGTCGCCGGACGGCGATGGCATGGTACTGGAAGGTTTCGTGATGGATGTCACCAGCCAGCAGCGCACTATTCGTGCATTGGCGCAGGCCGAGATGCGATATCGCACCATTTTCGAGCATGCGCAGGAGGGCATTTTCCAGAGCAGCAAGACCGGCCGTTACCTGGCGGCCAATCCGGCCCTGGCGCGGCTGTATGGTTATGCTTCGCCGGAGGAGCTGATCCTGAATCTGTCCGACATCAGCTGCCAGCTGTATGTGGAAGCCGGTCGGCGCGAGGAATTCCTGCGGCTGATGGAAACGGCGGGCGAGGTGGTGAATTTCGAGTCCGAGGTCTACCGCAAGGATGGCCAGCGCATCTGGATATCCGAGAATGCGCATGTGGTGTCATCGGAACACGGCCGTTTCCTGTATTACGAGGGCACGGTGCAGGATATTTCCGAACGCAAGCATTACCAGCAACAGCTGGAAATGCAGGCCAATTTTGACGCTCTCACCGGGCTGCCAACCGCGCCTTGCTGTACGACAGGCTGAAGCAGAGTGTGGCCAGGGCCGCGCGGGCGCAAAGCAGGCTGGCGGTGGTGTTCATCGATCTGGACAACTTCAAGTTCATCAACGACAACCTGGGGCATGACGCGGGCGACCAGTTGCTCAAGACCGTGGCCGGGCGTATTGCCGGCAGCATCCGCAAGCTCGATACCGTGGCCAGGCTGGGCGGGGACGAGTTTGTGCTGATCCTGAATGATCTGGATAGCGAGGAGGGCCTGTGGACCTTGCTCGAACGCATCCGGCTCAAGACCAGCCAGCCGGTGCTGCTGCAAGAGCACAGTTGCAATGTCAGCGCCAGCATGGGGGTGGCACTGTACCCGCGCGACGGTGTGGACGAGCAGACCTTGCTGCGTCACGCCGATGTGGCCATGTATGCCGCCAAGGCGGCAGGCAAGGATAATCTGCATTTCTTTACCGGCAAGCTGGACCAGCAGTCGGACGAGCGCTTCACGCTGGAGCGCGAAATGCGGCTGGCGCTGGAGCAGGATGGTTTCAGCGTGGCCTATCAGCCCAAGTTTGACCGGCACGGCAAGATGGTTGGCGTGGAGGCGCTGGCACGCTGGCACCACGCCCAGCTGGGCGATATCGGGCCGGACCGCTTCATTCCGGTGGCAGAGGAGTGCGGCTTGATCCTGCCGCTGACCATGTCCATCCTGCGCAAGGCCAGCATGGCCATTGCCCGCTATAACCGCATGGCGGCCAGCAGCATCAGTCTGGCGGTCAATCTGTCGCCACGCCTGTTCGAGCGTGACCACCTGTGCCGCGAGCTGGCCAGCGCACTGGCCGACAGCGGCTTGTCACCTGATTTGCTGGAGCTGGAAATCACCGAATCCCTGCTGCTGGGCGATACCGAACACATCATCAGCCAGATGCAGGAATTGCAGGGCTGGGGCGCGCAACTGGCGATGGACGATTTTGGTACCGGTTATTCCTCGCTGGCTTATCTGGTGCGCTTTCCGCTTGGCATCATCAAGATAGACCGCAGCCTGGTGGCAGGCATTGAAAGCAATGAACAGCAACGCATGGTGGTGAGCGCCGTGGTGACGCTGGGGCGCAATCTGGGCAAGACGGTGGTGGCCGAAGGCGTGGAAACGGCAGAGCAATTGCAGCTGCTGCGCGAGATGGAATGTTGCCAGTACCAGGGCTTTGGCCTGTCGGTGCCGCTGAGCGAGGCGGCCTTGCACGGCCGCCTGCAACAAGAGGCGGCCTGCTGTGGCTGAAGTCCTCAGTCCTGCTGTGCGGCCAGCGCCAGTTGTTGTTGCAGCTGCAGCCAGCCGGCCTCGGCAGCACTGCCGTCCTTGAGTGCCACGCCGGTGCCGCTGGTACGACCTGCGCGGATCAGCCAGGCCAGTTTATAAGCTGCCAGAGGGTAGGGCAGGCCTTGCGGGCGCACATTGGAAATGCAGTTGCGCGCCGAATCCATGCAGCCCACCCGTGGTGCGCTGGTGAGATATACCCCCAGGCTGTCCGGTGAGCTCAGGCCGGGGCGCTCGCCAATCAGCATCACCACCATGGCCGCCTGCAGGCATTCACCCACTTCATCGGCCAGGGCCACCCGCGCTTCGGTGGCCAATACCACCGGCCCCACCCGCAAGCCCTGCTCCTGCAACAGCGGCAGGGTGGCAGCGATCAGTGGCACGGCATGGCTGGCCACTGCGCGGGCTGACAAACCATCTCCCACCACGAACAGCACATCACAGGGTTCCACTCCGGCAGCCAGCAGGCTGGCGCGGCTGTCCGGGTGCAGGCGACGGCCCTGGTCCGGCCGTTGCAGATAGGCTGCGCGGCTGGGTGCGGCACTGCGCACTTGCAGGCTGGCCAATTGCAGGTCTTGCAGGGATGCGCTCAGTGCGGACAGCTCCAGCGGCGTGTGCACGGCATCGCGGGCCTGGGCATGGGCCAGGGCAAAGCGCAGGGTTTCGCGCGTGGGCAGGCTAGAGCCCACCCGTCCCAGCGCAATGCGCGCCACGGTATGGCTGGCCAGCTCCTGCCAGCTGTCTTCGGTGATGGCACTGTTGCCGGTGGTGGCCGGGCTGAACGGGGCATTCATCGGAAGGTCTCCATCAATTGCAGCAAGGCTTGCTGGCGGTCTTGTGCCTGTAGCTTGCCGGCGCGGGTAATGGCCATGCTTTCCAGCCAGTCTTCAAACTCCGGAGCCCGCTTCAGGCCCAGCAACTGACGCAGGTAGAGTGCATCGTGAAACGAGGTGCTCTGATAACCCAGCATGATGTCGTCGGCACCGGGCACGCCAATGATGAAGTGGATGCCCGCCGTGCCCAACAGGGTGAGCAGGCTGTCCATATCGTCCTGGTCGGCTTCGGCATGGTTGGTATAGCAGATGTCGCAGCCCATGGGCAGGCCCAGCAGCTTGCCGCAGAAATGGTCTTCCAGCCCGGCGCGGATGATCTGCTTGCCGTTGTACAGGTATTCCGGGCCGATGAAGCCCACCACGGTATTCACCAGCAGCGGCGAGAAATGCCGCGCCACTGCATAGGCGCGCACTTCGCAGGTTTGCTGGTCCACGCCCCAGTGGGCGTTGGCCGACAGCGCGCTGCCCTGGCCTGTTTCGAAGTACATCACATTGTCGCCCACCGTGCCGCGGCGCAGCTCCAGTGCGGCCTGCTGTGCTTCGCCCAGCACCGCCAGATTGATGCCGAAGCCGCTATTGGCTTTTTCCGTACCGGCAATCGACTGGAACACCAGATCCACCGGTGCGCCGCGCCGGATGAGTTCCAGCGTGCTGGTGACGTGGGTGAGCACGCAGCTCTGGGTGGGAATGGCATAGCGCTGGCGTACTTCATCCATCATCGCCAGCATGGTGTGGATGGCTTCCGGGCTGTCGCTGGCCGGATTGATGCCGATTACCGCATCGCCAGCGCCGTACAGCAGGCCGTCCAGCATGGCGGCGGCAATGCCGCGTGCGTCGTCAGTGGGGTGGTTGGGCTGCAGGCGTACGCCCATGTGACCGGGCAGGCCCTGCGTGTTGCGAAAACGGGTGATCACCCGGCATTTGCTGGCCACCCATATCAGGTCCTGGTTGCGCATCAGCTTGCTGACGGCGGACACCATTTCCGGCGTCAGGCCGGGCGCCACGGCGGCCAGGGTGTTGCTGTTGGCGGCATCGGACAGCAGCCAGTCGCGCAGGCCACCCACGGTCAGGTGGCGGATGGGGGCAAAGGCGTGGGCGTCGTGGCTGTCGATGATCAGGCGGCTGACTTCGTCTTCTTCGTAGGGAATCAGCAGCTCTTGCAAGAAAGTAGTGAGTGGCACGTCGGCCAGACACATTTGTGCCGCCACACGCTCTTCGGCGCTGCTGGCGGCTATCCCGGCCAGCTGGTCGCCCGAACGCAAGGGCGTGGCGCGGGCCAGCAGGGTTTTCAGGTCGTCAAACTGGTAACGGTGCGGGCCGATGGTGATGGCGTAGGACATGGTTTACCGGGGTGTGCCGGGCACACCCCGCCTCTCTCTTATTCGCTACGGGCAACAGCAGGTTTCAGCGTGGTGGCATCGCCACCTTCCAGCAGATGATCGCTGGCGGCAGCAGCACGCTGGCGATGGGTCAGCAGGTAGTAGGCATAGGCCACGGCCAGGCTGCCGGCAAAAATCAGCGCCAGCAACTGGTTGTACCAGATCATGGCCACCAGGCATACCACCGCGCAGGCCAGTGCCAGGCCGGGCAGCAGCGGGTAGGCCGGTGCGCTGAACGGACGGGTCAGGGTGGGTTCACTGCGGCGCAGTTTGAACAGGGCCAGCATGGACACGATGTACATCACGATGGCACCGAACACCGACAGGGTGACGATGTTGGCGGTCAGCGGCTGACCGGCAATCTGGATCAGGTCGTCACTGAAGATGGCGGCAATGCCGACAATCCCGCCCACGATGATGGCGCGATGCGGTGTCTTGAAACGCGGGTGGATTACCGCCAGCATCGGCGGCAGGTAACCGGCACGGGCCAGCGCGAAGATCTGGCGCGAATAGCCCATGATGATGCCGTGGAAGCTGGCAATCAGGCCCAGGAGGCCCAGCCATACCAGCATGTGCAGCCAGCCGCTGTTGCTGCCCACGATCAGCTTCATTGCCTGCGGCAGCGGGTCGTTGATGTTGGCCAGCTTGCTCCAGTCACCGGCACCGCCTGCCATGATCATCACGCCCATGGCCAGCGCCACCAGGGTGAGGATGCCGGCTACATAGGCGCGCGGAATGGTGCGGCTGGGGTCCTTGGCTTCTTCGGCGGCCATGGCGGCGCCTTCAATGGCCAGGAAGAACCAGATGGCAAACGGAATGGCGGCAAACATGCCACCGATGGCGCTCAGGCTGAAGCTGTCGCTACCAGCCCAGCCGTGGTGGGTGAAGTTGTCCCAACTGAAGCCCGGCGATACCACGCCCATGAACAGCAGCAGTTCAAAGATGGCCAGCAGGGTGACCACCAGCTCGAAGGCTGCGGCCACGCTGACACCCACGATATTCAGCGCCATGAACACGATGTAGGCGCCACAGGCAATCCACTTGGCGCTCAGCTCGGGAAACTGCACGTTCAGGTAGGCGCCAATGGCCAGCGCAATGGCCGGCGGAGCAAACACGAATTCGCACAAGGTGGCATAACCGGCCAGAAAGCCGCCAACCGGGCCAAAGGCGCGGCGGGCATAGGCAAACGGTCCGCCCGCATGCGGAATGGCGGTGGTCAGCTCGGTAAAGCTGAAAATGAAGGCGGTATACATGATGGCGACAAACACCGAGCTGAGCAGAAAGCCCAGCGTACCGGCCTGGGCCCAGCCATAGCTCCAGCCGAAGTATTCTCCCGAGATCACCAGCCCGACGGCGATCCCCCATAGTTGCCAGCCGCCCAGCTTGCGCGCCAGGCCGTGATTGCTGTTGCTCATGACATTTCCTCTTTTTTGACTCACTTCTCCCTGCCCGGTGCGGTGGCTCCGGGGCCTGACAAGCATGCTAGGCAGGGTGTGGCGGTGGCCGTTATCGAAAATCGGAAAACAGCAAAGCCGTCCGTGACAGCCAACTGCCGCCGCGCGTGTCTGTGAGCGACAGTTTTGCAAGCGGCATGCCAGCTGCGGGCTGCCTGATAGTGCAGAGTGTGGCAATTTTTGCTGTGAATCAGCACCGTGATGAGGCATGCAAGCCCCGTGTTTGCACCGTGACGGTGAAATTTCCGATTTATGACAGCAAGAAGTCGCAAATACGCAGGCAAAGCTGGTGTGTTTCTTGCTATATCCTTGCAGATCAATGTATTGGGAGCCGCACATGGACCCGCTAAGCCAAGGATTGTCCCTGCAGTTTGTTACCCGTCTGGCGGATGACGCGGCGGATCAGGCCGCCTTCATCAGCGGCTGGGAGCAGGATTACGCGCAGATTTCCTGTGGCCGTTTTTCCGGGCGGCTGGATGAGCTGTGCCTGGGACGCTTGCAGGTGTTCCGTGAATATTCGGCCCGCGAAACCTACCAGCAATGCCAGCCCTGGCGTGGAGCCATCTGGTTTGGCATACCGGCGCCAGGCAGTGGTGAGCGCTTGCGCTTTCATGGCCGCAACGTGCCGCCTTCCGCCGTACTGGTGGCCATGGGCGGCAGTGACTTCACCTTGCGCACGCCGGACGATTTCACCATTTATGGCATCGTGCTGGAGCAGGAAGTGCTGGCCTCGCGTCATCAGCAACTGTTTGGCCGCGACTTGCCTGCGCACTGGCTGCAAAGCGCTGCGGTACGCCTGCCCGAAGCCAGCCACCGGCTGCTGTGTGGCCAGATTTACGAGCTGCTGGCGCTGGCACGGCAAACGCCGGACAGCATTGGCCGCCAATTACTGCTGGATTGTTCGGTGGATGCCTTGTTGCTGGCCTTGAGCGAAGGGCAGGCGGAAGCCTCGCTGCGGCGCGAGGGCAGCAGCCAGCGTCATTGGCAATGGGTGGAACAGGCAAGGCAGCGTGCATTGCAACCGGCCAGCCAGTGGCTGACGGTGGAAGGACTGTGCCGCGAACTGCATGTGACGCGCCGTACCTTGCAAAACGGTTTTCAGGAAGTCACCGCCATGAGCCCGCTGCCCTTCCTGCGGGCACTGAGGCTTAATCAGGTGCGCCGTCTGCTGCGCTCGCCACAGGGCAGCGCGGACAGCATCCAGCAACTGGCGGAAGATTGGGGCTTTGCCAGTCCCAGCCATTTTACCTACGACTACCGCCGCCTGTTTGGCGAAACCCCCAGCCAGACCCGTCAGCAGCCGCAGCGCTTGGCACTTTCAGGCTAGACGCGGCTTGAGCTGTTGCTGGGCCAGCATGCCCACCCGGGTGAGGGCGGCGACATAGCGTTCATCCAGCGGATAGCAGCAGGACAGGCGCATGGCATTGCGGTAGCGCCCGCCGGGTGAATACAAGGGCCCCGGCATGATGCTGATGTTCTCGGCAATGGCGGCATGGAACAGCGCCACGCTGTCGCAGCCTTCTGGCAGTTCCAGCCAGATCAGAAAGCCGCCGGCCGGGTCGGTGGCGCGCGTGCCGGCCGGGAAGTGACGGGCAATCAGGCCGCGCACTTTTTCCACATGCTGGGCGTAGTGGCGCTTGAGTGCGCGCAGGTGGTGGTCGTAGCCGCCGGATTCCAGAAAAGCCCCCAGCGTTTCCGATAGCACCATGGGCTGGGCGACGGAAGACGCAAATTTCAGCTTGCGCAGTGCCGGGCCAAAGCGGCCGCCCTCCATCCAGCCGATGCGAAAATCCGGTGCCAGTGTCTTGGTATAGCTGGTGCAGAAGATGATCCAGCCGTCTTCGTCAAAGGCCTTGGCCGCCGGGGCCTGGGTGTCGCTGAACTGCAACTCGGCATACAGCCCGTCCTCGATCAGCGGCACCTGATAGTGATTCACCAGCCGCGCCAGCCGCTTCTTGGCCTCCAGCGGCATGCTGCAACCCAGCGGATTGTGCACATTGGGCATGGCCACTAGTGCGCTGATGCGCCCTTCGGACAGCAGCAGTTCCACTGCATCCACCGAAATACCGTGCTGCGGGTCGGTGGGAATCTCCACGGCTTTCAGACCCAGGCTGGCAAACAGCGGCAAGAGGTTGAAATAGGTGGGCGATTCCAGCCCCACGGCGTCGCCCGGTTTGGTGACAGCGCGCAATGCCAGTTGCAATGCCTCCATGCAGCCATTGGTCAGGATGATGTTTTCCGCCTGCAAGGCCATGCCCAGTTCCAGACTGCGGCGGGCAATCTGCACCCTTAGCCGCTCGGAACCCGGTGGCAGGGCGTAAGTGCTGACCATGCCTGGCTGACGCCGCAATATCTGCCCCATCAGCCTGGCCAGCTTGTTGCCGGGGTAGAAGTCGCTGCCACGCGGGCAGGCCAGCGCCAGGTCGATGAAGCCGGGGGTTTGCTGTGCATCCAGCACTGCGCCTATCAAATCCAGTACCTTGCTTTCAGTGGGCTTGGCGACACTGCTTTGCGTCATGGCCGGGCGAGCGGGCGAGGGCAGCCTTGCCCGCACGTAATAGCCGGATTGCGGCCGGGCCTCGATCAGCCCGCGGTCTTCCAGCACCCGGTAAGCCGCCACCACCGTGTTCAGGCTCAGTTGCCGGCTTTGCGAGGTGCGCCGTACCGAAGGCAGGCGCGAGCCGGGCGGCAAGGTGCCACGGGCAATGGCCAGCGACAGGTCTTCGGCCAGTTGCTGGTACAAGGTGGCATTGCCGGCTGGGCTGTGGGGTAGGTTTTCGGGTGGCATGGCGAATGTTCCGGGCAAGACTGAGGCAAGGTTCAACAATGCCGCAGCAGCGTGGCTGGCGACAGTGACAGTGCTCATCATAGTGTGTGGTGACAGTTGGGGTAAACCGCTCACTGTCACCATCACAATAGTAAATTGCTGAATCTGTCACCATCGGTCCAGGCTCCGTAGCATGAAGGTGTAGCAGCGCCATCCGGCGCATGCACGGTGACAAGGAGCCCTGACATGCTGGAGTTTGCCCTGATGTCTTATGTGGGGGTGATGTCCATCACGCCCGGTCCCAACAACCTGATGCTGGCCACCTCCGGCGTCAATTACGGCTTTCGCCGCACCTTGCCGCACATGCTGGGTATCAGCATCGGCTGTTCGGCGCAGGTGTTCATCACCGCCTGTTTGCTGGCCTGGGCCTTGCAATGGGTACAGGCGGCCCGTTTGCCACTGGCGGTGGCCGGTTGTATCTACTTGCTGTACCTGTCGTGGAAAATTGCCCGCTCTGCCGCGCCGCAGGGTGGAGAAACCGGCCGGCCCATGGGTTTCTGGGCGGCGGCCTTGTTCCAGTGGGTCAACCCCAAAGCCTGGGTGATGGTGCTCAATGCTTCCATCCTGTTCATGCCGGCATCGGCGGAAACCCGGCTCAGCGCCGCCTTGTTGATGGCGCTGGTGTTTGCCGTGGTCAACCTGCCCTGTATCAGCCTGTGGGCCTGGATGGGGGAGCGGCTGCGCCATCTGCTCAGCGGTGCGCGCGGTCTGATGCTGTTCAATCTGGGCATGGGGCTGTTGATGGCGGGAACCGCACTCTACCTCTTGCTGGACGAAGTGCAGCGCGCCTGGCCGGGCATGCTGTGATGCCTGATGTCCTGATTTGACAGTATCTTGTCTGGCACCAGCATGCCGCCTGACTTTGCAAGCGCCTAGACTGTGTCCATCAACTGCAACAGGGAGTGGATGACATGGATGCAAACAAGGCGGCCTTATTGGTGATTGATGTGCAGGATTCCTTCTTGCAGCGCGATTACTGGGACGAAACGGCCTTGCCGCCGTTTCGCCAGCGCATGCTGGCACTGATTGCCGGGGCGCGGGCGGCGGGTATTCCGGTGCTGTATGTATTGCACGAGGATGGCGACGGCCCGTTTGCTGCGGCAAGTGGTCTTGTGCGGCCCATGGCCTGGCTACCGGCCAATCCGGATGCCATCTTCATCAAACACGTGCACAATGCCATGCTGGATTCCGGCCTGCAGCCCTGGCTGGCCGAGCGTGGCATCGGCAAGTTGCTGGTGTCCGGCATCCGCACCGAGCAGTGCTGCGAAACCACCACCCGGGTCGCGTCCGATCTGGGTTTTGCGGTGGATTTTGTCAGTGAAGCCACGCTCACCTTTGCCATGCGCCACCCGCTCAGCGGCAAGCTGTACAGCGCGGATGAAATCCGGGAAAAAACCGAGCTGGTGCTGGCCGGGCGTTTTGCCGACATCGTTACGGTGGAACAGGCGCTGGCGCGGCTGTAGACGATTCATTTATCCGGCAGGCAGGCCATGGCGGCCTGCTGCTGTTTTGGAGCAAGTTTCATGCCCTTGAAGGATGTATTGCAGGCGCTGGCCATCGTGCTGATCTGGGGCGTCAATTTCGTGGTGATCAAGTACGGCGTGGCCGACGTGCCCCCCTTGTTACTGGGTGCCTTGCGCTTCATGCTGGCGGCTTTTCCGGCGGTGCTGCTGGTGCGCCGGCCAACGCTGCCCTGGGGCTGGGTGGCGGCATATGGCTTGAGCGTGGGCGTCGGGCAGTTTGCCTTTCTGTTTTCCGCCATCAAGCTGGGCATGCCGGCCGGGCTTGCCTCGGTGGTCTTGCAGTCGCAGGCCTTCTTTACCCTGATCCTGGCCGGGCTGATGCTGCATGAGCGCTGGCAGGCCGCGCAAATCCTGGGCCTGTCGTGTGCCTGTGCCGGGCTGGCGCTGATCGGGCTGGCCAAGGGCGGCAGCATGACCGCCATCGGTTTTGGCCTGACGCTGGCGGCAGCATTCTGCTGGGCCTCGTCCAACATCATCGTCCGGCTGATGGGCAAGGCCGGGCACAAGGTGGAACCGCTCAATCTGGTAGTGTGGTCCAGCCTGGTGCCACCGCTGCCCTACCTGGCCCTGTCCTGGTGGCTGGAAGGGCCGCAGCGCATGGAAATCGCCTTGCGCCATTTCTCGCTCGGTTCCTTCCTGGCGGTGGCCTATCTCGCCTTCATGGCCACCTTGCTGGGTTATGGCATGTGGAGCCGCTTGCTCAGCCGTCATCCGGCCAATAAAGTGGCCCCGTTTTCCTTGCTGGTGCCAGTGGTGGGGGTGCTTACCTCCGCGCTATTGCTGGGCGAAAGGCTGAGCCTGCTGCAGGCGGCGGGCAGTGTGCTGTTGCTGGCCGGACTGGTAGTGAACGTGTTTGGCGGCTTGTTGCTGGCACGCTGGCGGCGTGGGGTGGTGGCCCATGGCACGTGATATCTGGTTTGTACTGCCACCGCGCTTCATGCTGCTGGACTTTGCCGGTCCGGCCGAAGCCTTCCGCATTGCCACCGAGTTCGGTGCGCCATTCCGCCTGCACTATGCGGCCTGTGACACCGCCACGCACTGTTCGCTCGGCCTGCCTGTGGGCGGGCTGCAGCCCTTGCCCCGGCACTTGCCAGAGGGCAGCCTGATTCTGATTCCCGGTGCCGACTGCTCGGCTGAGGCGTACGCCATGACGGAAGCGCAGCAGATTGTCAGCTGGCTCTCCAGCAGCTTCCAGCCCCAGCATCATCAGCTGGCCACCATATGCTCGGCTGCCTTGCTGGCCGGCATGGCCGGATTGCTGGCACACCGTCAGTGCACCACCCATCACAGCCTGATTGAACGGCTGCGCCAGACCGACAACAGTTCCCAGGTGCTGGAGAACCGCGTTTTCGTGCAGGATGGCAGCGTGTGGACCAGTGCGGGCATCACGGCTGGTATTGATCTGGCCTTGCAGCTGATCAGCCAGCTGGCCGGTGCCGCCACGGCGCGCGAGGTGGCACGCGAGATGGTGGTGTATTTCCGCCGTGCCGGTCAGGATGCCCAGCTTTCACCGTGGCTGGCGCACCGCAATCACCTGCATCCGGCTGTGCACAAGGTGCAGGACCTGATAGCCGCCAGCCCGCAACAGGACTGGAGCCTGGCCACCCTGGCCGATCAGGTGCATGTCAGCGTGCGCCATCTGTCCCGCCTGTTCCGCGAGCATGCCGGGGTGTCGGTGCACGATTACCACCTGGGCTTGCGCGCCGCGCTGGCCGGGCAATGGCGGGCCAGTGGGCTGTCCAAGGAAAAGGCCGCGCTGGCCGCCGGTTTCTCCTCGGCCCGGCAATGGCAGCGTGTGCAACAGGCAGTGGCTGCATCCTGACGAAAATTAACTAAAGTTAACCTTGTTGCTGTCGATATAATGCTGACGCTACGCCCGCGTGCGCCTGCCTTTGTCCCAAGAACAAGTAGAAATGGTCACCGTCATGAACACCTGCACTCGTCATTTGGCCGCCGTATCCCTGTTGCTGGGTCTGACTGCCTGTGCCTCGGCCAGCCAGCCTGTTGCCGAAGCACCGCGCGCTGCGCCCGAACCTGCTGCCAGCAATACCGCGTTTACCGGTGTGGGCTACGCCGGTGCCGGTATCGAGCCGGAAGCACCCCGTGTGGTGGTGAAAGAGGTCAACCCCAATGCGCCCATCGTGATCCGTGCCACGGGTAGCGGGGCTGCACCGTATTCCTCTTCCCTGACACCGTCCCAGCGCAAGTTGCTGTCCATGCGAGCCGCCCGGCTGGATGCCTTCCGCTCCATTGCCGAACAGGTGCAAGGCCTGAAACTGGTGGGTAACAGCTCGGTCGCCAATATGGTGGCCACCAGCGACGGCTTCCGCACCTATGTGGATGCCTATCTGCGCGGCGTGCATCTGGTTTCCACCACCATGCAACCGGATGGCACCAGCGAAGCCGTGGCAGAAATCACGCTGGATCAGGATTTCTACAAGCAATACAAGAACGCGCTGGAAAAAACTGGTAGTGTGATGAAGGCTGCCCAGCAAAATGGCGTGGCCGGTCTGGAGTGCGCCGAAGGCAATTGCGGTGCCACCCGTTACGAAAGCAATTACTACGTAGCCCACTGATGATGACACGGCGTGTTTACCGCTTGATGGCCGCCCTTGTGGCGGCTTTTGCATTCTCTGCCCCGCTGCTGGCTGCGCCCATCGAGGCGGAAGGGGTTGCCGACATGGAAGCCGGCAGCCCGGCCGCGCGCGAAATGGCCATCCGTGATGCCCTGCAGCAGGCGGCAATCAGCAATGGTGCCGAGCTGCAATCGCTGCAACTGATGCAGTCCGGCACGCTCAGCGAAAGCAGTGTGCTGTCCGCACCAGCCTTGCAAGGCAAGGTGAAAATCCTGCTGGAATACACCAAGAACGGCATGTATCACGTGCGGCTGAGCATAGACCCGCAAGCCAGTGTCGCCGGCCCGGTAGCCAGTGCACCAACCCCGACGCAGAACGCCAACTGCGGCATGCCCGCTGGCCGCACCCTGCGGCGCAAATTGCTGACCACCTACTTTTATGTGGTGAACCCGTCCGAAGCCAACGACCTGCGCAATCTCGCCACTGCGCTGCCGGCCGACCTGGCGCGCCGCCTGCGCCAGCAAAACCAGTTTGACGTGCGCAATGCCGGGCATCTGACCGTGCTGAGCAATATGGCGGCAGACGAGCCGGTGGCCGGCTGGGAAACCGTGCGCGAGCTGGGGCGGCGTGAGGACGTGCAGTTCGTGGTGGCCGGTCGGGTGCTGTCCACCGGCGTGGTGGCCAAGAGCGTGCGTCACACCATGTTCGAGTCCAACAATACCAGCCAGCAAGGCGCGTATTACACCGGGCCGCTGGCCGGGATGTTCGGGCAGGCGTTCAAATATGAGCCCTCGGCACGGCAGTTCGATCTGGAAGTCTGGGTGTACGATGCCCTGACCGGTGCGGTGCTGGCCGACCAGCGCATCAGCCAGGTTGCCCGTGGCAAGGTGGTGGCACAGCTGCCGGTGGATTTTGCCACTGCCGCATTCTGGGACGGCGACTATGGCAGTGTGGTGAATGCGCTGCTGGATCAGGCCACCCGTCAACTGGGCGACGTGCTCAGCTGTATTCCCTTGTCGGCCAAGGTGGTGAAAGTGGAAGACGGCCGTCAGGTGTTCATCAATGCCGGTGGCCTTGATGGCATGAAAGTTGGCGACCAGATGCTGCTGTACAAACCGCGTTCGGCGCAGATCGTGCGCAGTGGCGGCGGCGTGCGGGAACTGGGTGTGCCGGAGGATCTGTCCGGCACCATTACCCTGACCCAGGTGCAGCCGAATTTTTCCATTGCCCAGGTGCAAAGCGCCAGACTCAAGGTGGAAGAGGGCGATTACGTCCGCTTCATGACCCGGCGTTAAAACGCTGTAAAAAAGCCCCGCAAGTGCGGGGCTTTTTGCTGGAGCAGGTTTCTTCAGGCCTGCTCGGCAAACTGCAGCAGCGCGTCGCCAGCCAGCCGGTATTTCACCCATTCGGACTGGGCGGCGGCACCAAAGGATTCGTAAAAATCGATGGCTGGCTGGTTCCAGTCCAGCACGCTCCATTCGAAGCGGCCACAACCGCGGGCTACGGCCAGCTGCGCCAGGTGACGCAACAGCTTTTTGCCGGCACCACTGCCACGCGCCGCCGGGGTGATGTACAGGTCTTCCAGATAAAGGCCGGACTTGCCCTGCCAGGTGGAATAATTGAAGAAATACACCGCATAGCCCACCGGCTGCTCGTCTTGCAGGCAGATCAGGCCATGGGCAGTGCTGTCCGGGCCGAACAGGGACTGTTCGATATCGGCCACACTGGCCACCACTTCGTGTTCGGCCTTTTCATAAATGGCCAGTTCGCGGATATAAGCCAGAATCAGTGCGGCATCGTCATGGGTGGCGGGGCGGATGGTAATGGTCAACGGTGACTCCTGATGCGGGCTTGCGAGCCCGTCTGCCTTGTCATGATGAAAAAAGGCCGGTTGCCCGGCCCTGTGTCTGTATCTGCAGGGTTCAACCTGCCAGCCAGTTGCCCGGATGCGACTCCAGCCAGGTCTTGATGTTGCGCGCATCATTGACGCGGGCAGAGTTGCCGCCTGCAGCCAGCAGCACGATGATCAGCGGCTGCGAACCCACGGTAGTCTGCATCACCATGCAGCGGCCGGCTTCCTGGATGTAACCGGTTTTCTGGACGCTGATGTCCCAGTTGCCTTCACGTACCAGTGCATTGCTGTTGCGATACTGCAGCACGCGGTTGTGTACCGACACGATCTGGTGCTCTGGCGTGGTGGTAAAGGCGCGGATCAGCGGGTAGTTATGCGCCGCTTTTACCATGCGCGCCAGGTCATTCGCGGTGGACGTGTTGCGCAGATCCAGGCCGGTCGGGTCGTAGAACACCGTTTCGTTCATGCCCAGGCTGCGTGCTTTCTTGTTCATGCGCTCGACAAAGGCCGCGGTGCCGCCGGGCAGGGCGGTGCGTGCCAGTGTGGCGGCTGCACGGTTTTCCGAGGACATCAGCGCCAGCAGCAACATTTCCTTGCGCGGCAGGGTGGTGCCCACGGCCAGACGCGAGGTGGTGTTCTTCAGGCGGTCGATTTCCGCATCGGAAACCGATACTTCCTGATCCAGCGAAACCCCGGAATCCAGCAGCACCATGGCCGTCATCAGCTTGGTGATGGAGGCAATGGGCATGCGCTGGTGGATGTTCTTTTCGTACAGCGGTTCACCCGTGCTGCCGTTAAGAACCAGCACCGAATGCGAATTCAGGCGCGGAACGGCGTGGTTGGCCATCTGGCTGGCAACCATGACGCCAGCAGGTGGCGCGGCCACTGCCGGCATCGCCAGGGCGGCGGAAACCAGCAGGGCGGCAAATTTTCTCAGCATAAGAGATACACTCCCGTGTCTTGTCGGTGGAGATACAGCCTTGCAGAAACGCCTGTCACCACCATGTTGATGGGCAAGGATTCTTCATCTCGGCTCGTGATCGGGTTGCCTACATTTTAAACAATGTTTTGCCTCTGTGGCAGGCAATTTCACAGATAAAAATCAATGATGCGCCGGGAGTGAGTTCATCCTGTTATCGGCGTAAAATCGTCACACTTGAATCGCGCGAAAAGACCATGCTGCTTACCTTTCCGGATAGTCCCTTCCGTTTGCACCAGCCCTTCCCGCCTGCTGGCGACCAGCCCACCGCCATTGCCCAGCTGGTGGAGGGCCTGGAAGACGGCTTGTCCTATCAAACCCTGCTGGGGGTCACCGGTTCGGGCAAAACCTTCACCATGGCCAATGTCATTGCCCACACCGGCAGGCCGGCCATCATCATGGCGCACAACAAGACGCTGGCCGCGCAGCTGTACAGCGAAATGCGCGAGTTTTTCCCGGAAAATGCAGTCGAGTATTTTGTTTCCTACTACGACTACTACCAGCCGGAGGCTTACGTTCCCAGCCGCGACCTGTTCATTGAAAAAGACTCCAGCATCAATGAACACATCGAACAGATGCGCCTGTCCGCCACCAAATCCATTCTGGAGCGGCCGGACTGCATCATCGTGGCTACCGTGTCGGCCATTTACGGTATTGGCGATCCATCCGACTACCACCAGATGATCCTGCATCTGAAGGAAGGGGAAACCACACCGCAGCGCAGCATCATCAGCCGCCTCACCACCATGCAGTACGATCGCAACGATGTGGATTTCGGCCGTGGTACTTTCCGGGTGCGTGGCGATGTAATCGACATTTTTCCGGCAGAAAGCAGCGATACCGCCTTGCGCGTCAGCCTGTTTGACGATGAGGTGGAAACGCTTACCCTGTTCGATCCGTTGACAGGCGTCACCAAACAGCGGGTTGGCCGCTATACCGTGTTCCCGTCCAGCCACTATGTGACGCCGCGCGACACCGTGCTCAAGGCCTGCGAGAAAATCAAGCTGGAACTGGCCGAGCGTATCGAGTGGTACCAGAAGGAAGGCAAGCTGGTGGAGGCGCAGCGCATCGAGCAGCGCACCCGCTTCGACCTGGAAATGCTGTACGAGATGGGCTTTTGCAAGGGCATTGAAAACTACTCGCGCCACTTTTCCGGCCGGGCGCCGGGCGATGCGCCACCGACGCTGATTGACTACCTGCCCAAGAATGCGCTGATGTTCATCGACGAATCCCATGTCACCGTGCCGCAGGTGGGGGCGATGTACAAGGGCGATGCCGCGCGCAAGAGCAATCTGGTGGATTACGGTTTCCGCCTGCCGTCCGCCGTGGACAACCGGCCGCTGAAATTCCACGAATTCGAAAAGCTGATGCCGCAGACGGTGTTTGTATCTGCTACACCGGCTGCCTACGAAAAAGAACATGCCGGGCAGGTGGTGGAGCAGGTGGTGCGTCCTACCGGTCTGGTGGACCCGGTGATTGAAATCCGTCCGGTAGCCACCCAGGTGGACGATTTGCTGTCGGAAATCCGCCTGCGCATGGACCTGGGCGAACGGGTGCTGGTAACCACGCTCACCAAGCGCATGGCCGAACAGCTGGCGGACTATTACACCGAGCACGGCGTGAAGGTACGTTACCTGCATAGTGATATCGACACCGTGGAGCGGGTGGAAATCATCCGCGACCTGCGCCTGGGCATGTTCGACGTGCTGATCGGCATCAACCTGCTGCGCGAGGGGCTGGATATCCCCGAAGTCAGCCTGGTGGCCATTCTGGATGCCGACAAGGAAGGCTTCCTGCGCTCGGACCGCTCCCTGATCCAGACCATAGGCCGCGCCGCGCGTAACCTCAACGGCAAGGCGCTGCTGTACGCCGACCGCATTACCGATTCCATGCGTCGCGCGATGGATGAAACCGAACGGCGCCGCGCCAAGCAACTGGCCTTCAATGCCGAGCATGGCATCGTGCCGCAGGGTATCAACAAGAAGATCAAGGACATCATCGACGGCGTGTACAGCGTGGAGGACCAGCGCAAGAAACTGGTGGATGAAGCGCAAGTGGCGATGATGGACGAAAAGACGCTGGCCAGGGAAATCAAGCGTCTGGAGAAGGAAATGATGGAAGCGGCGCGCAATCTGGAGTTCGAAAAAGCCGCCCGCCTGCGCGACGAGTTGAAGGCGCTGAAGGAAAGGATGTTCATCAGCGATCTGTAAGTGCCGCACCCAGGCAAACGCAAAGCCCCGCCAGTGTAATGCTGACGGGGCTTTGTTTTGACTATCCGGTTTTAGCCAGCCTCAGTTGCCAGTTGCTGCTTGCGATAGCGTTGCGCCAGTACCGCACAGGTCATCAGCTGGATCTGGTGAAACAGCATCAAGGGCAGCACGATGGAGCCGATGGGGTGGCCGGCAAACAGCACCTTGGCCATCGGCACACCGCTGGCCAGACTTTTTTTCGAGCCGCAGAACACGATGGTGATCTGGTCGGCACGGTCAAAACCCAGCTTGCGGCTGGAGTAGGCGGTCAGCCCCAGCAGGATGGCCAGCAGCAGGCCACACACGACCAGCAGGCCCAGCAAGGATTGCGGCGGGGTTTGCTGCCACAGGCCGGTAATCACCGCCGCACTGAAGGCGGTGTACACCACCAGCAGGATGGAGCCCTGGTCCACATAGCGCAGCAGCGGCTTGTGCTTGTCCACCCAGCCGCCAATCCAGCGGCGGGCAATCTGGCCGGCAATAAAGGGCAGCAGCAGCTGCAACACGATGTCGGTGATGGAACCCATGCCCTGGTCGCTGCCGTGATGGCTGATCACCAGCATGCCCACCAGCAAAGGCGTGATGAAAATGCCGAAGATATTGGACGCGGTGGCGCTGCAAATGGCCGCCGGGATATTGCCCTGCGCCATCGAGGTAAAGGCAATCGACGATTGCACGGTGGACGGCAGCATGCACAGGTAGAGCACGCCCAGATACAGCTCTGGCGTCACCAGCGGGCCCAGCAGCGGCTTGAGCGCCAGCCCCAGTACCGGGAACAGCACAAAGGTGCAGGCCATTACCGTCAGGTGCAGCTTCCAGTGGGTGGCACCGGCAATCACGGCCTCGCGCGACAGCTTGGCCCCGTGCAGGAAAAACAGCAGGCCGATGGCCAAGGTGGTGATCAGGTTCATGGCCTGAGCCACCTCGCCCTGACAGGGCAGCAGGCTGGCCAGGGTGACCGTGGCAATCAGCGCCAGGGTGAAGGAATCAATCATTTTCAGCATGAGAGTGCCCTATTGCGGCGGGAAATCAGCTTGCTATTGAACCGCGAAAGCATTCAGACTACAAATTGATTTATCAGATCAATAGATAAGAAAAAATCATGAATGTCAGTTTGCGCCAGTTACAGGTGTTCCGGGCAGTGGCACGCTTGCGCAGTTTCAGCCGGGCAGGGGACGAAATCGGCCTGACCCAGCCCGCAGTCAGCCGTTGCATTCGCGAGCTGGAAGCAGAACTGGGCATGCGCCTGCTGGACCGCACCACGCGCGAGGTGGAGCTCACCGCCGCCGGCCTGCGCTTTGCCGGCCAGCTATCCCGCTTGCTGGATGAATTGCAGCTGTTGCTGGAAGAGGCGCGCAAGGAAGGCGAGCAGGCGCACGGCACCGTGCATATCGCCAGCAGCCCCACCTTGTCCGCCAGCTTGCTGCCCAGCTTGCTGGCGCAATGTGCCCGCCAGTTTCCACACATCCGCCCGGTGCTGCACGACCAGGTACAGCGCCTGAATGTGGAAAGCGTGCGCAGCGGCGAGGTGGATTTCGGCATCGTGGTGGAGCCGGGTGTGGTGGATGATCTGGAATGCCAGCCTTTGCTGGATGACGGTTTCTGGCTGATCTGCCGCGACGACCATCCGCTGGCCGCCATGGATGCCGTGCCGTGGCAGGCACTGGACGGGCTGCCGCTGGTGTTGCTGGATTACAGTTCCGGCAGCAGGGCGGTGATAGACCGCATTCTGGCCAGCCAGGGGGTGCACTGCCCGGTCGCCCAGCAACTGGGGCACTCCAGCTCGGTTTTCCAGATGGTGCAGGCCGGCATCGGCATCAGCGTGTCGCCGGGTCTGGCACTTCCGCTGCCTGCCGGAGCCAGCCTGACCGTGCGACCGCTGCTGCCGGAACAGCGCCGCAGCATCATGCTGATCCGCGACGCCAGCGTTCGCTGTCGCCGGTGGCAGAGCGCTTGTGGCAGCTGGCCTTGCAACTGGGGCCGCAATTGCAGACGCTGGCCAGCCAGCATGTGGGCGGAGTGGTGGCCTGAGCCCAGGCCGACGTGATTGGTCAGCACGGCTGCTTTTCTGCTAGCCTGCCAGCATTTGCTGCCAGCAGGCCTTACCGGATCATCCTGATGAAAACCACACTGACTTCCCTGACCTTCTGTGCCGGCCTGTTGCTGGCAGGCTCCAGTCTGGCCGATGAAACCATTGTGCTGTTCCGCCATGCGGAGAAGCCGGCCGCTGGTCTCGGGCAGCTCAGTTGCCAGGGGCTGAACCGGGCATTGGCACTGCCTGCGGTACTGGCCGCCCGCTTTGACCGACCGGCCGCCTTGTTCGCCCCCAATCCCGGCATCCGCAAGAAAGACGGCGGCGTGCCGTACAACTACATCCGTCCGCTGGCCACCATCGAGCCCACCGCCATCCGTCTGGGCTTGCCGGTGAACACCGACTTTGGCCTGGATGAACTGGACGCGCTGGAGGCAGCCATCACCAGCCCGGCCAACCGGGACGCCACGGTGTTCGTATCCTGGGAGCACAGGCTGGTGGCCAGAATGGCGGCGCAACTGCTGGCACGTTACGGCGCAGACCCGGCCCAGGTGCCGGATTGGCATTACAGCGATTTCGACAGCCTGTATGTCGTCACCTTGCAGCAGCAGGATGGACGCACCATCGCCCGCTTCCGGGTGGAAAAGCAGGGTTTGAACAATCAGGCGCAGACCTGCCCCGGTGAAAAGTGATTCGGCAGAACATGGCCCTGCCCATGCCGACTTGATGCTATCGGCGACAGCTTGAGCATGTGCATATCAGGTGCGATGACGCCTTGCTGCGATGCAATATAGGTCAGACTTTTCCGAGTGATGACAGGCAGGTATAGTGCTGCCCGGCGGCATCCGTAGCGCCAGCATGCACGCTGGCTGTGGTGCAGTCACACAGTCATGGCCGCTACCGGCCTGCACCTGGTCCATCACTTTGTCTGACACGCTCAATGATGAACGCTCCTGCCACTGTCACATTCAATCCCTGTCTGGATTGCGGCGCCTGTTGCGCCAGTTTTCGTGTTTCCTTCTACTGGTCCGAGGCGGTCAGCCTTGGCCTGCCCGATACCGCGCTGGAGCAAGCCAGCCCCTGGCATGCCTGTTTGCGCGGCACCAATCAGCCTGCACCACGCTGTATGGCTTTGCAGGGCGAAGTAGGGCAGTCCGTGTCCTGCAGCCTGTATGCCCAGCGCCCCTCGCCATGTCACGAGGTGCAGGCGGGCGATGCCCAATGCCGCAAAGCCCGGCACAAACATGGCCTGCCGGAGCTGCCCGTTCTGGCACTCCGCCGCGGCTGAAACCGGCAGCAGGCTCCGGGATGTGGAGGGCTTCGGCCAGCCTTGCACGGTAGCCTGCTTGCTGTTGGTCTAAATCGTGATAAAGCTATGATTTAAATCCTAAGTGGCTGAATAACCGGTGTCTTTTCCAGTTTAATGCTGAATGAGTTTTGCTGCCTGTATTGTTCCGTGCACAGGGTGTGCATCGCTCAGGTCGGCTCAGCCTGATCAAATCAGCTACCGCAAAGCCTGTTTTCTTTCTATAACCCTGATATTGGGAGCGGGTAATCTTCATTCATTAATTTAAAGTTGAACAAAAATGACGAACAGAAGCCGGTCGCCGTGGAAGGTTTTCCTGTTTGCCCGCTTGTGCTATCTGCTGCTTGGTTTTGCCATTGTGCTGATTGCCAGCGAGTGGGCCATGCAGCGCTGGTCGGCCGGGCGTCTGGCTACTGCGCGCGAGCAGGTGATCCAGCAAGAAGCCATGCCGCAGCTGGAACACAAGCAAAAGCTGGTGCAGGACATGTTCAACACCATGTATGAAAACACCCGCACCATCAGCCTGATGCCCAGCGTGCGGCAAATCCGCGGGGGTAACCGGGCGGATGAAAAAGAAGATGTGGTGGCCAATCACCGCTTTACCGCCGATGCCTTCCTGACCGTGCAGCAGGTGTTCAACAATCTGGTCAGCCGTACCCGGGTGTCAGAAGTTTATGCAGTCATGGACGGGCTGGACTTCAAAAAAGGCCAGGTGCCTTTTTTCATGTTTGATACCGTGCGACTGGAGCCGGAAGGCGGGAAAAAAGACGAGGACGAGGCCAAAAGCAAGGACCCGGACGTCCCCGAGCAACTGGAAGACGAGGAATACAGCTATTTCCCCACCCAGTTGGCCGAGCTCAAGGCAGCGCATCCACGCTTTGATTTCAAGGTGCTGGATGACATCCCGGCGGTCACTTCGCCGCTGATGCGCACCTGCGACAATACCCAGTACTACTCCAAATCGCAGTGCAATGTGTACGACGCTTCCGGCTTCCTGTATTCCGTGCCGGTCTACGATATGCAGCACCAGTTCATCGGGGTGGTGTCGTCCATCGTGCGCGCCAATGTATTCGAGGCAGCGTTGCTCAACATGCCTTTCCTGGTTCTTACCCCCAAAGACAAGGAAGAAGCGGCCAAAACCGGGCTGAAAATGCCGGAGGAGGCCGGTAATTTTGCGCTGGTGAATGCCGAGCGCGGCATCCGTATTTTCGACCGCCGCAATACCGTGCTGCCCGACTTGCTCAGTGGCAAGCAACAGGCGGCTGCGCTGGGTGGTGCCTGGCTCAGCCTGCCCGTGAAAATCCATAGCGACAAGCCGTGGACGCTGTACTACTACCTGACTCCGGCACAGCTGGAACGGCAGCTGGCTCCCTTGTATGCCAGTCAGCGCAATACCATGCTGGTGGTGCGACTGGTGCTGGGCCTGCTGTTCCTGTTCGGGCTGTTCGTGGTGTACCGCCAGTATCAAACCTTCAAGCAGATTTACGACCTGCGCCGCATCGAATCCACCATGATTGCCGTGGCGGAGAACTTCGACCTCACCCGGCGGGTGGAAGGCTTGTGCAGCAAGCAGGCGGCCAGGGCAGGCGAGGCCCTCAATCGCCTGTTGCAAGCCCTGCAGGACGGCATGTTGCAAGTGGAAACCTGCCTGCAGGCCGTGGTGGAAGCCAACCGCAATATGGGCGTCACCTCACAGCATTTGAGCACGGTGGCCGAAACGGGCGAGCGGGCGTCGCAGCATATTGACCAGTCCTTGCAGCAATTGAACGGCGGCATGCTGGACATCCTGCGCAAGGTGGACAAGGCCGCCACGCTGTGTAGCGATTCGGCCGAGCGTGCACACCAGAACAAGGCCATCATTCATACCGCGCTGAATGACATCCGCTCGGTGTCTGCTGCGGTGGGACAAACCGCCAGCTGCCTGCATCAGTTGCAGGACTCCAGCGCCGCCATTACCAGGATTGTCGCCGTCATCGAATCCCTGGCCGCGCAAACCAATCTGCTGGCACTCAATGCCGCCATCGAGGCTGCGCGTGCCGGTGAAGCAGGGCGCGGTTTTGCCGTGGTGGCTGACGAAGTGCGCAAGCTGGCGGATTCCACCAGCCGTTCCACTGGCGAAATCGAGACCATCGTCAAATCCATTGGCAGTCAGGTGCAGCTTGCCGTGGCGGACATGCAGCAAGTGGAAGACAGCGTGGCCACCAGTGTGGACAACATCAACCTGGCTGGTGAGTCGGTACAAACCATCAGCCAGCAGGCGACAGAGGTGGTGCAACTGGTGGGCGGGGTCAGCCAGAACGTGGCCGAACAACAACAAAGCTGCGCCGAACTGGCGGATGATGTAAGCGGTATTGCCGGTGGTGCCTCGGAAACCCGCAGCGAGGCCGATGCCACGGCCCATGCGCTGGCCAAGCTGGATGGGCAAGTCGAACAGATACATGGCATTGTCAGCCGCTTCCGCCTGCGCTGATCATGATCAAGCCTTGTCTGGTCACGCTGCTGCCCTACTACCGATGGTGTATGGCAATGTGGTGTGACTGCATTTATGTTCGACTGCACCGGGCTGTGTATCATGCTCAGTCAACAAGGCATATCAACAAAACAGTATTTGCTGTCCTGACAGCATGAATTAGGGTCATCGCAGCATGGTTGCTCCCGCAAGAACCCGTTTCATCCGGCTGGTGGTCTGTGCCTATTGCGTGCTGGCCATGCTGTGGATATTGCTGTCCGACAGCCTGCTTTCCTTGCTGGCCGACCCTGCCACCATGCTGGAGCTCTCCACCTGGAAAGGTGCCGTCTTCGTGCTGATGACGGCAGCGCTGCTGTATTTCTCTTTGCGTGCCGTACCACCGGCCGAACACAATGCCGCTGCCGGCCTGCTAGAAAGCTGGTCGGAGCGCATGAGCAAGGAACGCATCCCTGCCTGGCTGGGCTATGTGTTTGCCATTGTTGCCGTGCTGGCGGCATTGGGCCTGCGCCAGCTGGTGCCCATCAGTATTGATCAACGTCCCTTGTTCATCATGCTGATGTTCCCGGTATTGGTGACTGCCATGTTGGGAGGCATGGGGCCGGGCTTGCTGGCTACCTTGCTGGTCATGCTGGGTACAGACCTGATGGCCACGCCACACTTCCACAGCCCGGAAAGTACGCCGGTTTATACCTTGCAATGGGGTTTTCTCGGCCTGTGCGGCATCACGGTCAGCCTGTTCAGCGGCATGCTGCGACGACTGGCACAGCGCAACGAAACCCATCGCAACCTGCTGGATGCCGTGGTCAGCGGCACTTCCGATGCTGTGTTCGTCAAGGACAGGCAGGGCCGTTACCTGCTGGTGAATGAAGCGGCTTGCCGTTTTGTCGGTCACACGGCGGCGGAAATCATCGGGCAGGATGACCGCGCCTTGTTCGATGCCGAATCGGCCGACAGCCTGATGCGCAGTGACAGCGCCATCATGCAGGCAGGCACATTGCATGCGCATGAGGAACATGTGCGGCTGCAAAGTGGTGAGGACATGGTATTCCAGGTCAGCAAAGGGCCGGTGTTCGATCTGGACGGCCAGGTGGTGGGCCTGTTCGGCATTTCGCGTGATATCTCGCGGCACAAGCAGGCCGAGCAGCGCCTGCGCGACAGCGAGGCGGAGCTGCGGGCAGCGCAGCGGCAGGCCGGTATCGGCAACTGGAGCTGGGATGTGCTGCAGGACAAGCACAGCTGGTCCAGTGAGATCTACCACATCTATGGCCGCTCGACGGACTTGCCGCCGGCGGTGTATCCGGAAGTGGCCAGCTACTTTACCCCGGAGAGCTGGGTCAGCCTGTCGGCGCTGGTGGAACAGTGCCTGCATGACGGCCATGCCTACCAGTGTGATGCCGAGGTGATTCGCCCGGATGGCGAGCACCGCTGGATCACCGCCCGCGGCGAGGCGGTGTGCGATGAAGATGGCCGCGTGGTGCGTTTGCACGGCACGGTGCAGGACATCAGTGAGCGCATGCGCCTGACCATGCAGATCCGCAGCAGCGAACGCCGCCTGCAACAAGTGGTGGAGGCCACCAGCGACGGTTTCTGGGACTGGGACCTGCGCACCGGTTATGTCTATCGTTCGGCCCGCTATTTCTCGCTCACCGGCTATGCGCCGGAAGACGATACCCATGACGTGTCTTTCTTTCGCAAGCTGTTGTTCAGCGATGACCTGGAAGTCTGGCAGCAGGCCCTCAACGCCCACCTGCGCGGCGAAACCAGCCAGATGGAGTTTGACATCCGCCTGATGACCCGTAGCGGCGAGTTGCTCTGGGTACGCGTGCGGGGCAGGGCGGTGGAGCGCAGCCCCAGCGGCGAGGTGTGGCGGCTGGTGGGCACGCTGTCCGACATTACCGAACGGCGGCGGCTGGATGAAGACCTGCATCTGGTGCTGAATGAAGCAGGCGATGCCATCTGGATTGCCGATGAAAACGGCCATTACCTGTTTGCCAATCCTTCTGCCTGCCGCATGACCGGCCACAGCCAGTCGCAGATACTGCAAATGCACATTGTCGATTTGCTGGCACCTTCCAGCCAGGCCACGCTGCCCGCACATCTGCTGGCCTTGCAGGACCAGCGCTTCATCCGCTCCGAATGGGAGCTGAACCGTGCCGATGGCGGCGTAGTGGTGACCGAGCTGACCACCGTGCGCATGCAGGATGGCCGTTACATGGCCTTTGGCCGCGACCTGACGGAAAAGAAAGCGGCCGAGCAAAGGCTGTTGTCTCGCGAGCAGCAACTGGCGCGGGTGATTGAAGGCTCCGACCAGGGCTATTGGGACTGGAACGTGCAAACCGACGATTTCCAGGTCAGCCACCGCTGGAAAGCCATGCTGGGCTACACGGCAGACAGCGGCCCGGTCAGCCGGCAGCAGTGGTTGTCCCACATCCACCCGGAGGATTTGCCGCAGGTGGAAAGCAGCATGCAGCGCCATCTGGATGGTCTCAGCCCGACATATGAAATGGAAATGCGCTGCCACAGCCTGAGCGGTGGCTGGCGCTGGGTGCTGTCACGCGGCCGGGTGGTGGAGCGCGATGCCGAAGGCCGGCCATTGATGATGTCCGGCACCCATACCGACATCACCGAACACAAGATTCATGCCCAGGCGCAAAAAGAAGCCGCCGTGGTGTTCGACAGCAGCTACGAAGGCATCATGGTGGTGTCGCCGGCAGGGCGCATCACCAAGGTCAATTCCGCCTTTACCCGCATCACCGGGTATGCCGAACACGAAGCCATCGGCAGCTCACCCGCGCTGCTGTCATCCGGTCAGCACGGACCGGCCTTTTATCAGGACATGTGGGCCATGGTGCGCCAGCATGATTTCTGGCGCGGCGAAATATGGAACCGGCGCAAGAATGGCGAACTGTATGCCGAGTTGCTGTCCATTTCGGTGGTGCGTGATCAGGCCGGCCAGATCCAGCACTATATCGGCATTTTTTCCGACATCACCCAGCTCAAGGCGCATGAGGCCGAACTGGATCGCATTGCCAACTTCGACCCGCTCACCGGCGTGCCCAACCGCCGGCTACTGTCAGACCGCATGGAGCAGGCACTCACCCGCAGCCGTCGCACCGGACAGTGCTGTGCGGTGTGTTTTCTCGATCTGGACGGCTTCAAGACCGTCAACGACCTGCATGGCCACGAAGCGGGCGACCAACTGCTGATTGCCGTGACCGAGCGGCTCAAGTCGGTGCTGCGTGCTGGCGATACCCTGGCCCGGCTGGGTGGCGACGAGTTTGTACTCTTGCTCTGTGACCTGACCGACAACGAGGAATGCATGCCCATTCTGGATCGCATTCTGGCAGCAGTGGCAGAGGACGTAGCGCTGGCCAGCGCCATCATCCGCACCAGTGCCAGCGTGGGTGTCACCCTGTTTCCGCAGGACGATGCCGATGCCGACACCCTGTTGCGACATGCCGATCAGGCCATGTATCAGGCCAAGGAAGCAGGCAAGAACCGCTACCAGCTGTTCGACCCGGAAGGCGACCGCAAGGCACAGCTGCATCGCCGCATGCTGGAGGCCTTGGGGCAGGCTTTGCAGCAACGGCAATTCCTGCTTTACTACCAGCCGAAGGTGGATCTGCAAGACGGTCGGCTGATCGGTCTGGAGGCACTCATCCGCTGGCAGCATCCGGAGCGGGGCCTGCTGGCCCCGGCAGACTTCCTGCCGGTGTTGCAGGGCAGTGCGCTGGAAATCACCTTTGGCCGCTGGGTGCTGGAGCAGGGCGCGGCCCAGGCTGCCAGCTGGCAGCAGCAGGGCATGCCACTGGCGGTCAGCCTGAATGTCAGCGCCAACTATCTGCTGCACCCGGATTTCTGCCCGGACTTGCAGCAGGTATTGCGCAGCCATCCGGCGCTGGATCCGTCCTTGCTGGAACTGGAGGTGCTGGAGTCAGCTGCGCTGGATGACATGGACCAGGCATTGTGGGTCATGCAGCAATGCCGCACTCTGGGTGTGCATTTTGCACTGGACGATTTTGGCACCGGCTATTCCTCGCTGACCTATCTGCGCAAGCTGCCGCTGGATACCCTGAAAATCGACCAGAGCTTTGTCATGGGTATGCTGGATGATGCCGACGACCTGGGCATCGTGGCCGGGGTGATTCAACTGGCTGCCGTGTTCAAGCGCCAGGTGATAGCCGAAGGCGTGGAAACCATGGCGCATGGCATGGCCCTGCGCAAATTGGGCTGCAGCCTGGTGCAGGGTTATGGCATTGCGCGGCCGATGCCGGCACAAGCACTGCCGGACTGGATGCGGCAGTGGCAGCAGCAGGCGGCCTGGCAGCACATGGATCAGGGTCCGGCTATCTGAAGCATTGAGCAAGGGCAAGAATGATAACAAGACGAAATGCCGTGTTTGGCTTGTGTACATTGTTGTGCAGCGTGTTGCCGCAAGGCGTGAGCGCGGGGAGCGGTCGCGCCGTGGTGTTGCAGATCGGCTTTGGCAGCAACAAGCCTCCCTATGTGTTCGAGGCCGAGCGGCGCGGACTGGAGTTTGACATCGTGGTGGCCGCAGCACGCCGGGCTGGTATGGAAGTACAGCCTTTCTTTGCCCCGATGGAGCGCTTGCAAGGCATGTTGCAGCAAGGGCGTCTGGACGGTATTGCCACCACCAATCCCTACAGCAGGCTCAAGGCTTATTTCTCCCAGCCCTATATGGAATACCACAATGTGGCGGTCGCGCTGGCGCAGCGCAAACTGGTGCTGAACGATATTGCCGACCTGTCACGCTACTCCGTCAGCTCATTCCAGCGCTCCCGCCAGTTGCTGGGGCCGCAATTTGAAGCCATGGCCAATGGCAACCCGCGTTATCGCGAAGAGGGTGACCAGCAAATCCGCAACCTGCTGCTGTACGCTGGCCGGGTGGATGTCATTGTCGGCGATTGGCGCATCATCCAGTATTTCCACCGCCAGTTACTGCCGGAACAGTCAGCCAGACAAGCCTTGACCGTCTATCCGCTGTTTCCGGCCACACCTTACCAGATGGCCTTCCGTTATAAATGGCAGCGTGACAATTTCGACCGGGGCCTGGAAATGCTGCGCAAGTCTGGCGCATACCGCGAGATCGAAGCGCGTTACGACCATGTGCCATAGCGACTGCGCCGGACAGCCGCCCGGAATGCTGGCACAATGCCGCCTTTTCGCCGATCTCCCCGTCGTCAAGGAAGCCGCATGACCGCCAAGCCGCCTGCCCGGCACAAACCCGCCCCTGCCGGGCTGCATCCGCGTAATCGCCATCAGGGACAGTATGATTTTGCGGCGCTGATTGCGGCCTGCCCGGCGCTCAAACCACATGTCAAGGCCAATCCGTACGGCCTGCCCAGCATTGATTTTGCCAACCCGCAGGCGGTGAAGCTGCTCAACCGGGCCTTGCTGGCCCAGCAGTATGGCGTGCAGCAGTGGGATATTCCGTCAGGCTATCTGTGCCCACCCATTCCGGGGCGTGCCGATTACATTCATGCCCTGGCCGACCTGTTGGCCGGGCCGGGTGGTACGGTGCCACGTGGCAGCCAGATCCGCCTGCTGGATATCGGCACCGGTGCCAACCTGGTCTATCCCTTGCTCGCCCATGCCGAATACGGCTGGGATTGCGTGGGTAGCGATATCGACCTCCCGGCGCTGGACAATGCCCAGGCCATCTTAGAGGCCAATCCGTCCTTTGCCGCCCATATTGCCTTGCGCCACCAGACGCGGGACGACGCCATGTTCAGCGGCATCTGGCAAAAGGGCGAGCGCTTTGACCTCACCCTGTGCAACCCGCCGTTTCATGCCAGCCGTGCTGCCGCCGCAGCAGGCAGCGAGCGCAAATGGCGCAACCTGGGCAAGGACAAGCAACTGGCCAGTGCGCGTGCACCAGCGCTGAATTTTGGCGGGCGTGACCGTGAGCTGTGCTATCCGGGCGGTGAAGTTGCTTTTGTCAGCAGGATGATTGAGGACAGCCGCCGTTTTGCCCGTCAATGCCTGTGGTTTACCAGCCTGGTTTCCAGTGCCGACAGCCTGCCCGCCTTGCAAGCCGCCTTGCGTCATGCCGGAGTGAAACAAAGCCAGCTTGTTGCCATGGCGCAAGGACAAAAGCGCAGCCGTGTGCTGGTATGGAGCTTTCTGGATCAGGCCGCCCGGCAAGCCTGGGTCACCGGACGCAGTCAGCAAGACAGCCGGGATGCCAGCGCCTGCTGATTGGTTTATGTTGAAACAACAGCGCCTTCCGCTTTTGTGGTGGAGGCCGACAAGCAAGAACGGGAAGTCATGGACAAGCCATACGCGATTCTGATGGTCTGCATGGGCAATATCTGCCGTTCACCTACGGCGGAAGGCGTGTTGCGTGCCAGATTGCAGCAAGCCGGACTGGCCGAGCGGGTGCTGGTGGATTCCGCCGGTACGCATGCCTATCACGTGGGCGAAGCGCCCGATCCGCGCAGCTGTCAGGCCGCCCGTCGGCGCGGTTACGACCTGAGCAGCCAGCGCGCCCGGCAGGTCACCGTAGCCGACTTCAGCCGCTATGACCTGATTCTGGCCGCCGACCGCCAGAACATGAGCGCACTGCGCGCCATCTGCCCGGCCACGGCAGAGGCGAAACTGGATTACATCCTGGCCCCGCTGGGCGGGAAATCCGCACAGGAAGTGCCCGATCCCTACTATGGTGGAGAGCAGGGCTTTGACCGGGTGCTGGACCTGATCGAAGCCGCCAGCGATGGCTGGATACGCCAGTTGCAACAGGACGGAATCCTTCCGCCCGCCAGGTGATTGTATTGGCATAATGCCGGGCTGGGCTTAAGCTAGGCTCCCACAGCAAGGCCGATACGGCTGGAATCATTGCAAGGAAATAAATGGGACAGTTTTCTCGGGAACCAATCGCACCAATGGAAGTGGTGCCCAGTCACAGCGCGGACGTCATTCTGCCGCGTCAACCGGGGCGAACCCCGCTGGCGCGCCAGACCGTCATCGTGGTGGGCTCCTCCACCGGGGGCACCGAAGCATTGCGCGTCCTGCTCACGGCCCTGCCGGCCAACATGCCGCCCATTCTCGTCACCCAGCACATGCCGGAGCTGTTCACCAAGTCCTTTGCCGCACGGCTGGACTCGTTGTGCCAGCTGCATGTGAAAGAAGCCGAAGATGGCGAGCGGCTGCAGGCCGGCACGGTATACATTGCCCCCGGCCACTCCCACCTGCTGGTCAAGTCTGCTCCCACCATCGGCTACTCCACCTCGCTGCATCACGGGCCGCCGGTCAACCGGCACCGTCCCTCTGTCGATGTGCTGTTCCGTTCGGCGGCCAATCTGGTGGGCAAGAACTGTATCGGCGTCATCCTCACCGGCATGGGGCGGGATGGCGCGCAAGGCATGCTGGAACTCAAGGAGGCCGGGGCCTACAACATTGCCCAGGACGAAGCCAGCTGCGTGGTGTTCGGCATGCCCAAGGAAGCCATCGCCCTGAAAGGCCAGCACGAAATCCAGCCCCTGACATCGATTGCCAGCCGCCTGGTGGCGCTGGTGGCCCAACGTCAGCCAACTGCATAAGCACATACAAGCAAACATGATGAAGTTGCCCATTCTCGTTGTCGAAGACGACGCCGATCTGCGTGAAGCGATTGTCGATACCCTCAGCCTGGCCGGTTATCCCACGCTGGAAGCCGGTGATGGCAGCGCTGCCTTGCAGCAACTGAAAAAAGCACCGGTCGGCCTGATCATTTCCGATGCGCAGATGGCGCCAATGGACGGCTACACGCTGTTTGAAGAAGTAAAAATCCGTTATCCCGGCGTGCCCTTCATCCTGATGACTGCCTACGGCATCATCGAACGCGCCATTGCCTTGTTGCGTGCCGGCGCCACCCACTATCTGCTCAAGCCATTCGAGCCGGCCAGCCTGATTGCCGAAGTGGAAAAGCACATCCTCAAACTGCCGGAGGGCGAGCGCGACGAAGCTGTGGCCGAATCGCCGCAAATGCGCCAGCTGCTGGCACTGGCCAGCCGTGTGGCCGGCAGCGATGCCAGCGTGATGATCACCGGCCCCAGCGGCGCGGGCAAGGAAGTGCTTGCGCGTTATATTCACCGGCATTCCAGGCGCCACGATGGCCCCTTCGTGGCGGTGAACTGTGCCGCCATTCCGGACAATTTGCTGGAATCCACGCTGTTCGGCCACGAAAAAGGCGCATTTACCGGCGCGGCACAAGCCTTGCCGGGCAAGTTCGAACAGGCGCAGGGCGGTACCATCCTGCTGGATGAAGTCACCGAAATGCCCTTGTCGCTGCAAGCCAAACTGTTGCGGGTGCTGCAGGAGCGCGAAGTGGAGCGGGTGGGCAGCACCCGTACCATCAAGCTGGACATCCGCGTGCTGGCTACTTCCAACCGTGATGTTGCCGGTGAGGTGGAGGCCGGTCGTTTCCGCGAAGACCTGTATTTCCGGCTGAATGTTTTCCCGCTGCGCATTCCGGCGCTCGCCGAGCGGCGTGAGGACATCTTGCCGCTGGCACGGCTTGTGCTTAACAAATACGCTGAAGCGGCCGGACGTTCCGGATTAAGCCTCTCCGAAGAGGCGGAACGTCAATTGACGGCCTATAGTTGGGAAGGTAACATCCGCGAATTGGAAAATGTCATGCAGCGGGCGGTGATTCTTGCCGCCGGGCCGGCAATTATTGCCGCCGACCTGTTGCTGGATGATGTTTCCGGTTCGACACCGCTTACCCGGACAGAAACCACAGTCCAGCCTATCGTGACGGCAGAGTCCGACATGAAAACGCTGGAAAAACGTCATATTCTGGATACACTGGCAGCAGTGGGAGGCATC
This sequence comes from Aquitalea pelogenes, assembly GCF_001515305.1. Lineage (GTDB taxonomy): Bacteria > Pseudomonadota > Gammaproteobacteria > Burkholderiales > Chromobacteriaceae > Aquitalea > Aquitalea pelogenes. The sequence goes on from NZ_LNQV01000035.1 coordinate 33,607, forward strand.
AAGAAGCTCGCTGCTGAAAAACTGGGCATCAGTGAACGCACCTTGCGCTACAAATTGCAGCGCTACCGCGAAGAAGATGGCCAGGATGAGGATCCGGATGACCTGGACGTACGCAGTACGGAGTAGCCATGTCGATCAATAATGTAGACCAGATGTTGAGCGAACTGCGGGCCGCATCGGCCCTGGCCGGTGGCAAGCCGGCCGCGCAGACGCAGGAAACGTCGCAAGTTGACTTTGCCGATGTTCTCAAATCCACCATTGAGCAGGTGAATTCTGCTCAGCAAACTTCGCAGGAAATGCAGAAGCAGTTCGAGTTGGGAGATGAGGGGGTTAACCTGCAGGACGTGATGGTCTCCTTGCAGAAAGCCAGCCTGTCGTTCCAGACCATGGTCCAGGCGCGCAACAAGCTGGTGTCCGCCTATCAGGAAATCATGAATACCCAGGTATAGCCTGGCCGTCACCCCATGCTGTGGTTGCCGGCAGTGGCTGTGCCTGAAACTAAAACCACTGTATGGCTGATCTGGCAGAACAAAACCCGACTCCTGTTTGGCGAACCCGGCTCAATGAAGCAACCGACCGCTTCAAGTCGCTTCCCAACAATAAAAAGATCCTCTTCCTGGTGGCCCTGGCCGCCATTTTCTCTGTCATTGTCGGTGCAGTTGTCCTGAACCGGCAGCCCAGCTATAAAATCCTGTTTTCCAATATTGCCGACCGCGACGGCGGTCAGGTCACGGCTGCCCTGCAGCAAATGAACATTCCTTATCAGCTGGGCGATGGCGGGACCGTATCCGTACCGGCTGACAAGGTATATGACGCCCGTTTGCGTCTGGCTGCCCAGGGCCTGCCCAAGGCTGGGGGCGTCGGCTTCGAACTGATGGACAACCAGAAGTTCGGCATCAGCCAGTTTGCCGAACAAGTCAATTACCAGCGCGCCATTGAGGGCGAGCTGGCCCGCACCATCGAGGCCATCGGTTCGGTGGAATCGGCCCGCATCCACATTGCCATTCCCAAGCAAAGCGTATTTGTGCGCGACCAGCAACAGCCAACCGCCTCGGTGATGCTGAACCTGTTCCGCGGCCGCACGCTGGATCAGGGCCAGGTGGCCGGCATCGTGCATCTGGTGTCCAGTGCCGTGCCCAATCTGCCGGTGAAGAATGTCACGGTGGTGGATCAGGACGGCAACATGCTGTCCAAGCTGTCCGACAAGGATACGGCCGGCATGGACCAGACCCAGCTTGGCTATGTGCGCCAGGTGGAGGATGGCTACGTCAAGCGTATCGAAAGCATTCTGGAACCCATATTCGGCCAGGGAAACATTCATGCCCAGGTAACGGCCAATGTGGATTTCTCCGAAGTGGAGCAGACTTCGGAGAGCTATCGTCCCAACTCGTCACCCAATCCGTCCGCCACCCGCAGCCAGCAAATCGTGGAGCGGCTGGGTAGTGGCGCTGCCAATGCCGGTGGTGTCCCCGGAGCCCTGTCCAATCAGCCTCCATCTGGTGCTTCCGCTCCGATTACCTTGCCGCCGGGTGCTGCGCCGGGTACGGCCACCTTGTCCGGTCAGGCCATGGGCCAGTCCGGTGCGCTGGAGCGCGACATCACCACCAATTACGAGGTGGACAAGACCATTCAGCACACCAAGATGCCGCAAGGCGTGGTGAAGCGTCTGTCTGCCGCCGTGGTGGTGAACTACCGCAAGATGCCGGACAAGAACGGCGAGATGAAACCGACGCCGCTGACCGCCCAGGAAATCCAGCAGATCAACAATCTGGTCAAGGAAACCATGGGCTACAACAGTCAGCGTGGTGACACGCTGAACGTGGTGAATGCCGCCTTTGCCGATGCGGCGGTGCCGGTGACCATGCAGGAGAAGGTGACCGACTACCTCACCAACAATGCCTCCAGCCTGATCAAGTACGCCTTGCTTACCATTGCCGTGCTGTATTTGCTGTTTGGTGTGGTGCGGCCTATCGTCAAGGACCTGGTCAAGCCACAGGATGCCGTCAAGAAAGGCCCGGATGGCAAGCCGCTGGCAGATGCCGGTGGTCGCTTGCTGGCCGTTGCCGGTGACGATGAGGGTGGTGCCGAGGGTGCGGCTGCCGGCGGCAAGGGTGCCGTGGCCACCAACCCGGATGGCACGCCGGAAAATCCGAAGGATGCCCAGATGCGTCAGTACAACCAGAATCTGGAAGCCGCGCGTGAGCTGGTGAAATCTGACCCGCGCATGGCAGCCCAGATCATCAAGGAATGGATAAGCTCCGATGAGTGATAACGGTGTGCACCGCAGTGCGGTTCTGCTGTTCAGCCTGGGGCAGGCCGAAGCGGTTGAAGTGTTCAAGTATCTGGGCCCCAAGGAAGTGCAGAAGATTTCGCTGGCCATGGCGGCCATCAATAATCTGAGCTACGACCAGATCGATGACATTGTCGGCAAGTTCCGCGAAGAGTGTGCGGCGCGCGCCAGCATCGGCGCGTCGGACGAATACCTGCGCAATGTGCTGATCGAAGCGCTGGGCCCGGACAAGGCGGCCAACCTGCTGGACAAGATCATGCAGGGCAACGATCACAGCGGTATCGAAAGCCTGAAGTGGATGGACCCGTCCTCGGCGGCCGATCTGATCCGCCACGAGCACCCGCAGATCATTGCCACCATCCTGGTGCATCTGGAGCCGGACCTGTCCAGCTCCATCCTGTCCTTCTTCCCGGAGCGGCTGCGCAACGAGGTACTGATCCGTACCGCCACGCTGGAAGGCGTGCAGCCGCAGGCGCTGCGCGAACTGAACGACGTGCTGACCCAGCTGTTGTCCGGCTCGGACCGCATCAAGAAGAGCGCCTCCGGCGGCATCAGCCTCACGGCGGAAATCCTCAACTTCATGGGTTCCAATGTGGAAGGTTCGGCGCTCAACTACATCCGCGAGTACGACCCGGAACTGGCGCAACGCATCCAGGACAAGATGTTCGTGTTCGAGAACATTCTCGACATCGACGACCGCTCCATCCAGACCATCCTGCGCGAAGTGCAGTCCGATTCGCTGGTGGTGGCGCTCAAGGGCACCAGTGCCGAACTCAAGGACAAGATCTTCCGCAATATGTCGCAGCGTGCGGCCGAAATGCTGCGTGACGATCTGGAATCCAAGGGACCGGTCAAATTGTCCGAGGTGGAAGCCGAACAGAAGGAAATCCTCAAGGTTGTCCGCAAGCTGGCCGACGATGGTCAGATCGTGCTAGGCAGCAAGGGTGGTGACGAAGGCCTTGTCGAATAATCCCATCATTCCGGGTGAGCAACTGCAAGGCTGGCAAAGCTGGACGCCAACCGAGCTGACCCAGGGCGACGACGGTTTCAGCCCGACCCAGCTGGCCGGGCTGGAAGCCTTGCGCCGCCATCTGGAGCAGGCACCCACGGTAGCCGATGCCCAGCGGGCAGAAGGGGAGGAGGAGCCATCTTCCCCGGGCGAAAATGCCCCCGAAGCCGAAGAGCCGGCTGCTTCCGGCTATCCCACGGCCTCCGAGCTGGAAGCCATTCACCAGGAAGCGTGGCAGACCGGTTACGACGAAGGGGCGCAAGCGGGCCATGCAGAAGGTTTGTCCATGGGCTTGCAGCAGGGGCATGATCAGGCTGCGGCGCAATTTGCCCAGCTGTGGACGCCGATGCAGGATCTGGCTGCCAGTTTTGCCCGTGAAATCAACCGGGTGGAAGAGGAGCTGTCCGGCACCTTGCTGTCACTGGCCATGCAGCTGGCCGAGCGCCTTGCCGGTGAGCATCTGGCACAAAGTGATACTGCGATCATCGCCCAGCTGCGTCAGGTACTGGGCGAGCTGCCTGCCACCATGAGCCAGGCCCGGCTGCGGGTGAACCCGGCCGACCTGGAAGCCGTGCGGCAGTTCCTGCAACAGGAAACCCCGGAAACCCAGTGGCAGTGGATTGAAGACCCGCATATCCAGCGCGGCGGCTGCATCATCGATACCGCGGCCTTGCAGCTGGACCTGCGTCTGGCTTCGCGTCTGGCTGCACTGCGCAGCGCCATGGGTCTGGATGCCGAACACAATGACTACCCTGATTGACCGCCAGCGTTCCTTTCTGAATGACTGCATGCAGGCTGCACAAGAAGCGCCGCTATGGCAGCCGTGCGGGCGTTTGCTGCGCGTCACCGGCATGGTGATGGAAGCCACCGGCATCAAGCTGCCGGTTGGTAGCGCCTGTCAGGTTGAACTGGCGGACAACCATGTGGTGGAAGCCGAAGTAGTGGGTTTTTCCGGTGACCGGGTATTCCTGATGCCGCTGGCCAATGTGCACGGTTTGCTGCCCGGTACGCCGGTGCGGCCGATGACGCCGTGTCATCCGCCCAGCTACGGGCAAAGAGTGGTTTCCGCCCGGGTCAACGGCCCGGCCGGTCGTCAGGTGCCGGTCGGTGAAAGCCTGCTGGGCCGCATTCTCGATTCACTGGGCCGTCCGCTGGATGGCAAGGGCCCCATTCATCCAGAAGCCTATTTCCCGCTGCACAGCCAGCCAATGAACCCGCTGGACCGCTCGCCGGTAAAGCAGGTGCTGGATGTGGGCGTGCGTGCCATCAACGGCCTCTTGACGGTAGGGCGCGGCCAGCGTCTCGGCCTGTTTGCCGGGTCCGGTGTCGGCAAGTCGGTACTGCTGGGCATGATGGCCCGCTTCACCCGCGCCGATGTGGTGGTGGTGGGGCTGATTGGCGAGCGGGGTCGCGAGGTCAAGGACTTCATCGAGAACATTCTGGGCGAGGAGGGCATCGCCCGCGCCGTGGTGGTGGCAGCTCCTGCCGACATGCCGCCGCTGATGCGCCTGCACGGCGCAGCTTATGCCACGGCCTTGGCCGAGTATTTCCGCGCCCAGGGCAAGGACGTGCTGTTGCTGATGGATTCGGTCACCCGTTACGCCATGGCGCAGCGTGAAATCGCGCTGGCCATTGGTGAGCCGCCGGTAACCAAGGGTTATCCGCCCTCGGTGTTTGCCCGTCTGCCACAGTTGATTGAACGGGCCGGTAATGCGGCAAATGGCGGCGGTTCGATTACCGGCTTTTATACCGTGCTGTCCGAAGGCGATGACCAGCAAGACCCGATTGCCGACTCGGCACGGGCCATTCTGGATGGTCACTTCGTGCTGTCGCGCGAGCTGGCCGAAGCAGGGCACTACCCAGCCATCGACATCGAACAGTCCATCAGCCGGGTGATGGTGGATGTGGTGCCGCCCAAGCAGATGGATCAGGCACGCTACTTCAAACAGCTGTACTCACGCTACCAGCGCAATCGCGACCTGATCAGCGTGGGGGCTTATGTGCCGGGCTCTGATCCGGTACTGGACGAGGCCATGCGTCGCCAGTTGCAGATGACCAGCTTCCTCACCCAGCCCATGCATGAATCCCAGGACTACACCACCAGCAGTTGCAACTGGAAAGCGTGCTGGCGTAAGGCGCTTAGGCCATGGCACAGAGCAAATACACCTTCCTGATCAAGCTGGCCGAGGACAAACAGGCTGCGGCAGCCGAGCGCATGCGTCAGGCGCAGGCCAAGGTGCTGGACGCGATGAACCGGCAGGAACAGCTGGAAAATTTCCGCAATGAATACCGCGAGCGGCTGACCACCGGTGGCATGAAGGGCATGAGCATTGCCCAGTGGCAGGACTTTCAGAAATTCCTGGGCCGGCTGGACGAAGCCGTGCGCATCCAGCAGGGCGATACCGAATTCGCCAAGCAGCGCTTCATCATGGAGCGACAGGCCTGGCGCAACGAGCACAAAAAGCTCAAGGCCTACGAAAAACTGCTGGAACGGGAACTGGAGCGCGAGCAGCTGGTACAGGCCCGCCGCGAACAAAAAACGACGGATGAATTTGCCACCCGTCGTTTCTGGGACCAGACCCACGGCGACGATTGAGTCGCACCTTCAGGGTCTTTGCACTCAGGCTGGCAGCAAATGTGCCCGGCCCTGCACGGCAATCCCCACCATGCTGCCCGGAGAGGGCAGATTCCAGCTGCTGGTGCGCAATTGCAGCACGGTATTGTCGTGCGGCAATTGCAGGTCGATCAGGCTGTCATGGCCACCGAAATCACACTCCAGCACGCGTGCCTGTGCCTGGGATTGCTGACTGCCCGCCAGCTGCAGTTCCAGCTGTTCCGGCCGCAGCATGATGCGCCCCTGGCCGCTGAACTGGCTGTCATTTACTGCAATCGCGCCCAGTCCACACTCGGCCTTGCCCTGGTGAATCTGCGCCGGCAAAATGACCGCCTCGCCCAGAAACAGCGCCGTCGCTTCATCGGCAGGCTGGCTGTACAGCTGTTGCGGGCTGCCGGACTGAATCAGCCTTCCCTGACGCATTACCGCCAGCTGGTCGGCAAAGGACAAGGCCTCGGCCTGATCGTGGGTGACCAGAATGGCGTGATGCCGGCATCACCCAGCAGTTGTGCCACCATCTTGCGCATGGCGGCGCGCAATCCGGTGTCCAGCGCCGAGAACGGTTCGTCCAGCAGCATCAGCCGTGGTTGCTGGGCCAGTGCCCGCGCCAGCGCAATACGCTGCTGCTGGCCACCGGATAGCTGATGCGGCCAGCGTTGCAGCATGGCCTGGTCCAGCGCCACCATGTCCAGCAGCTCGGCAATGCGCCGATTGCGTGCTTCGCCTTTGAGTGTCAGGCCGAAACCGATATTGTCTGCCACCGTCAGGTGGGGAAACAGCGCGCCATCCTGGGCCACATAACCGATGCCGCGCAAATGGGCGGGCAGGGCCCGGCCATCGGCTGCCAGTGTTTGCCCGTCCAGGGTGATGCTGCCCTGGTCCGGGTGTTCGAAACCGGCAAGCATGCGCAGCAAGGTGGTCTTGCCCGAGCCGGACGGGCCGACAATGGCGACGCGACTGGCTGCCGTGCAGCTCAGGGATACATCCTGTACCGCCTGGGTGGCGCCGTAGTGTTTGCTCAGGTGTTGCAGGTGCAGGGAAGTCATCGTCCGGCACTCCGTTTGGAATGGTCATGCAAAAGCCAGGTGAGTGGCAGCGATAGCAGCACCATCAGCAAGGCATAAGGTGCAGCCATGATGTAGTCGATTTCACTGGTCATCGCCCAGAAACCCGTGGCCAGCGTACGCGTGCCATTGGGTGCCAGCAGCAAGGTGGCAGTCAGCTCGTTGCTGATGGCGAGGAACACCATGGCAAGGCCTGCCGCCGCACCCGGCGCAGCCAGACGCAAGGTGACCCGGCGCAAGGCCTGCCCCGGTGTGCTGCCCAGACTGCCCGCTGCCTGTTCCAGCTCGGCCGGTGCCTGGGCAATGCCGGCCCGCAGGCTGACCAGCGCGCGGGGCAGAAACATCAGCAGATAAGCCAGCAGGATGGTGAAGATGGTCTGGTAGAGCGGCCGGGCGTAATGGATGGTGATGGTGACCAGAGCCAGCGCGGTGACGATGCCGGGCAGGGCGCTGGTGATGTAGTTGCAGCCCTCCTGCAGCCTTTGCAAGCGACTGACAGCACGCACCGACAACCAGGCCAGCGGCACGGCGGCCACCACGGTCAGTACGGCACCAAGCGCACCCAGCAGCACCGTCTCTTGCAGTGCAGGCCACAGGCTGTCGTTTTGCCAGGCTTCAATGCCACCTTTCCATAGCCAGTGACCCAGTGTGATCAGCGGCACCCCCAGGCTCAGTGCGGCGGATAGCAGGCACAGCAGCAAGGCCGGCAGTGTCCATGCACCCAGACGAACCGGGGCGATCTGTCGCGCCGAGCCCGAACCCAGCCGGGCGTAGCGTGCATTGCCGCGTGTCCCCGCCTCCAGCCACAGCAAGCCCAGACAGCACAGAGCCAGTACACCGGCCAGCATATTGGCTGCCGGGCCGTTAAAGCTGGACTGGAACTGATCGAAGATGGCGGTGGTGAAGGTGTCAAAGCGCAACATGGCGTACAGGCCGTATTCGGCCAGCAGGTGCAGGCTGATCAGCAGGCCGCCGCCCCAGATGGCCAGCTTGAGTTGCGGCAGGGTGACGCGCCGGAACACCGCCAGCGGAGTCAGGCCAAGCGAGGCTGCGCTGTCTTCCAGTGCCGGGTCCATGCGGCGCAAGGCTGATCAGCAGGCCGCCGCCCCAGATGGCCAGCTTGAGTTGCGGCAGGGTGACGCGCCGGAACACCGCCAGCGGAGTCAGGCCAAGCGAGGCTGCG
>NZ_LNQV01000036.1 GCF_001515305.1 Aquitalea pelogenes
GCTGGCGCACCGACGGTTGGGTGCGCGCAGCAACCGGTGCCGGGGCAACGGCCGGCGTGCTTGCAGTTGCATCGACGACAGGAGCGGAGGTGGCCGGTACCGCAGCAGCAGCTTGCGATGCCATGGGCTTACCGCTTTGCAGCGACTTGAGTTGTTGTTCCAGGGCGGCAATGCGCGCTTCTGCATCTTTCAGCGACTGTTCGCGCGCAGAAACCTGTTGTTCCAATACCGACAGCTTGCCATCAGGCTGTGCACCGGCAGCCTCGGGAGGCACCAGTTTCAGTACATCACCATTCTTGCCCTTGGCTGCTGGCGGCGCTTTGGCCACTGCCGCTGCAGGCGCGGCAGCTGGAGCAGCCGCTGGTGCAGCAGTGCCATCCGCATGCAGGATGCCATTGACTTGCTCGGCGCTCAGCGCCTTGATCTTGCCGGCAGCGGGCACCTTCATGGTGACACCGGCCTTTAGCTTGTTGGGATTGCCATCATTGAACGCATGCGGATTGGCTTGTACCAGGGCCGCCATGGTTTGTTCAGTCGAGGCGCCGGCCGGCTTGATGCGTACGGCCATGCCACGCAGGGTGGAGCCGGAGCGGGTTTGCACCACACCGGGGGTGGCGGCAGCGGCATGTGCAGCCTTGGCCTGTTTACCGGCATAGCGACTGGAAAGATTATCCTCGGCATACTGCGGCATGTCCTGCACGATGGACTTGGCTTGTGGCGCGTTATAGCTGGCAGGATCCAGCAGCACCGTGTATTCGCGGACCGAACGGCCAGAACTGGTCTTGGCTTCTACCACAAAACGCAGGTAAGGGTCGTTGATGGGTGTGGCAGAGCTTACCCGGATGACTGCACCGCGTGCAGAAGGGACAACATGAAAGCGCAGTGCCGACATGCTGCCGCTGTAATCGACATTCAAGTCCCTGAACGTATCCGGACTGGCCAGCCCGATACGCGCCGTTTCCAGCTCGCTTGCGCGCACGCCGGTCAACTCGATATCTGCGTGAAAGGTCTCCCCGAGGTAGGATCGCACATTGATCCTGCCAAGACCGGCCCATACATTTGCCGAACACAGCATGGCTACTGCCAGTACGCTCAGCTTGAATTTTGCCTGATTATTCACAGTCTACCTTCCGGCACTCATTTATCTTGATTTTATATCGCCTGCTCTACCCGCACAGGCACAAAACTGGCAACTAGTGCCATATTAGGCCCTAGCCAAGCTTTTAGCTAGATAACATAACAAGAAAACCCCGGATAACCCGGGGCTTTACATTTATTCAAACAGTCCTGCTTTATACAAGGACTCGGCCAGCAGAACACAGTTGAGTGCGGCCCCCACACGGACATTGTCGGCAGCCAGCCAGAAACTGATGGAATTTCCGGTTTTGCGCAAACGGCTAATCCAGACGCCATCATTACCGGTTGCTTCCATCGGGGTAATGTAACCGCCGTGCTGATCTGCCGAAATCAATTGCAAGCCGGCTGCCAGCAAACGATTACGTACCTGGGCCAGATCAATATCAGCCGCCACTTCCAGGTTTACCGACCAGGCATGGCCAAAGAATACCGGCACGCGAATACAACTGGCCTCCACTTGCAGTTCGGGTTGCTGCAGCAGACGACGCAATTCGGCACTCAATGAGCGTTCTTCATCCGAATGACCATCGGCATCGACATCACCAATCTGCGGCAAGACATTAAAAGCAATGCGCTTGGCAAAAACGGTATTTTCGGAATCCCGCTGTGAAAACAGCGCGGTGGTTTGCTCGGCCAGTTCTTCCAGCGCCTTCTGCCCTGCACCGGATACCGACTGATAGGTGGAAACAGTCAGACGACGCGGCTGCAATGGCAGCAAGGGTTGCAGCGCCATGGCCAGCGGGGTGACGGTGCAATTGGGTGCAGCCACCAGCGCACCGGCCTCCAGCCCTTCCAGCTGGCTGCCATTGACCGAGGGCACCACCAGCGGCACTTCCGAATCAAGCCGGTAGGCATCGCTGAAGTCAATCACGGTCACGCCTGCGGCGCGGGCTTGCGGGACATATTCGCGCGCAACAGCGCTGCCGGCGACAAAAATGGCCAGCGCCACATTCTCGAAACCGAATTCATCAAGCTGGCGGATGTCCAGTTCCAGATTGCCATAAGCAACGGTAGACGCCTCATGTTCCGGGCCATCAACGGCAAACACACGTTCTGCCGGGAACTGGCGTTCGGCCAGCAGTTCGAGAACAGATTGGCCAACCAGGCCAGCGGCACCTACTACAGCAAGCTGCATCATCCGAATAAATCCTTACATTCCTGAAAAGGCTGATATTACCTCAGCCAATAGCAAAGGGCGCATGAAGCGCCCTTTGCAGTGTAGTCGACAACGGCAGATTACCGTCTGAAAAAAAGCGTTGCGACTATTTTAACCCGAATCAGCGTTCGATGAGGATACGCAACATGCGGCGCAGCGGTTCGGCCGCACCCCACAGCAGCTGGTCACCAATCACGAAAGCGGACAGGTACTCACCACCCATGTTCAGCTTGCGTACGCGGCCCACACCCACTTCCAGCCCGCCGGTGATGGCGGCCGGGGTCAGTTCCTTGACACTGATTTCGCGATCGTTCGGTACCCACTTCACCCAGTCGTTGCCGGACTTGATGATGGCTTCGATTTCTTCCAGCGGCAGGTCTTTCTTCAGCTTCACGGTCAGCGCCAAGCTGTGGCAGCGCATGGCACCGATACGTACGCACAGGCCGTCAACCGGAATGGTGGCGTCGGTACCCAGAATCTTGTTGACCTCAGCCTGACCCTTCCATTCTTCCTTGGACTGGCCGTTGTCCAGCTGCTTGTCGATCCAGGGGATCAGACCACCAGCTAGCGGGGCGCCGAAGAATTCGGTCGGCACGTCTTCGCGAATGGCAGCAGCCACCTTGCGGTCGATCTCCAGAATGGCGGACGACGGGGTAGCCAGTTCGTCAGCCACGGCAGCGTGTACCACGCCCATGCCCTTGATCAGTTCGCGCATGTGGTTGGCACCACCACCGGAAGCTGCCTGGTAGGTCATGGAGGAAACCCACTCCACCAGACCTTCACGGAACAGACCGCCCATGCCCATCAGCATGATGGAGTTGGTACAGTTGCCGCCGATGTAATCTTTCACGCCTTTGGCCAGTGCGCTGTCGATCACATTGCGGTTGACCGGGTCCAGCACGATGACGGCATCGTCAGCCATGCGCAGGGTGGAAGCGGCGTCGATCCAGTAGCCAGTCCAGCCGGCGGCACGCAGTTTCGGATAGATGTCGCTGGTGTAATCGCCGCCCTGACAGGTGACAATGGCGTCCATTGCCTTCAGTTCGTCGATGTTCTTGGCGTCTTTCAGCGCCGGTACATCACGGCCGATGTCCGGGCCTTTGCCGCCGACATTGGAAGTGGTGAAGAACACCGGTTCGTTGATGACAGCGAAATCGTTCTCTTCACGCATACGTTGCATCAGCACGGAACCAACCATGCCACGCCAGCCTACAAAGCCTACTTTCACGGGTTTCTCCTGGGATCTGTCTCTAAAGTTGCGATTGGCCCGTTAACGCAAGCGCCAGCGGGCCAAGTATTTTTATTACCCCATTGTGCAGCGCGATAGCGCAGGTGGCAATGGGGTCAACCCTATCAGGGTGAAGTTTTTTTTACAGCGCTGCCACCACTGCGTCACCCATGCCGGAGCAGCTGACTTTCTGGCAGCCTTCCTCATAGATGTCACCGGTACGGTAGCCCTGGGCCAATACTTTCTTGACCGCATTTTCCACACGCTGGGCTGCTTCTTCCTGGGCGAAGGTATAGCGCAGCATCATGGCGGCAGACAGGATGGTGGCCAGCGGATTGGCCAGGTTCTTGCCGGCGATGTCCGGTGCGGAACCGTGTGAAGGCTCGTACAGACCCTTGTTGTTCTGGTCCAGCGAGGCCGACGGCAGCATGCCGATGGAGCCGGTGAGCATGGAGGCTTCGTCGGACAGGATGTCGCCAAAGATGTTGCCGGTCACCATCACGTCGAACTGCTTGGGGTTGCGCACCAGCTGCATGGCGGCGTTGTCCACATACATGTGGCTCAGCTCTACCTGCGGGTATTCGCGCGCCACGTCGATCATGATTTCTTTCCAGAACTCGGTGGTTTCCAGCACATTGGCCTTGTCCACCGAACACAGCTTCTTGTTGCGCTTCATGGCAATGCCAAAGGCAACGTGAGCGATGCGGCGCACTTCGCTTTCGCTGTAGCGCATGGTGTTGAAGGCTTCGCGTTCGCCCTGCTCGTTCACACCCATGCCGCGCGGCTGACCGAAGTAGATGTCACCGGTGAGTTCGCGCACGATCATGATGTCCAGACCCGACACTACTTCCGGCTTCAGGGTGGAGGCATTGGCCAGTTCCGGGTACAGGATGGCCGGACGCAGGTTGGCAAACAGGTTCAGGTCCTTGCGGATGGCCAGCAGACCGCGCTCGGGACGCAGCGGGCGATCCAGCGTGTCGTATTGCGGGCCGCCTACCGCGCCCAGCAATACGGCGTCGGCTGCACGGCACAGCTTCTGGGTGAATTCCGGATACGGCACGCCATAGGCGTCATAGCCGGCACCGCCCAGCGGGGCTTCTTCCAGCTCGATCGGCAGGCCGTCCTGACGCAGTACATCCAGCACGCGACGTGCCTGGGCAATGATTTCCGGACCAATGCCGTCACCCGGCAATACGGCGATTTTCATGATTTATCCTTTGCTGTCTCTGATTACTGAGTATTTTGAAATCTTCACGCCGCCCACAGCACAATCACGTCGACGGTAAAGCTGCCATCTGCCTCGATGGCGTAGTAGTCGCGCACTTCCTGCCCCACCGACTGCTGCAACAGGCGAATGGCCTCGCTCAGGGTTTGCGGTGTGCGCATGCGCTCCACCCACACGCCAAATTCCAGCCGCAGCTTTTGCCGCGTCACCTGCTGTACTTGCCAGCCGGCACCGCTTAACGCAGCCAGCCATTCGGCCATGGCGTAGTTGTGGACATGGCTGGTATCGCGCAGCACTTCCACTGCTTGCAGATAGGTATCCAGCAGCGGCTGGCCGGGCGACATCACGTCGATGAAGGCAAGCTTGCCTCCGGGTTTGAGTACCCGGCGCGCCTCGCGCAGCGCGAGGCCCAGATCACCCCAGTGGTGGGCGGAGTAGCGGCTGAACACGAAGTCGAACTCACCATCGGCAAACGGGAGTTGTTCGGCCGCGCCTTGCCGGGTGGTGAGCGTGCCAAGGCCACGGGATGCCGCCTCGTCCGCCACTACCTGCAGCATGCTGGCGGACAAGTCGTAGGCCACTACGCTGGCAGCATGTTCGGCCACCTGGAAGCTGACATGGCCGGCACCGCAGCCCAGGTCCAGCACCCGTGCAGCACCGTGCTCGCGCACGGCTTGCTGTAGCTGGGCAAACTCCGCGCCCTGGGCGTGTACCTGGCTGTGCAGGTAGGCTGCCGCCTGGGCACCGAATTGTTGCTGGACGTGTTCTGCGTGTGCGCTCTGGCTCATGTCATTCTCCTGTTCAGACCTGGTGGAACAACCAGGGCTGGGACTGGCGGCGGGCCGCCTCGTAAGACTTGATTTCTTCCGCGTGCTGCAAGGTGAGGCCGATTTCATCCAGACCACCCAGCAGGCAGTGCTTGCGGTGCTCGGTGATGTCAAAGGCAAACGACTGGCCGGACGGGGTGGTGATGGTCTGCGCTTGCAGATCCACCGTCAGGCGGTAGCCTTCGCTGGCTTCGCATTCGCGGAACAGCTGATCCACCACTTCAGCCGGCTGTACGATGGGCAACAGGCCGTTCTTGTAGCAGTTGTTGAAGAAGATGTCGGCAAAGCTGGGGGCGATCACCACGCGGAAGCCCTGGTCGTCCAGTGCCCACGGCGCGTGTTCGCGGCTGGAACCACAGCCGAAATTTTCGCGCGCCAGCAGCACTTGCGCACCGGCGTAGCGCGGGAAGTTGAGCACGAAGTCCGGATTGAGCGGACGTACGCTGTTGTCCATGCCCGGTTCGCCATGGTCCAGATAACGCCACTCGTCGAACAGGTTGGGGCCAAAGCCGGAGCGCTTGATCGACTTGAGAAACTGCTTGGGGATGATCGCGTCGGTATCGACATTGGCGCGATCGAGCGGGCACACCAGCCCGTCAAGTTTGTTGAATGCTTTCATGAGATTCTTTCCGAATCAGGCTGCCCTTACTGGGCAGCGTTTTCGATGGCCTGACCGGCCTTCTGGATGCCATGGCCGACAGCCTGGCCGCCTTGTCTGAGGTCTTCACCCGCGCCGTGTAAGGTATTGCAGGCAGACAGCAGGATGGTCACAAACAGGCTGAGTGCAATTTTTTTCATGGATGAATTCCTTTCGCAGAATTAAAGCTGACGGATGTCAACAAAATGGCCGGTCACCCCTGCCGCTGCTGCCATGGCCGGGCTCACCAGATGGGTACGCCCACCCTGCCCCTGACGGCCTTCGAAGTTGCGGTTGGAGGTGGAGGCGCAACGCTCGCCCGGTTGCAGACGGTCGGCATTCATGGCCAGACACATGGAGCAACCCGGCTCGCGCCATTCGAAACCTGCCTCGATGAAAATCTTGTCCAGCCCTTCGGCCTCGGCCTGCGCCTTCACCAGACCTGAACCCGGCACCACCAGCACTTGCTTCACACTGGCTGCCTTTTTACGGCCACGCGCTACCGCAGCGGCTTCGCGCAGGTCTTCGATGCGGGAATTGGTACAGGAGCCGATAAACACGATGTCGACCGGAATGTCTTTCACCGGGGTATTGGCAGTCAGACCCATATAGGCCAGCGCGCGTTCAATACTGCCCTTCTTCACCGGGTCGGCTTCGGCAGCCGGGTCCGGCACGATGCCGTCGATATCGGTCACCATTTCCGGCGAGGTGCCCCAGGTCACTTGCGGCTTGATGTCGCTGGCGTCCAGCTCCACCACGGCGTCGAAATGCGCGCCTTCATCGGAATGCAGGGTGTTCCAGTAAGCCACGGCAGCATCCCACTGTGCGCCGGTGGGGGCAAACGGGCGGCCCTTTACGTAGTCGATGGTCTTTTCATCCACCGCCACCATGCCGGAACGGGCACCGGCTTCGATGGCCATATTGCACAAGGTCATGCGGCCTTCCATCGACAGGCTGCGGATGGCTTCGCCACCGAACTCGATGGCATAGCCGGTACCGCCGGCGGTGCCGATTTTTCCAATAATCGCCAGCGCCACGTCCTTGCCGGTAATGCCGGCAGGCAGCGGGCCATTCACCTTCACCAGCATGTTCTTGGACTTCTTGGCTACCAGGCACTGGGTGGCCATCACGTGCTCCACTTCCGAAGTGCCGATGCCGTGTGCCAGCGCACCAAAGGCACCGTGGGTGGAGGTGTGGCTGTCACCACAGACCACGGTCATGCCCGGCAGAGTGGCGCCTTGTTCCGGCCCCATCACATGCACAATGCCCTGCCCCTTGTCCTTGAACGGGAAGTAAGCCAGCGCGCCAAAGGACTTGATGTTGGCGTCCAGGGTTTCCACCTGCTGACGGGAGATCGGGTCCTTGATGCCTTCGTCCCAGTGGTCGGTCGGGGTGTTGTGGTCGGCAGTAGATACCACCGAATCCACACGCCACAGGCCGCGACCGGCCAGTTTCAGGCCTTCAAAGGCTTGCGGGCTGGTGACTTCGTGCACCAGATGGCGGTCGATATAAAGAAGAACCGTGCCGTCGGCCTCTTCCCGCACTACATGGCTGGACCAGAGCTTGTCGTAAAGAGTTTGTGCTGTCATGGCTTCCTGCTCGTGAAATGGCGGTTGCAACACCGCCGGTTTGCCGGATACAAGGCAGCCATTCTGTCACGCTGATCATTACCGCCACAAGGCTGTCCTGCTTGCCCTGGCCGTTGTGCGCCACAGTGTTTGGCTGCTGTTGGCACACATCATCTCGCAGCTTTTTTCCTAGTACAAGATAAGCATTTATACTAGTACTGGCACTACCACGTTAAAGTGGAAATTCAATCAGGAATCAACATGAGCCAGAGTAAAACCACCAGCCCGCTGGGCGAATTCATCCGCGCCCATCGCGAACGGGTCAGCCCGCAACAGGCTGGCTTGCCAGCGGGCAGCCGACGCCGCGCCAAGGGCTTGCGGCGGGAAGAAGTTGCCGCCCTGTGTGGCATCAGCCCCACCTGGCTGACCTGGATTGAACAGGGACGCAGTCAGTCGGTATCCGCCCCCACCCTGTCACGTCTGGCCGATGCGCTGTTGCTGACCCATGCCGAGCGCGATTACCTATTCAAGCTGGCTGGACTGAAAAACCCGCAGGACAGGCCTGTCGAACGCAATCCGCAATCGCGTCAGGCCTTGCGTGACGCGGTAAATGTCATCGGCGCACCGGCTTATGTACTGGATGCCAACTGGGATGCGCTGGCCTGGAATACACTGGCGGCGGAATTGTTCAGCGGCTGGCTGGATCAGCCACTGGCACGGCACAATTTGCTGGATTTCATGTTTTTGCGCGCCGAGTCACGCCAGCTGGTAGAGGACTGGCCGGTACGGGCGCGGCGCATGGTGGCAGAGTTTCGCGCCGATGCGGGTGAGCGGCTGGAGGAAAACAGCATCCGGCAATGGCTGGACACCCTGCGTCAGGGCAGTGCGGAATTCGATACGCTGTGGCAGCAGCATGACGTACAAGGCCGCGAAGGCGGCGAGCGCGCCTTCAACCACCCGCAACGCGGACGACTGGTGTATCAGCAGCTGACGCTGAATCTGGCTGCGGCACCGGAACTGAAGCTGATCATGCTGCTGTAGGCTTGGTGCAGGGTTCCGGCCGCAACCAGCGCAGGCACACCAGCACGCCCAGCACGGCGGCCACTACCGACATGCCAAACGTCGGCAACATGCCGCCATGCGGCCACAACAAACCGCCAACCAGCCCGCCGGAACTACCGCCCACACCAAACGAGGCGATGATGTACAAGCCCTGCGCCCGGCCCTGGTGCTGCTGGGCAAACAGGCGGTGAATCAAGCCCACCGAAGTGGCATGGTGCAGGCCGAAGGTCAGCGCATGCATGCTCTGCGCCAGCACCGCCAGCATCGGCTGCTCCACCGCGCAGGCAATCAGCACAAAGCGCAATACGGCGGTCAGCAGTGAGGCCAGCATCAGCCGCTCCAGCGAAAAGCGACCCATGATGCGCGGCATCAGCAGGAACACCAGGATTTCGCTGATCACCCCCACCGACCACAACAAGCCGATGGCACCCTTGTCATAACCGGCATGGCGCAGGCCGATGGAATAAAAGGTGTAATAAGGCCCGTGGGCATAAGCCATCAGGAAGCAACAGGCAAACAAGGCCAGCACCCGTGGCTGGCGCAAGGTCTGCCAGATCGGCCCGGCTGCTTGATGATGGCGAGGATTGCTGACATCCGGCACGAACCAGCCGGCCAACACGATGAATGCCAGCAACAGCAGCAAGGCCCAGGGCAGATTGGCCAGATGGATCAGGTCCAGCACATAACCACCCACCATGGACAGGCAGACAAAGCCGATGGAGCCCCACACCCGTACCCGGCTGTAGCGGCCCGGCTGGGCACGTGTCAGGTAGGCTGTGCTGGCTTCCACCAGCGGCAAGGCCCCGGCCCAGAAGAAATGCGATACCGCCAGACTGGTGAAAATCCACCAGAAGCCATTGCCCAGCCCCACCAGCGCAAAGGCCAGCGCCGAACACAGCGAGGTGCTGATGATGATGGCCCGTCGCCGCCCCTGCCGGTCCGCCAGCCAGCCCCAGAAACCGGGTGCCACGATACGCGCCAGCGTGGACAGTGCCATCAGCACGGAAATCTGCAGTGCAGAGAATGACAAAGACTCCAGATACAAGCCCCAGAACGGGCCGAACAAGCCCTGAAAGGCGAAATAGGCAAAATAGAACAGCGCAAAAGGACGCAGGGAGGGCGCAGCAACAGCAGATGAGGCAGACATCAATACACAATCAGATAAAGCTGCCACCGCCCGGCATCAGCAACGGTGGCATGGTCATTACAGGGAGCCCTTGAAGCGGGAAATATCGCGCCGGGCCTTTTTGGTGGGGCGGCCTTCGCCATGCGGGAAGCTGGCATGTTCGGCCTTCAGCAGCAACATGCGCTCTTCGCGCTCAGCCTTGCCCGCTTCGTCTTCCTGATACATCAGCACGGCCTCCTTGGCCGGACGACGCTGGGTGGCCAGTTGCAGCACGGTAATGCGGTATTCCAGCTGGTTGATGCGCAGCAGCAGTTCATCACCCTCGCGCACGATCCGCGAAGCCTTCACCCGCTCGCCATTCACCAGCACCCGGCCCAGTTCCAGCGCCTCGTGGGCCAGTTGGCGCGTCTTGTAAAAACGCGCCGCCCACAGCCATTTGTCCAGCCGCACCTTGCCGTCGTCTTCGTCCTGCTCGCGCTGGCGGCTCATGCGCTCACCGTCCAGTCGGCACTTACCACATCGTCCAGTTGCAGGTGCAGCACATCCCCCGCGTGCAGGGCTGCCACGCCTTGCGGTGTGCCGGTGTAGATCAGATCGCCTGCGGTCAGGCCATAAACCTGCGACAGATAACTGATGATGGTGGCCAGCGGATACAGCATCAGGCTGGTATCGCCCTGCTGACGGGTCTCACCATTCACCTGCAGGCTGAAGCTGAAGGGCTGGCCAAGATCCACATCGGAACTGCCGACAAAATCGGACACGCAAGCCGCATGGCGAAAGCCCTTGGCCTTGGTCCACGGCTTGCCGCCTTGCTTCGCCTCGCTTTGCACATCACGCGCGGTCAGGTCCAGGCCGATGCCCACGCCCGCAATGTGAGACAAGGCATCCGCAGCGGGAATATCACTGCCATCTTTGCCGATCAGCAGCACCAGCTCGCACTCATGGTGCACATCAGCAGAATAGGCAGGCAAACGCATGGGCTGCCCGCTCAGCGTAAGCGCCGAAGTGGGCTTCAGGAACACCAGCGGCTCTTCCTCCAGCTGATTGCCCAATTCAGCCACATGTGCCGCGTAATTGCGGCCAATGCAGAAAATATTGCTGACTTGCTGCGCTTCGCCATCCAGCATGACAACGGCCATGATGTACTCCTTACGATTCAAGCGACCGATTATCCCAGATGTAACATGCTTGCGGGAGCTGATTGATGAATATACGTATGTCATCACATGGGCATTCCCTGCTACCATGCCGCCCGCCATGACTGACCTGATGGCCTTTACACGCCAAGGCGGCCGGAAATCGCGTTGGTATTGGGTTAAGGACATGGACATGAATTGTGCATTGCCGCAACAGCCCGACTCCCTGCATGGATTTTTTCATGGCGGCTTACCGCCTCCCGGTGAAATTGTCATACAGTCCTGTTACAGTCAGCAGGTATCCCGACGGTGGCAACACCAAGAGGCCACCCGGGCAGCACGTATCCACCCACCTCTCACGGCATGTTAAGGAGATGTACCTTGACTCAGGAAACGACCGCTTCTCTCGAGAGTTTCTTCTCCAGCCTCTCCGAGGCCAACCAGCAGTGGATGCAGCAGTTTGTCAATTCGATGACCGCAGGCATGCCGCTGGACGCAGCAGCCAATCCCATTTCCGGCGCCTGGAACCAGATGGTGAGCAACACCAACCAGATGCTGGCCATGCAAACCAATCTTTACCAGCAGCAAATGAACATGTGGCTGCAATTCCTTGGCCAGAAACCGGCCGAGGCCGCCGTAGCGCCTGCTGCCAGCAGCGATCGCCGTTTTGCCGCACCGGAATGGAACGAGCACCCGTTCTACAGCTTCCTGAAACAAAGCTATCTGCAAACATCGAAGTGGATGACAGAGCTGGTTGACCAGTCGCAACTGGAAGACGAGTCCAAGGAAAAACTGGCATTTGCCACTCGCCAGTATCTGGATGCCATGGCACCGACCAACTTCATGCTGACCAACCCCGAAGTCATCAAGCGGGCGCTGGAAACCAAGGGCGAAAGCCTGGTGGAAGGCATGAAGAACATGGCCGAGGACATCCAGAAAGGCCATATCTCGATGTCGGACGAAAGCAAGTTCGAGATCGGCAAGAACATCGCCACTACACCGGGCGAGGTGGTTTTCCGTAACGAGCTGATCGAACTGATCCAGTACACCCCGACCACCACCGAGGTATACGAAAAGCCGCTGCTCATCGTTCCGCCCTGCATCAACAAGTACTACCTGATGGACTTGCAGCCGGACAACTCCATGGTGCGCCACTTCGTCGCCCAGGGTTACAAGGTATTCCTGATCAGCTGGCGTTCGGCTGTCCCGGAAATGAAGCATTTCACCTGGGAAAGCTATATCGAAAAAGGCGTGATTGCCGCAGCCGAAACCGTCAAGAAAATCACCAAGCAACCAAGCATGAATGCCCTGGGCTTCTGCGTTGGCGGCGTCATCCTCAACACCTCCTTGTGTGTGATGCAGGCCAAGGGCATCAAGCTGATTGACAGCGCCACCTTCATGACCTCGCTGGTTGATCATGCTGATCCAGGTGAAATCAAGGTCTTCATCGACGAAAACCTGGTGGCCAGCCGCGAAGCCAAGCTGGCCAGCGGCGGCATTGTCAGCGGCAAGGAAATCGGCCGTACCTTTGCCAGCCTGCGCGCCAACGATCTGGTATGGAACTACGTGGTCAACAACTACCTGCTGGGCAAAACCCCGGCACCGTTCGACCTCCTGTACTGGAACAATGACGCCGTCGATCTGCCGTTGCCGATGCACACTTTCTTCCTGCGCCAGTTCTACCTGAACAATGCGCTGGTGAAGAAAAACGCCATCACCCTGTGTGATGTTCCCATCGACATCAGCAAGCTGGACATCCCGCTGTATGTTTTTGCCGCCCGTGAAGACCACATCGTGCCGTGGAAATCGGCCTTCTCCGGCATCAAGTACATGACCGGCGCACCGTCGCGCCGCTTCGTGCTGGGCGCTTCCGGCCACATTGCCGGTTCCATCAACCCGGTCACCAAGGACAAGCGCAACTACTGGGTGAATGAAAACCTGGTGGACGACCCGGAAGTCTGGCTGGAAGGCGCAGAAAGCCGTCCGGGCAGCTGGTGGAAGGACTGGGACAGCTGGCTGGCCCCGCAATCCGGCAAAAAGATTGCCGCGCCCAAAGTGGCTGGCAGCAAGGAGTTCCCGGCGCTGGTAGCCGCACCTGGCACTTATGTCCTGGCCAAAGCCATGCCCAGCACGGTAGCCAGCCTGCAATAATCTTCCGATGCCCGGCACACGCATGCCGGGCACATGCTCCTGACAGGGGCCCCCACCGCAGAACCATAACGGAGAGTTAGCTATGCAAGAAATCGTGATTGTTGCCGCCCTGCGTACCGCTGTAGGCAGCTTTGGTGGTGCACTGTCCAAAGTTCCGGCCCCCGAACTGGGCGCCACCGTCATCAAGGGCCTGCTGGCCCAGACCGGCGTAAAGCCGGAAGACGTGAGTGAAGTGATTCTGGGTCAGGTACTGACCGCAGGTGTCGGCCAGAACCCGGCCCGCCAGGCCTTGCTCAAGGCCGGCCTGCCGATCACCACCCCGGCCACGACCCTGAACGTGGTATGCGGCTCCGGCCTGCGTGCAGTTCATCTGGCAGCCCAGGCCATTGCCAATGGCGATGCTGAAATCGTGATTGCCGGTGGTCAGGAAAACATGTCGCTGTCCCCGCATATCCTGCCGGGTTCGCGTGATGGTTTCCGCATGGGCAATGCCCAGCTGGTGGACACCATGGTGGCCGACGGCCTGACCGATGTGTACAACCAGTACCACATGGGCATTACTGCGGAAAACGTGGCAGAAAAATACGGCATCAGCCGTGAAGAACAGGATGCGCTGGCTCTGGCATCGCAAAACCGTGCCGAAGCTGCCCAGAAAGCAGGCAAGTTCAAGGACGAAATCGTTCCGGTGCTGGTGCCGCAACGCAAGGGCGACCCGGTTGCCGTTGATGCCGACGAATACATCAAGGCCGGCACCACGGCCGAAACCCTGGCCAAGCTGCGTCCGGCCTTCAAGAAAGACGGCACCGTGACCGCCGGCAATGCCTCGGGCATTAACGATGGAGCCGCTGCCGTGATGCTGATGACCGCTGCCAAGGCAGATCAACTGGGCCTGAAACCGCTGGCTGTGATTCGTGGTTACTCCCTCACCGGCTGCGCTCCGGAAATCATGGGTATCGGCCCGGTTGCCGCCACCCGCAAGGCCGTGGAAAAAGCGGGCTGGACCGTGGAAGAGCTGGATCTGGTGGAAGCCAACGAAGCTTTTGCCGCCCAGGCCCTGGGTGTGGCACGCGAGTTGGGTTGGTCTGCCGACAAGGTCAACGTCAACGGTGGTGCCATTGCCCTGGGTCACCCGATTGGCGCATCCGGCTGCCGTGTACTGGTTACCCTGCTGCACGAAATGCAGCGTCGCGATGCCAAGAAAGGCCTGGCTACGCTGTGTATCGGTGGTGGCATGGGCGTGGCGCTGGCAGTGGAACGTCGCTAAGCAAGCACCCAGTGCTGACAACAAAACCGGGCCATGGCCCGGTTTTTTATTGGCACAAAAAAGCCCCGGCATACTGGCCGGGGCAGCTTCGGTCAACCGCCCTGCTGGCTGGCCGAGGTGGAGACAAGACACCAAACAGCGGCTGGATCAGATCGCATGTTCGGCATGGTTTCAGGATAGCTGGTGAAAAATTCTTTCCCAGTCTGAATAGTGGCACTTAGTCCAGTTGCAATGGCGGCAATCCGTTTTGAGCCCGAGCGCGATTACAGGCTTCTTCATACACACCAATGCTGGCACGCGCGCCGAACTCACGACACGGCGAAGGGCGGTCGCTGTAAATGCCACAGCTGACCGACTCACCAACCTTGCCAACCAGGGCAATGCAGCGCGGACGCACATAGTCGGTTCCACGCATGCGCATGATGGTGGAAGTCTCCTCATCGGCCAGGCGAGCCGGCACACGCCCTCCCGGCTCGGTGTCCAGTTCGGAATAGTGAAAACTCACGCGAAAGGCTGCACAGCAGGCACCGCAGCGCTGGCAGATGTTTTGCTCGGCTTGGGTCATATGAAAAACCAGGGATTCAAGTCGGCACAGTATGCCTGTAAGCTGGCTGAATTTCAGCCGTCATGCGAGCCCCCATGCCCTCTGCACTGAGCCGTTTTTGCCCCGGCAGCCATTGGCCCGACTATCAAGGTGGCAGCCTGCTCAACCTGATGACCAGCCTGAGCCATGAGCTTGGCGGGCCGCAGAGCGGACATGCCAGATTATCTAAACCCTGGCTGTCAGGCATCGGCCAGCACAAGCATGTGGTTCTGGTGCTCATCGATGGGCTGGGCGAGCAGCAATTGCGCACGCTTGGCCCCGACAGCGTGCTGCAACGCAAGCAGTGCACGACCTTGAGCAGCGTGTTTCCGGCAACCACGGCTGCCGCCATCACCACACTGCTGACCGGCCAGCCCCCCGCCAGCCACGGCTTGATTGGCTGGCATCTGCATTGCCAGACAATACCGGACAGACAGGAGCACATTGTTGCCCCATTGCCCATGTCGGTACGCTACCCGGATGACAGCACACTGCGACCGGAGCAACTGGCCGGGCAGTTACTGGCCTGCCCGCCTTTGCTACCACGACTTGGCCGGTCCGCACACATTCTGCAACCGCAGTACATCGCCGATTCACCCTATAGCCTGCACCATGCAGGAAGCGTGCAACGCACCGGCTATCGAGATATTGATGATGCGTTTGCACAGCTGGCGAGCTGCCTGCAGCAGAGTGATGTGCCCGCGTTCCATTATCTTTACCTGCCTCAGCTTGACAGCCTGATGCATCGCCAGGGCTGTCACTCCCCTGCCGTGCATTCTCTGTTTGACCAGCTGGATACGGCCTTCGCCCAGCTGGTGGACGTGGCGGAGCAGACAGACACTGCCATCATGGTCACCGCCGATCATGGGTTTATCGACACACCGCGCACGCGCATGATCAGTCTGGACCAGGACTTCCCCGCGCTATATGCCATGCTGGCACAACCATTGTCCGGCGAGCGCCGGGCCGTGTTCTGTCATGTCAAACCGGGGCTGAAAAACGACTTCATGCGACAAGCCCAGCAACAGCTGCAAGATGCCTGCTGGGTACTGGACAGCAAACTGCTACTGGAAGATGGAGTCTTTGGACCGGGTGAACCACATCCGCAACTGGGCAGCCGTTGCGGTGATGTCACCTTGCTGGCGCGCGAGGACTGGAGTATCCGCGACACCCTGCCGCAGGAAAGGCCACTGCACCTGCCAGGCCAGCATGGTGGGGTAAGCGCTGCCGAAATGACCGTCCCGCTGATCCTGCACCTCCCCCGGAAGAGCTAGGCCGGCTTCCTCTTGCGACGGATATCTTGCCGGATGGTATGCGCAGCACAATGGATGCATGACAGCGAACAAATTCCCACTGGTTTACGCCTGTTCCGGCTGCTCCAGCGCCGCGCAGATGGCAAACGACCTTGCATTGCGGCTGGATCGCGAAGGCCTGGCTGAAATGTCGTGTATTGCCGGCGTGGGTGGCGGCGTGCCCGGCCTAGTGAAACTGGCCCAGTCAGGTCGTCCCATTCTGGCACTGGATGGCTGTCGCCTTTCCTGCGTCCAGGCTTGCCTGCGTCAGGCGGGGGTGCAGGCAAACCGGGTTTTGCTGCTGTCAGACCAAGGCGTGGTGAAGTACAAGCATCAGCCTTATGCGGTAAGCCAGGCTGAGGAAGTCTGGCCACGCGTCAAGCTGAGTGCCGAGGTGCTGGCAACCGGCCAATCAGAATAAGCCGCCCTGCATTTGTTGCTGCTGCAACTCTGCCAGCTCATCGGCAAACTGCTGCTCCAGCTCTTGCACCTGCTGACGCTGGACCTGCACCGGCATCAGTACGCGGGAGATGGGTTGCAACTGCCCCATCACCACCTGCTCGAACTGCAAGGCGGTGACATCATCCGCATCCTGGCGTTCATGCAATACACCCATGCGGTTGAGGTAAATAGTTTGTGCTTCAACATGAAAAAAGCGGGCGGGCTGCTCCAGTACTTCGCATACCACATCCAGAATGCCTTCCAGTTCGGCAAGCCGGGCCAATGGCTGTAATTGCTGCTGAAGTTCCGCTTCACGCTGGCGCAGGCTTTCGGCATCCTCTGGCGACAGGCTGGCCATGTTGTCCGTGCCACCCGTTGCGTCAATGATCACTCTGCCGGCATGCCCGAAGGCCGCCAGCTTCAACTGGATTTTCTCCAGTTCGGTCTGCAGGTCCAGCCGCATTTGTTGCAGCAATTTGATGCGCCGGTCTATCACCGCCACCAGTACGGCAAGGCCACGCCGACGCGCACTCTGTTGCAGGTCTTCGGGTGTGGCGGACGGTTCGATCAGCCTATGCTGGTCGAAACTGACAATCTGCTGGGCAACATCACTGCGGACTTCGCCATTATGTTCCACCATGCCAAAGCGCACGGTTTCGCTGCGGCTCATGCTGAGGATGGCCCAGGCTTGATCGCCCTGACTGGCTGACAGGAAAAATGACTGCAAAGACTCACTGCTTTTCAGACAAAGCAGCAGGCTGAGCGGGCTGGAAAACAGCAAACCCAGGCGACGGTCGGTGCTGAAACTGCGCAAGGAGAGCTCTAGCGGGTCAATCCGCTGCCAGGGTAATCCGGCAAGATAATCCAGCGTCAGCCGGACACCAGGCAACATGCGTTGCTGATAAGCGGGTAACAAGCGCAAGCGCCCGTCACAGCCGTCAATCACCATCTCGATGGCGTGCAAGGCAGTTGCCTTCTCTTGCTGGGACGCCTTGTCCAGCCCCAGTTTTTGCCACAACCAGCCCAGCATCGCTCAACTCTCCTTCAAACAGATCACCGCACCTGGACCGTTCAGGTCTGCGACAGCATCATTGCCAGGTAGGCACCTGCTGTAAGATGGTCTGCAGCACGGCTACGGTCTGAGGGGCAGACACAACAGGCAAGACATGGGTTCCACATCGATGGTGAACAACGGCGCATCCAGCGAACTGGCCAGCCGCTGACCAATAGGCAAGGGAAAAACCTCATCCTGCGTACCCCATACCACAGCTACCGGCATGGCCAGTGGCTGGCTGAGACGCTCAACATGGGCCTGCTGGCTGCTGGCCAGCTCCTGCATCAGGGCACGCAACTGCGGAGCACGGTCCCGGTAATAAAACAGCCAGACATCCTGCAGCAAAAACCGTGGTGCGCGCGCCAGCGGGCTGCCCACCAGCGCCATCATGCGCGCCAGTGCTTGTGCATCATTGGGCACAAACAGTTGTTCTGCAGATTTTACGTCTGCGCGCTCCAGCAGGTCTTGCTGGTCGGCCGGGGTGTAGACCATTCCCGGTGAGGCCATGATCACCAGTTGTGCAATTTTTTCCGGCATGCGCCGCGCCAGCTCCAGGGCAACGAAACCACCGTAGGACAAGCCCACCAGTTGCACCTTGTCCGCCACGCGGGCACGGATCAGCGCTTCGAGTGCATCCGCCTGTGCGTGCAGCGAAGGGGCCGTTGCGGCATGGCTGCGACCAAACCAGAGCAAGTCCGGCACCAGCACCTGATGCTGTTTTGCCAATGCGGCCATCACCCTCCCCCAGCTGGTAGGGCCATCACCGCCAAAGCCGTGAATCAGCATGACAGCCGGGCCGGTACCCGCTTCCAGATATGCCAGTTCGCCTGCGGGCAAGGACAGCCGGCGTTGGCGGAACCCGGATAAGCACAAACCGCAGCGCAACAGCCGCTGACCAAATGCGGAGGGATAGGCGCACAGCAAGACGAGGCCAGCCAGCGCAATGAGCAAACAGATCAGCAATAGGTTCATGGCCTTGATGATGTCATGGTGGGCGGACAAATCCAAGTTGTATCGTGCAATGCACAACGGCGACCACTGGTCGCCGTCACACTTTACTGCCCAAGTCTTGCCCGGATGGATCAGAACATCTCGTCATCCCGCAGATAACGCCACTGACCGGTAGGCAAATTGCCCAACTTGATGGTGCCGATACGGATACGCTTGAGGCCCACCACACGCAGACCAACCAGCTCGCACATGCGGCGGATCTGGCGCTTTTTGCCTTCACGCAGCACAAAACGCAGCTGGTCTTCATTCTGCCACGCCACTTCTGCCGGTTTCAGTGCTTCGCCATCCAGCGACAGGCCATGGTTGAGCAAGGCCAGCCCACGGTCACTCAGTTCACCGGTCACCCGGACCAGATATTCCTTCTCGACCGTGGAGTTCTCACCGATGATGTGCTTGGCCACCCGGCCATCCTGGGTCAGAACCAACAGACCGACCGAATCGATATCCAGTCGGCCAGCCGGTGCCAGACCACGCAAATGTGCAGGGATGAAGCGCTTCTTGCTGGGGTCTTCCGACCAGTGGTTTTCCGGCTTGACCAGCGTGACAGCTGGCAGATAGCCCTTTTCTGCCTGACCGGACACATACCCCACCGGCTTGTTGAGCAGAATGGTCACACGTGACGATTGGGCATCCTGTGCCTTCTTCAGCACTTCAATGGTGTTGTGCGGCAGCACTTTCTGGCCAAGCACGGCAACTTCGCCGTCTACCTTGACCCAGCCTTGTTCGATATAGCTGTCCGCCTCGCGACGGGAGCAAATACCCAGTTCGGCCATCCGCTTGGAAAGGCGTACGGGTTCCATGTAAAGCATCCTGTAATAAAAAAAGCGGATAGCACCGGTTGCACGCTGCCAGTGCAAAATCGTCCCGGGCAGCGCGTCACCACCGGCACAGCCGCTGTTGATCTGGCGCTATTGTAGGGGATAGACCGCAGGCTGACCATGATTACCGCCGCCAAGCGGCCTTGCCTGGTGCGTTTGATGGTACTGACAGGAAGAAAACGGGAAAGACAGACAAGAAAATGCCCGGTGAAACGGGGAGGAATCACCGGGCCGAGCTAAGCCAATACTGAAGAGGAACAAAAGCCAGAGGTACTTCAACTACAAACAAAATTAAGGTTGGCAGGTACTGCGGGAGATCCAATAAGTACGGGCACTGCCAACAATGTGTACTTTAGTGCCGGATGCCGCTTTGCACCATCCGTATAAATCCGTAGTCAACACCGCATCAATCTGCAGTAGACAGCTTCACCGCACTGGTAACGCGCCCGGCAGCAGGCTTGCGACTGAGCGAAGACAGCACGATGCCGCCAAAAATCGCCGCCAGGCCAGCCACATGATACCAATGCAGCTCCTCTCCTAGCAGGACAATGGACTGCACCGCACCAAAAGCAGGCATCAGGTAAAGAAAGCCTGCAGCTTTGGCCGCCCCCACCTGGGCAATAGCGCGGTTATACATCAGGAAAGCCAAGACCGAAGGGAAGATGCCCAGATACAACAAGGCAGCCCCGGCGGACAGCGACAGGGGATGAAAACCGCCAGCCTGCCAGGTTTTCCGCACAAAGGCCGGTAGCAACATCAGCTCGCCCACCAGCAACAGGACCATCATCATCACCAGCGCATCCAGCCCTGGCAGCAAGGTACGCAAGCCAAGCGTGTAAACCGCCCAGCACAAGCCTGCAGCCAACACCAGCAGGTCTCCGTGGCTGAACTGGAAAGCGCTCACCCCCAGCACATTGCCCTTCAATACGATCAGCAATGCCCCGGCCATGGCCACCAGCATGCCCAGCCACTGGCGTCGGGCCAGCTTTTGCCGGAAATACAGCGAGCCAAGTACCAGCACCATCATGGGTGTTGCACTATTGAGAATGACGGCGTTGGTGGCCGTCGTGGTGCGCACGGCCACATATATCAGGGTGTTGGTCAGTCCGATGCCAAACACACCCAATAGCAGCATTTTGCGCCATTGCTGTCGCAGCAAGGGCCAGGCCCGACCGAGTCGTGGCAGGCCAAATGGCAGCAGGCAGAGCAAGGCGATGGCCCAGCGGCCGAAAGCCAGGCCGAAAGGGCCGATCTGGCCATGGATGGCACGGGCAATGACAAAATTGGTGGACCACAACAGCATGGTCAGCACCAGCAGCAAATAGGCATTACCTGATGTGGCAGTTGGAGTGGATGCGCTGGATGACATGGCAAAAGTCGGAAAGAATGAATGCGGTTCATTCTATCCAGCTGCAACTTTAACTTAAGCCAAAATTTGCTGCAATTTTGCAATTTTAATGCCATTAAATCTGACAAATAAAAACAAAAAACCACACAGTCAGACTTTAAAGCAATCAATACAAAAACCAGACAATAAAACCGGCAGCATCCCAAACAGACCGGCCCGGACCTGAGCGCAAGCGAGCGTCAGCAGCCGGACAGGAAGGCACCAGCCTGCCCGGATACTCAAGCCGCCGGATGCAAGTAGTCCGGATGCGCTGCCATCTCAGTGCCGATTTGCCGGCTCAACGCATCCAGCAACTGCTGCTGCGCGGCCACCAGCGCCGCATTGCCCGGCACAGTCACCGCTTGCTGCTGGTTGAAATAACCTTGCAGCAGCACCTTGTGCGAGGCGTTCTGTACCAGACGCCATGCTGCAACCAGCGACGCGCCCTGCCCATGCCGCAAGCGGAATTCTCGGATATCCAGTTGCAAGCTGAGGTCCGTCCGCCCCAGACTCAGTTGCGGTGCTGCATAGATGGTGGACAAGCCCAGTTGCGCGGCCAGATTGCCTGCCACTGCCTGGGTCAACAGGCGGCTCAGGCTGGCAGTCCAGTAATCCTGCTCTTGCAGCTGCGGGCGACCTTCGGCGTTCTCCAGCAGTAATTGTGGTCTGTCCATCCCGGCCGGCAGCGTAACCTGCTCCACCAGCAATACCGCTCCGGGCCGCTGGTTCTGGCCCGGCATGCTGGTGGCCTGCAACTGGTAGAAGCGGGATGGCACCGAGGTGCAGGCCGTCAGCAATACGGCGCACAAACACATACCACGGGCAAGGTTGCGCATTTTCATGGCTTGCTCTCCTGTTTGCCACGGATCAGGGCTTCCGGGTGACGGTCCAGATAATCACTCAGCGCACGGAAGCTGCGCGCTGTTTCCGTGACTTCCTGCGCGGCTTTGCGCACATCCTGCTGCAATGGCGAGTTGGCTTGCAGGGCCTGGCTGGCACTGTCCAGTGTCTGCTGCAACTGCTGCAGCGTTTGCAGGGTTTGTGGAACCACCTTGCCATCCAGGCTGTTGCCCAGCTGTTGCACGGTATTCAGGGTGGCGTGCAATTCCTTGATGGTGCCATCCAGCTCCTGGCCTATGCTGTCGAACGGCACCTTGTCCAGCTTGCGGGCAATGCGTTGCAGCACGCCTTGCAGCTCTTCCAGGTCGCCCGGGATGGTAGGCAGCACATCCATGCCCTGACGATGCAGCAACTGGGCTGGCTTGGCATCGCGGAAGAAATCCAGCGCCACATACAGCTGGCCGGTGAGCAAGCTGCCGGAACGCAGCTGCGCCCGCATGCCGTGCTCCACCATCTTGTCCAGTTTCAGCTGGTGCAGTTTTTCGGCAGTCAGATTGCGCGACAGGCTGAGCAGGCGGCTGGGGAAGATGCGGATACTCACCAGCATGTTGAAGTCCTTGCGTGGTGCATCGTATTCCATGCCGATGCTGGTGACATCGCCAATCACGATGCCGCGGAAATCCACCGGCGCACCAACAGTGAGCCCGCGCACCGATTGCTGGAACTTCAGCAGCAGCGGCACCACTTCATGATCCGGCGATTGCATGGCCAGTTCACGGGTATTGGACAAGGTAAACACCGAGCCAGCCGTGGCCGGTTTGTCCTCGGCCGGACTGACCGGCGTTTCGAAAGCCACACCGCCCAGCATGATGGCGCTGAGCGACTGGGTGTTCACCTTCAGCCCGTTGGCAGAAATGGACAAATCGATACCACTGGCGTGCCAGAAGCGGCTATCCGCCGTGACAAAGTGGTCGTAAGGGGAGTTGATGAACACCGTGATGTCGACATTGCTGCCACTCTTGTCCAGCTGATATGCCACCACCTGCCCTACCGGCACCCGGCGGAAATACACCGGCGCACCAATATCCAGCGAACCCAGCTCTGCCGCCTTGAGCACGAACTGACGACCGGGCAAATCACCGGTAATGATGGGCGGGACATCCAGGCCAGTAAAATGCTGGCTCATTTCGCTGCTTTTGCCGGCATCCATGCCGACATAGGCACCGGACAACAGGGTACCAAGGCCGGACACGCTGCCACCGGCAATGCGTGGCCGCACAATCCAGAAGCGGCTGTCGCGCGCCAGGAAGCGCTCGGCTTCCTTGCTCAGCTGGGCCGTGGCTTCAATATTCTTGCTGTCCGGACTGATGCGTACCGCAGTCACCTCTCCGATATCCACATCCTTGTACTTGATACGGGTCTTGCCGGCCTCCAGCCCCTCGCCACTCCGAAAGGTAATGGTAATGGTGGGCCCGCGCGACAAAATGGCCTGCACCGCCAGATAACCGCCGATCAAGGCAGCCAGCAGCGGTATCAGCCATACCAGCGAGGGCGACCAGCGGCTTTGCCGTGCCGGGCTGGCAACGGCCATCGGCAGGGCCTCCTGCGCGCCATCATTCTGCGGTGGGCGGTTTTGTTCTGTTTGTGCTGAAGGCTTATCGCTCATCATCTTCCTCGAATACATCCCAGATCAGTCTGGGATCAAAATGCATGGCAGAAAGCATGGTCAGTACCACCACGGCACCAAAGGCAATGGCACCAGGCCCGGCCTTGATGGTGGCCAGCGATTGCAGCTGCACCAGGGCCACCAGCAAGCCCACCACGTAGATATCCAGCATCGACCACGGCCCCACCACTTCCAGCAACCGGTACAGCCGGGTCCGCTGGCGGGGTGCCCAGCGCGAACGCCAGTGCACGGTGAGCAGCAGCAGTAACATGGACAGTATTTTCAGCAAAGGCACCAGCACGCTGGCCACAAACACCACCAGCGCCAGCGGCCAGGAACCACTGCGCCACAAATAGGCCACGCCGCTCATGATGGTATCGCGCTGGTGCCGGACAGCATTTCCGTCAGCATGATGGGCATCAGGTTGGCCGGGATGTAACACAACATGGCGGCCAGCAAAAAAGCCCAAGCATATTGCAGACTGTGCGGTTTGCGCCGGTGCAGGCTGCGCCGCAGCGCGGGCAGTTGACTGCCGTTGCCGCCGGGGAGCTGACCCGGCTGAGCTGGCCACAGGCGTGGCAGCGCCACACCCCCTGGCTGGCTGCGCTCTTCAAGTGCGGTCGCGACATGCCTGATAGCGCTCCCACAGCATGCCCGGATCAAAACGGCTGGCATTACCGGCCAGCAGCACGATCAGGGCAAAAAACGACCACAAGCCAATACCGGGATGCACCTCGGCCATATGCGCCAGCTTCACCAGCGACACCAGCACACCCAGCAGGAAGACTTCCACCATGCCCCAGGGATGCAGCACATGCACCAGCCGCATCACCCGCGCAAAGCCACGCGGCGCATGGCCAAGTGACAAGGGTAACAACAGGTAGAGCAGGCAGAGCAGCTCCAGCCCCGGCGTCAGTACCCCGGTGAGCAACACCAGCAATGCCACCGGCTCCATCTGCTGCTGCGACAGCTGCCAGGCCGTCCCCAACAGGGTAGTGGCCGTCTTGACCCCGTTGGCCTCCAGCCCCACCACGGGAAAGGCATTGGCCAGCACAAACACCAGCAGGCCGGCCAGCACCAGGGCCAGCGAGGTACTGGGCCGATAGGCAGGCCCGGGTAATATTTGACCGCCGCAGCGGCAACAGCTCACCCCCTGCACACTATTGGCAGGTGCAGCTTGCAGCAGATCGCACTCATGACAGGCAAGCAAGGGGGTGGCCGCATCCGGCCGGGAGGGCTGTAGCTTCATGGCGCTTCATTGTACAGAGGGATGGCAGCGGCGGCATCTCTGGCCAGTTTCTGCTTGCGGGCCGCAGTGAAATGCCACCAGGGTAATGCTTCATCATGCTGCAGGTAGTGGCAAACGGAAATGAATACATCCAGTACGCACGGACCCTGCCGTACACCGGTTTGCTGGCACAGCTGCGCATAGAGCCGGTAGGGATCGGCACCAACAAGAGAGTGCACCGTACCGTGCCCCAGCAAGCGCAAATCTGCCGCCATCGCTGGGCCAACATTTGGTAACTGCAACAAACTGCTGACCTGCCGTGCCGGAGGGCATCGCTGCGGTTTCATGGAAAACTCCCGTTTTGAACTGGCTTGCCTGCAAGGTTGGGGATACTGATTTTCTTATCCTGACTCAAGGATGGACCATGCCGGATGGCGACAAAATCCGGGCTTCACCACCCTCAAGCAGGAATACATCATGACCACGCTCTCTCCACAGCTCAATACCAGCTACCTGTTCGACGCCCGCGGCATTGCCAAGCGCTTTCGCCATGCGGCCATTTTTGGCGCACTCGAATCACTGCACGATGGTGAAGTGATGCGCTTCGTCAACGACCACGACCCCCTGCCCTTGCTGGAACAGGTTCGCCAGCGTTATGGCCAGCAAGTCACCTTCCACTATGCCGAGCGCCAGCCGGAGATGATCGTGATCGAATTTCGCATCAGCCTGAGCCAAGTACAGGAAGCCGCACCGGCCAGCGGTGGTGGCTGTGGTGGCGGCGGCGGTTGCGGCTGTTCCGGGCAGTGATGTACAGCCTGACTGGCAACGACAGACTGGCGGCATGACAATGGCTGTTGCAGGGTCGCCGGTTTACCCGGCCTGACTCTGTAACAGATTGTTATAAAACCACCACCAAAACATGGAATAAATAACCAATACAATTCAATGATTTGCAACAAATAAATCACCAATGAATGCATAAGTCATTCCATGGCAAACGCTTTTCAATACTTGCTAACATTTCACCACTTGTCCGATTTGCCCCACCATTACTAGACTGCCGCCACTAACTTAGTGAAAGCAGCAAACCATGCAAATGAACAAGTGGATTTCGGTCATTACCCTCTGCCTGGCAGCCACTACCGCTCAGGCCGGCTCGACAACGGATGCGATTCTTGGTGGTGCAGTAGGCGGTGCAGCAGGTGCCGCAGTGGGTAATGCAGTAGGTGGCCGCAATGGCGCCATCATCGGCAGCGCGGTTGGCGGGGCCACCGGCGTGGCCATCACCACCAAGAACCAGCGTGAAGAGAGCCCGGCAGCCCCGGCGCGTGATGAAGGACGCCACCATCATCGCCACCACCACCACGACAATGGCCATCACCGCGGCTGGTACAAGCACGACTGAGCCCCCAGCACGCAGCAAGACAAAAAAGACCACGCAATAGAGCGTGGTCTTTTTCATTTCAGCCAGCAAAACCCGTTCAGCCATGCAACCAGGGCTGCAGCATGTCCCAGGCCAGTTTGCCGATCAGCACCGTGGTGAGCAGCAGGAACAGGATACGGACAAAACCTGCCCCCTTCTTCATGGCCACCCAGGAACCGGTCATCGCGCCCAGCACATTGAAACCGGCCATCGGGATGGCGTACTGGAACAGCACATTGCCGGTAGGAATGAAAAAGGCCAGCGCCGCCACATTGGTGGTGAGGTTCACCACCTTGGCCGCTGCCGAGGCATGCAGGAAATCGAAGGCAAAAAAGCGGATGAACAGAAAGATCAGGAAGCTGCCTGTGCCCGGCCCGAACAAGCCATCGTAAAAGCCGATGGCCCCGCCAATGGCCATGCCGACAGCCATTTCACGGCGACCTATCGTCACCGGCTTGTGCAGCTTGCCAAAGTCCTTTTTCCACAGCGTGTACATGGCCATCAGCACCAGTAGTACCAGTACCAGCGGACGGATCACCGACTTCGGGATGGCATTCACCGTGGCAGCACCGGCAAACGACATCACGAAGGCCGTGATGGCCGCCGGAATCACCAGCTTCCACGGCAGGCGCACCCGCTGCAAATACGAGCGTGTGGCGGACAAGGTGCCCACGGCCGAGGACATCTTGTTGGTGCCAAACAGCGTGGCAGCAGAATACTGCGGCAAGAAATTGAACAGTGCCGGGGTCTGGATCAGGCCACCGCCACCCACGGCCGCGTCAATCAGACCAGCCATGAAAGAAAAGAAACACAGAAATCCCAAAGTCAACAACATGCCTGCCTCCCAGTAATGCTTGCCATTGTAGGACTTGCACTGCCCTTTCTGTTGCAATACCGTATTGCAGTTTTTGCAATACAAAAAGCGGGCATCATGAAACTGTTATGGGAACTGCAGGTATTCTGCGCCGTGGTGGAGCGCAAGAGCTTTGTCTCGGCAGCCCGTCAGCTGGGCACCTCGCCCAGTACTGCGACCCGTGCGGTGCAGGCGCTGGAAGAAAACCTGGGCACCAGCCTGCTGGCCCGCTCGCAAAAGCAGGTCAGCCTCACCATGGCGGGCGAAGCCTACTACGATACCGCGCGGCAAATCCTGCAATTGCAGGAAGAAGTGGAAGACGACCTGGCGGCACTGGGCAGTGCGCCACGCGGCTGGCTGCGCTTTTCCGCACCCGAGGTGATGGCCAGCCATTTCCTGCCGCCCATCCTGCAGCAACTGGCCGAGCACAATCCGCAGTTGCGCTTTGACATCCTGTACAGCGACACCATTCTGGAGCCCATCCGCGAGAAGCTGGACTTCAGCATCCGCGGTGCCTATCCCGCCTCCAGCGAACTGATCGGCTTTCCGCTGTGGCCTTATCAACGCCGCCTGTACGCCAGCCCAGGTTATGTGGCGCGCCATGGCCTGCCTGCCGAACCGGAAGCACTGAGCGAACACGCCATCCTGATTCATGCCGCGCCACGCATCCTCAAAGCCTGGAATTTCGTTTCGGATAGCCATCAGGTCAGCCTGAACCTGAATGCCAGCCATCGGGTGAGTTCCGGCAATGCGGTGCTACAGGCCGCCCTGGCTGGCTGGGGCGTGGCACGCATGGGCGACTGGCTGGCCGAGCCACTGGTGGCCAAGGGTCAGCTGGTGCGGCTATGCCCGGATTACCGCATTGTGTCCAGCCGGGGGGAGGATGCGCAGATGCACGCGGTATTCGCCAGCCGGCGTATCCCGCGCAAGGCCAGACTGGTGCTGGAAGCCATCCGCAGCGCCGCCACTGCCGCAGGTTTTGCCAGCCGCTGAAATGAACAAGAGCCGGCAAAGCCGGCTCTTGTCACTGTACATCAGGCCAGACAGGGTTTACATGGCGGCACGGTAGATGGCGCAGATTTCCTCGTGCGTGGCCTGAACCGGATTGGTAAAGCCGCACGCGTCTTTCAGGGCATTGGTAGCCAGTACCGGGATATCCCCTTCTTTCACGCCAAGCTGGGTCAAACCAGCCGGAATGCCCACGCGGGCAGCCAGTTGGCGAATGGCTGCAATTGCCTCCGCCGCTTCTGCCTTCGCACCCAGTGCCACTGCAACATCAGCCAGACGGGCAGCAGCCACCTTGCTGTTGAACACTTGCACATGCGGCAGCAACACGGCATTGCACACCCCGTGCGGCAGGTCGTAGAAGCCACCCAGCTGGTGCGCCATGGCATGCACATAACCCAGCGAAGCGTTGTTGAAGGCCATGCCGGCCAGGAACTGGGCATAGGCCATCTGTTCGCGCGCTTCCATGTCCTGGCCGTTTTCCACGGCACGCGGCAGGTAGGCCACGATCAGGCTGATGGCCTTCAGCGCGCAGGCGTCGGTAATCGGCGTGGCGATGGTCGATACATACGCTTCGATAGCGTGAGTGAGCGCATCCATGCCGGTGGCAGCCGTCAGCGAAGGCGGCATGCCGGCCATGGTTTCCGGGTCGTTCACCGACAGAATCGGCGTGGTGTGCTTGTCGACAATGGCCATCTTGATATGGCGTGCCTCGTCAGTGATGATGCAAAAACGCGTCATTTCACTGGCAGTACCAGCCGTGGTATTGATGGCCACCAGCGGCAGCTGCGGCTTGGCCGACTTGTCCACGCCTTCGTAGTCCTGGATCTTGCCGCCATTGACCGCTACCAGCGCAATACCCTTGGCACAGTCGTGTGGCGAACCGCCACCCAGCGAAATCACCACATCACATTGTTTTTCCTGCAGCAGCGCGAGGCCGGCATTGACGTTGGCGCTGGTCGGGTTGGGATGCACACCGTCGAAAACGACAGACTGGATATCCGCCGCAGCCAGCAGCGCTGCTACCTTGTCTGCCAGACCGGTCTTGACCAGGCCGGCATCGGTGACGATCAGCGCACGTTTGAAGCCCTGGGCCTGCATGCTGTCGACGGCCTGTTGCAGGCAGCCGGCACCCATCAGGTTGACGGAAGGGATGAAGAAAGCACTGGTAGCCATGATGATCTCCTTAAGGTGGGGTGGCACAGGCAGCATTGCTTTTGGCAAGCTGCACTCAGGAGAACCGTCCGGTCCTGCCTGCTGCGCCTGTAAGGTTTGATGCCATCTTGGCACTACAGTGGAATGGCATATTGCGGCAGATCAAGTGGATTTGCATGTAGTCGGCGCACTACAAAAACCAGCCATAACAAGAGCTTGCCAGCATGACCGCCAGACAGCAGGTGCACATGCCGCAGCATGGGGGGATAATCGCGCTTTTACCCGCCAGAGACTGCCATGCACATCCTGTCAGCCTGCGATTACCCCACCACGCCGTGGAAAAACGGTGGTGGTACCACGCGTCAGATCCTGATTGCGCCCCCCGGTGCCACACTGGAAGATTTTGACTACCGCATCAGCATGGCCAGCGTGGCCAGCGATGGCCCTTTTTCATATTTTCCCGGGGTGGATCGCCAGCTATTGCTGCTGGATGGCAAGGGCCTGCTCCTGCAACGCGGCGATGGCAGCAACAGCCTGCTGCAAATCGACAGCCAGCCACTGGCCTTTGCCGGTGAAGAAGCCATCACCAGTCAGTTGCAGAATGGGCCGGTGACCGACTTCAACGTGATGACCCGCCGCGGCCGTTACCGCCAACAAACAGAACGCTTGACCGTGCAAGGCAAGCTGAATGTGCACAGTGATGATGAGGTATTGCTGCTGATGCTGGCCGCCGGCAGCACGCTGGACGTATACCGTGAAGATGGCCGGCACTGCCAGCTGCGGACACATGATGCGGTGTGGCAGGCACTGGCCGTGGGCCTCACCCTGTTCAGCGCAGAAGGGGCGGACGTTATCGTGGTCAGGCTCAATCGCCAGGGTGCCGCATGAACTACCTGGCCCACCTGCATCTGGCACCGGACAACCCGGCGGCGCGGGTGGGGAATCTGCTGGGTGACTTCCTCAAGCCGTCGCAGGCCGGGCACCTGCCCCTCCCCTTGCAACAGGGCATGCTGCTACACCGGCAGATCGACAGCCATACCGACAGTCACCCGCTGGTGATGCAAAGCAAGAACCGCATTGCGCCGATACGGCGACGCTATGCCGGCATTCTGGTGGACATTTTTTACGACCACTTCCTGGCACGGCACTGGATGTCATTTTCCAGCATGCCACTGGCCGATTTCACCGCGCGCAGCTACGCAGAACTGCAGGCACATCGCCAATGGCTGCCGCCCCGCCTGCTGGAAATCCTGCCGCGCATGCAGGCACAGGACTGGCTAGGGTCTTATGCAGACACCGAAGGAATCGCCGACGTGCTGCGCGGCTTTTCCCGCCACCGCATCCAGCGTGACAACCCGGTTGCCAATGGCATTGACGACCTGCTGCAGCAGTACAGCGCACTGGAAGCGGATTTTCTTGCCTTCTATCCGCAACTGCAGCAAGCGGTGGCGCAACGCCTAAGCCTAGCGGTGCAGTAGGTCGGCGTTGTTCTGGATCAGCTCGACAAAGAGCTGCTCCACCCCTTCCCACATGATTTGCACCCCCAGACACATCAGGATGAAGGCCGACAGACGCAGGAAGACCACCGAGCCGGTCTGCCCCAGATAGCCCAGCAGCTTGTCGGCGTGGCGATAACACATGTACACCAGTACGGCGAGGACAATACGGCGGCCAGGCTGGCCATCGGCACCAGCATGTACTTGACCATCGGCTTGCCGGCAACCGACATCGACGCACCCAGGGTGATGGACACCGAAATGGAACCCGGCCCCACGGTCAGCGGGAAAGTCAGCGGATAAAAGGCCCGCTGCTTGAGTTCATCCCGGTTTTCCTGACGGGCCGTTTCGGTAGAAGGCTGGTTACCCTCCGCCGGATTGTCATTGAGCATGCGCCAGGCGGCCAGCGAAATCAGCAAACCACCGGACAACTGCACCACCGGCAGCGAAACACCGAAAAACTCCAGCACAAAGCTGCCCACATACATGCTGCCCAGCAGCAGCAAAAAGCAGTACAAGGCAATGCGGCGCGCCAGAAAAGCCCGCTGCTGCTTGCTGTTGCGTGCGGTCATCGAAATGAAAATGGGTACC
The DNA here is from genome assembly GCF_001515305.1 of Aquitalea pelogenes. Lineage (GTDB taxonomy): Bacteria > Pseudomonadota > Gammaproteobacteria > Burkholderiales > Chromobacteriaceae > Aquitalea > Aquitalea pelogenes. Next base: position 31,361 of record NZ_LNQV01000036.1, read on the forward strand.
AATCCCGGTGGATTGATGATGGGGAGCAAGGCAGCCAGTACAAACAGGTACTTGCTGAAAAAAAGAGACATCAGGGCCATGTTGTTGTTCTCCGGGCAGGTTTGGCCTGCTTGGTGGGGGTGGTATATCGCGTGTCTTGCATCTTGTCGTGCAGTGCCATGCGCGGCGATTGTAACTTGCCCCTTGTCACTGCACAGCGCCGTCTGACAAAAAATATGCCGAGGCAGGCCGCCAACATGCAAAAGGCCCGGCAGAACCGGGCCTCGTCTGGCGGCAAACGCTTATCAGTCTGCCATCTGTCCGGCCAGTCGCGCCTTCGGCTCGGCACGCTCCAGCTGGGCGTGGGCTTCTGCCAGGGCAATCTTGTCCAGCGCAATCAGCTTGCTGCCATGCTTCCATTTGTAGCCCAGCCACAGGATGAGGAACAGCGGAATGCCGATATAGGTGGCGACCACACCGTTCCAGTCCACCTTGGCACTGGTGAAGGCGGCATAGTTCTGCCCCAGCATGATCAGCATGCACAGCGCAAAGGCAAACAGCGGCCCGAGCGGAAACCAGCGCGCACGGTAAGGCAGGTCAGCCAGGCTGTAGCCTTGTTGCACATAGGCGCGGCGGAAACGGTAATGGCAAACCGCAATGCCCAGCCAGGCAATGAAGCCGGTCATGCCGGAAGAATTGAGCAGCCACAGGTAAACCGCATTGCTTTCAAACAGCGAGGAAAGAAAGCACAAAGCCGCCACCAGCGTGGTGGCATACAGGGCATTGCGCGGCACGCCACTGTCCGACAGCTTGCCGAACCAGGCCGGGGCCATCTTGTTGTGCGCCATCACGTACAGCATGCGGGTGGAGGCATACATGCCGGAATTACCGGCCGACAGGATGGCCGACAGGATGACGGCATTCATCAGGCTGGCCGACAAGGCAAGGCCGGCACGGCTGAACACCAGGGTGAACGGGCTGGCGCCCACGTCCTGTACATCGTTCTTCAGCAGCATCGGGTCGTTGTACGGCAGGATGAAACCGATGATCAGGATGGACAGCATGTAGAACATCAGGATGCGCCAGAAAATCTGTTTCACGGCGCGCGGAATGGTTTTGGCCGGGTTGCTGGACTCCCCCGCAGCCACGCCGATCAGCTCGGTACCCTGGAAAGAAAAGCCCACAATCATCGACACGCTGACAAAAGCCGCCATGCCGCCGACAAAGGGGCCGTCACCATGCATGAAAACATTCAGACCAGGGGAATAACGGCTGCTGTCCGGATTGGTCATGATGCCGAAAATCATCATGAAACCCACGATGATGAAGGCGATGATGGTGACCACCTTGAGCATGGAGCACCAGAACTCGGCCTCGCCAAAGCCCTTTACCGAGAAATAGTTGAGGGCAAAGATGATGGCCAGGAACAGCGCACTCCACACCACGCCCGGCACATGCGGAAACCAGTAATGCATCACGATGGCTGCCGCAGCCAGTTCCACCGCAATGGTAACTGCCCAGTTATACCAATAGTTCCAGCCTGGGCGAAACCGAAGGATGCATCGACAAAACGCGAACCATATACCTGGAAAGAACCGGACACCGGCATGAATGCCGCCATTTCCCCGAGGCTGGTCATCAGGAAATACACCATCAGCCCGATCAGGGCATATGACAGCAAGGCCCCGCCCGGCCCTGCCGAGGCTACCGTGGCACCGGATGCCAGAAACAGCCCGGTGCCGATGGAGCCGCCAATGGCGATCATGGACAAGTGGCGCGCCTGCAGGCTGCGCCGGAGCCCTTCGCCTTCTCTATTGTTTTCCATAAGTCTGTCCTACTGCAGAGTTTACAACTGGTGACGTTTTGCCCGGATCAAATATCAGCAAAACGTGATAATCGAAACCCTACAGGATGTCAGCTCGAGAAAGAATAATCCAGTGCATTTTTGTATTGAATTGTAAGAATATGAATATAGAATTTTCCTTTTGTGACATAAATCAATAATCTGCCTGTGCCAGCCTGTCACAACCCACTCGCACCAGAGCGGCCGGAACCATGCGGCCCGGCCCGGCCCAAAGCCCTCTCCCGCAGTCAGTGCGGCATGCAAGCAACAGCGGCTAAGCTGCGGATGCATAAGTGTTTTTGCCGCCAACACCGCACATACCGCAGCAAATACAGCTTCACTGTTCATTTATGCTGACAAATCAGCCATTTAGCCGTATAATGCGCGCTGCCTCCTTCCGGACCGTTCCCCAAACCGGGGTTTCAATCCGTCTGCCTTGCCTTGGTAACGGCACATTAGCGTGTGTGCTGCCAGTCTTACCTGCTTGGTTATCGATAGAAGCAATCTGTTATCACAGATCATGCGGCGCTCCGTGAGGGACTGCCGCATGGGCTATTGGCCCACCCCGTTACACTGAAAGGAATCGTTAATGTCCAAAGAAGACATGATCGAACTGCAAGGCGTCGTAATTGAAATGCTGCCGGAATCGCGCTTTCGCGTTCGTCTGGACAACAATGTTGAAATCCTGGCCTATGGCTCGGGCAAGATGAAAATGCACCGCATCCGCGTACTGGTGGGTGACCGTGTGACCGTGGAAATGTCGCCGTACGACCTGACCAAGGGTCGCATCAACTTCCGCCACCCGACCGCTCCGGTCGGCGGCCAGGCACCGCAGCACTTCAAGCGTCGCTAAGCAAGCCATCACGTCTCGCGACCTTCAGCCCACCTGAGCAGGTCGCGTAGTCTTTTGCCGCTGGTTAGCGGGCACAAGGCCCGCCAAGGCAACAGCATCGCATCACGCACCGCCCGGAATCATTCGCCCCACCCTGGTGGCGACATGCCGGGCGTACGTCATTTCATCCGCTACCCATCCCGCATTACCCCCTCTGCATAAACACAATTGCGTTGCTGCCAATGCCATCTTTGCCTGGTTTTCAGTTCAAAAAAGCGCAATAAAAATCAAGATATGCTTACAGGAGCCGAACTTTCATGTTTATTTCACTGGAAAGATCGCATGACACCTGCTTAGATTGAGAAATACCCATTGATGTGCGCGCCTGCCATGACCAGCAAACCGCCAAGACAGATCCTGCTCGCAGAAGACAGTAGCAGTCAGCGCAAGCTACTCAAAGCGCTGTGCCTGCAAATTCCCAATGCCGTCATCCATGAAGCTGCCGATGGCACCTGGGCATTCCAGCTCAGCCGCAAGATACCCAAGCTGGACCTGGTAATCACCGACCTGAACATGCCGGGTATGGATGGCATCGAACTGGTCGAGCAGTTATCGCGTCAGCCGCATATTCCTTCCTTGCTGCTGATCAGCGGGCACTCGCCCGACTTGCTGGCCAATAGCGTACGCGCCGCCCAGGAACTGGGCTTCACCGGCATTGGCCATCTGGCCAAACCGATTGATGACAATCTGTTCCTGACCGAAATCACCCGCTTGCTGGACTTGCCGCAGGACATCATCGACAACAAGAGCAGCCTGCCGCTGATCGACATCATCACCGGGCTGGCACACAACCAGTTCTGTGCGTTTTATCAGCCCATCTATGACCTGCGCCAGGGCAAGGCAGTGCAGATCGAGGCGCTGGCGCGCTGGCGCCACCCCACCATGGGCATTCTGGGACCCAACCAGTTCATCGGCATGCTGGAACACGAGGGCTTCATTTCGCTGCTGACCCACCGCATCGTGCAAACCAGCCTGGACCTGCTGATGCGCGGTCCGGAGACACAGGATTTGCGGCTGTCGATCAATCTGTCGCGCCGCTTGCTGGATGACAGGGAGTTTCTGGACTGGCTGGTGGAGCAAGTGGAATCGCGCGGGCTCGCGTTTGACCGCATCGTGCTGGAAATCACCGAAACCATGGCCTTCACCAATTTCGGCCACACGCTGGCAACCCTGCTGCGCCTGCGCATGCGCGGTTTCGAGTTGTCACTGGATGACTTCGGCACCGGCCACACCACGCTGGAACACATCAAGAACCTGCCGCTGACCGAGCTGAAGTTCGACCGCATCCTGATCAAGGACATCCACCAGGATGCACGCAGCCAGAGCATCATTGCCGGCATGGCCAATATCGCCCGTGAACTGGGCTTGCGCATGGTGGCAGAAGGCATAGACAGCCCGCTGGACCTGGACTACCTGTGCGCACACCATCCGGATATCGAACTGCAAGGCTTTTTGCTGTGCAAACCGGTTCCGGCAGAAGAGCTGGCCAGACACATCTACCCCAGCTGCCAATCCAGCCGCCGCGCCTGACCCTTCGCGGCTTCTTCAGTCATCCACCCGGCCACGCAGGGCCTTGATACCGCTGCGCCGGGATTTCCCTTCCAGCCTGCGCTGACGTGAACCATAGGTGGGCCGCGTGGCCAGCCTGGCCTTGGGCTGGTGCGAGACGGCATCCACCATGGCCTGCAGGCGCGCCAGTGCATCGTCCCGGTTCAACTCCTGCGTACGGTGCTGCTGCGCCTTGATGATGATGACCCCATCCTTGCTCAGGCGGGCATCAGACATTGCCAGCAGACGCTGCTTGATGTGATCGGGCAGGCTGGAGGCCATCACGTCAAAACGCAGGTGAATGGCAGAAGACACCTTGTTGACGTTCTGGCCACCAGCACCCTGCGCCCTGATGGCCGTCAGTTCAATCTGCTTCGGATCAAGCGGATAACGACTCACTGCCATCCTTCCCTGCTTCCAGGGCTTGCAACACCTGGGCCGTACTGCGCACCCGGCCAAGGCGCGGGAAGATATGCTTGACCGAGAACTGGTGACACTCCAGCACCTGGCAGCTCATGGCGTCTTCGGCCAGCACCACCGCATAATTGCGCTCCCAGGCGGAACGGGCAGTGGAATCCACGCCGATATGGGTGGAGATGCCCGCCAGCACCACGGTGCGAACACCGCGACGGCGCAGCTGCAAATCCAGCTCGGTGCCGTAAAAGGCATTCCATTGCCGCTTGATGATCTGGATATCACTGGCAGCCACCTCCAGCTCGGCCGGTTGTTGCAGCCAGTTATCCGGCACCGGCGTGGCCGGCGGCACCAGATCGGTCGGCAGCTGCAATGCGTCACCACCATCCGCCGACCAGCCTACCCGCACCAGTACCACCGGTGCACCGGCAGTACGAAATGCCCTGGCCAGTGCAGCAGAATGTTCCAGTACATATTCCGTGTCATAAGGCTGTTTGGCAAAACCCAGGATGCCCTGCTGCAAATCGATCAGGATCAGGGCAGTGGTGGCGGGGTCCAGACGTTCCGGCATGGCAATCCTCAAACAGTGACAAGACAGGCTCTGACGATACTACTGCCAGTGCCGCTTCAACAAGAAAAATGGCGAAGCGCCGCAGCGATTCGCCATTCTCCACGACCAGTCCAGCCAGACCGGGTTTGTGTAGCTTATCAGTCCGGCAGGGCGACCTTGCCATCCTTGCTGAACTGGTAGTCCTTGAACACGTGTTCGGCGCTGAGGATCTGGTAGCTGCCGTCTTCATTGCGGCGGGTCGTATCCTTCAGGCGGTAGGTGTACTGACCGCAGGTCCAGCAATCGAAATTACGCATATGAGTGCACAGACAGGTCTTGTCCATCACCTTGATGCGGCGCTCGCCCGGATGGGCTGCCACTTCGCGGTTGTAAGCCTGAATATAGGAACAGCTGCCATTGGCATCCAGCAGATAGCCATAAGCTTCGCAATTGGGGCGAATGCCATCACCGATGGCCGGGCAGGACTTGATCATGCGCATCGGGTAACCGGTCGGCGACAACTGGTTGACCTCTATGTCGTCCTCGGTGGCCTTGAAGTATTCCTGCTGCACTTTTTCCGGCAGGCCACATTCGCGGGTAACAGTAAAGCGGGTGGCCACTTGCACGGCACCGGCACCGTTTTCCAGGAAGCCGACTGCATCGCTGCCGGTAAAGATGCCACCGGCCGGAATCAGCGGGATATCCAGCTGCTCGGCCTGCATCCAGGCGCGGATTTCAGCCACAATGGTGGCCAGATCGTACTGCGCCCAGTCCATGCCGAAACCCAGATGGCCGCCAGCCAGCGGGCCTTCCACCACCACGTAGTCCGGCAGACGGCCGGTACGGGACGACTTTTTCAGGAACAGCTGCAAGGCGCGCAGGGACGAAACAATGATACCCAGCTTCACGTCGCGGAAACGCGGGTGATCTTCAATCAGCGAGAAAGAACCCAGATGCAGACCAGCCGCCAGGGTGATGCCGTCGATACCGGCATCCATGGCGGTTTGCATACGCACGCGCAAGGTTTCCTTGGGCGCGTTCATGGTGAGCTTTTCCATACAGTTGATGAAAATCAGCCCGTCGCCCTTTTTGGCCTCCATGGCGGAGCCAACGTGCAACCTGGTTGCCTCGGCCAGGATGTCCAGGTCGAACTTCACCACCGACTTGTCGGCGTTCTCGACGTTGAATTTGTACTGCTTGAGCTTGTCCTTGACGAACTTGGTGTTGAAGCGACGGTCCGTCACCGTGGGCACCATGGCATCGGAGATATGGCCGATACCACCCAGACGGGCAGCCTCCAGCGACAAGGCGACAGTGGAAATGTCCACACCCATGCCGCCCACCATGATGGGAACCAGTTCATGCTTGCCCAGACGCAGGCGGAAATCGTCAACACACTTCATTTTGATGCACCTCAGTTTGGCTGGGCGGCATTATCCCCCATCCTCCGCCACAAAATCCACTTTTCTAGAGTTTTTGCTCACACCCAAGGTAAGTGGTGCAGGACAGCGGCAATGCAGGACCGGCACGCAAGCATCCACATGCAGGATAAACCGGCTTTGTTACGCCAGATGCATGGCTGACCCGGATCAGAGCGGAAGCTGATGGCGGCTGTCTTTCAGGGTTTTCATCACGATGTGCGAGCAGATATCGCGCATGCCCGGCACCTTGTTCAGCCGCTCCACGATAAAGTCCGAAAACGCCGCCAGATTACGGCAACGCAGCTGCAGGATGTAATTGCACGGCCCGGTCACCACATAGGCAGCCGTCACCTCCTCAAAGGCCTGCATCTGCTGCAGGAACTCGCCATGCCAATCTTCCCGGCTGCGGTCCAGCGTCACCTGCACAATGGCTTCCAGCTCGAAACCCAGCGCCACCGCGTCCAGCTCGGCACGATAGGCGCGGATCAACCCCTCCTCCTCCAGCGCCCTGACACGACGCAGGCAGGCCGATGGCGATAGCGCCACCTGATCGGCCAGGTCCTGATTGCTCAGCCGGCCATCACCCTGCAAGGCGCGCAGAATGCGCAGATCAATTGCGTCCAGTTGCATTTGCACGTTTCTTTCATTACTAATCTATAAATTCGAATAATCTGCAAAATATCAGCAAGCAGCAAGCATAACTTGCAATAATTCACAATAGCACCAGTGCTACCATGCTGTTCACCACCCACCAAGGAGAGAACACCATGCTGACGCGCGAACACTGTCTGGCAGCCGATGCCAGCGACAAACTGGCCAGCCTGCGCCAGCAATTCAGCCTGCCGGAGCATGTCATCTATCTGGATGGCAACTCGCTGGGCGTACTGCCTCGCTCTGCGGAAGAGCGCAGCCTGCAAGTGCTGCGCGAAGAATGGGGCGAAGGACTGATCCGCAGCTGGAATACGGCCGGCTGGTTCGAGCTGCCGCGTCGGCTGGGCAACAAGCTGGCGGGACTGATCGGTGCCGGCAGCGACGAAGTGGTCATCACCGACACCACCTCGCTCAATATCTTCAAGGCACTGGCTGCCGCCATCCGCATCCAGCAGCAAGCCGCGCCGCAGCGCAAGGTGATTGTGTCCGAGCGCGACAACTTCCCTACCGACCTGTACATGATCCAGGGCATGATGGACCTGCTGCAGCAAGGCTATGAAATGCGGCTGATCGACGACAGCCTGCCGCTGGAACAGGCACTGGACGAAGACGTGGCGGTGCTGCTGCTGTCGCACGTCAATTACCGTACCGGTGCCATGCATGACATGGCGGCAGTGACGGCGCAGGCACACCGTCATGGCGCCCTTACCATCTGGGACCTGGCCCATGCGGCCGGTGCCGTACCAGTGGACTTGAATGCCTGCGAGGCCGATTTTGCCGTGGGCTGTACTTATAAATACCTGAATGGCGGACCGGGCTCCCCGGCCTTCATCTGGGTGGCAGCACGCCATCAGGACCGCTTCTGGCAACCGCTATCCGGCTGGTGGGGGCACTCTCGTCCGTTTGACATGGCGGCGGACTACCAGCCTGCCCAGGGCATACGGCGCTTTTTGTGCGGCACCCAGCCCATCCTGTCGATGGCACTGGTGGAGTGCGGACTGGATGCCACCTTACAAACCGGCATGACGGCACTGCGCGAAAAATCGCTGGCACTCACCGACCTGTTCATCCAGCTGGTGGAACAACGCTGCGCCCACCATCCGCTGACGCTGATCACCCCGCGGAATCACGCACAGCGCGGCAGCCATGTCAGCTATCGTCACCCGCAAGGCTATGCGGTGATGCAGGCGCTGATCGCCCGTGGGGTGATTGGCGACTACCGCGAACCGGAAGTGCTGCGCTTTGGCATCACCCCGCTCTACCTGCGCCATGTTGACGTGTGGGACGCCGTGGAAACCCTGCGCGACATTCTGGATGGCGCCAGCTGGGATCAGCCGCAGTTCCAGCAACGCCATGCGGTGACCTGACTCCCTGCCCGTGCGCACAAAAAAAGCCACCCCGCAGGGTGCTTTTAGGCTGCTGAGAAAGTGATTGGGTTCGTCTGAAAAACCGCTCAGCCGCGCAGGCGGCGCAGCACTTCTTCCTTGCCGATGAGCGCCAGTACGGCATCCACCGACGGAGTCTGGGTGGTGCCACACACCAGCACACGCAGCGGCATGCCCAGCTGGCCCATCTTGATGCCTTCTTCGGCGCAGAAGGGTTTGAACAGTTCGTGGATGCTTTCTGCCGTCCAGCTGTCCAGTGCCGCCAGCTTGTCGGCAAAGCGGCCCATGCGTGCCACGGCATCGCCAGCCAGGTGCTTTTCCACATCGGCAGCAGCGGCTTCGCGTTTCTTGTAGAAGTAATCCACTTCCAGCGCCAGCGCGTTCAGGTCCTGGATGCGCTCTTTCACCAGTGCAATCACGTCCTCGATAGCCGGGCCGGTGGTGGTATCCACACCAGCGGCAGCCAGACGCGGGGCTATCAGCGCTGCCAGGCGGCTGTTGTCAGCGGCCTTGATGTGCTGGGCGTTCAGCCACAGGAATTTTTCCTGGTTGAAACGGCTGGCCGAGGCGCTGACCGCTTCCAGGCTGAACCATTCGACAAACTGCTTCATGTCGAAGAATTCGTCATCGCCGTGGCCCCAGCCCAGACGGGCCAGGTAGTTGAGCAGCGCTTCCGGCAGGATGCCCTTGTCGGCGTAGTCCACCACGCTCACCGCGTCGCGGCGCTTGGACATCTTCTGGCCGTCCTCATTCAGGATCATCGGCAGATGGCCATACACCGGCAGCGGCGCATTCAGCGCCTTCAGGATGTTGATCTGGCGCGGGGTGTTGTTGACGTGGTCGTCACCGCGAATCACATGGGTGATCTGCATGTCCCAGTCGTCCACCACCACGCAGAAGTTGTAGGTGGGGCTGCCATCCGGGCGAGCGATGATCAGGTCGTCCAGCTCGGTATTGGAGAATTCGATACGGCCCTTCACCGCGTCGTCCCAGGCCACGGTGCCGTCCAGCGGGGTGCGGAAACGGATTACCGGCTCCACATCAGCCGGAATGGCCGGCAGGGTCTTGCCCTCTTCCGGACGCCAGCGACGGTCGTAACGCGGTTTTTCACCCTTGGCTTCCTGCTCGGCGCGCATGGCTTCCAGCTCTTCCTTGCTGCAATAGCAGCGGTAGGCATGGCCGGATTCCAGCAGCTGCTGGATGACTTCCTTGTAGCGGTCAAAACGCTGGGTCTGGTAGAACGGACCTTCGTCATAATCCAGGCCTACCCAGTGCATGCCGTCCATGATGGCCTTGACCGACTCCGGCGTGGAGCGTTCAAGGTCGGTGTCCTCGATGCGCAGCACGAAAACGCCGTTGTTCTTGCGGGCATAGGCCCAGGAAAAGAGTGCGGTACGCACGCCACCAATGTGCAGATAGCCGGTGGGGCTGGGGGCAAAGCGGGTACGGATCATGATGGAATGAGGTCCAGCCGGATGAAGAAAGGGGCTATTGTACGCCGCCAACAAAACAGCCCGCAAATGCGGGCTCGGATTATCGGCCACGCCCTCCCGCTTGCCAGACTGAGGGAGAGCCGGAGAACGGTTCAGAACAGATCAGATCAGCGCGCTGACCACCGGCAACATATGAGCAGGCAGCATCTGCGCCATCAGCCAGAAGGCCGTACCGGCCAGCATGGCGGCCATGCCGCAGTTGAAGGC
>NZ_LNQV01000037.1 GCF_001515305.1 Aquitalea pelogenes
TGTGGAAAAACCCCTGATCGAGGTGGTGCTCACCCACACGCAGGGCAACCAGACCCGGGCGGCAGAGCTGCTTGGGCTCAATCGCAACACCCTGCGTAAAAAAATGAAGTCGTATGATTTGATATGAAGATAAACCGGCCATGCCCCACACAGGATGGCCGGTTTTTTTGTGCCTGCCAGCAAGGCAGGGCAAGCCGCATACGGCCTGGTGCGGGCATCAGGCCACAGTAAAAACAGCTTTTTCATTCATTAGCCAAGGTGGTAGAGAAACATGACCAAAATCGAACGCGCGCTGATCAGCGTATCCGACAAGACCGGTGTTCTGGAATTCGCACAGGAACTGGCCGCACTGGGCGTGCATATCCTGTCGACCGGCGGTACCGCCAAATTGCTGGCTGACAACGGCGTGCCGGTGACCGAAGTGTCCGATTACACCGGCTTCCCGGAAATGCTGGATGGCCGCGTGAAGACCCTGCATCCCAAGGTGCACGGTGGCATTCTGGGCCGTCGCGACCTGCCGGAACACGTAGCCAAGATGGCCGAATACGATATCGGCAACATCGATCTGGTGTGTGTGAACCTCTACCCGTTTGAAGCCACCATCGCCAACCCGGACTGTGTGCTGGAAGACGCCATCGAAAACATCGACATCGGCGGCCCCACCATGGTGCGCTCCGCCGCCAAGAACTGGGCCCACGTTGCCATCGTCACCGACGCTGCCGACTACGCTGCACTGACTGCCGAACTGAAGGCCAATGACGGCAAGCTGGCCAAGACCACCCGCTTCGAACTGGCCAAGAAGGCCTTCACCCACACCGCCGCTTACGACGGTGCCATCTCCAACTACCTGACCAGCCTGGCCGATGGCGTGGTGAGCGGCAAGCCGGAACGCGTGGCTTTCCCGAACCGTCTGAACGCCCAGTTCGTCAAGGTGCAGGACATGCGCTACGGCGAAAACCCGCATCAGTCCGCCGCCTTCTACCGCGACCTGGACCCGGCAGCCGGCACCATCGCCGCCTATCGTCAGCTGCAGGGCAAGGAACTGTCCTACAACAACATCGCTGATGCCGACGCCGCCTGGGAAGCGGTCAAGACCTTCGACCAGACCGCCTGCGTCATCGTCAAGCATGCCAACCCCTGCGGCGTGGCCGTGGCCGGTGACACCCTGAGCGCCTACAAGCTGGCCTTTGCCACCGACACTACCAGCGCCTTTGGCGGCATCATCGCCTTCAACCGCCCGGTGGATGCCGAAACCGTGGAAGCCGTGACCGGCCAGTTCCTGGAAGTGCTGATTGCCCCGTCCTTCACCGAAGAAGCCAAGGCCATCATCGCCGCCAAGAAGAATGTGCGCGTACTGGAAATCCCGCTGGAAACCGGTGCCAACCGCTTCGAACTGAAGCGCGTGGGCGGCGGCGTGCTGGTACAGACCCCGGACATCCGCAATGTGGCACTGGACGAACTGCGCGTGGTGACCAAGCGTCAACCCACCCCGCAGGAAATGTCCGATCTGCTGTTCGCCTGGCGCGTGGCCAAGTTCGTCAAATCCAATGCCATCGTGTTCTGCAGCAACGGTCAGACCGCCGGTATCGGTGCCGGCCAGATGAGCCGTGTGGACTCCACCCGCATCGCCGCCCGCAAGGCGCAGGATGCCGGCCTGAGCCTGCAAGGTGCCGTGGCTTCCAGTGACGCCTTCTTCCCCTTCCGCGACGGTATCGACGTGATTGCCGAGCAGGGCATCAAGGCCATCATCCAGCCGGGTGGCTCCATGCGCGACGAAGAAGTGTTTGCCGCCGCCGACGAGCACGGCATTGCCATGGTACTGACCGGCGTGCGTCACTTCCGTCACTAAGCGCGGACTGCCTCCCCGTGCAGGCTGCATCGGGGAGGTGCGCAGTACCTTGCCTTGCTGCCCGCCGGAGAAACCGTGAACAAGACCACCAGGATCATGCTGCTGATTGTGCTGCTATTCGGCGTGGCTGCCACGGTGTACTGGCTGGAACAGCCGGCCCCGACGCCGGCTCCGGCCCCGCTTGCCCAGACTCCCGACCTCAAGCGGCTGGCCGAGCAGGCCGTGGCGGTGTATCGCAGCACGCAGAACATGCAGACCGCTGCCAAACCCGGCCAGTGGAAGCTGGACGCCAAGGCCAGCAACAGCGCAGGCCCGTTTGTCGGTACCTTCGGGCCCCTGCAACTGGCCCGGGACGGCCAGGGCCGTCAGTTGTTGCTGACCACCTTTGTGGCGGATACCGCAGATTCGGCCGGCGAGGGCATGGACAGCTTTGCCGCCTCCGGCATCAGCCGCCTGCTGCTGTTTGTATTGCAGAACGGCCAGTACGTGCTGCAAACGGAAAAACAGCTGGAAATGGGCACCAACGGCATGGCAGCCAGCGCACGCGTGGTTCAGCTGGGCCCGCATGAATGGGGCTGGACCTTGCACAGTAGCTACCTGCAGCAAGGCTATACCGCCAGTACGGTGGAGTTTTTCCACGCCACCGCCACGGATATCCGCAGCATGGGGCATCTGACCGAACAGGCCGACAACAAGGGCGTGTGCGGTGATGCCGGCGGTGATGGCTGCCCGGCGGTGACCGATGTGCAAGCCCGCTGGGAGTGGCGGCCCGTGACAGGCCCTGATGCGCGCTTTTATCCGCTGGATGTGCAATGGCAAGGGCTGATCGACGGCAAGAAAATCAGCCAGCACGCGCAGTTGCTTCCCGATGCAGGCAGCGGGATTTATCCGTTCCCTGCCAATCTGAATGTACAATTCTGAGCGCAGCCCGACAGGGCCTGCTGCTCTATGACGGCAGCCGCATGCTGCCGCTAACGATGAAGGATCTCGCAAGATGAAAGTGTTGGTAATCGGTTCCGGTGGCCGCGAACACGCACTGGCGTGGCGTATTGCCAAGTCCAATCGCGTCTCCAAGGTATTTGTGGCACCGGGCAATGCCGGTACCGCGCTGGACCCCAATCTCACCAATGTCGAGCTGAGCGGCAACGAGGCGCTGGTCGACTTTGCCCGTCGTGAAGACATCCAGCTGACCGTGGTCGGCCCGGAAGCCCCGCTGGCTGCCGGTGTGGTGGATGCCTTCCGTGCTGCCGGGCTGAAGATCTTCGGTCCCACCCAGTACTGTGCCCAGCTGGAAAGCTCCAAGGATTTTGCCAAGGCCTTCATGCAACGCCATGGCATTCCCACCGCCGGTTACCAGACCTTTACCGATGCGGCTGAAGCCCATGCCTATGTGGCTGGCAAGGGTGCGCCCATCGTGATCAAGGCCGATGGCCTGGCTGCGGGCAAGGGCGTGGTGGTGGCACTGACGCTGGACGAAGCCCATGCCGCCATCGACGACATGCTGGTGGGCAACAAGATGGGCAGCGCCGGTGCGCGCGTGGTGATCGAAGATTTCCTGCAAGGCGAAGAGGCCAGCTTCATCGTGATGGTGGATGGCGACCACGTATTGCCGATGGCCACCAGCCAGGACCACAAGCGCCTGCTGGACAACGACCTGGGCCCCAATACCGGCGGCATGGGCGCCTACAGCCCGGCACCGGTGGTTACCCCGCAGGTGCATAACCGCGTGATGCGCGAAATCATCCTGCCCACCGTGCAAGGCATGAAAAAGGACGGCCACAGCTACACCGGCTTCCTGTATGCCGGTTTGATGATCGACCATGACGGCAACCCGTTCACCATCGAATTCAACTGCCGCTTTGGCGACCCGGAAACCCAGCCCATCATGGCCCGTCTGAAGTCGGACTTCACCGTGCTGCTGGAAGCCGGTGTCAACGGCAAGCTGGATCAGGTGGAAGCCGAATGGGACCGCCGCGTGGCGCTGGGCGTGGTGCTGGCTGCCGCCGGCTACCCGGATTCCCCGCGCAAGGGCGACGTCATTACCGGCCTGCCGGCGGAAACCGAAGACAGCATGGTGTTCCATGCCGGTACGGCGTTCAACGACAGCAAGCAGGTAGTCAGCAATGGCGGCCGCGTGCTGTGCGCGGTAGGACTGGGCGACAGCGTGAAGATGGCGCAGCAAAAAGCCTATGCGGTGGCGGATGCCATCCATTTTGATGGCAGCCAGCTGCGCCGCGATATCGGCAGCAAGGCGATCAATCGCCCCAAGTAAGCCGGATTGGCAGCATGGCAGACAACGGCACCCTGGCGGTGCCGTTTTTCTTTATCTGTTTTTGATGCCCTGCATGGCCATTTCTATGCGATTTTGACTGACGGAGCACTACATTCTGCTTGTCAGCCATCGTATAGCAGGTGTCCTCCATGTCTGCATCGCTTCCCAAGCCCTCATCGCTGCTGTCCAGTGCTCAGGCGCTGTTGCGCCATGCCCGCCGTTGCGGCTACCGGGTGAGCTACTGGCTGCGCCAGTTCCGCAGCCCGGTCCAGGTCTCGCGTTGTTGTGCCTGGCGGGCCTTGCCGCCGGCAGCGGCAACACAGCAAAAAACCGACCTTTATGGCAGGCCCCCGCAGGCTTGACTAGACTGCAAATGTCGCTGACATCCGGGAGTCGCTGCCATGTCCATCCGTCTGCTCCTTGCCAGCCTATTCTTGACCGGCAGCCTTGCTGCCACAGCAGCCCCGCCGCTGCGCATCCTCACCGAGGATTATCCGCCCTTCAACATGATGGGCAGTGGGGGCCGCATCAGCGGTATGTCCACCGATGTCTTGCAAGAAGCGTTTCGCCGTGCCGGTATCAACTATGGCATCGAAATGCTGCCATGGGTTCGTGCACTCAACCTGACCATACTGGAAAGCAATACCTGCCTTTATTCCACCGCGCGTACCGCAGCACGCGAGCAGCAGTTCAAATGGGTTGGACCATTGGTTGATAATCCCTGGGTACTCTATGGCAGAAATGATAGCCGTCATGCCATCAAGTCACTGGAAGAAGCCAGACGTTTCAAGATAGGCGGGTATAGCGGTGACGCCACTGCCCAGTTCCTGATTGATCGCGGATTCGATGTTGATCTGGCCAGCACCGACCAGCTCAATATCAAGAAGCTGCTGGCGGGGCGCATCGACTTCTGGGCCACCGGGAAATATCCTGGTGCAGCCTTGCTGGCCAGAGAGAAAGTCACCCAGCTTCATCCCATCCTCACATTCAACACCCCCATGCTTTATCTGGCGTGCAATCCCGGCATGCCGGACGCCCTGATACAGCAATTGAATGATCAGCTACGCAGCATGCAGCGCGACGGCACGCTGGCACACCTCTACGCCAAATATATTAACCAGAAAGAGTGAACGGACTGCAGATCGCGGTTTCATCCGGTGCCGCGCTGCCGCTACAATGGCAGCTTCGCTTCAACTCCTTGCTGATCTGCATGCTGTCTTCCTGCTTGTCCTCGCTATACCGTCTGCCCAAGGCAGGCCTGCTGACGCAGCGCGCGCGCGTTTACGGGCGGGCGGGGTGATTGCCTATTCCACCGAATCCTGTTTCGGGCTGGGATGCCTGCCGCAGGATGTCAGGGCAATCCGGCGGGTACTGGCCATCAAGGCAAGGCCGAATCACAAGGGCCTGATCGTGATAGCCGCCGACGTCGCCCAGATCCGTCATCTGGTAAAGCCGCTTTCCGCCGCACAGTGGGCGGAACTTGGCCGTTACTGGCCCGGTCCCTATACCTTTTTGCTGCCAGCCTCGCGCAAGGTGGCACCGGCCCTGCGTGGCCGACATGACAAGATCGCCGTGCGCATTACCGCCCATGGCGAGGCAGCCGCCCTGTGCCGGGCTGTGGGCAGTGCGCTGGTGTCGACTTCTGCCAACCGCGCCGGGCAACGTGCGTTAAAGACTGCACGGGCTTGTCGCATGGCATTTGGCAGCGCGGTACTGACCCTGCCGGGGCGGATAGGCAAACGCAGGAAGCCATCCACCATCATTGATTTCACCAGCGGCCGTGTATTGCGCTAGGCCGTTTTAATTCAGACAAGGAAACATCGTGCAGCAGATTTCCATATTCAGCCTGGTGATGAATGCCAGCCTGGTGGTGCAGCTGGTCATGGCAGGCCTGGCCTTGGTGTCGGTGCTGTCGTGGGCGCTGATTTTCAACAAGATTTCCGTATTGCGTGCCGCGCGTCGCCACAGCGACGAGTTCGAACGCAATTTCTGGAGCGGGGCCGACCTGAACCGCTTGTATGAAGACGCCAACCGCCGCAACGACAGCGTGGGCATGGAGCGCATCTTCCAGTCCGGTTTTGCCGAATTCCTCAAGCTGCGTGGCCGTACGGGTGCCGAGCTGTCGGACATCATGGATGGTTCGCGCCGTGCCATGCGCGCTGCCGCCCAGCGCGAACTGGATGAGCTGGACAGCCATACTTCTTTCCTGGCAACAGTAGGTTCGGTCAGTCCCTATATCGGCCTGTTCGGCACGGTGTGGGGCATCATGCATGCCTTCATCGGGCTGGGTAATGTGGGGCAGGCCACCTTGTCCACCGTGGCACCGGGTATTGCCGAAGCACTGGTGGCCACCGCCATTGGCCTGTTTGCCGCCATTCCTGCGGTGGTGGCCTATAACCGCTTTGCCACCGATGTGGACCGTCTGGCTACCCGCTTCGATACCTATATGGAAGAGTTTTCCAACATCCTGCAACGGCTGGCCACCCGCTGATTCCCGCAGGAGGCAGGGGATTGTTCTGGCTCAAGAACAGAGCTTTCCCTGCCGGTGCTTGAGTTTTTTGCAGGCCGAAGGCATGGTGGACGACCACCCACCCCGAGTCCGCCATGTCTGCCCGTCCCGCCGCGCTGTCCTTGCTGACCTTGTCAGCCTTCTTTGCCCTGTACGTGATCTGGGGCTCGACCTATTTCTTCATACGCATCGGTATCGAATCCTGGCCGCCTTTCATGATGGCCGGTCTGCGGTTTCTGTTTGCCGGCAGCGTGATGCTGGCCTTCCTGCTGCTGCGCGGCCATCGTTTGCCCAGCCGGCAGGAATTGCGTGGCGCAGCCATTCTGGGTGTGTTGATGCCAGCCATCGGCAATGGTTTTGTCACGCTGGCGGAAAAACAGGTGTCATCCGGGGTGGCAGCGCTGGTGGTGGCCACCGTACCCCTGTTCACCGTGCTGTTTGGCCGTTTCTGTTTTGGCTTGCGTGCACGTGGTCGCGAGTGGGCAGGTATCGCGCTGGGCATGCTGGGCATGCTGGTGCTGAACCTGGGTTCCAATCTGCGCGCCAGCCCGATGGGGGCGTTCTGGCTGCTGTTTGCCTCAGCCGGTTGGGCACTGGGTTCGGCCTGGAGCCGGGTGATTGTTCAGCCCAAGGGGCCGATGGGCAGTGCCTGGATGATGATTTTCGGTGGCCTGGCCTTGTTGCTGGGCAGTGCCGCCACCGGCGAACAGCTGACAGCGATGCCGTCATGGCAAGGTTGGGCCGCCATTGCCTACCTGTCGGTATTCGGTTCCATGGTGGCCTACAGTGCCTATCTGCATCTGCTGAAAACCGTATCACCGGCCGCTGCCACCAGCTATGCCTATGTCAATCCCATCATCGCCGTCCTGCTGGGCATGCTGTTGCTGGGTGAACATGTCGGTCAGCAGGAAGTGCTGGCCATGGTGATCATCCTCTCCGGCGTGGTCCTGATCAGCTGGCGCAAATAAAGTCGTCGCCGCGACTTTGTCCTCATCCAGACAGGGGCCCTTCGCGGCCCCTGTTGCATTGCGCCAGTTCCACTGTGGTTTTCTGGCGACGTTACGGCAATTGGCCTGCAGCCCTTGCTACGCCACAGTACTGCATATGGCTGCCTGAGACTGTCTGTCTGGTCAGTCATGACACATTCACGATGCTATCCACGTTTTAGTTGCAAAAAACATCCACTTCAATACCACTTTGTCGGTCTCTTTATTTCCTCATCAGTCTTATCCTGGCCCTCAGCGCTGCCTGGCTTTCTGTATTTCCTGTATTCCGGCCGCGTCACTTCCTGTCATTTGGCAGGGTTATCGTGAAATTGGTATTGACGTGGTATTTAAGTGGTATTAATTTTGCAGCCATGACGGGTGTGGTCTTGCAGGGCAAGGAATGCGATATTCGCCGTGTTACCAACCAGACCAGTTGCAGACCGCTTATGGAAAACCGATGGAGTGCACTCAAGCCGGAAGGCGAGTCCACCACGCCGCTGTATTTGCAGCTTGCCCGCAAACTGGCCGAAGCCATCAATGCCGGCTGGTGGCAGGCAGACGAAGCCCTGCCATCCGAACGCACCTTTTCCGAGGAGCTGGGTATATCGCGGGTGACGGCACGCAAGGCGATGGATGTGTTGCTGGAGCAGGGGCTGATCCGGCGCCGGCATGGTTCCGGCACTTTCATCACACCAAGACTGGAACAGCCCTTGTCACGGCTGGTGGGTTTTACCGAGCAATTGCGCCAGCGCGGCTTCGAACCTTCCTCGGTATGGCTGGAGCGCGGCATTCATCCGCCCAGCAATGACGAGGTGATCAAGCTGGGCTTGTCCCCTACCTCGCAGGTGGCGCGGCTCAAGCGCCAGCGCCTGGCAGACGGGGTAGTGATGGCGATAGAGATGACCACATTGCCAGTAGCCGTTTTGCCCGAGCCAAATAAAGTGGGCAACTCGCTGTATGCCTACCTGGACAGTGCCGGTCATGCCGTGGTGCGCGCCTTGCAGCATATCCGCGCAGTGAATGCCTCGGCCGAGATTGCAGCGCTGGCCGGCATCCGGCAGGGCGAGGCGATGTTGCTGATCACCCGCATCGGCTTCAATGCCGATAACCAGGCGATAGAACTGACCGATACCTATTGCCGTAATGATTATTACGACTTTGTAGCTGAACTGAGACGATGACGACACGACATGTACTGCAGGGCCGCATCCTGACTGCCGATGGCTGGCGGGATGGCAGGCTGGAAACCGGGCCGGATGGCCGCATTGCCGCTGTGGACGGCAGCCTGCCGGGTAGTGGCACGGCGGCACGTTACATCCTGCCCGGCTTCATCGACCTGCATGTACATGGCGGAGGCGGGGTGGACATCATGGAGGGTGGCCAGGCGGCCGAATCGGTGGCACGGCTGCATGCCCGCCACGGCACCACCGCCATGCTGGCCACCACCATGACCGCCCCCATGGACGAGATAGAAAACGTACTGGCAGCACTGGGGCCGTCTTGCCGCCAGCGCGCCAGCGGCAGTGCCCGCCTGCTGGGCGTGCATCTGGAAGGCCCGTATATCAATCCCGGCAAGCTGGGCGCACAGCCGGACGATGCCTGTCAGGCCGTGCTGTCGCAAATCGAAAAACTGGCTCAATTGGCCCCGATTGCGCTGCTGACACTGGCACCGGAAATTCCCGGCCACATGGACATCATCCGTGCTTTGAGCGACGCCGGCATCCGGGTGCAAATCGGCCACACCCTGGGCAGTTATGAGGATGGCGTACAGGCCTTGCAGCAAGGTGCCACCGGCTTTACCCATTTGTTCAATGCCATGACCGGCCTGCATCACCGCGAGCCGGGCATGGTGGGTGCGGCGCTGGCCCATGCGGAATACGCCGAGCTGATTCCTGACTTGCTGCATGTGCATCCCGGTGCCATCCGCACTGCCTTGCGCGCCATTCCGCGGCTGTACTGCGTGACCGACTCCACTGCCGCAGCCGGCATGCCGGATGGTGAATACAAGCTGGGCTCACATACCGTGCACAAATGCCTGGGCGGGGTGCGGCTGGCCGACGGCACGCTGGCCGGCAGCACGCTGACCATGGATCAGGCCTTGCGCAATCTGGTGTCCATCGGCCTGCCGCTGGCCGAGGCCTCGCACCGGCTGTCGCTGTACCCGGCCGATTATCTGGGCCATGCCGACCGTGGCCGTTTGCAAACCGGGGCATGGGCCGATGTGCTGGTGCTGGATGCCGAGCTGAATTTGCTGGATGTCTATCTGGAAGGGGAACACCTTGTCGTCTCTGATGTATGAAGAAGCACTGTCCGCTGCGGATGCCGTGGCCGCCCAACACATGTATGCGGACGAAGGCCTGGCGGTGCTGGGCCGCGAGCTGGCCACCACCCCGCCCACGCTGGCACTGACGGTGGCGCGTGGCAGCTCGGACCATGCTGCCAGTTATTTTGCTTACCTGGCCATGCAGCGCCTGGGCGTGCCGGTGGTGTCCTTGCCCATGTCGCTGGTCACCCTGCACCACGCCCCGCTGGCGGTAAAGGGTCAGCTGGCAGTTGCCCTGTCCCAGTCCGGCCAGAGTCCGGACCTGATCGACACCATGAGCCGCCTGGCCGCTGCCGGTGCGCGCACCGTCGCCCTGGTCAACAAGCATGAATCGCCGCTGGCGGCAGCTTGCGAATGGTCGTTGCCGCTGTGTGCCGGTGAAGAAAAGAGCGTGGCCGCCACCAAGAGCTATATCGCTTCGCTTTCCGCCGTAGCCCGTCTGGTAGCGCACTGGCAGGGCGATGCCACGCTGCTGCAGGCACTGGACCAGCTACCCGCACAGTTACAACAAGCATGCCGTCAGGACTGGAGTGCAGCCCTTCCTGTTCTGGTCGGTGCCGAACGCATCATGGTGGTGGGACGCGGACTGGGTTTTGCCGTGGCGCTGGAAGCGGCGCTCAAGTTCAAGGAAACCTGTGCCATCCAGGCTGAGGCTTTCTCCGGTGCAGAAATCAAGCATGGTCCGATGGCCCTGATCGACGAAGGTTATCCGCTGCTGGTGTTTGCGCCACGTGGCCCGGAACAGCAAGGCCTGATCGATCTGGCCGCGGAAATGCGCGGTCGTGGCGCACGAGTATTGCTTGCCGCACCAGACACGGTAGCCACTCGCGACCTGACGCTGAGCGTGGCCGATGATGAGGCGCTGGACCCCTTGCTGGCTATCCAGAGCTTCTACCTGATGGCGGCGCAACTGTCCGAAGCACGTGGGCTCAATCCTGACACCCCGCGTCATTTGTCCAAGGTCACCCGTACGCATTGAGCACTGCCCTGAACCCGGCCACCACCAGGTGGCCCATTGCCAAACCGTTACGGCTTGTCGCCGTGCAAGGTGCCATCCGGGCCGTCAGGCGGCCCGGCGGCACCGGCATGGACTGAGCTGCAGGAGTCCCGCCACCCCATCGGCCACTCCTGACATGACAGGAGGTGTCCGATGTTGTCCCGTCATCCCCGTGCAGGCCCGGCATTCATGGTGCCGCCCCCCATGTCTGCACATCGTCATTGGCCGATAACGGCCACCAGCCTGGTTTTTCCGCTTGTCCGATGGGCCCCATGCGCCCCAAAAGCCAGGCATGGTCACGACCACACCCTATCCTGCGCGGCCAGCCGTGTTGGCGACTGCAGCGCAGACAAGACGAATGGCAACTGACCATTCCACATCCAAAGGAGGCATTGAGGTGAGTACACAAAACAGATTTGCAGGCATTCAGCAGCTGGGCCGGGCCCTGATGCTGCCGATTGCGGTATTGCCGGTCGCCGGTTTGCTGTTGCGGCTGGGGCAGCCGGACCTGCTCAACATCAAGGTGATGGCGCAGGCCGGAGATGCCATCTTCGGCAATCTGGCGCTGATTTTCGCCATTGGCGTGGCGGTGGGCTTTGCCCGCGACAACAATGGCGCGGCGGGCCTCGCCGGTGCCATCGGCTATATGGTGCTGACGGCGGTATTGAAGGTGATGCCGGATACCCTGCTGGCCTATGCGGTGTTCAAGCCGCTGGTGCATCTGGATGCAGAGGGCAAACCGTTTGCCATCAATATGGGTGTGCTGGCCGGGATATTGTCCGGCCTGATTGCCGGGGTGCTGTACAACCGTTACAAGGACATCAAGCTCCCCACCTATCTGGCCTTCTTTGGCGGACGTCGCTTTGTGCCGATTGCCACCGGTTTTGCCATGCTGCTGCTGGGTGTGGTGCTGGGCCTCGCTTGGCCGCCGGTGCAAAACGGCATTGATGCCGTCGGCAAATGGCTGATTGGCGTCGGCGAAATCGGGCTGTTCATTTATGGCGTGCTCAACCGCCTGCTCATCGTCACCGGGCTGCATCACATTCTCAATACCATGGTGTGGTTCCAGGTGGGCGATTACACCGATGCAGCAGGCAAGCTGGTGCATGGCGACCTGACCCGTTTCTTTGCCGGGGACAAAACCGCCGGCATGTTCATGAGCGGCTTTTTCCCGGTGATGATGTTCGGCCTGCCGGCGGCTTGCCTGGCGATGTACCGGGCGGCCAGGCCGGAGAACAAGGCCGCCGTGGGTGGGGTGCTGTTTTCCATGGCACTGACTGCCTTCCTGACCGGCGTGACCGAGCCGGTCGAGTTTGCCTTCATGTTCCTGGCGCCCATGCTGTATGCCATCCATGCAGTACTCACCGGTATTGCCATGGCCCTGATGTATGCACTGGGCGTGCACCTGGGCTTTGGCTTCTCCGCCGGCCTGTTCGATTACCTGCTTAACTTCGGTATTGCCCAAAAGCCACTGCTGTTGCTGCCGGTGGGCCTGCTGTACTTCGTCATCTATTACGGCCTGTTCAGTTTCTTCATCCGCAAGTTCAACTTGCAAACCATGGGCCGCGAAGCGGTTGCACAGCTTGCCGTGGTGGCTGTGGAGGGCTCCTCCCGCGCCCATGGTTTCATCCTGGCCCTGGGCGGGGCGGCCAATCTGAAGTCGGTGGATGCCTGCACCACGCGCTTGCGCTTGCAAGTGGCCGAAAATGACAAGGTGGACGAAGCCGCACTCAAGGCATTGGGATCACGCGGCCTGATCAAACCGGCGGCCGGCAGTGTGCAAGTGGTACTGGGGCCGGAAGCAGATCTGATTTCTGATGAAATCCGCACCGCCCTGCAACAGGCTGACAGCAGCCCGGCAGCTCCGGCGGTAGTGGCTGGTCGTGTTTCAGGCGCACATCAGGCAGCCAGCACCAGCATGCAGCGTGAAGACTGGCTGCAAGCACTGGGCGGGCAGGCTAATGTGAAGCGTGTACAAGCGGTGGCTGGTGGCCGCCTGCGTATCGAGGTGACTGACAGCGCGCTGGTGGATATCGCCGCGTTGCAAGCCCTGGGTGCGCGGGGTGTTACCACCTTCTCCTCCAGCTTGCTGCATGTGCTGCTGGCGGAAGACCCTGCTCACTTTGCCAGTTTCCTTCAGGTGTAAAACCTGCATTGCACTACATGGCGGTGAGCCTTGACTGGCAAGGATTTCACCGCTTTGTTGGTAACCCGCACACTACTTTTGTAGTCACTTGCTTACAGCGCAAAAGGAGCAGAAATTGAATGGCGCAGGGCACGAGATGACCCTGCACCATTATCAAATTAGGAGGATGCATCATGACGTTGAAAGTTGCCATTAATGGTTACGGTCGTATCGGCCGCATGGTGGTCCGCGCCTGGCAGGAGCGTTTTGCTGACCGCGATATCGAAATCGTGGCCATCAATGACCTGGGCAAGCCGGAACTGCACGAACACCTCACCCGCTTTGACAGCGTGCATGGCCCCTTTGGTGGCACCATTGCGCTGGAAGGCGATGCCCTGGTGGTGAACGGCAAGCCGATCAAGCTGCTCTCCATCCGCAACCCGGCAGAACTGCCGTGGAAAGAACTGGGCGTGGATGTGGTACTGGAATGTACCGGCATCTTCACCAAACGTGAAAAGGCTGCGCTGCACCTGGAAGCCGGTGCCAAGCGTGTGCTGATTTCCGCTCCGGCCAACGATGCCGACGCCACCGTGGTATTCGGCGTGAATGATGACGTGCTGACCAGCGCCATGACCGTGGTGTCCAATGCCTCTTGCACCACCAACTGCCTGGCCCCGCTGGTTGAGCCGCTGATCGATACCATCGGTATCGAACGTGGCCTGATGACCACCATCCATGCCTACACCAACGACCAGGTGCTGCTGGATACCGACCACTCCGACCTGCGTCGCGCCCGCTCCGCAGCTGTCTCCATGATTCCCACCAAGACCGGTGCCGCTGCAGCGGTGGGCCTGGTTCTGCCCAAGCTGCAAGGCAAGCTGGACGGCTTTGCCGTTCGTGTACCGGTCAGCAATGTATCGCTGGTTGACCTCACCTTCACCGCCAGCCGTGACACTACGGTGGCCGAAGTGAATGAACTGATCTCCACTGCTGCCAAGGGCAAGCTGGCCGGTGTACTGGCCGTCAACACTCTGCCGCTGGTATCGCGAGACTTCCTGCACCACCCGGCTTCCAGCGTGTTTGACTCCACGCTGACCCGCGTGATTGCCGGTCGTGAAGTCAAGGTACTGTCCTGGTACGACAACGAGTGGGGCTTTGCCAACCGCATGCTGGATACCTCGCTGGCCTGGGCTGCTGCCAAGTAATCTGGCAAAAGCGATTTAGCCAATCCGTTCTCCCGGGCAGCGTCAGAACTGCCGGGGAGAAGCCGGTGCAGTAAACCCGGTTGTCATTGGTCAGAAGGTGGCAGCCTGGGTGTTTCGTTCGTAGATGTGCTTCTATATGGTCTCTCCCAAGAGCTTGGCCGAAGAATCATTGATTCTTCGGCCATTTTTTGCCCATGGCCGGGCATCTGCGCTCGCGAGAGTCATCTCCGCCATCCTGATGACAGGCTTGCCCCCACCGCGTCATGGCTGCGTCCGCTACCTGCCTTGTTCAGTCGTCCGCCAGTAGCTGTGGCATGCGTGGCGGAACCGGCATGTCGATGATGATGGAGGTTTTGGTGTCGCCAAACTGCATCAACTGGGCAATCAGGGTTTGCAGGCTGGGCATGGTATCGACCGCCACTTTCATCATCAGGCCGCTGGTGCCGGTGATGGATGCACACTCCAGTACCTGGGGCATGCTGCGGATGCGATCAATCACCACGTAATACTCCAGATGCTTCACTGTCAGTTCAATCATGCACAGGATGGGTAAGCCGACCTTGGCCGGGTCGATCTGCGCCCGGTAGCCGGTAATCACGCCCTGCCGCTCCAGTTTATCCACCCGGTCGGCAATGGCGGGGGAGGACAGATTCACCCGGCGGGCCAGTTCGGCAAAGCTGATGCGGGCATTTTCGTGCAGGCTGCTCAGGATTTTTTTGTCGAATTTATCCAAGTTTGGATTCCAAGGTTTTTTGCTGCAAAAAAGCCATTTTACAAGGTTAAATCAGGAAATTTCCAATATTTCCACATTAAGAAATGGCTTCTTGCTCCGTACAATGCCTGCCTTATCGGAGCTGTTGCGGCACTGTCCCGCCGTGATGGTTCTTGTCTGGATTCGTTGCTGATGGGTACATGTCCCTGTACCTGTTTGAAACTGTCCTGGTGATCTCTTTGTCCCTGGTCTCAAGTCAGACAAACAAATTTTTGACGAAGGCCATTCCGGGTCTGCCATGCGGCAGGCCCGTTTTTTTTGTCGGTACGGCATGCGCTACGTGGCAAGATAGGGTGGTTGTGCACTGGATGACAGGATTTGCAGAAGTTTTGGCAACTATTTAAGAAATGTCATATTTCTGTAATCGCTGCTTTTTATCCTTGCCATCATCAAACCGGGACTGGACCGATACATGGCTGCCAATATTCTGCTTGTCGAAGACGAGCCTGCAATTCAGGAACTGATTGCGTTTAACCTCAACCAGGCTGGACATCACGTCTTGCGTGCCAGCACGGCCGAGGCTGCGTTGACCCTGGTGCGCAATGCACTGCCGGATCTGGTGCTGCTGGACTGGATGCTGCCGGGTGCGTCCGGGGTGGATATTGCCAAACGCCTGCGTTCGGATGAGCGCACCAAGCATATCCCCATCATCATGCTCACCGCCCGTTCCGATGAGCAGGACAAGATTACCGGGCTGGAATCCGGCGCTGACGACTACATCACCAAGCCGTTCTCGCCCCGCGAATTGCTGGCCGCATCAAGGCCGTGCTGCGCCGCCGCGCTCCGCAGATGACCGACGATGCGGTCGAGGTGCAAGGCCTGCGCCTGGACCCGATCACCCATCGCGTCAGCGGTAATGGTGACACCATCGACCTGGGTCCGACCGAATTCCGCCTGCTGCACTTTTTCATGACCCACCCGGAACGCGTGCATTCCCGTTCGCAACTGCTGGACCAGGTGTGGGGCGATCATGTATTTGTTGAAGAACGCACGGTAGACGTGCACATTCGCCGCTTGCGCAGTTCGCTGGAAAGCACGGGCCATGATGCCCTGATCCAGACCGTGCGCGGCACCGGCTACCGTTTCTCCACCCAGCAGTGAGGCTGACTTGCGCGAATTCTTGCAGCGTACCCTGGTCTGGCTGATTGTCATCCTCTTCATCGGCCTTGCCTTCTGGGCATTCTCCGGCCCGATCGAAGGCCTGATCGCTGCCGGTGTCGCCCTGCTGGCCTGGCTGGGTTTTCATCTGTACCACATCGCCTTGTTGCTGCGCTGGCTGGAGCAACCCACCGCCGAGCGGGTACCCGATGGCTTTGGTGCCTGGCATACCGTGTTCATGACGCTGTATCGCACCATGCGCAGCCAGATGCAAAGCAAGCGCAAGCTCACCAATGTGCTGGAACGCTTCATCAATGCCGGTGAAGCCATGCCGGATGGCGTAGTGGTGCTGGACGAGAATGATCGCATCGAGTGGATCAATCCGATGGCGATGGAGCACCTGAACCTGGATCGCAAGCACGATGTGGGCAACCAGATTCTCAACCTCATCCGCCAGCCCAGTTTTCATGCCTACATGAAAAATGCCAGTTTCAGCCAGCCTCTGGTCTTGCAGCTGACCCAGCCGCGTGAACTGGTGATTTCGGTGCAACTGGTGCCGTTTGACTCTACCCGCAAACTGCTGCTCAGCCGCGACATCACCTCGCTGGAGCGGGTACAGACCGTGCATCGCGATTTTGTCGCCAATGTGTCGCACGAATTGCGCACTCCGCTGACTGTGGTCGGTGGCTTTCTGGAAACCCTGTCCGATATGGAAGAGGTCGACCAGGCCACCCTCAGCCACTTCCTGCCCATGATGATGGAGCAGTCACGGCGCATGCAGAGCCTGGTGGAAGACCTGCTGACCCTGTCCCGGCTGGAAAACAGCCCCAAGGCGGTGATGGCGGAAAAAGTGAACATGCAGGACATGCTGGATACCCTGATGGTGGAGGCCGAAGGCCTGTCGCAGGGCCGCCATCATGTCAGGCTGGAAAAGGGCTGCAATCAATGGCTGTGGGGTAGCGCGCAGGAGCTGCATTCCGCCTTTGGCAATCTGGTATCCAATGCCGTGCGTTACACGCCTGAAGGCGGCGATATCGTGCTGTCGTGGAAGGCAGAAGGTGAGCGGCTGTGTTTCTCGGTCAAGGACAGCGGTATCGGCATCCCGCGTGAGCACATTCCGCGGCTGACCGAACGCTTTTACCGGGTCGACCGTGGCCGCTCGCGCGGCAATGGCGGCACCGGGCTGGGGCTGGCCATCGTCAAGCATGTGGTGGCACGGCATAACGCCCGGCTGGATATCCGCAGCGAGCCGGACAAGGGCAGTACCTTCAGTGTGATTTTCCAGCGCGAGCGCTCGGCCGAGCCGGAGGCACAGCCGGAAAACCAGGCCTGACCGGCAGGCTGCGTACTTGCACGCATGGTCAGTGCCTGGTGAAGGCAGCATAATCAGCGGCTGAATGGAATCCGGGAGTGACCATGCTGCACCATGTCGTGTTGATCCGCTTTCTGCCTGCCGCCACGGCGGAGGACATTGCCCGCATCAGCCAGCAGTTTGCCGGTCTGGCCCGGCAGATTCCCGGCATCCTGACACTGGGAGGTGGCCCGGATGTCAGCCCGGAAGGTTTGCAACACGGCTTCACCCATGGCTGGCTGGTGCAGTTTGTCGATGCCGCCGCCCGTGATGCCTATCTGGTCCATCCGGCCCACCAGGCTTTCGTCTCCATGCTTAAACCGTTTGTTGATGACGTTTTAGTTTCTGATTTCCCGGCAAATTGACAGCATATCGCTGCAATATGGGCTTGGCCTGCCTGCACAGTCGCGCTAGGATGTTCTTCTTTATGCGCCAACTTTCCCGACCCCGGACCACAACATGAATCGTCTGCAATCCATCCGCCCGTTCGGCCAGCGCATCTGGCTGGACAATCTGTCCCGCGAGCTGCTGGCTTCGGGAGAACTGGCCCGTCTGCTGCAAGAAGACGGCATTGCCGGTGTGACTTCCAATCCGGCCATTTTCTACAAGGCCATCAGTACCGATGCCAGCTACCAGGCTGACCTGACCCGCTTGAAGGCCGAGCCGGGACTGGATGCCGAACAACGCTATGAAGCACTGGTGGTGCCTGACATCCAGGCCGCTTGCGATCTGCTGCAGGACCAATACCGCAGCAGTGCCGGCAACGACGGCTATGTCAGCCTGGAAGTGTCTCCGGCCCTGTCGCATGACGAAGCGGGCACGCTGGACGCGGCACGCCGCCTGTGGGCCGCCATCGACCGGCCCAATGCCATGATCAAGATTCCGGCCACCGCAGCGGGCATTCGCGCTTTCCAGACGCTGACCGCCGAGGGCATCAACGTCAACATCACCCTGCTGTTCAGCCTGCCGCAAGTGGAAGCCGTGTGGGATGCCTATATCGACGGCCTGAGTGCACGCCTGGCTGCGGGCAAGCCGGTGAGCGGCATCAAGGCGGTGGCCAGCTTCTTCCTGTCGCGGGTGGACAGCCTGCTGGACCCGCAACTGCCCGCCGCCTTGCAAGGCAAGGCGGCCATTGCGCTGTCCAAGGTGGCTTATGCCCGCTATCAGCAGCGTTTCCACGGCAGCGAGTTTGCCGCGCTGAAGGCTGCGGGTGCCTGGCCGCAATTCCTGCTGTGGGCTTCCACCGGTACCAAGAATGCGGCTTATTCCGACGTGTTGTACGTGGAAAGCCTGATTGGCGACGAAACGGTCAACACCGTGCCGGATGCCACCCTGGCCGCCTTCCGCGACCACGGCGTTGCTGCGCTGACGCTGCCGCAGGATGCACAACAGGCCCAGATCACCCTGCTGGACGTGGCTGAGGCCGATATCGACCTGGTGGCCGTGGGTGACAAGCTGCAACAGGACGGGCTCAAGCTGTTTGAAGATGCCTTTGCTGCCTTGCTGAAGCTGACTGCCTGAAGCTGATGTGTTGAAAGCAAAAAAGGATGCCCGGTGGCATCCTTTTCTGTTTTACGACACCGGCGGTTGTTCAGCAGGCTTGCTGGCGGCGCTGGGCCATGCGCAAGCCTGCATTGCGCAGCTCGTCTGCGTTCAGCGTGGCGGCGGCAGTGGGAATCAGCCAGGCCTCTTCGGAAGCTGCATGTTCCCGATATTGCCGTACGAATTCGGCTACCGCGTTTTCGCTGATGCTGTCCAGTTCGCCATTGCGCAGGGCGCGCAAATCGTCGCGGATGGCATTCCAGCACGAGTGTAGATAGCCGTGTTCGGCTTCCAGTTGCTCGATGCGCGGGGCGGCCGTGGGGACGCGTTCCAGCAGGATGGGGAACAGCTCCTCTTCCTCGTCGATGTGGTGGGCAGGGCCGGCGACGTCAAAGTAACGGATCACACCGTCGATGGTGTTCTTCACCGCCTCATTGACGCCATGTTCGGTGATATAGCCGGGCAGTTGGTCCAGTTGATCGCAAAAGCGGCGGATCTTGTCATGACAGGCCAGTAGCATGTCCAGCGGTTGTTCGAAACTGGCGCTGCTGGTGTTGCCAATATCATTCAGGGTAAGCATGGTGGGTGGCCTCAAGCTGGGAGAATGGTTCGAGTGTGCCGTGCTGCAATGCAAAAAACCATGATTCTGCTCAAATGCATCACACAGAATGGGCTACCGGCGTTCAGGCTGGCACAATGCCATATTGTGCGCCTGGCCTGCCGCTGACGGAAACATTCATGCAGGCCACGCCGCCATTGGCAATTCGAAAGGTGGAAATGGATATTCCCTTTGTCGTCAAGGATGTAACGCTGAGTGACCCGGCCTTGGCCGCGGAGGTATTGCGCATCCAGCTGCAGGCGCATCAGGTGGAGGCGCAGTGGCTGGATTATCCGGCCTTGCCCGTGCTGTGGCGGGATATCGACCAGGTCATGGCCTGCACCGACCGGGTGATCGGTGCATTCGAGGGCGAAACCTTGCGCGGCGTGCTGGTGGCAAGCAAGCGTCAGCAAGGCGGCTGGCATATCGAGCGAACCGTGGTGGACCCGGCCTGCTTTGCCTGCGGCTGGGGTTATCGCCTGCTCAATCATCTGCTGGCCGGTGCTGACGAAGTCAGTGTGGATACGGCTGAAGTCAATCAGGCTGCCATTGCCCTGTACCACAAGGCCGGTTTCGTCCTGCAACAACGCTGGACAGTGCCGGATGGCCTGGTGCTGTGGCGCATGTTGTACTGTGCCAACCGCTTGCAACCGGTGCTACATCTTGAACCCAGCGGCTGGGTGCGTGAAGCCAGGCAGATTCCCTCGCCCAATTGTGATGCCCGCGAGCATGGCCAGCCGGAGCTGTTGGTCATTCATAACATCAGCCTGCCGCCATACCGTTATGGCAGTCAGGCCGTGGAGCAGTTGTTCACCAACAGCCTGAATCCGGACGAAGACCCGTTTTTCGCCAGTATTCACCAGCTGCGGGTATCGGCCCATTTCTTTATCCGGCGCAGTGGCCAGCTGGTGCAGTTTGTCCCGGTGCAGTCCCGGGCCTGGCACGCCGGGGTCTCCAGCTGGCAGGGCCGCGAGCGCTGTAATGATTTTTCCATCGGTGTCGAGATGGAAGGCTGCGATTTCGAACCCTTTGCCGATGCGCAGTACCAGATGTTGCTGGCGCTGATCGAGGAACTGCGACTACACCTGCCGTTACGGGCAATGACCGGGCATGAGGACATTGCTCCGGGGCGCAAGACGGATCCTGGCCCCTTCTTTGACTGGGCCCGTGTCCGTGCCCGGATTGACCTGCCGGCGTAGTGTTGCCACTACATAGTAAAATTTCATCCGTTTTGCATCATTTGGCCGCCTGCTTCGCAGCGGCCATTTTTGTTGCAAGTGGCTGTATCAAAACCTGATTGCAACCTGATTTTTGATATAACTACATGATAAATAAAGAAAATATTGAATGATGGATTGGATTTGTAAACGATTACATTGGGTGATTTTGCTTGGGCAAATAAAAAAGGCAGGCTAAAAAGCCTGCCTTTTGATGTAGTGACTTGACTACAGCTCAACCTGGGCACCCAGTTCCACCACACGGTTGGTGGGAATCTGGAAGAAGTCGGTTGCACGCAGTGCGTTCTTGCTCATCCACACGAACAGGCGTTCGCGCCAGCGTGCCATACCCGGCCGCTCGGTGGAAATGATGGTTTCGCGCGACAGGAAGAAGGACGTATCCATCAGTTCGAAGGCCAGGCCATCGCGCTCGCACAGCGACAGCACGTTCAGCACGCTCGGGTCTTCCTTGAAGCCGTAACGTGCCACCACACGCCAGAACGAGGGCGACAGCTGCACCACTTCCAGACGCGAATCCTCATTGATGTAAGGCACGTCCTCGGTGCGGATCGTCATCAGCACGATGCGCTCGTGCAGCACCTTGTTGTGCTTGAGGTTATGCAGCAGGGCATGCGGCACGCCATGCAGGGTGCTGGTGAGGAACACCGCCGTGCCCTGTACGCGGGTGGGCGGGAAGGCTTCCAGGTTTTCGATGAAGCTGTCCAGCGGCAGTGCCTGTTCGCGCAGACGGTCGAACAGCAGCTTGCGACCCTGCTTCCAGGTGGTCATCAGCATGAAGATGATCATGCCCAATACCAGTGGCAGCCAGCCGCCGGAGAACAGCTTGAGCAGGTTGGCACTGAAGAAGGCGGTATCGATGATGCCGAAGAAGATGGTAATGCCCAGTGCCAGCGGTAGCGGCCAGCGCCAGTTGACACGGGCCACCACGAAGAACAGCAAGGTGGTGATCAGCATGGTGCCGGTGACGGCAATGCCGTAAGCCGAGGCCAGATTATCCGAGCTCTGGAAAATCACCACCACCACCAGCACCGCTACCAGCAAGGCCCAGTTGACGAAGGGCAGGTAGATCTGGCCGATTTCCTTTTCCGAGGTATGGGAAATCTCCATGCGCGGGCTGTAGCCCAGCTGGATGGCCTGACGGGTAAGCGAATAGGCACCGGAAATCACGGCCTGCGAGGCAATCACCGTGGCCAGGGTGGCCAGGATGATCAAAGGCAGCAGAGCCCATTGCGGTGCCAGCAGGAAGAAGGGGTTCTTGATGGTTTCGGGCTTGAGCATCAGCAATGCGCCCTGGCCAAAGTAATTGAGTACCAGCGCGGGCAATACCAGGCCGTACCAGGCACGACGGATCGGCGTTTTGCCGAAGTGCCCCATGTCTGCATACAGTGCCTCGGCACCGGTCAGCGCCAGCACGACCGAACCCAGTGTCAGGTAGGCCCCAACGCCATGGTGGGCGACAAAATTGTAGGCATACCAGGGATTGACGGCGGCCAGGATGCCGGGTGCCTGAACGATCTGCAGCACGCCCAGCAAACCGAGGATGGAGAACCAGGCCAGCATCACCGGACCAAACAGCATGCCCACGCTGGCCGTGCCAAAGCGTTGCAAGGCAAACAGGCCAACCAGCACGGTAATGGCGATGGGCATGACGTAAGGTTGCATGCTGGGGCTGAGTACTTCCAGCCCTTCTGCCGCCGACAGTACCGACATGGCCGGGGTAATGATGGCATCGCCATAAAACAGTGAGGCACCGAATAGCCCCAGCAATACCACCTTCCAGCGTGCCGCATGGGTGACATAGTGTCGGGCCAGCGCCATCAGCGCCATGATGCCGCCTTCGCCGTGGTTGTCGGCGCGCAGCACGAACACCACGTACTTGATGGAAACCACGAAGATCAGGGACCAGAAGATCAGCGACAGGATGCCGAAAATATTGTCAGGCGTAGTGGCAATGCCATGCCCGGTAAAACATTCGCGCAAGGTATACAGCGGGCTGGTACCAATATCCCCGTACACCACGCCCAGCGCAGCCAGCGTCAGGCCGGTCATGGCCTGTTTATTGTGAGCCTGCATGATTTGTGTGTGACTTCTATTGTGGGTTGAGCATGCAACTGCCATTCCTTTCCGTCTTGTTGCGCTGCGGAATTCGGTATGGCCTGTGAGCGCGAAGGTTACTACTGAGTCAGGACAGCGCCAAGCTAATGCTGCAATGCCCGCTGCTTTCCCTGCGGGCTTGTCGGCGGAAAGCCACAATGTCGTCACGATTGATCCGGACAGCTACGCTGTGGGCTTGCACTGTCAGGATGCTTTCCCGTCAGCCGTGCAAAACGCTACAATCAACCCTATTTAGCCGAATACCAAGGACGCATCATGCGCGCATCGCAGTTTTTCATTTCCACCCTGAAAGAAGCCCCCGCCGACGCCGACATCACCAGCCAGAAGCTGATGATTCGTGCCGGCTTCATCCGCAAGGTTGCTGCCGGTATCTATTCCTGGATGCCGATGGGCCTGCGCGTGGTGCGCAAGGTGGAAAACATCGTGCGCGAAGAAATGAACCGTGCCGGTGCCATCGAAGTCTCGCTGCCGGTGGTTCAGCCGGCCGGCCTGTGGCAGGAGTCGGGCCGCTGGGACACCATGGGCGAGGAAATGCTGCGCTTCAAGGACCGTCACGAACGTGACTTTGCCCTGCAGCCGACTGCCGAAGAAGTGATTACCGACATTGCCCGCAGCGAACTGCGCAGCTATCGCGCCTTGCCGAAAAACTTCTACCAGATCCAGACCAAGTTCCGCGACGAGCGCCGCCCGCGCTTTGGCGTGATGCGTGGCCGCGAGTTCACCATGAAGGATGCCTACTCCTTCGACCGCAGCGCCGAAGCCGCCGGTGTGAGCTACGACAATATGTATGCCGCCTACTGCCGCATTTTTGACCGTCTGGGCCTGACTTACCGTGCAGTGGCTGCCGATACCGGCGCCATTGGCGGTGACCGCTCGCACGAATTCCAGGTGATTGCCGATACCGGTGAAGATGCCATCATCTACTGCCCGGATTCCGACTACGCCGCCAATATCGAACTGGCCGAGGCCGTGGCACCGGCCGGTGAGCGCCCGGCCGCCAGCGCTGCGCTGACCAAGGTACATACCCCCAAGGTAAAAACCATTGCCGAGCTGGTGGATTTCCTGTCCATCGACATCAAGAGCACCGTCAAGGCGCTGGTGGTGGAAGGCAGCGAAGGCGAAGCCGTGCTGATGCTGGTACGTGGTGATCACGAACTGAACGAAGTGAAGGCCGAAAAAGTGGCGGGCATCAAGAAGCCGCTGACCATGGCCTCGCCGGCCATCATCCGTGAGGCTTTCGGTGCCAATCCGGGTTCGCTGGGCCCGGTCGGCTTCAAGGGTCGCATCATTGCCGACCGCACCGTGGCCAAGATGGCCGACTTTGTCATCGGTGCCAACGAAGACGACCAGCACTACACCGGTGCCAACTTCGGTCGTGACTGTGCCGAGCCGGAAGTGGCCGACATCCGCAATGTGGTGGCAGGCGACCCCAGCCCGGATGGCAAGGGCGTGCTGGCCATCCAGCGCGGCATCGAAGTAGGCCATGTGTTCTACCTGGGCACCAAATACTCCGCCGCCATGAACGCCACCTTCCTGGATGAAGACGGCAAACCGAAACCGTTCGAGATGGGCTGCTACGGCATCGGTGTTACCCGTATCCTGGGTGCCGCCATCGAACAGAACCACGACGACAAGGGCATGATCTGGCCGGACAATATCGCCCCGTTTGCCGTGGTCATCTGCCCGGTTGGCTACGATCGTTCCGCCGAAGTGAAGGCCGCTGCCGACAGCCTGTACGCCGGTCTGCTGGCCAAGGGTGTGGACGTGATTCTGGATGACCGTGGCGAACGCCCGGGCGCCATGTTTGCCGACTGGGAGCTGATTGGCGCGCCGCATCGCGTCACCATCGGCGATCGTGGCCTGAAGGAAGGCAAGGTCGAGTACCAGCAGCGTCGTGATGCTGCGGCAACGCCCGTCGCTGCAGATGCTATTCTGGAACATCTGCTCGCCAAACTGTCCTGATGAAAATCCTCCTGACGCTGCTTGCCCTGTCCACCATGCTGGCCTGTTCGCCAGCATGGGCGGGTGCGCAGCGCGAGGAGGCACTGGCTGCCAATGTGGCATCGGCAATGAGCCGTACCATTGCCGATGTCAATGCGCCGCGGCTGGTGTTTGACACCCCGCAGGAAGGCCAGGCCTGGCTGACCGAGATGTCGCGCCGCCTGCAAAAGCGTATTCCGGACAGCTGGATGCGCGAACACCTGCTCACTGCCATTCAATACGAGGCCACCCGCGCCGGGCTGGACCCGCAAATGGTGCTGGGCCTGATCCAGGTGGAAAGCGGTTTCAACAAATACGCCATTTCCCCTGCCGGTGCCCGTGGCCTGATGCAGGTGATGCCCTTCTGGGTAAGGCAAATCGGCAACCCGCAGCACAATCTGTTCGAACTCACGCTCAACCTGCGCTATGGCTGCACCATCCTGCGCCATTATCTGGACATGGAGCGCGGCAATCTCTATCGCGCACTGGGCCGTTACAACGGCAGCCTGGGTCGGCCGGAATATCCCAATCTGGTGATTGGCGCCTGGAAAAAACAATGGTCCTGGACTGCGCCAGTACCAGTCAAAGTGGCTGGTAGTAACCTGCCTTTAGGTCAGTAGACTTTGCACGCAAATAGCGTGCATTTTTCTTTCCTCTTCGCTTGAGGATGTTGCATGTTTTCCCTTCCCCGCAC
Organism: Aquitalea pelogenes; assembly: GCF_001515305.1. Classification (GTDB taxonomy): domain Bacteria; phylum Pseudomonadota; class Gammaproteobacteria; order Burkholderiales; family Chromobacteriaceae; genus Aquitalea; species Aquitalea pelogenes. The sequence goes on from NZ_LNQV01000037.1 coordinate 25,655, forward strand.
GGCAACCGCTCCGTTTTGTCCCGCTGAAGTACAAGGCAGCATCCGTATTGATGCCCGCGCGCCCTGGTGGCAGCGGCTGCGCCGTTTTGCCGGCCCCGGTCTGCTGGTGGCGGTGGGGTATATGGACCCGGGCAACTGGGCGACCGATATCGAAGCTGGTTCTCGCTTTGGCTATGGCCTGTTGTGGATTGTGGTGCTGTCCAGCCTGGTGGCCATGGTATTGCAACTGATGGCCGCCCGGCTTGGTCTGGTCACCGGGCAGGATCTGGCCCAGGCCAGCAGCGCCTATTACGGACCCACCGGCAGGGTGGTGCAGTGGCTGAGCGCAGAAGTGTCGATTATTGCCTGCGATGTGGCCGAGGTACTGGGCTGCGCCCTGGCATTCAAATTGTTGTTTGGTATCCCGCTGGCCTGGGGGGTGGTACTGACGGCATTTGATACCGTCATCGTGCTGGGCATGAAGGGCAAGGGTTTCCGGCAGATCGAGGCCGTGGTGCTGGGGTTGATTGCTACCATCGCACTGTGTTTTGCCATCCAGGTGTTCATGGTGGGGCCGGATTGGCCGGCAGTAGCGCGCGGCTTGTTGCCTTCGAATCCGGGAGGTGATTTGCACCAGGCCGTGGTATTGGGCCTGGGCATTGTCGGTGCCACCATCATGCCGCACAACCTGTACCTGCACTCCTCGGTGGTGCAAACCCGCAAGGTGGAAAGCGGCAACCACAGCCTGCGCGATACGCTGGCGCTGTGCCGGGTGGACACGGTGGTGTCGCTGCTGCTGGCCATGCTGGTGAACGGGGCCATTCTGGTGCTGGCGGGCAGCGCCTTCCATGCGGTGGGCCAGCCGGTGGTGGACGATATCGAACAGGCTTACCGCTTGATTACCCCGCTGGCTGGCGGTGCGGCGGCCTTGCTGTTTGGTCTGGCCTTGCTGGCGTCCGGGCAAAGCTCCACGCTGACCGGCACGGTGGCCGGACAGGTGATCATGGACGGTTTCCTGCACATCCGCATTCCATGTTATCAACGTCGGCTGATTACCCGTGGTCTGGCCTTGCTGCCTGCCTTGCTCGGTGTATTGCTGCTGGGCGAGGGTGCGGTGGGACGCATGCTGGTGTGGAGCCAGGTGGTACTCAGCCTGCAATTGCCACTGGCGATGTGGCCCTTGTTGCGTTTGACCTCCAGCCGGCAGCACATGGGGGCGTTTGCCTTGTCTCCGCGGATGCAGACGGTGGGCTGGTTGTTGTTCACGCTGATCTGCGGCGCCAATCTGCTGCTGATCATCGGTCTGTAAGCAATCAAAAAGCGCCTGATGGCGGCTTTTTGATTGAGTGGGCGTGGTGTTCAGTCTTCCTGCGTTTGCAGCAGTTTCTTCAACAGGCCGGCCAGCTGTACTTTTTCGGCCTCATCCAGGTTTTCCATCAGTTCGGCCTCGGCAGCCAGATGGTTGACCACGGCTTCTTCGATCACGGCAAAGCCCTTGGCGCTCAGGGTGACAATCACGCCGCGGCGGTCTTCAGGGTCGGGCGAGCGGGTGACCAGGCCAGCTTCTTCCAGGCGGTTGATACGGTTGGTCAGCGCGCCGGAGGAAATCAGCACCATGCCTTGCAGCTGATTGGGCGACAGCTGGTAGGGCTCGCCACGGCGGCGCAAGGCGGCCAGCACGTCAAATTCACCGACATTCAGGTTGTAGCGGGCCAGATCCTGCAGGACACGGCGGGTAATGAAATACTCCATCCGCACGATGCGGCCAATCACGTGGGTGGACGAAGCGTCCAGTTCGGGGCGTACTTCATTCCAGAGGGCGACGATGCGGTCGATCTGATCAGGCTGTTGATGCATTCTGCGATATTCCAGGTAAGGGAGGGGCGTGGCTTTCCGTTCCGGGCGCAAAGCGTATCATGAGTTGTCGGTGAAGTATCTTTTCTTGAAGATATTTGCGGGCGATTGAATGGCCTGCTGCAGGGGCTGCCCGGCTGTCATGTCAGGCCAGACGGGCCATTCGCCCGTTCAGCCTGATCGGGTGTCCATCAGCATCCTGTGGGTAAACTTGCCACAGGCCGGTGACTCAGGCCGCTTGCTTGCCTTTGCCCGGGTGCGGCGCCTTGGGCAAGGTGATCTGGCGGGTGCGGGCCAGCCTGTCGTGCAGGAACAGGCGTTCCTTGTCGTAAAAGGCTGCCAGGTAGGGCAGGGCACACCAGGCCAGTGAAATCAGCAGGGCCTCGCGGCCATGGCCCAGATTGCGCGACCAGGCCAGGTAGGAGATGGCCGGCATGCCGACAAACAGCAACAGGGCGATGACATAACGGAAACCGGCCTGACGCCAGTCAATCAGTTGATTGTCGTCCTGGCGTACCAGCTTGAGACGCCACGCCTTCATGGCAACGGTCTGTCCGGACTTGACCCAGCTGCTGCCGAAATAACCAAACAGACTGCCGGCCAGGGCCAGCTGGGTCAGCAGGTCCAGCAGCAGCGAGCGGCCCAGCCAGGCCTGCAGGCCGGTCATCACGGCAGAAACGGTAAGCAACAGGGCGGCAATCAGCAGCAGCTCGTAAAACTGGCTACACAGTCGGCGGCCAAAACTGGCATCGGGAAACAATGAAGGCATGAAATGGAAGCGAGTAGGGGGTTAACCGGAAGCTTGTGGTCTGGATGCGGCCTGTTTCAGCCGCTGGATGGCTTTTTCCCGCTCGGCCGGTGACAGGCCTTGCAGGGTTTTCCAGTTGTTGCGGATTTGCTGGCGTTGTTCCAGCGTCAGGTCCGACCAGATCTTCAGCTTGCTTTGCAGCCGCAGTTTACCGGCAGCATCCAGACTGCGGTACTCCGGCACGATGGCCAGCAGGTTTTTCTTTTTTTCCGGTGCGTAACGGTCCCATTCGCTGGCCAGCGGTGCCATCACGGTTTGTTGTTCGCTATCCAGCTGGTCCCAGCGCGGGTTATTCAGCGGACTGGCGCTCACCGGCATGGCCAGCAGGCTGCCCAGCAAGACAATTGGCAGGACATGGCGTGGCTTAGTCATGGAGATTGCCTGTGAAGTGCGGGTCCATGAACGCTTCCAGCGGCAGTTCGTGCGACAGGATGGCGGCATCAACGGCTTCTTCTTCCATCAGCAAGCCTTCAGCCAGCCATACGCCGGTGCTGGCTACCATGGCAAAGCCCAGGGCCAGCGCACTGCGGCGAAGTGCCTGGGTATGGCGCAGCACCCACAAGCCAAGTTGTTCTCCCAGTGATGCTGGCTGGGCAATGCGCTGGTCAAAGCGCGCCATTGCCTGTTCTCGCGCTTGTTGCAGGCCCTGTCTGATCTTGGGGTCCACGTCCTGCGCGGGATGATTCAGGATACGGTTGACGGAGCGGGTCAGCTTTTCTTCCCCGCCAAGTGGGTGGTTCGAAGGTTTCATAACACCACTCCTTTTTGCTGCAGGATGGCGGCCAGGGTATGCGTGGCGCGCGAACAATGGGTTTTGACGCTGCCTTCAGAGCAGCCCATTACCCTGGCCGTCTCGGCAACATCCAGTCCTTCCCAGTAACGCAGCAGAAAGGCCTCGCGTTGACGGGTGGGCAGCAGTTGCACCGCGCCGTCAATCAGTTGGGCCACTTCCTTGCGGGCATACCATTTTTCCGGATTGCTGCTGGCCTCATCCGCGGCAATGTTGAGCGTTTCCAGCGGGTCGGCCGTTTCGTCTTCCTCACGTACCGGCAGCAGGGACGACAGCAAGGTGCCAAAGAAATTCCTGACCTTGGCCCGGCGGAAATGATCGCGAATGGTGTTTTGCAGGATGCGCTGGAAGATCAGCGGCAGTTCGGCCGCCGGTGCGTGGGCGTAGCGGTCTGCCAGTTTCATCATGGCGTCCTGCACGATATCCAGCGCATTTTCGTCGTTGCGAACGGCGTAAAAGGCTTGCTTGAAGGCGCGGCGTTCCACCGACAGCAGAAAGTCGGCCATTTCCTTGCGGCTTGCCATGTGAGAAGGGGATTCAGGTTGATGCCAGCCGAAGATAGTAGCAGAGCCGGGCAGGCAAGACCACCCCGGGGATTTCCCTGTTTTTACCGTGGCTTAGCGCGTTTTTGCACCTGCACAAAAGCCTTGACCATTATTTGAGGGATACGCTAAGGTCTTTCATCACAACGGGATGAAACACAAGTCAATTGCCAAGATTGACTGCAAGACAAGACAAAGAGGCACAAGATGCAGATATCGGGCGCGGAAATCCTGGTCCGTTGCCTGCAGGAAGAAGGGGTCGAATTTCTGTTCGGCTACCCCGGCGGCGCAGTTCTGGAAATTTATGATGCCATCTTCCGGCAGGACAAATTCAAGCACGTTCTGGTACGTCATGAGCAGGCTGCCGTGCACGCGGCTGATGCCTACTCGCGTTCCAGCGACAAGGTGGGCGTTGCACTGGTGACCTCCGGTCCGGGTGCCACCAATGCCGTTACCGGCATTGCCACGGCCTATATGGACTCCATTCCGATGGTGGTGATTTCCGGTCAGGTGGCCACTCCGGCCATTGGTCTGGACGCCTTCCAGGAAGTGGACATGGTGGGCATTACCCGCCCGTGCGTGAAGCACAACTTCCTGGTCAAGGACATCAACGACCTGGCAGCCACCATCAAGAAAGCCTTTTACATTGCCAAGAGCGGCCGTCCCGGCCCCGTGGTAGTGGATATTCCCAAGGATGTCACCCAGCAAAGTGCCGAATTCCACTACCCGGAAAACGTGCACATCCGTTCCTATGTGCCTGCCACCCGCGGCCATCCGGGACAGATCAAGAAGGCCATCAACCTTCTGCTGGAAGCCAAGCGTCCGTACATTTATGTCGGTGGCGGTGCCGTACAGGGCAATGCCGCGGCCGAAGTCACCGAGCTGGTGAAGTCGCTGGGCCTGCCGTGTACCAACACCCTGATGGGCCTGGGTGCCTATCCGGGTTCCGATCCGCAATTCCTCGGCATGCTGGGTATGCACGGTACTTACGAAGCCAATATGGCGATGCAGTACTGTGACGTGCTGATTGCCATCGGTGCGCGCTTTGACGACCGCGTGATCAGCGTGCCTTCGCACTTCCTGTCGCAGCCGAAGAAGATCATCCACATCGATGTGGACCCGTCTTCCATTTCCAAGCGCGTGAAGGTGGACGTACCCATCGTGGGCGACGTCAAGCACGTGCTGCGTGAAATGCTGGACATCCTGCGTCAGTCCGGTCAGAAGCCGGATGCCGGCCATCTGGCTGGCTGGTGGAAGCAGATCGAAGAATGGCGTGGCCACAACTGTCTGCTGTACACCCCGTCCACCGAGCTGATCAAGCCGCAATACGTGGTGGAAAAGCTGTACGAGATCACCGGCGGCAAGGCCATCATCGCCTCTGATGTGGGACAACATCAGATGTGGGCCGCGCAGTATTACAAGTTCGATAATCCAAAGCAGTGGCTCAATTCCGGCGGCTTGGGTACCATGGGCTTCGGTTTGCCGGCAGCCATGGGCGCGCAACTGGCCAATCCGGATGCAACCGTCGCCTGTATCACCGGCGAAGGCTCCATCCAGATGAACATCCAGGAGCTGTCCACCTGCAAGCAATACCATACCCCGGTCAAGGTGGTGGCGCTGAACAACCGCTACCTGGGCATGGTGCGCCAGTGGCAGGAATTCTTCTACGGAACCCGGTACTCCGAGTCCTACATGGACGCGTTGCCGGACTTCGTGAAGGTAGCCGAGGCCTATGGCCACGTTGGCTTCAAGATTGAAAACCCGTCCGATGTGGAACCGGTGTTGCGCGAGGCGTTTGGCCCTGCGTTGAAGGAGCGCCTGGTATTCCTCGACTTCCGTACTGATCAGTCCGAGAACGTGTTCCCGATGATCCAGAACGGCAAGGGCCTGGACCAGATGGACTTGCCGCCGCACATGCGCGATGTCCAGCAGCTTCCTTTCGAGAACAACCGTGACTACGGCAATATGTGCTGAGGCGGACGGTATGAGACATATTCTTTCGATCTTGCTGGAAAACGAAGCGGGCGCACTGTCCCGCGTGGTGGGCCTGTTTTCGGCCCGGGCTTACAACATTGACTCTCTGACGGTGTCGACAACCGAGGACGCGACACTGTCACGGATGACGATCGTCACGCATGGTTCTGACGAAGTCATCGAGCAGATCACCAAGCAGCTCAACAAGCTGATCGAGGTGGTCAAGGTGATAGACCTCAATGAATCCGAGCACATCGAACGCGAGATGATGCTGATCAAGGTGCGCGCTACCGGCAAGGACCGGGAAGAAATGAAGCGCATGGCGGATATTTTCCGCGGTCGCATCATCGATGTTACGGAAAAGACATACACCATCGAGCTGACTGGTACGAGCGACAAGCTGGGGGCCTTTATCGAGGCCATTGACCGCGCAGTGATCCTGGAAACGGTCCGTACTGGCGCATCCGGCATTGGCCGTGGTGAACGGGTTCTGAAAATCTGATATATCTATACATCTGGCGGCGGCCACAGCAGGTGGCCGCCCGGATAACAAGGGACGAAGCAAATGAAAGTGTATTACGACAAGGACGCGGATCTTTCCATCATCAAGGGTAAAAAAGTAGCCATCATCGGTTACGGCTCGCAAGGCCATGCCCACGCCCAGAACCTGAAAGAGTCTGGCGTTGATGTGATTGTTGGTCTGCGCAAGGACGGTGCGTCCTGGAAAAAGGCCGAAGCCGCTGGTCACAAGGTCAAGGAAGTGGCCGAAGCAGTGAAGAAGGCTGATGTCGTGATGATTCTGCTGCCGGACGAATCGCAGCCGGACGTATACCGCAACGAAATCGCCCCGAACATCAAGAAGGGCGCTGCCCTGGCATTCGCCCATGGCTTCAACGTGCATTACAACCAGATCGTTCCGCGTGAAGACCTGGACGTGATCATGGTCGCCCCGAAAGGCCCGGGCCACACCGTGCGTTCCGAGTACGTGAAGGGTGGCGGCGTGCCGACCCTGATCGCCGTGTACCAGGACAAGTCCGGCAAGGCCCGTGACGTGGCCCTGTCCTATGCTGCTGCCAACGGCGGCACCAAGGGTGGCGTGATCGAAACCAACTTCCGCGAAGAAACCGAAACCGACCTGTTCGGCGAACAGGCTGTGCTGTGTGGCGGCGCGGTAGAACTGGTGAAAGCCGGTTTCGAAACCCTGACCGAAGCCGGTTACGCTCCGGAAATGGCTTACTTCGAATGCCTGCACGAACTGAAGCTGATCGTCGACCTGATGTACGAAGGCGGCATCGCCAACATGAACTACTCCATCTCCAATAACGCGGAGTATGGCGAGTACGTGACCGGCCCGGAAGTGGTGACCTCCGCCACCAAGGAAGCCATGAAAAAGGCCCTGTATCGCATCCAGTCTGGCGAATACGCCAAGATGTTCATCCTGGAAGGCAAGACCAACTATCCGAGCATGACTGCCCGTCGTCGCCTGACCGCCGATCACCCGATCGAGAAGGTTGGTGCCGAACTGCGCGCCATGATGCCCTGGATCTCCAAGAACAAACTGGTCGACCAGTCCAAGAACTGATTTCGAAGTCGGTCAGTGTGCAAAGCCGGGGCAACCCGGCTTTTTTCATTGTCACGGGCCTGCCCGGTATCGGTTCTGGCCCGGTTTTGCTGCTGACAGCGGCTTGGATTAAACTAGACGGTTCTGCGCTTCGGCGCCCGATTTATCCAGATCGTCGACGCATTGACTACCGGCTTGTATTCCTGCCGGTTCAGCGCCGTATCGACTGTTTCGCTTACGGATAACTTCATGATGCATGACCCCGTTCCGGGCAAGCCATCCCTGCGCCGCCAGGGTATTTACCTGTTGCCCAACTCCTTTACCCTGGCCGCGCTGTTTGCCGGTTTCTACGCCATCGTGCAGGCGATGAACCAGAACTTCCAGATTGCCGCCGTCGCCATTTTTGTCGCCATGATCCTGGACGGGATGGATGGCCGCGTTGCCCGGCTGACGCACAGTCAGAGTGCTTTTGGTGCCGAGTTCGACAGCCTGTCGGACATGGTGAGCTTTGGTGTGGCACCGGCACTGGTGGCCTATGAATGGCTGCTCAAGGACATGGGCAAGCTGGGCTGGATGGTGGCTTTCATCCATTGTGCCGGCGCAGCACTGCGGCTGGCCCGTTTCAACACCATGATAGGCAGCACTGACAAACGCTGGTTTACCGGCCTGCCCAGCCCGGCTGCAGCGGCGCTGGTGGCTGGCCTGGTGTGGATCTGCCATGCCTATGACTACACCGGCCTGCCGGGTTTGAAGTGGGTTCTGCTGGGCTTTACCGCCTTTTCCGGCATTACCATGGTGACCAATGTGAAGTTCTGGAGCTTCAAGGAAATCCACCTGCGCCGTCGCGTACCGTTTGTGATGCTGCTGGCGCTGGTGGTGGCTTTGCTGCTGCTGATGTCCGAGCCGCCGCTGGTGCTGTTCGGCTTCTTTGTCTGCTATGCGCTGTCCGGCTATGTGATGGCGGCCTGGCACTGGTGCAAGCCGAAGCCCGTGATGCTTTGAAGCTGCTGTTGGCTGTACAGATCACCCCGTTGGCGCCTGGCGCAACGGGGTTTTTTATTGCCCGGCGTGATGTAGGTATTGGACAGAATTGTCCAATTTTTGTCTGAATTGTTCTGATGGCTCAATCCGGGCACTGACGGCTTTTGGTGTCTGCGGCAGCCATTTTTTATGAATTATTGGACTTAATGTCCAATATTTGCATATTTGACACAGGATTTTTGATTTTCCAGCCCATGTTGCACTGCGTGTTTGACGAAATATTGTCCAATCGATACATTGGTTAAAACTTTGCTGCAGGAGCACAACATGCAATTGGACATTGAACGACTGATCGAAGACCTGGGCGGCCCCGGTGCGGTGGCTGAAGGCCTGAGTCAGCTGTTTCCCGATGAGCCGGTCAGCCGTGCAGCAATCTACAAATGGAGAGAACGTGGCAGCCTGCCGCTGTCACAGTTGAACAAACTGGCACAACTAGCCGCCAGCCAGGGCAAGAGATTCGATTTCAACGATTACCTGAACGCCGCCGGGACAGCAGCACAGGGACAAGGGAGAGCATTCGACATGGGCGACCGTCTTTACATTTTTGATACCACCTTGCGTGATGGCGAGCAGTCGCCGGGCGCTTCCATGACCAAGGAAGAAAAGATCCGTATCGCCCGTCAGCTGGAACGTCTGGGTGTGGATGTGATCGAGGCCGGTTTTGCCGCTGCCAGCCCGGGTGATGCTGAAGCCATCCGCGCCATTGCCGAGGTGATCAAGGATTCCACCGTCTGTAGCCTGGCCCGCGCCAACGAGCGCGATGTGCGTGCCGCCGGTGAAGCCATCAAGCCTGCTGCGCGTGGTCGCATCCACACTTTCATTGCCACCAGCCCCATCCACATGGAAAAGAAGCTGCGCATGAGCCCGGATGAAGTGGTGGCTGCAGCGGTAAAGGCAGTGCAGATTGCCCGTGAATACACCGATGATGTCGAATTCTCCGCCGAAGACGCCTTGCGTTCGGACATCGACTTCCTCGCCCGCATCTTTGGCGAAGTGATCAAGGCCGGTGCCACCACGCTGAACGTGCCGGATACCGTGGGCTACGCCGTGCCGCGTGCCACCGAGGCCTTCTTCCGCGAGCTGATCAGCAAGACGCCGGGTGGCGACAAGGTGATCTGGTCCGCCCATTGCCACAACGACCTGGGCATGGCGGTGGCCAACAGCCTGGCCGCAGTTCTGGGCGGTGCCCGTCAGGTGGAATGCACCATCAACGGCTTGGGTGAACGTGCCGGTAATGCCGCGCTGGAAGAAATCGTCATGGCCGTGCGTACCCGCAAGGATATCTTTGCCGTGGAAACCCGTGTCGATGCCACCCAGATCGTGCCGGCGTCCAAGCTGGTGTCCACCGTCACCGGCTATCCGGTGCAACCGAACAAGGCCATTGTCGGTGCCAACGCCTTTGCCCATGAATCCGGCATCCATCAGGATGGCGTGCTCAAGCATCGCGAAACCTACGAAATCATGTCCGCCGAAAGCGTGGGCTGGAGTGCCAACCGCCTGACGCTGGGCAAATTGTCCGGGCGCAATGCCTTCAAGACCAAGCTGACCGATCTTGGCATCGTGCTGGACAGCGAAGAGGCACTGAACGCCGCTTTCGCCCGCTTCAAGGACCTTGCTGACCGCAAACGCGAAATTTTCGACGAAGACCTGCACGCGCTGGTGTCGGACGAAATGGTGTCCACCCTGCAGGAGGACTACAAGTTCGTGTCGCTGAAGATCAACACCGAAACCGGAGAGGCCCCGCAAGCTGCCATCGTGTTTGTCGAACACGGCGTGGAAAAACGCTGCGAATCCAGCGGCTCCGGCCCGGTGGATGCCGCCTTCAAGGCCATCGAAAGCACGGTCAACAGCGCGGCCGAACTGGAACTGTACTCGGTGAACGCCATCACCAAGGGCACCGAATCGCAGGGCGAAGTCACCGTGCGTCTGGCCAAGGATGGCCGTGTGGTGAATGGCCAGGGTGCTGATACCGACGTGATTGTGGCCAGTGCCAAGGCTTATCTGTCCGCACTGAACAAGCTGAGCAACCGTCAGGAGCGTGTGAAGGCACAAGGCGACGTTTAAGAATACGATTTAGTTTTCAGCCGGGCTAACTGCCACAGCCCGGGACTGGTCTGACGGATTTTCCCCATCCCGTTCCCGTCAGGCCGGACCCGCCCGGTGGTAGCCATCCGGCAACAGGTTTCAGTTCACCCTTTGATTGAAACCACAGGCTCACAAGGCCGCTTCCCATTCAGCCCCGGCTCACAAGGCCAGTGCGGCAGACAGCCGACCCAGGAGGTCGGCGTTGTCGCGCTGGCGGGCTGACACCCGTCTTACTCTCCCGGCTGTCCCGCGTTATCATCGCGCCTGCTTCATTCATGCAAGGCACCCACATCATGTCCCAGGGATTTTTCATTACCGGCACCGATACCGAAATCGGCAAGACCCATTCCGCCGTCGCGCTGATCCGTCATTGGCAGGCGCAGGGCCAGCGGGTGGTGGCGATGAAGCCGGTGGCTTCCGGTTGCGAGATTCTGCCCGACGGCAGCTGGCAGAATGACGACGTGACCCGGCTGGTGGCGGCAACCGGACAGCAGGATCTGGACCTGATGAACCCCTACCGCTTTTTGCCGCCGGTATCACCGCATATCGCCGCGCGCGAAGCCGGGGTGGAAATTTCACTGGAGCATATTGTCAGCCACTACCGGCAACTGGCGGGTCAGGCGGATACCGTGCTGGTGGAGGCCGCCGGTGGCTGGCTGGCCCCATTGGCCGATGGGGTGTACATGGAAGACATGGCACGGGCGCTGCAACTGCCGGTGATTCTGGTGGTGGGCATGCGGCTGGGCTGCATCAACCATGCCTTGCTCACGGTAAGGGCGATTGAGGCTTCCGGCCTGACGCTGGCCGGCTGGGTGGCCAACCGGGTGGTGCCGCAGCAACTGGCCTATGCCGACAATCTGGCTACCCTCAAGGCAGCCATCAACGTACCGCTGCTGCTGGAACTTCCCTATGAAGGTGCGCCGGTCAATGGCTGACCGGGCTGGCCAGCAGCGTGCTGCTCAAATCCTGGAACAGCATGCTGTCATCCGGCCCCAGCCTGTCCTGTGACAGGCTGACATCCCGTCCCAGATTGCGAAGTCGCCAGGCAACTTCCTGACAGACCAGCATGATTTCCAGTTGCAGGTCGTCTTCCTGCGCCAGTGGGTGGCCGCCCTGCATGCCGGTGCTGAACAGCGAGCGCTGAATGCCATCAAACTGACTCAGGCAGCGCTGCAGTACCGCGGCACCGCTGCTGCCCAGTTTTTCTTCCTGCAAATTCAGCAGCAAATGCGTGATTTCGCCGATGTGCTTGAGCAAGTCATGCAGCATGGCTGTGGCATTGCCTGCTTTGTTCCCCACCGGCGTGGCCTGCTGTTGCCGTAGCAGACGGCTGAGCAAGGACACCGACGGGCGATGAAATTCCCCCGGGATGATGCGTAGCGCGATATCCAGCCGCTGGTGGGCATGGGTTTGATGCAGCAGCATCTGGGTGGCCATGTCCGCCACGGCAATGATCTGGCCGGCCACACCCAATTGTTTTTCCTTCTCCCGGCGCGGGTAGCCACTGCCATCCAGCCGCTCGTGGTGCTGCAAGATGGCCAGGGCGATGGCTTCCAGCTGCGCATGCTGGCCCAGCTGCAACATCTGGCGATAGCCGATCAAGGGATGCGTCAGGCGCACCCGCCATTCGCTGTCATCGGCGGTTTTGCTCTGGCGTGGTGTCTGATAAAGCTCCCCGATGTCATGAAACAGGGCTGCCAGCGCAATTTGCTCCAGCAGGGCGCTGGATTGACCTGTACGCATTGCCAGTCCCAGGCTGATCAGGCAGCACAACAGGCTGTGCCCCAGTTGCTGTTTTTCTTCCAGCATGGCCAACAGCACCAGCAGCGCGTGATTGAGCGGCAAGTCTTCCAGTACGGCAAGGCAGGCATGGCGATGTGCCGGCTTTTCCAGCAGTGTCTGTAATAGCCAGTGTTGTTCCAGTAGCTGGCAAAAGCGCTCATGCAATACGCGATGGCCAGCGAACTGCGGCAAGGCCAGGCTGGCTTCCAGTGGTGTGCGCAGCTGGTGTTGCGGCAGGGCTTGAACATGTTTTTCCTGCAAGGTCATGCCGCTGCGCAGCAGGATGCTGCCGTCCTGCGCCGCCAGGGTGTGTTCCACCACAATCGGCTGACGGGCCATCAAGCCGGATAGGGAGGCAAGAAAATGCGGGTTGGCGCTGAACTGATCACGACTGGCATTGGGCATGATGGATGTCTGCGATGTGGGCTGACAGGTTTTAGCAGTAAATGATGCGGACTAATCATCATTATTTGCCATCGTAACCCAATTACAAGTTCATGCATTTTGAATTTACATCACTGCCGCAGTGCGACATGAAAGATTCTTGTTTTTATTTTCATCTGACCTAGCATTGCAAACAGCTGTTGAATTTTGTTGTCAGTGTTTGAACAGGCCGCCAGCCATCCTGCGGCCGGAAAAGGGGGACGCATGTCCTGCCTTCGCCTCTGCGGCATCAGCGCCATATGGTTTGCCCTCCACAGCACCGCCGTGCAAGGGGAAACTGCGGCTTTCAATCTGCAGGCCCCCGCCACTTCTCTGGCCAGACTGGAATACGACCTGCACAGCATGCTGCTGTGGGTGACCGGGCTTATCTTCCTGCTGGTGTCGGGGGTGATGCTGTTTGCCATCGTGCGACACCGCAAATCACGCGCTTACCGCGCCAGAACCTTTCACGAAAACACCACGGTGGAAATCATCTGGACAGTGATTCCATTGCTGATCCTACTGGCCATTGCCTGGCCGGCCACCCGTGCCGTGCTCAGCCAGAAAAGCACGCATGGCGAGGACATGACCATCCGCATCACCGGCTATCAGTGGAAATGGCGTTACGACTATCTGGATGACAACTTCGGTTTTGTCAGCCATTTGTCCACCCCGCGCACCGCCACCGCGGCCGGTGCTGCTCGGCCGGAACATTATCTGCTGGAGGTGGACGAGCCATTGGTGCTGCCTACCGGGCGCAAGGTAAGGCTGCTGCTGACTGCCAACGATGTCATCCATTCCTGGTGGGTGCCACAGCTGGGGGTGAAGCAGGATGCGATTCCCGGCTTTCTGCGTGATGCCTGGTTCATGGTGGACAAGCCCGGCATTTATCGCGGGCAGTGTTCCGAGCTGTGCGGCAAGGACCACGGTTTCATGCCCATCGTGGTGGATGCGCGCAGCCCGGAGGACTATGCTCGCTGGCGCGATGCCAGGCTGAAACAGGCGGCGGCTGCGGCGGATGATCCGGCCAGGGTATGGACGCTGGCGGCGCTGCGCCAGCGGGGCGAAACGGTGTACGGCCAGAACTGCCTGCCCTGTCATCAGGCCAGCGGCAAGGGCATTCCCGGTAATTTCCCGGCGCTGGACGGCTCGCCGGTGGTCAATGGCGACAAGGCCGCGCATCTGCACATCGTGTTTTATGGTAGCCAGCGCAATCCGGCCATGCAGGCCTGGGGCAAGCAGTTGTCGGATACCGATATCGCTGCCGTCATCACTTACGAGCGCAATGCCTGGGGCAATCATAGCGGGCAGGTGATACAGCCTGCGGAAATCCACGCGCTGCGCGGCAGTAGCGGTTAGGAGGCGGTCATGGATCTGGCAGGCAATACGGCGCATGGCATGGTACCGGCACACAAGCCGCAAGGGCTGGCGCGCTGGCTGTTTGCCACCAATCACAAGGACATCGGCTCCATGTACCTGTGGTTTGCCTTCTGCATGTTTCTGGTGGGCGGGGTGCTGGCGCTGTGCATCCGTGCCGAGCTGTTCAGTCCCGGTCTGCAATTCTTCCAGCCGGAGCTGTTCAACCAGCTGACTACCCTGCACGGGCTGATCATGGTGTTCGGCGCCATCATGCCGGCCTTCACCGGGCTGGCCAACTGGATGCTGCCCTTGATGATAGGCGCACCTGACATGGCCTTTGCCCGCATGAACAACTGGAGCTTCTGGCTGCTGCCACCCGCCATGACCCTGCTGCTGCTGTCCTTCATCGTGCCAGGCGGCGCGGCGGCGGCGGGCTGGACGCTCTATGCGCCGCTGTCGGTACAGCTGGGCATGGGCATGGATCTCACCATTTTTGCCATTCACATCCTGGGCATCAGCTCCATCATGGGGGCCATCAATATCGTGGTCACCATCATCAATCTGCGTGCGCCGGGCATGCGCATGATGAACATGCCGATGTTTGCCTGGGCCAGCCTGATTACCGCCTATCTCATCATCGCGGTGATGCCGGTGCTGGCCGGTGCCGTCACCATGGTGCTGACCGATCGTCACTTCGGCAGCCACTTCTTCAATGCTGCCGGTGGTGGCGACCCCATCCTGTACCAGCACGTGTTCTGGTTTTTCGGTCATCCGGAGGTGTACATCATGGCCTTGCCAGCCTTTGGCATTGTCAGCCAGGTGATTCCCACCTTCGCGCGCAAGCCCTTGTTTGGCTACAGCTCCATGGTGTATGCCACCAGCTCCATCGGCGTGCTGTCCTTCATGGTGTGGGCACACCACATGTTTGTCACCGGCATGCCCGCCACGGCACAGCTGTTCTTCATGTACGCCACCATGCTGATTGCCGTGCCCACCGGGGTGAAGGTGTTCAACTGGATTGCCACCATGTGGCAAGGCAGCATGAGTTTTGAAACGCCGATGCTGTTTGCCATCGGCTTCATCCTGTTGTTCACCATCGGCGGCCTGTCCGGGGTGACGCTGAGTGTGGCGGCGGTGGATGTCCAGCTGCATGGCAGCTATTACGTGGTGGCGCATTTTCACTATGTGCTGGTGGCCGGTGCCTTGTTCAGCCTGTTTTCCGCCGTGTATTACTGGTTTCCCAAGATGACCGGGCGCATGTATGTGGAGCGGCTGGGCCAGCTGCATTTCTGGTGGTCCTTGCTGTGGTTCAACGTCACCTTCTTTCCCATGCACTTTCTCGGCCTGGCCGGCATGCCACGCCGCATTCCGGATTACGCGCTGCAATTTACCGATTTCAACCGCATTGCCAGTATTGGCGCCTTCATGTTTGGCCTGGGCCAGCTGATTTTCCTGCTGAACATCCTGTACTCGCTGCGCCATGGCAAAGCCGCGCCGCAACAGCCATGGGAAGGGGCAAACACCCTGGAGTGGCAGATACCCACGCCTGCGCCTTACCACAGCTTCAACCCGCCGCCACAGCTGGAAACCGCTGAAAACGGCGTGGTGCTGAGCATGCGGGAAGGCGGGCAGGGCTAGTGGGGGCCGGGCATGGACAGGGTGCGGATGGCCAATGCGGTATTGCTGCGCAAGCTATTGCTGGCGGTGCTGCTGATGTTCGGCTTTGCCTGGTTGCTGGTGCCCTTGTACCGGGTGCTGTGCGAGGTGAGCGGCCTGAACCGCGTGGT